>JAFLST010000015.1 GCA_022510815.1 Christensenellaceae bacterium | reverse complement strand
CCATCCATGACACCGTGCACGAGATGGCCCGCGACGAAGCCCGTCACGGCAAGGCTTTCAAGGGCCTGCTGGAGCGGTACTTCAAGTAAGCCGCAAAGCAAGGTAGATCAAGGGTTTCAGAGGAACCGCCTCAGCGATGGGGCGGTTCTTTTTTCGCGGTCTTTTTTCTGCAAGAGGTGTACTTTTGTTGTACCATGCCGCCCTGTCCTCACTTGAAACGGGACAAAATGCTCAAAAGCTGTGTTCCAAAAATGCCGCACTTTTGCAGCCACAGCAGCGATCAAAAGAGCGGAGCATCATGCTCCGCTCTTATTGCACACCTTTATAATTCAAATGTAGGCAGCCCCGCATCCATCGCATTCTTCACCTTCAACAAGGCAGCGACGGCATCCTCTTTGCTCTGATATTCGGCAATGGTTTCCCAACAGCTGATTCTTGTCTGCACTGTCTGAGAGCAGCCATCCACACCGAGGTCGCCGCAGCAAAGCAATTGCTTCGATTTATCCGGGCTGAGCAGTCTCATGTGCTCCCGTGGCCTGATGTGTGTGCCGTCAGCGAGCACAAGCTCAAAATGCAACAGGCCTTCGCTCAATGCTTCGGGAAGATCATCCTGCAATGAGCAGGTCACCGCGCTTTCAATCCGGTCAGTGATGAGCTCTTCAAGCATGCCTTCCAGATTGCCTGACACTTCATCCAGCATGGTCTCCGAATCGAAGCCCTCATTTGCGCTCAACTTGCAGTGCGCAGCTTCGTGAGAGCAGTTCGGACAGCTCCTCCACCGTCACGGCTTGTCTGTCCGCGGCGTTCCATTCCTCAGGCGTACCATAACCATAGCAGACGGCGACGGTCGGGACGCCATTGGCCTTCCCTGCTTCGATGTCCCCCAGCCGGTCGCCGACCATCCACACGCGCTCCGGCCTGAGATCGTCCAGAACCTCCGCGAGGGCCTGCGCCTTGCTTCTGCCATGCCGAAAGGTCTCCGTTCTCAGGAACACGCCCTCCAGATCAAAGGATCGCAGGCACAGCTCGAGATAGTCGCGCATGCCGTTGGACACCACGCATAGCGCTGCCTTGTCCTTCAAAGCCTCCAGCATCTCCCGCACGCCGGGGAACAGGCGGTTCACCATGGGGCATAGTTCCAGTCCCGCATGCAGCCGGATATCCATGTACTCCGCCACCCGGTCGGCAGGCACGCCGATCATGGCTGCCGCCTCTTCATACGTCGGGCCGTTGCAGCGGCGCAGCACCTCGTCCGGCGGCACAGGCAATCCCATGCGGGTCAGGGTCAGGCGCAGCTCCTCCACGCACAGGGTCATGCTGTCGCAGAGCGTGCCGTCCCAGTCAAAGCAGATCACAGGTTGCGTCATGATGCTTCCTCACTTTTGCACAAGCTTCACGTTCTCCGGGCCATACGCGCCGCACAGCCGCTCCATGCAGCCATCGCTTGCATCGCACCACTGGAGCTTTGGCGCGAGCAGCGTCACCTTCTCCTCGGGGATGTGCACATACACCGGCACGCTGCCCGGATGCAGCGACAGCATGGACAGCGCACGCTCGAGCTGAGGCCGGGACACCCGCAGATACAGCTTTCGGGCCGACTGCGCCGCCATCTGCTCGTCGGTGAGCTTCTGAGCCTCCACCTGCCGGTGCTGGGGCTTCGGCGCGGGACGGGCGGGCGCATCCGCCGCAGGGCCGTTCCACTCCTCCAGCGGCACCACCCGGTCCACCAGCAGCTTGGGCGCTTCCTCCTCGCGGATGGACAGCTTGCCGCTCAGCACCACCAGATCATCCGCAGACATCATGCTCTGATACCGCTCATACACCTTCGGGAACACAAGTCCCTCGATCTGACCCGTGAGGTCTTCCAGCGTGACGAAGCCCATGTAAGCGCCCTTCTTGGTGGCCTTACCCTTCACCTCGGTCAGGATGCCGCCCATGTTGACCGCCCGTCCGTCCAGCTCCATGCCGTGGTCGGCACGCTCCTCGATATCCTCAAGGTCTGCCGTGGAGAAGTCCAGCGTCCGCAGCACGTCGCGGTAGTCATCCAGCGGGTGTCCGGTGATGTACACGCCTGCCATCTCCTTCTCCATGGCCAGCCGCTGACGCAGGGGATAGTCCGGGAGATTGGGCAGGACGTTCGTCTCCTCGATCACGGGCGCCTCGCCGAAGGCCATGTCAAACAGGCTGATCTGGCCGTCCACATTGGCTTTGCGGCGGCTGATGTTCGCATCCATGGCAGACTCATAGACCGCTAACATCTGGGGCCGCAGCGCGCCCGTCGCGTCAAAGGCCCCCGCGCGGATCAGGCTTTCCACCACGCGCTTGTTGCACTCAGTGGTGTCGATGCGGCGGCAGAAATCGAAGATATCCTTGTATAGCGCCTTTTTCCGCTCGACGATGATGGCGGTCACCGCGCCATGCCCCACCGTCTTCACCGCGCCGAGGCCGAAGAGAATGCCCAGCGTGCCGTCGGGCTGGCGCTGCACGGTGAACTTCCAGCCGGAATGGTTCACGTCCGGCGGGAGGATCGGGATGCCCATGCCCCGGCAGTACTGGATGTACCCGGCGATCTTGCCAGGATTGCCGTAGACGCTGTTGAGGATCGCCGCCATGAAGGGCACCGGATGATGCTTCTTGAGCCACCCGGTCTGCATAGCGACCACGCTGTAGGCGGCGGCATGGGACTTGTTGAAGGCATAGGACGCGAAGGCGGTCATCTCGTCGAAGATGTGCTCCGCTACGGCCTCGGGCACGCCGTTCCTGACGCAGCCGGGCACGTCGATGCTGCCGTCGTCGTTGAGCTTGCCGTGGACGAAGTACTCCCGCTCCTGCTGCATGACCTTGTGCTTCTTCTTGGCCATGGCGCGGCGCACGAGGTCGCTGCGGCCGTAGCTGTAGCCCGCCAGATCGCGCACGATCTGCATGACCTGCTCCTGATACACCATGCAGCCGTAGGTCACGTCGAGGATGGGGCGCAGCTTCTCGGTCTCGTACTGGACGGTTTCCGGGTTGTGCTTGCCGGCGATGTAGCGCGGAATGGATTCCATGGGGCCCGGACGGTACAGCGAAATGGCGGCGATGATATCCTCGAAGCACTCAGGCTTCATGTTGGTCAGGAAGGAGCGCATGCCGCCGCCTTCAAGCTGGAACACGCCGTCCGTATCGCCCGCGGAGATCATCGCGAAGACCTCCGGGTCGTCCAGCGGGATATCCTCCGGCTTCATGTCGATCCCCTGCTCGCGCATCATGTCCAGCGTGTCGCGGATAACGGTCAGCGTGCGCAGGCCGAGGAAGTCCATCTTGAGCAGGCCCAGCCGCTCGATGGTGCCCATGGGGTATTGGGTCGTGATGACCTCGTCGTTGCGCTGCAGGGGCACATATTCCATCACCGGCTGGCCCGTGATGAGCACGCCCGCCGCATGGGTCGAGGCATGGCGGGGCATGCCCTCCAGCAGCAGCGCCATGTCGATCAGGCGGTGCACCTCGGGCTGGTCGTCGTACATCGCGCGGAGCATCGGCGAGAGCTGCAGAGCTTTTTCCAGCGTCATGCCCAGATCGAAGGGCACAGCTTTCGCGACAGCGTCTGTCTCCTGATAGCTCATGCCCAGCACGCGGCCTACGTCGCGGATGACGCCCTTGGCCGCCATGGTGCCGAAGGTGATGATCTGGCTCACATGGTCGTGGCCGTACTTCTCCGCCACATAGTCGATGACCTCCTGCCGCCGCTCGTAGCAGAAGTCGATGTCGAGGTCGGGCATGGAGATGCGCTCCGGGTTCAGGAAGCGCTCGAAGAGGAGCTGATACTTGAGCGGGTCGAGGGTCGTGATGCCCAGCGAGTAGGCCACGATGCTGCCCGCGCCGGAGCCGCGCCCCGGCCCGACCATGATGCCGTGGCTCTTGGCGTAGTGGATGAAGTCCCAGACGATGAGGAAGTAGTCCACATACCCCATGCCGGAGATGACGTCCAGCTCATACTGCAGGCGCTGATAGGGCTCGTCGCCGTCCTTCGCGTCCGGATAGAGGCGCGTGAGACCCTCCCGGCACAGGCGGGTGAGCATGTCGAGGGGCGTTTCGCCCGTGTCAATGGGATAGTGCGGCAGGCGCGTCACGCCGAACTCGAAGTCCACGTCGCAGCGCTCGGCGATCTCCTGCGTGCGGTCGATGGCGTCGGGGCAGGCGCGGAACAGCGTCCGCATCTCCTCCTCGGACTTCACATAGAGCTGCGTGGTTTCCATGCGCATGCGGGCCTCGTCCTCGAGGGTCTTGCCCGTCTGGATGCACATGAGCACTTCCTGCGCCTCGGCGTCGGTCTCCTCGATGTAGTGGCAGTCGTTGGTCGCCACCAGCGGCACGTTCATCTCCCGGGCGAGGTCGATCAGCCGCGGCAGCACCAGCTTCTCCTCCCGGATGCCGTGGTCCATGATCTCGATGTAGAAGTTCTTCTCGCCGAAAATGCCCTGCATCTCCCGGACGTACTCCCGGGCCTGATCGTACTGCTCCTGCAGGAGGAGCTTGGGCAGGTCGCCGGAGAGGCACGCGGACAGGCAGATGAGGCCCTCAGAATGCTCCCGGATCAGATCATAGTCGATCCTGGGACGGTAATAATAACCCGTCAGGAAACCCTCGCTGATCAGGTACATCAGGTTCTGATAGCCGGTGTTGTTCTCGCACAGCAGGATCAGATGGCTGTATTCGCGGCTGACGAAGCTCTTGTCCGTGCGGTCGCGGCAGACATAGGCCTCGCAGCCGATGATGGGCTTCATGCCCGCGTCCTTCATGGCGGAGTAGAAGTCGATCACGCCGTACATCACGCCGTGGTCGGTGATGGCGCAGGAGTCCATGCCCAGCGCCTTGAGCCGCTCGATCAGCCTCGGAATGCGGCACGCGCCGTCCAGCAGGCTGTACTCCGTGTGCAGGTGAAGGTGGGTAAAGCTCATGACGCGGCCTCCTGTGTCCGTATTGGTTCCATTATACCATCTTTTCCGCCGCCGCGCAACGACGGGAAGCGTCCGCTATGCCAAGGCGGATTTTCATATGTAAAATCTGGGCGAACATGAAAACTTTCGCGCCTTTCCTGCGTCTATTAGGTGTAGGGCCTGTGAGAGAGCGAGCCAACCTCCTTCACTCCGGATCGCTCCTCCGGCCCGCATCATCAAGCTATCATCGCAAGGAGGATATCACCATGAAGAAGCTGCTTGCCCTGTTTGTCCTGCTGACGGCCTTGGCTGTCATGGCGACCGCCTGCACAGCGCCGCAGGATCAGATCTCCCCCAACGGCGGCGCGTATGTCGACCTTATCAATTCCTGACCATCCCCTTTCCTCCTCGCCGGGCGGCTGAAACAGGCTGTCCGGCCTTTTTGTAAACAAGGTAACAATAGATGGCACGGCAGGAATCTTCTGCCGGCATGTCGAAGTGTAGCCACGGGGAGGAATGAATATCATGTACCAGACGGGCGTATATTTCGGGCGGTTCTGTCCGCCGCACCGCGGGCATCTGTACCAGATCATCGAGGCCTCGACCAAGTGCGAGCTGCTCATCGTGGTCATCTCGGATAACCGCACGCAGACCGAGAAAATCTGCCGCGACGCGGGCCTACCGACAATCACCTATCAGCTCCGCAAGCAGTGGATCGGCCAGCAGGTGCAGGACATGAGCCATATTCAGGTGCGCGTGCTGGACGAGACGGACATTCCCGAATACCCCGACGGCTGGGCGCAGTGGGCATCCCGGATGCGGGAGGTTGTGCCTGAGCGCATCGACGCGTTCTTCGTCGGCGACACGGAGTACGAAGCCACCCTGCGCGACTACTTCCCCGAGAGCGCGGTGGAGATGTTCGACCCTGCCCGCAGCCGCTACCCCATCTCCGCGACGGAAATTCGCCGCGATATTCTCAACAACTGGCACTACATTCTCGGCCCTGCCCGACCCTTCTTCGCCAAGAAGGTGCTCATCGCGGGCACCGAGTCCTGCGGCAAGACGACGCTCACGAAGTGCCTCGCCAAGCTCTACAACACCTCTTGGTCCGAGGAGGTGGGGCGCTACTATGCCGATCAGTACCTCGGCGGTGACGAGACGATTTATACCGACGAGGATTTCAGCCGCATGGCGCACCTGCAGGCCGAGCAGGACTATCAGGCCCTGCGCACCGCCAACAAGGTCTGCTTTTTCGATACCGACGCGGTGGTCACCGACTATTACAGCGAGCTCTACATGGGCCACCGCAACAAGCTGGTCGAGGCCTACATCAGCCCCGACCGCTATGACGTGCTGCTCTACCTCGCCCCGGACGTGAAGTGGGTCGACGACGGCATGCGCCTCAACGGCTCGCAGGAGCGCCGTGAGGCCCTTGATCAACGTCTGCTCGACATGTACCGCGAGTTTGGCTTTGCGGACAAGATTGTCATCATCCGCGGTGACTACAACGAGCGCCTGACGCAGGCCATCGCGCTGGTGGACGGGATGCTCAATCTGAATACCAAGTGAAGCAATGGCGAGAGGGGCAGCTTTCGGGCCGAAAGCTCCCCTCTCGCGCTCTCCCCCGAAAGGCGGCAACCATCCGCATCGGATATGTGCTAATAAAGGAAGATGAGTATGAACGCTTTATCCCGTTTCTTCTGCCGGGTTTATCAGACGGGTTTCCGCATCGCGCTGCCGGTGCTTCCCTACCGCGAGCCGAAGGTATTCCACACCATGGATGAGCTGGCGGCGGCGCTGAACGACCGCAAGGTCTCGTCGGTGCTGCTGGTGGTGGACGGTGCCGTTCACCGGCTCGGGCTGCATGACGATCTGGAGCGCGCGCTGGTCGCCGCCCGCATCGACATGACCGTCTATGAGCAGAATACGCCCAATCCGACCATCGACGATGTGGAGGCTGCGCGGACGCTCTATGAGCAGGGCCACTGCAACGGCATCATTGCGCTGGGCGGCGGCTCGGCCATGGACTGCGCGAAGGTGGTCAGCGCGCGCATCGCCCGGCCCAGGAAGCCCGTGCAGAAGATGAAGGGCCTGCTGCGCGTTCTGCTGCCCACGCCGCCCTTTGCGGCCATCCCGACCACCGCGGGCACCGGCAGCGAAGCAACCCTTGCGGCAGTCATCACCGACAGCCGCGCCCACCACAAGTATCCCATCAATGACTTCCCGCTCATCCCGGACTATGCTGTGCTGGACGCGTCCCTCACCGTGGGACTGCCGCCGCATATCACCGCCACCACCGGCATGGACGCCCTGACTCACGCGGTGGAAGCCTACATCGGCCGCTCCACCACTAAGCTGACCCGCGCCATGGCCGAAGAAGCCGTCACGCTGGTCGTCCGATACCTGCGCCGCGCCTATGACGACGGCTCCGACCTTGACGCGCGGGAGGGCATGCTGCGGGCCGCTTACTGCGCTGGCGTGGCCTTCACCCGCTCCTATGTCGGCTATGTCCACGGCGTCGCCCACGCGCTGGGCGGTCAGTACGGTATTGCGCACGGCCTTGCCAACGCGGTCATCCTGCCGCAGATGCTCGAGCGCTATGGCGCGGCCTGCCACAAAAAGCTCGCCCAGCTGGCCCGCATCGCCGAGATCGCCCCGATGGACGCGTCGGACGCCGAGGCCGCGGAAATCTTCATCGGCTGGATCCGGGAGATGAACGAGCACTTCGGCCTGCCCACGACCTTCCCGGAGATCAGGCGGCAGGACATCTGGACCATGGCTGACCACGCCGCGAAGGAGAGCAATCCGCTCTACCCGGTGCCCGTCCTGATGGACCGGTCGGAGCTGGAGGACGTCTTCTACGCACTGATGGAGAAGCCCGAGGAGCCCAACCGCGATATCGAGGCGCTGGTCAGGCTGCAGAAGGACTACTTCACCCGGGGGCAGACCCTCGACATGGCCTTCCGCCGGGACGCGCTCATCCGCCTGCGCGACGCCATTCACCTGCACGAGGAGGATATCAACGCCGCGCTGATGGCCGACCTTGGCAAGTCCGCCACGGAAACCTACATGTGCGAGACCGGCATGACCCTTGCCGAGCTGAGCTACATGCTGAAGCACATGAACGGCTATGCCCGCAAGCACTATGTGCCGACGCCTCTGAGCCTGTTCAGCGCCAGCAGCTTCTCCGTGAAGAACCCCCGCGGCGTGACGCTCGTCATGTCCCCGTGGAACTATCCCTTTATGCTGACCATGGAGCCGCTCATCGGCGCGATCGCCGCGGGCAACTGCTGCGTGGTGAAGCCCTCCGCCTATGCGCCCGCCACCTCCGCCATCATCCGCGACATCTGCCGGGAGTGCTTCCCGCAGGAGTACGTCGCCGTGGTTGAGGGCGGCCGCGCGGAGAATCAGACGCTGCTCGATCAGCCCTTTGACATGATCTTCTTCACCGGCGGCGTGAACGTCGGCAAGGAGGTCATGCGCCGCGCGGCGGAGCGCCTTACCCCCGTTGTCCTTGAGCTGGGCGGCAAGAGCCCCGTGGTCGTCGATGAGACCGCGAAGATTCCCCTTGCCGCCAAGCGGATCGCCTTCGGCAAGCTGCTGAACTGCGGTCAGACCTGCGTCGCGCCGGACTACATTCTGGTGCACCGCAGCGTCCACGATGAGCTCATCGCCCACCTCAAGCGCCAGCTCACCGCCCAGATCGGCGACAACGCGCTGCAGAACCCCGATTACGCCCACATGGTCAACCGCAAGCACTTCGACCGGGTCATGGGCCTGATCGACCAGAGCAAGGTGGTCTACGGCGGTCAGGCGGACGCGGCGACTCTGCGCATCCAGCCGACGATCCTTGACAGCGTAACTCCTGACGACCCGGTCATGCAGGAGGAAATCTTTGGCCCGGTCATCCCGATCCTGACCTACGACAGCATCGACGAAGCTGTCCAGTTTATCAACAGCCGTCCGCATCCGCTGGCCTGCTATCTGTTCTCGCAGGACAAAGCCGTGCAGAAGCGTTTCCTGCGCGCGGTGCCCTTCGGCGGCGGGTGCATCAACGACACCATCATCCATCTGGCGACCAGCCGCATGGGCTTCGGCGGCGTGGGGCAGAGCGGCATGGGCAGCTATCACGGCAAACGGAGCTTCGATGCTTTCAGCCACGAGAAGAGCATCGTCAACCGCCACACATGGATGGATCTGCCCGTTCGCTACATGCCCTACAGCTCCCTCAAGGATAAGCTGCTGCGGTTCTTCCTGAAATAAGGGAGAGGCCTGGTACCACCTTTCCAAGAGGCTGCCATGTCAGCGTGGTTAAGCAAAATACAAATCGGAGTTTTCACTCGGCTTGTCGTTCTTCTCTAAGTACCATTTTTAAAAACCCATATGGTCTCGTTCTCATTCTTCCTATTCGAAGGCTTGACAAGTGCGTTCTCATAATTTATAATTCGAGTTATAAATAACTCATGTTACAAATGAGGAGGGTTACGATGTGCCAGCAAAAGCAAAAGTCACCAAAGAGATGATTATTGACGCTGCATTTGAAATTGCCCGCAAAACAGGTGCTGAAAACATCAATGCAAGGACGGTATCGCAAAAGCTGAACTGCTCTACACAGCCCGTCATGTATCATTTTTCCACAATTGAGGGGTTGAAAAGAGCTGTCTATGCGAAATTGGATCGGTATCATACGGAATACCTGATGAACATCGAGAAGCCACAGAAAGGGGTTATGCTTGGGATCGGGCTGAACTATATCCGATTTGCAGTTGAAGAACCTCACTTGTTCCGTTTTCTGTTTCAATCGGGTTTCATAACAGAAAACAATTTACCCGAAATGATCGACTCCCCAGAGCTTGTGCCTGTTATTTCTGCTATGCAGGAAGCAGTCGGCATGAACATGGCGCAGACAAAAAAAGCCTTTCTGACAATTTCCATGTTCGCCCACGGGTATGCCAGTATGATCGCCAATAATACGTTGGATTATGACGAGGAAATGGCCAAAGCTCATTTAGAGCAAGCTTACAGAGGTGCAATATTAGCCGCACAGGAGGAAATGAAATGAAAAATCAGCAAATGACAGGGAATAACAAAAAGAGCGCCTATCTCACGCTCATCGGTATGGTCATCATGATCCTGCTGACTGTAACGAAAGTGGTGCCATCCTCGAACATCGCAGGATATGCCATGTTTGTGGGAATAGCGTTTTTCTTTATGACAGAAGCAGTCGGCAAAACACGAGGTTCTGAATCGGGTTTGCGTTTCAATACGATTGCGGCGGATCTCAAAAAGCCGGGTGTGATGATTTGGATGCTTCTGCCGTGCGTGAGTGGTATTGCGACGCTTGTCGTGGGAAATCTGATTTTCAGCGGAGAATTTGTTGCCCATGTCATAGGTCGAACCGGTTCTATCCTGTCTTTCGATAAGATCGTACTGCTGATCGGTCAAGTAATCATTGCGGCATTTGGCGAAGAGATTGCATTTCGCGGATTCTTCTTTGGAAAATCCTCGAAATTATTGCCGGTTTGGGTTTGCGCAGTGGTGTCGTCCGCTGTTTTTGCCGCCGGACATATCGCCGCAGGGAACACAGGGATTGTAGCTTATGACATTGCCACAATTTTCATCGACAGCCTGATTTTCTCGGTGATTTATCATAAGTCGGGGAATTGCGTTATCAGTACCTTGTCGCACATTCTTGCAAACGCAATATCCCTTGTTACCGCATTTGTATTCTTTTAAGCTGGATCATAAACAGATGAATTCCTTCGTTTCCAAAACGCAAACGAATTTCGAGTTTATCAGCTCATCACAAAGCAGCCCCTCTCATCATTGCTCCCCATTCAAAAGGCCCGGAAAGGATTTGCTCCTCTCCGGGCCTTTTCATATATCTGTTAACCGTTGCCGTCTTCCGAGGGCGCTTCTTCCTCGCTGGGCGCTTCCTCGGTGACCGGGGCGTTCACCGCGTACACCGTGCCCGAGACCGTCAGCGGCGCGGACAGGTAGCGGCTCACATACATCATGCTCGGGAACTGCGCCTTCTCCAGCTCCTCCTCAGTGAAGGGCTCAACGAAGGCCGTCTCGAGGGTCGTGCCGTCCGCCAGAGAGATGATGAACTGCTCGGGGAACAGCTCCTCGTCGTAGCGATCCATGCTGCTGAGCAGCTCCGCCACAGGCTCCATGTTCACCGCGACGGTCAGGCTCGGCAGCAGCTCCGTGATGTCGGTCTCCTGCTTGCCGATCACCATCACGGCGCTCACGTTCCAGCCCTCCGTCACCGCGCGGAAGCCCTCGGGGGTCTCCTGCCCGGGCTCGATCGTCAGGTCGAAGGTCGTATTGGACATCTTCGCGCCCGCCGCGCTGACAAGATCGGCAATTTCGTCGGTCAGGAAGTCTTCGATCCGGCAGGTGATGGACGCTTCCTTGTTGATCAGGGTCAGCGCCGTGATGCCCATGCGATCCATATGCTGCAGGCCGCTGCCGACCACGCGGAGCCTGCGCACGCCCCACAGCGGGTTGCCAGCGTCGTCCGTCTGATAGCCATGGTCGTCGCTCATCTCCGGCTCGGCGCGCAGCATCAGCAGCACTTCGTCGGTCTCCGAGTTCCAGCTCAGCTGCGGCGTGAACAGTCGCGCCTCATCCTTCTCATTGCGCACCAGATTGCCCAGCACGCTGTGGGTGACCGTCAGGCTCTCCTGCGCGTTGAGCAGCACGGTCAGCTTCCGGCCATCCTTGAGGACGATGGTCTGCTCCACAGGGTGCATGACCTCGTTGACCTGAATGCCACCCGTCAGCATCGCCGGGAGGATCAGGAAGGGCGCCGCGTCGGGATCAATGCGGAGGTCGTAATAATCCGAGGCGTGGAAGCCGGTGAGCAGCCACTTGTACTCACCCACATTCTCGCCAGCCTCGCGGGTCAGCGCGCCGCTGATCACGTCGCCGTCCAGCAGTCCCTTGGCCGTCCACGTCAGCTCCGGATCGGCGTTGCCCCGGTATTTCTGCAGGTTGTTGCCAGGGGTGATGGTGACTGTCAGCTTCTTGATGGTGAAGCTGATATCAACGCTGCCGGGCAGCCACGCCGCGTCGCCCTCGGGGATGGTGACGTGCATGGTGTAATCACCGGGATAAACAGGCTTGCCGCCCACCAGATCATGGCCCGAGTAAGTCAGCTCGGCGCTGTCCGGCAGGTCGATCTTCGGCTGATAGGCTTTGCCCGTATAGTTCGCGTCAGCCTCGCCCTTCTTGCCCTCATAGGTCCACGGCAGGCGGTGCACATAGGTGAACACCTTGCCGAACTGGAAGCCGTCCGCGGTCTGCTCATTGAACGCCGCGCCGGAGGCCTGCGTCGCGTAGACACGCACCGTCACCACGCTTCCCGCGGGGATGCCGCTCACCTTCGCGGAGAAATCCGTACCCGCAAGGTGCATCGCGCCGGAGACATAGGTGTCGGGCATGTCGACAGCCGTCTTGCCATAGAGAAGCTGCACGCCCGTGGTGCCAGCGCCGGGAACGGCCCAGCTCATCAGCAGGGTTCCGTCCGCCTGACTGGCAAAGGTCACGTCGCTGAAGTCGGTCAGGCCGGTAGTGAGCTGCGCCTGATTGTTCACGACCACAGCGGTGTAAACGTTCTCGCCGTCAGTGGCAGCGATCTCCTGACCGCTGATGTCGCCCATGCCCCACAGGTGCAGGGAGCCGTCATAATGGGTGATGTACTGCCACGTCTGCCCGCCGATGGAGACGGTCAGCTCCTTGTTCGGGACAGGATTGCCGCTCTTGTCGCGGATGATAAGGGCCGGATGCGGCAGGCTGACCGCCGGCTCCACGAGAATATTACCCTCCAGCGTGATGCCCGTCAGATCGGTCTGACCGCGCAGGGCCAGACGGCCCGAAGCCACGTTCAGCACAAGGGTGGAATCGCCCACCAGCGCAATCGCATTGCCGGAGGAGGACTGCAGGGTGTTGTCGCCGGTCAGCGTAACCGTAAGATGTTCGTTGTTGAGGTTCAGCAGCGCGCTGGCGCCCTGCAGACGCACATCACGGAAGCTCGCGTTGGCTGTCGCGCCGGAGGCCGAGACGCTGCCCGTGACATAGCTTCCGTCGCCCGCCACAGTGAAGGCAGCAGCGTCGCCCGCGTCCGCCGTGGGCTGTTCCGCCGTCAGGGTGAAGGCCAGCTCGCCCTCATCCACCGTGCGCACGGTGACGCTCTTCGCGTCCGCCGTGATCGCATAGGTCTTGCCTGCCGCCGGAACAGGCAGCAGCAGCGCGCCGCCAGCGGTCATCAGCAGCGGATAGTTCTCGTCATCCAGCGTCACGTCCTGCTCCTTGAGGGCGTACCCGACAGCAAAGGCCGCGTAGCCCGCGGGAAGGTTCGCCAGCACATAGCGCCCGGAGAGGAAGGTCGCCGCCGAGGGAAGCGTTCCGTTCACCGTCAGCCGGCCGTCGCCCTGCAGGGTCACGCTGCCGCCGGTCAGGGTGCCGATGGTGTTGTCGCCCGTTATGTGGAGGGTGTAGGCCACGGTCGCGTCGATCAGCGTACCCGCCGCCTTCACGCCGTCCAGCACCACAGTGACGCCGCTCTTGCTGATGGTCAGGTGCGTCCCCTCAGCCAGCTCACCGCTGAGCTCATAAACGCCCGCGTTGAGCGCATTGTCCTCGCCTTGCCTGATGCCCGCGGCGCTCTCCTGAGGCAGATCAGCGTCCTGCGCGATCACCAGCGCCGTGCCGTTCTGGGTCGCGGCCCACTTCATGCCCGCAGCGGGAGCCTGCAGCCACAGATACATCATGCCGTCAGCGTGGGGAGTTGCGGCATAAGGCTCGCCGTCCACCGTCACGCTCTGAACGCCCGCCGCGGAGAACGCGGTCATGATCCGCTCCTTCTTCTCCGTCAGCGGCGCCTTGAGAGAGCCGCCCAGCACCTCAAAGGAAGCGGGCTTCTTTTCGTCATTCTTGATCTCCGAGATGGTCAGCGCGCCGCCCTCGGTGAAAATAAAGCTGTTCTCGCTCAGCGCGGTCAGGGTGGTCAGCACATTCTGGCCTATCGTCCTGACATACACCATGCTACCGTTCTCCGCCGTCAGTGCGCCGAGGGTCACATCCTCCAGCTCCAGCACGACGACACGGTTCTTCGCGATCCTCAGCGACGCGCCCGGCCGCAGGTTGCCGCCTGTGACGCGGTAGGTGCCGCTGCGGTAGATCGTCGCATCGGCGATGTTCAGGTTGATAACGTTCGCCCGGACGCTGAGGGTCATGATGGGCGCGGGATTGTCCTGCGCGTCCAGCAGCCACTCGCCCAGCGAGCAGGCAGGGATATCCAGCCCATGAGCGTCCTTGACAATGTGCGCGCAGCCGGGAATATCGCACTTCGGGGCGCGCTCGCAGTCCGCCGTGTTGTGCTCGCAGGCCGACTCATCCCACACCGGTTCCGCCGTGGGCGTTTCCGTCGGCGTTTCTGTCGGTGTTTCTGTCGGTGTTTCCGTCGGCGCATCCGTTGGAACATCCGTCGGGCCTTCCGTCGTGGGCGGAGTGACGTCCGTCGGCGTGCCCATGGTGTCCGCCGCGGCACAGCCCAGCAGCAGGCACAGAACCAGAATCATGGAAACCAGACGCTTCATGCTTCGCATCGGTTGTTCCTCCATCTCGGTAAAATTGGCCAACCTATCCATTAAGACGAATAAGTCCCGGCAATTGTTGCATGTCTGAAGCAGAATTTACAATTCGCCTCACAGCCTTCCGTTCATGATAAGCAGGATCAGGTTGTTCTCCGCGAAGGCCCGCGCCAGCGTGCTCTGGTCAACCATCTCGGACACGAAATCGACAGGCACCACGGTCAGCACCAGCGGCACAAGGGTGAAAGCCGCCGCGCAGATCAGCAGCCCGCGCAGGAAACCGAACACGCCGCCAGCCAGCCAGTCGAGCTGCTTGAGGATCGGCAGGCGGAACACGGCCTTGATCGCGTTGATGACAATGGACAGGAGAATGTACAGCACCACAAAGCAGATCAGGAAGCACAGGATATTGATGCCCGCCTGCACGATGGTCTGGTTGATATAGTCCGCCACGGTCGAGACGCCCGAGGTCGCGTAGACCTGATTGGTCAGGTTGGTCTCCAGCAGCGCGTCCAGCGGCGGAGGCAGGGAGACCTTGCTCAGCACGTCCGCGATGCCCTGCTGCCCCAGCTGCACCACGTTGGTAACGGCCAGATTAAGGTCGCCCAAGCGGCTGGAAGCATCCGTGTAGTGCAGCATGGTGCGGACGATCTCCTCGTTGCCCTGAATCACGCCCGCAATGGTCGGATACAGCACAAAGGACAGCCCAAAGGCCAGCAGCCCGCTGCCGACGTTGAGCACCGAGCTGACGAAGCCCCGGTAGAAGCCGAACAGCACGGACACGCCGACGATGCCGATGACGATATAGTCGATGAGATTCACGAAGACGCTCCTTTCATAATATCGGCAAAGCGGGCCGATACACTTTCAGTCCTGCGGACGGCATGGATACCAGCCGCGCTTTCGGACGCCGTCAGTTTTCCAGACTGTCGTAATACTTCTGCCTTGCCTGCGTCAGGATGGGATCATGGTCGCCGCCGGGCAGATAGTTGGCATTGATGGCGTCGATCTCCGAGCGGCGCATCGCCGGGGCGCAGTAGGTGCAGCGATTGAGCGTATCATAGGGCGACAGCTCCAGCTCGCCATAGGTGAAAGACGAGAAGGTCTTGCCCTCGGCGGAATAGCAGGTTGCTTTGCTGTGATACATGCTGCCGCCGGCAGGATTATAGTAGAGGGTCAGGTCGTTGTCCGGATACGGAATCTGACGGCCCTGCCAGTCCTCCCAGATGATGACCTTGGTGTTCTTGACGCGGTTGTTCCACAGCCACGTCATGTTGATGCCCTCAGGCGTGCGGCGGCGCTGCACGCGAATGCAGCCGTGGCTGGCCCGGGAGCCGAGCTGCGGCTCCGCGTAGCTGTAGTTCTTGGAGCCGTCCGCGTTCACCTTGTGCGGCACCTCATGGAGCAGATCGCCGCTGTCGAAGCGGATCGCCATCGCGCAGGTCAGGTTTCCACTGGCGAAGGCGCCCACTGCGCTGGTCAGCAGGAACTCGCCGGAGCGGGTCTCATTGTAGGGCTGATCGGCGTTCGCCAGACCCGTGGAGACCATCAGCGTGGAGTAGAGGTGACCCTCCTTGAACAGGTAGAGCCGCTGCGTCAGCTTGTCGATGACGATGCCGTACTCGGTCTGAGGTTCCACCGTGCGGAGCTCCTCGGTTTTCACATAGCCCTGCACCAGAATATTCCACGCCTTGACAGCGCTGTCATGGAAGGAGGCGGAATAGCACTCGATCAGCGACCAACCATTGTCCAGGGTCTCCAGCACATGCACGCCCTGATTGATGCGCGTCACCACGCCGAGCCCCTGACTGCTCTCGTCCGGTTCCTTGCGGATAACGACCTGCGTGCGGTCAGCCTTGTCACGGCTGGAATAGAGGATCGTGATGGGCTGCATCAGCACTTCCCAGACCGCTTCCTCGTTGGTGATGTCCATGGGCAACGTCCAATAGTTGAGCGATGTATCCTGCCCGGTATAGGGACTGCCGTAGGAGGGCGTAAAAACGCTCTGATCGTCCGACTCCGGCTCGTCCATCATAACCTCTTCGATGATCAGCTCGCCCACCACAAGATCCTCCAGCACCGGCAGGCCCGCAATGGTCTCCTCCGGCTCGGGATCAGGCTCGGCCGTGGCTTCCTCGGCAGGCTCCTCTGTCGGCGCCTCGGTCTGCTCAGGCTCAGGCTCCTCCGTGGCGGTCTCCTCGGGCGCGGCAGTGGGCTGGGCCTCCGTCGGCTCGGCAATCCACCCGAAGTCCTCCGGACTGACGGCGATATGCTCCTCATTGGAAGGGAAGCCCGCCGCGTCGCTCAGGGTCAGGGTCAGAGCCGAGGTGGCGGGATTGGCCGCCGACATATCCCAGATATAGATGTTTTCACCGGCAGATATGCTCCGCGAATCCAGCGGCGTCCACGCGCCGTTGACCACCGCGCCGACGGACAGCAGGCCGTCCACGCTGGCATAGAAGGTCACGGTCATGGTCTGGGCGGAAAGCTCCACGCTGCTCATGAGGTTCGTCAGGTAGGGCGCGGCCTGACCGACCGTGACCGTCGTGCTGACGGCACCCTCTCCTGTGGACAGTTCAAGCTGCCAAGTTCCGGCGGGCGCGAAGACGCTCTCGTAGGTGCCGTTCCACATCAGCTCATTGCGCCCGGCGGACGCCCAATATCCCTCCACCACCGTGGAGACGGTCTCCCCTGCCCCATCGACCATCCGCAGGCTCACCGGGCCGCTCTCCGGCACCGTGAAGGCCAGCAGCGTCGCCTTGCCCGGGCGAATCGTCTCCGTCACAGGCTCAACCGCAGGCAGATTCTCCTCCGCCATCACCTGAGAGGCGGGCAGCGCCGCAGCCAGAAGGCACACACATAACAGCAGCGACCATAACTTTCTCATCATGTTTCCTCCGATTGGGTGCGATTCGGCTCGTTCATACCATAAAACGAATGAGCTGCTCAAAATACGGCAAACACGGCCCGTTTTTTCTTTCGCGGGAATCGTTCCCCCGTCCGATCGCGGCCGCCGTTTCCAGTATACCACATAGAGGCCCTCCGATTCAAGTGGCCGACTATATCGGGCCTCCCCCTCCTTCATAGCCGCAAAGAAAAAAAACTTGCTTCTCTGCCAAAATTGCTCTTGACAGCTTGTGTTAGTTGTGCTAAACTAACTCCGGTTTGCTGGTTTGATACAGCTAACCATTTTCTCGGGAAAGCAGTTAGCTTATGCTAACGCATAAAGGAGTTGAGGTCATGATCCCCCTGAGCATGGCAGGCGTCGGTGAAACGGCCAGCATCCAGAAGATCACGGGCCGGGATGAGGTGCGGCAGCATCTGGCAGAGCTGGGCTTCGTGGTCGGCGAGCGCGTCACGGTGGTCAGCGTACTGGGCGGCAGCATGATCCTGTCCGTCAAGGACAGCCGCGTGGCCATCGACCGCACCATGGCCATGAGAATCATGGTCTAAGAGAAAGGAAGGAACCGTCATGAAGACACTCAAGGACGTCGCCATCGGGCAAACCTGCACCATCGTGAAGCTCCACGGCGAAGGAGCGCTCAAGCGCCGCATCATGGACATGGGCCTCACCAAGGGCACCGAGGTCTATGTGCGCAAGGTCGCGCCGCTGGGCGATCCTGTCGAACTGACTGTCCGCGGCTACGAGCTGTCCATCCGCAAGGGCGATGCGGAGATGATCGAGGTCGAGTAACCGCGCTTTTGCGCGCCCATCGGTTAGCATATACTAACACATAGAGGAGGAACACCACCATGCCCATCAAGATTGCGCTGGCGGGCAACCCGAACAGCGGCAAAACCACCATGTTCAACGACCTGACCGGCTCCCGGCAGTATGTCGGCAACTGGCCCGGCGTGACCGTCGAAAAGAAGGAAGGCCGCCTCAAGGGCGCGGACGACGTGGTCATTCAGGACCTGCCGGGCATCTACAGCCTCTCCCCCTACACGCTGGAGGAGGTCGTGGCCCGCGGCTATCTGGTGAACGAGAAGCCCGACGCGATCCTGAACATCGTCGACGCGACGAACATCGAGCGCAACCTGTACCTGACCACGCAGCTCGCCGAGCTGGGCATCCCGATGATGATCGCGCTGAACATGATCGACGTGACCCGCAAGAACGGCGACCGCATCGACCTGAAAAAGCTCGGCGGCGCGCTGGGCTGCGAGGTGATCGAGACCTCCGCGCTCAAGGGCGAAGGCTCCCGTCAGGTGGCGGAGAAGGCCGCGGCGCTGGGCAAGGCGCACAAGACCGTTGAACTGCCCCATGTCTTCACCGGTTCCGTGGAGCACGCTATCGCCCACATCGAGGATCTCATTGAGGGCAAGGTGGAGAAGCGCTTCCTCCGCTGGTACGCCATCAAGCTGTTTGAGCGGGATGAGAGAGTGCTCGCCGAGCTGAATCTGCCCGACGCTATCACAAAGGGCATCGAGGAGGCCGTCAAGTCCTGCGAGGCTGAGATGGACGACGACGCGGAATCCATCATCACCAACCAGCGCTACGCCTACATCAACCGGCTGGTCACCGACTGCGTCAAGAAGGGCAAAGCCCGCGGCTCCCTGACCACCTCGGATAAGATCGACCGCGTGGTCACCAACCGCATCCTCGCGCTGCCGATCTTCATCGCCGTGATGTTCGTGGTCTACTATGTGGCCGTGACCACCATCGGCACCATCGTGACGGACTTCACCAACGACGTGTTCGTCGGCGAGTGGATTCAGGAGCCCGCCCGGGCGCTGCTGGAAGGCTGGAACGTCGCGCCGTGGCTGGTGGGGCTGGTCTGTGACGGCATCATCGCGGGCTGCGGCGCTGTGCTGGGCTTCGTGCCGCAGATGCTGGTATTATTCTTCATGCTGGCCATCCTTGAGGACGTGGGCTACATGGCCCGCATCGCCTTCATCATGGACCGCATCTTCCGCAAGTTCGGCCTCTCCGGCAAGAGCTTCATCCCCATGCTGATCGGCTCCGGCTGCGGCGTGCCCGGCATCATGGCCTCCCGCACCATCGAGTCTGACCGGGACCGCAAGATGACCATCATGACCACCACCTTCATCCCCTGCGGCGCGAAGCTGCCCATCATCGCCCTGATCTCCGGCGCGCTGTTTGGCAACGCAGGCTGGGTGGCGACTTCGGCCTATTTCCTCGGCGTGGCGGCGATTGTCATCTCCGGCATCATGCTCAAGAAAACCAAGCCTTTTGCGGGCGATCCCTCGCCCTTCGTCATGGAGCTGCCCGCCTATCACGCGCCCAGCGCAGTGAACGTCCTGCGCAGCATGTGGGAGCGCGGCTGGAGCTTCATCAAGCGCGCCGGCACGGTCATTCTGGTCTCCTCCATCCTCATCTGGTTCGCCCAATCTTACGGCTGGGAGACGCCTGAAGCCACCGAGGACGAAATCGCCGCAGGCAACGAGCCCGCCGCCGTCTGGTGCGCCGTGGAGAACACGGACAATTCCGTTCTTGGTCGCGTCGGCTCCGTCGTCGCGCCGGTGTTCAAGCCTCTGGGCTTCGGCGACTGGAAGCCCACCGTGGCGACCATCATCGGCCTTGTCGCCAAAGAAGAGGTTGTGAACGGCTTCGGTATCATGTATAATACGGATACGGACGACCTTGACACCGCGACCCTTCTGGAGGAAGGCGAAGAGGAGGACATCATTGAGGGCCTGTCGCCCATCGCCGCGGGCTTTGCGGAGACCTCGAACGGCCACGGCAAGCTTGCCGCCTATGCCTTCATGATCTTCAACCTGCTCTGCGCGCCCTGCTTTGCGGCTATCGGCGCCATCAAGCGCGAGATGAACAACGCCCGCTGGACGTGGTTCGCCATTGGCTACCAGTGCGTCTTCGCCTACTTCATCGCGCTGATCGTGTACCAGCTCGGTCTGGCGGTCTGCGGTGTGTTCTCCATCGGCACGTTCTTCGGTCTGGCGGCTCTGGCGCTGATTGTGTACATGCTCGTCCGTCCGAACCGTTACGATGACAAGCACCTGACCAAGTCTGTCAAGGTGAGCGCGTAAGCAGGGGCGCTGCCCCTGCGCCCCGGTCAGGGCGCTGCCCTGACAACCCGCAAGAGGGGTGTTCCCCCTCTTGACTCCCTTCTCGCAATGGGGCAATTTGCCTTCGGTCATGCTGCATGCGCATGAAAGGCTTTACTGAAAGGAGTGGCATCATGGCGACGTTCGTTGTGGGTGCGGTCGTTCTGCTGGCAGCGGCTGCGGCGGTCTGGAAGATCGTCTCCGACAGGAAGGCCGGCAAGTGTGCCTGCGGCGGCGACTGCTCCAAGTGCCGCGGCTGTCACTGACAGGAATCTACGCAATATCAAGCCTCCCGCCCGAATCATCGGACGGGAGACTGCTTTTATCAACATACGCAAGGATGTAACGCTTTCATGGTCCTCCTTGAGTGCAGGCCTCAACGCAGCGCCGTGACCAGCTTCTCCTGTCCGTTCGCATTGCCGTCAGGTCCCTGCACACAAAAACCCCCGCCTGATACATCAGGCGGGGTTTCGTTCAGTCAGCCATGCTTCAGGCGGCATCCTCAGCCGGCTTGGCAGTGCCGTCATTGGGGCAGAAATTGGTGGTCACGGTTTCGCCGCACTCAGGGCACACCCAGTTTTCATCCTCGGGCTTGGCGGTGCCATCGTTGGGGCAGAAGTTGCTGGTCACAGTCTCGCCGCACGCGGGGCAGACCCAGCCTTCGCTGGCAGCAGGCGCCTCCTGCGCGGCGGTAACGGCCGCAGCGGCATAGGGCGTCGCGTCATGATAGTCGGTCACCGACTCACCAACGCTGATCTGGATGCCCGAGACGATGGTCGCCAAGTCGGCCTCCATAGCCTCAATGCTCGTCCACTCATAGTCGCCTTCCGGATCAAGGTCGATGGTCAGATACAGCGTATCGTCACCGCTGTAACCGGCGGTGGTGCTGAGCACGCGGTCCACCTTGGCGGAGAGGATCTTTTCATTGTACCAGTGATAGTAGATCCGATATTCAACGTCGTCAAACGTAGCGGTCATCACATGCTCCGGCTCCTCCTCCAGCCTCGAGTTCACATAGGAGTAGGTCTCCATATCGAACGAGGCCACAAGAGCGTCCCTCTCGCCGCGGACGGTGGCGATGCTGACGTCCGAATTATCAACCTTGGTCACATAGTAGCCCTCGGGCAGCGTGTACGTCAGGGAAATATTCTCCGTGTTGCGGGTGAGATTCATGACAGAGAAACCGGCGTAGCGGCCTTCCGTCCAGTAGTGATCCGCCAGCTCGACGGTCAGGGACGCCTGAATGCGGGCAACCTCAGCGCTGATCTGCTCGGTCAGGAGTTCAACGACCTGCTGCGCGCTCTTGTTCTTCAGCGAGCTGTCGGTGAAGCGAATCTCCAGCTTGGTGGACTTCTCAATCCCCGAGACGCCGATCAGGGCGCGGGCACGATAGCTGTCGGGCTCGATGTAGATCGCCACGCCGCCAGTGCCATCCGCGATGATGTACTCGTCGACGTCGCAGTTGTTGAGGAAGGTCTCATAGGCATAGCTTTCCTGCGCGATGTAGGTGTACTGACGGTAATACTCCATATCGAGGAAGGTGGCGGAATACTCGTTAAAATCGGCAGCGAAGGTATTGCCCGGGCAGGGGAAGTGCATGAAGTAGGGCGCTTTATACTGGGAGATGAAGGCGCTGCTGAAGTAGTAGGGCATGATGCAGACCTCGGGGTAACTGTCCGTGGTCAGCAGCGAGACGTTGATGTACTGCGTCTGGGACAGCTGCTGCATGTAGGGCAGGCTCTCCTCCGCCGACGCGCACAGGGGCAGGCTCACCGCAAGCATCAAAACGGCCGCCATCAGCGCCATCAATTTGGCAAAACCGAGACTTTTCATGGGATATCCTCCTTTGTCAGACAGGCAAGAATACCTCCTTACTTTACCATAAAGACCGTCGCATCGTCAATACCAATTTCATTGCCGCAAGCGGTTCTTCTCCGCTACCACTTGACGGGAAGCCGCCCCCGATGCTATAATAAAGCGTTTCAATACAGACTGTTTCCTATATTCTGGGAGGGATACGATGTCGGGTCATTCCAAGTGGCATAATATTCAGGCCAAGAAGGGCAAGGCCGACGCGGCCCGCGGCGCGATTTTCACCAAGATCGGCCGTGAGATTGCCATCGCCGTGCGCGACGGCGGCGCCAACCCCGAGTCCAACGGCAAGCTGCGCGACGTTATCGCCAAGGCCAAGGCCAACAACATGCCCAACGATAACATTCAGCGCTCCATCAAGAAGGCCAGCGGCGAGCTGTCCAACGTGACCTATGAGATGGTCACCTACGAGGGCTATGCCCCCGGCGGCGTGGCAATCATCGTCGACGCGATCACCGACAACCGCAACCGCACCGCCTCCGATGTGCGCCACTGCTTCGCCAAGAACGGCGGCAATCTGGGCACTACCGGCTCCGTGGGCTTCATGTTTGACGAGAAGGGCGTGCTGGTGGTCGAGCGGACCCCCGGCTCCGACGAGGACGAGATGATGATGATGGCCCTCGACGCCGGCGCGGAGGACGTGAAGGTCGACGAGGACGCCTTCGAAATTTACACCGCTCCCAACGATTTCTCCACCGTGCGCGAAACGCTGGAGCAGCAGGGCCTGACCTTCCTCTCCGCCGAGGTGGACAAGATTCCGCAGAACACCGTCGCGGTGACCGACGAGGACACCATCCTCAAGATCCAGAAGCTGCTGGACATGCTCGAGGAGAACGACGACGTGCAGAACGTCTACCACAATGCCGATCTGCCCGAGGAGGAAGAGGAGGAGTAAGCTCCCCTGCCCTCTTGCGCGCCTCTGTTTGCCCCCGCGGCGAGCAGGGGCGCGTTGGCTTTTTCGGGAGGAATCGCAATGGAGGAAAACAAACAGCTTTTCATCATGGCGGGCTTTGACCCCGAGACCGAGCAGCGGCTGAAGGACTGGGAGACCCGCTTGGAGCGCTGCGGCCGCCCGGGCCAGCAAACGAAGAATATTCCTCACCATATCACGCTGGGCATGTATCCCCCGTCCATGGAGGAGCAGGTCAAAGAGATGGTGCTGCAAGCCGCCAGTGAAACGGCGCCGTTCCCGGTGAGCTTTCAGCATCTGGGCATCTTCGGCGGCGGACGGGTGCTGTTTGCCGCGCCATGCGTGGATCGCGCCCTGCTGAACCTCAAGGAACGCTTTGGCTCCGGCACAGGCTGGACAGCCCATGCTACGCTGCTCATCGACGAGCCGGAGAATATTCTTTCCGCTGTCGCTCCAGCCGTCGGGGTGTTTGAGGAATTTGAAGGCCGCATTGAGAGCATTTTCGTACACGAGTTCTTTCCCAGCCGCTTTGTTCTCAGTCTGCCGCTGAAAGGAAAGCCATGATCGCAGTTTATCGGGATTGCGACGGCGCGCCTTTCCCCTCTGGTCAACCTGCGTGCTTCAGGCCCTGAGGAGGCAGATTTATCCACGCCCATGACGCTGGAGCAGACGCGCTCATCATGATCGGTGATCATCCTGTCGCTGACGCTGTGGGTGCCAAAGCCGCAGGAATGCGCGCCGCGGATGTAATTCCGTGGATTTTATGCTTATAACGGAAGAATTGCTTATGATGATGCGTTATGTCATCAAGGAGGTACCCTATGCTGATTCGCCGCTTATGCCTGATCTTATTGCTTCTCTGCCTGCCCGTCCTTGCGCTGGCGGAAATCTACACCCCCGGCAACGGCCTGTGCGACAAGCCGGACTGCTTCTGGGAGACGCCCATGAACCTGCGCGACACCGAGGCCATCTGGGCCATGCTGACCGCGCCGATGACCGTCGTAAAAGGCAACAGCCGAACACAGGCCTATCTGCTGGCTG
Source organism: Christensenellaceae bacterium (assembly GCA_022510815.1). GTDB lineage: Bacteria > Bacillota > Clostridia > Christensenellales > Aristaeellaceae > UBA11524. The sequence continues at coordinate 36,511 of JAFLST010000015.1, read as the reverse complement.
AGCCGGAAAAGGGCGCGGCGCGGGTGGCGGAGGTCACCTGCTCCACACAGGGCGTACATGTGCTGGAGAATCTGGACAACGGCTGGTCACGGGTGGAGTGCTATTCCAGCAGCTTTTCCGGCTCCCCGGTCAAGGCGTGGAATCAGCTTACCGAGGGCTATATCCAGACCGATAAGCTGGAGGTCATCTCCGTCAAGCAGAATTTCGGTTTGGTCGTGGACAAGCTGGATCAGCGGCTCTACATCTATGAGAGCGGCGAGCTGGTGGACGTGCTGGCGGTGTCGACGGGCTTTGTCACCAAAGGCGCGCCCTACAACGAGACCCGCTCCGGCGAGTACATCCTCAACAGCCGCACCGGCACGTTCATGAGCGGCAACATGACCTGCGACTACGGCATCCGCTTCAACGACGGCGATCTGATCCACGAGGTGCCGCACCTGCTGGAGGACAACGGCTACAAGAACTACTGGTACTGCGAGAGGTTCCTCGGCGAGAAGGCCAGCCATGGCTGCATCCGCGTTCAGCGCCTGAACACCGCCAAGGGCATCAACATGAAATGGCTCTGGGATCACCTGCGGGGCGAGATGGGCACACGGATCATCATCTGGGAGGACTGGCCGGGCCGCACCATCGACTATCCTGACGACAGCACCCCGGTCTACTACAACCCCAAGGGCGGTCAGAACTATCACTCCGCCGAGAACTGTACCGGCGTGAAGGACGAATACCTGCCCCTGACGGCTTTCACCTACGGCGAGCTGGACACTGAGCCCTATAACAAGCTGACGGCCTGCGAATACTGCGTCCCGCCGCGGCGCTTCGAGGATATCCTCGAGATCAACCTCGCCAGCATTGACAGGATGGAGTAAGCATCGCGAGCATCAGGACCTTGAAAGGAGGCGCGTCCCCTTGCTGACCAAGCTGAACATCGCCTATCATCCCGAGCAGCCGAATCTGCTGCTGGATCTCTATGCCCCCGAGCAGGGCTGCCGGGGCACGCTGGTATTCTTCCACGGCGGCGGACTGGAATCCGGCAGCCGGAGCGATGTGATCGTGCCGGATGTGGCGCGGCTGACGGAAGCGGGCTTCGCGGTGGTCAAGCCGGATTACCGGATGTATCCCGAGGCGTGCTTTCCCGATTTCGTTATCGACGCGGCGGCTGCTGTCGGCTGGACCGTCCGGCATGCGGCCCGGTGGGGCGGAGAGCGGGTCTTCGTCGGGGGCAGCTCCGCCGGAGGATACCTGTCGCAGATGCTCTGCTTTGACGAGACGTATCTGGCGCGTCAGGGCGTATCCGCCCGGGATATTCGCGGCTGGGTCTTCGACGCGGGGCAGCCGACGGTGCACTACAATATTCTTCGGGAGCGCGGCGTCAGCACACTGGCAGTCCGTATCGACGAAGCCGCGCCGCTGTATTTCGTCGGCCCCTATGCCGGTCAGGCGCCCATGCTGCTTTTCGCCGCGGAACATGATATGCCCGGTCGCCTCGCGCAAAACCGGCTGCTGGTGAATACGCTGGAGAACTTCGGCTATCCCCCGGAGCAGCATCGGTTCTGCTATATGGAGGGATGGGGACATTGCGCCTACAACGGTCACGCCTGTTATGACGACGAAATCCTGCGCTTTCTGGACAGCATCGGCTGACGATGCTGCCAGCGCAGCCCTCTGATAATTATCTTTCTGCACCGGAGCATTCCTCCGGTGTTTTTGTTGTCCTCCTCACCGGTCAGGGAACCAGTCTCCCAGCAGCCGTGCCAGCGCGTCCGGCCCGACGGGCTTAAGCAGGCATGCCCGCACCCCAGCGGCGCGGAGCCTTTGCTCCTCGCCGGGCAGCAATCCCGCCGTCAATGCGAAGACAGGCGCATCCGGCAGCGCCCGGCAAATGGCTTCCGCCGCCGAACCGTCCAGACCGGGCATGTGCGCATCCAGAAACGCGCAGTCATAGCCGCCCGCTCCCGCCAGCTTCACCGCCTCGCCGCCATCATGGGCCATGCTTGTCCGCAGTCCAAGACCCTCAAACAGCTCCGCCGACACCTCCGCGTTCAGGCGATCATCTTCCGCCAGCAGCACGCGCATACCATCGAAACGCCGCGACTTTTCGACACGACCTGTTCCGCGTTCGACATCATCCGACGGCGGCAGCGGCAGGCGCAGCGTCACTGTCGTTCCCTCCCCCAGCGCGCTCTCGATGGTCATCCTGCCGCCCATGCGCTCCGTCAGCTCCCGCACGATGGTCAGACCCAGCCCCATGCCCGGCCCTTCCCCACCGCGCCAGTATGGTTCGCAAGCCTGCTCCCGTTCCGCGTCCGTCATGCCACGCCCGTGATCCCGCACCGACAATGCCATCACACCGTCCAGCTCCGCCGCTTCAAGGATGATAACGTCGCTCTCCGGGCTGTTGCGGACGGCGTTGGTCAGCAGGTTGAGCAGCGCCTGCCTCAGGCTCGCCGGATCACCCTGCACCCGCTCATGCCGCAGGCTTGTCGCCACCGCCACGCTCCGCCCGGCGAAAGCACCGCGCAGCAGCTCTGCGCACTCCTGCAGCAGTTCCGGCAGAGAGAATGAAACCCGGCGCGGAGACTGTCCTGCCGACAGCTTGCTCAGCCCTGACAGCACCGCCGACAGATGCCTCGCCGCCGTGGCGATTCGCGCCATGCCCACGTCCTCGGGCCGAGCCTCGGCTGTGCCCAGCATGACCTGCAGGGGCGTGCGCAGCTCATGGAGCAGCATGGCCAGCGCAGCGCCGTTCTCCTCCAGCAGACCGATGACCCTCGCCGCATGCTCCTGCTCGCATGCCAGCACCGCCAGCATCGCGTCCCTCTCCGGCCAATCCTCCGCATCCATGACACGCTCCGCCGCCTTCGCCAGCCTGCCCATTCCCAGCGTCAGACAGGTGCCCCGCAGCGCATGTGCGGCCTGCCATGCCGCCGCCTGATCCCGCACAGTTACTGCCCGCTTGAGCGCCGGGAACGCATCATCCCCCGGGAACTGCCGCAGATGCTTTATCAGCAGCGCCCGGTCACCCAGCCGGGACAATGCCGCGTCCAGATCGCCGCCCAGCAGCATGCAGACCTCACGCAGATTCACATCATCACGCCCCATAAACTTCTATTGGTACAATTTATTCCAAGAGAAGTTTATTCTCCGGCCCTGCGCCAAATCCTGCCCTGTCTGTGAAAAAGCATCGTTACGACATGCGACGCGCCATGTCCCGGGCCACCGCGACGCCCGTGACGCTGGCCTGCATCAGTCCCCGGGTGATGCCCGCTCCGTCGCCGATGGCATACAGGCCGTCGATAGCCGTCATGAAGCGGTCGTCGACCGCCACCTTGCTGGAGTAGAACTTGACTTCCACGCCGTAGAGCAGGGTATTCTTGGCATACAGCCCCGGCGCAAGATGATCCAGCGCCCGCAGGGTCTCGATGATGCCGCGCAGATGCCGCGACGGCAGAACGAAGGACAGGTCGCCCGGCACGGCAGTCAGCAGCGTGGGCCGGGTGGTGGACTTCGCCAGCCGCTCCCGGGTCGTGCGCCGGCCCTTGAGCAGATCGCCCAGCCGCTGCACCATGATCGGCCCGCCGGTGAGCATATTGCCCAGCCGCGCGATGTGCTGTCCGTAGGCGATAGGCTGATCAAAGGGCTCGGTGAAGCGCGTCGACACCAGCAGCGCGAAGTTGGTGTTTTCCGTTCGCAGGGCCGAATCGCCGTAGCTGTGACCATTGACCACCGCCAGCCCGGACTCGTAATGCTCCTCGCTGACCACGCCGCCGGGATTCATGCAGAAGGTGCGCACCCGGTTCTCGTAGGTGTCGCCATAATAGACCAGCTTGGCCTCATAGAGATGCTTTGTGAGGCCATCCATCACCGCGTTGGGCACCTCGACCCGCACGCCGATGTCCACCTCGTTGTTCCGGGTCTGAAGCCCCAGCCGGTTCGCCTGTTCGTTGAGCCATGCCGCGCCGCCCCGGCCCGGAGCCGCTACCACCTGAGCGGACAGCGCTGTATAAGGCTCGCTATCCTTCGGAGACAGCCGCACGCCCGTCACATGACCGTCCTCGATGAGGATATCCGTCGCAGTGGTCAGCTCGGCAAAGACAGTATGCGTGTTCCGCGTGAGATGCTCGTACATCGCCGCCAGCACGCGGCCCGCATGCTCTGTGCCCAGATGCCGCACCGGGCAGGGAATCAGCCGGATGCTGTGACGCCGGGCTTCATAGGCGATCTCGTCCACCTTGCGGTCATCCAGCCCATGAACGGTTTCCGGCGCGCCGAAGCGCAGATACTGTTCATCGGCATAGCGAATCAGTTCCATGGCCCGCTCATGGCCCAGATATTCCGCGACATGCCCGCCGACTTCGTCCGACAGGGACAGCTTGCCGTCGGAGAAGGCCCCCGCGCCCGCCCAGCCGTGGACGATGCCGCAGGGATCGCAGTGGGCGCACTGACCGTTATTCCGCGCGGGACAGGTTCTCCGGGCGATGGTGCGGCCCGAGTCCACGATCAGCACGCGGCACTCCGGCCTCAGCGCCGTCAGTTCCAGCGCCGTGAAAATCCCCGCCGGGCCTGCTCCGATGATGATTGCGTCATAGCGTTCTGACATGTCCATACCTCCTGCAACACGGCAAAAAAGAAAGGCAGGACGTGCTGGCCCACCGGCCTCATCATCCTGCCTGACAAATGATTATGCGCTTATTCTCCCTCAAAGAGCTGCAGCGACCGGGTGAAAGCGATCAGCTCGGAGGACTCCATCTTCGGCACGGTCACCACATAGACGGCTTCCTCTGCCTGCGCGTGAAGCCGGATGGTCGAATCGTTTTCCATGCGCACCGATCGAAGTCCCGCCAGCGTCTGCCCCGCGACACCCGCGAGGTGATAGTCCTTCCGTCCCATCAGCGACAGCGCCCGCGCCGGATAGATGCTCTCCACGGTCATCTCCTGCCCCGCGGCGTTCGCATATTTCAGCGACACGATCCGCCCAAAGCCATCCTCGAAGGCCGCGTCATAGCTTATGCCGGAAACCAGCGTCAGCCCGCTGCCGGAGAGCGGGCACATCACCGGCGCCGGGAAGGGATTCAGCAGCGCCGCCAAATGGCCTTCCCCATCGATGGTGATGGCGGGCGAGGCCTGCAAAAGCGGCTGATCGACCAGCGGCTTCACGGACTGCTCGGCCTCCTGCGGATCACCGAGGATGACCGCCACATAGAACACCGCGGCCAGCAGCAGCATCAGCAGCGTCGTGCCGATGGCCTTCAAAACGCGCTTCACCGCGGGCGCTTTGACCTGCGCAGTCTCCATGGCGATCCCTCCCTTCGTGCTTCTATTATACCGGATGCCCTGCCGCCTGTCAAACAACGCGCCCAATTGTGACAAAGGTTGCAAAGGGCGCGGATCACTCATTTTCCATCCGCATCATGTCTGCCTGACTGGCAAGCTGTCCGATCAACTGCTCCAGATTCACCTGACCGCTGGCATATTGCTGGAGCAGTGCGCGATACTCCCCGCGCTCGGTGAACCTGACAGTCAATTCGCTCTCCATCACGATCTGGTTCGCCACGGACCGGTAGCGTTCAATGCTTTCCGGAGAAATCAGCCATCGGTTCGCTTCAAGGTCGAGCAGATTTGCCCGCCATTCATCAAGCACGGCGCTGATCTCCCGATCGGAACCGTCCCCTTGCCGCAGGACCTGCTCATACAGGGCAATCACATCCAGACAGGCCTGACGCTGCTCCGCATAGTCCGGGCGTTCAAGCGGCTCCGCTGTGTCCGACCGCAATTACAGCGCCTGTTCCGCGGGCAGGTTCCCCGCGACAGCCTCCAGATAGGCCAAAGCCTGCCCCCTGCGCCGGGAGAGCGGATTCACAACGACAACCGTCGCATAGGCCATATATTGCGGTTCCATGCCATCCGCCAAGGTCAGGGGCAGGAATCCACCGGCAAACGCCGCCGGCAGATCATTCATCAGCCAGCGCTCCAGCGTGACGTCATCGAATAGGGCAGGCATCTGATCCGACAGGCAGTTCCGCTGCTCCATCGCGGCCAGCAGCTCCTCCGCGGCCACCATCAGTTCCCGGAAGAGCGGCGCACGGAAGTCAATCTGATCGTTCTCCGCCGCAGCATCAATGTACTTCCCGCAAACGTACCGAATCAGCGAGGCCTTCTGATCCGGGTAGTCGAGCATGCGCACATCTTCGAGCGTCCCGTCCAGATACCACGCGGTCATCTGCCGCATCAGGCCGCGCAGGTCCCTCGGCAGCTCTTCCGGTGACAGGCCGCACGCCTCGAGCGCCTCCGCGTCATAGGCCAAGCCGGACTGATAGAACGCCAGCGCCACGGGAACGCCCAGCAGCCTGCCATCCCTGACGACGGTCTCCCGCACTGCAGGAAGCAGCGTCTCCGACCAGCGCCACAGCGCCCCGGAATCCGACAGATCAGCAGCGAAGCCTTGCTCCATCAGCGCGTCAAACCCTTGCTCAAAGCTCCTGATCATAAAGATGTCATTGGTTGTGTCGCCTGCGCGGAGCTTCATGCTGACCTGCGCGGGAAACATGTCCAAATACCCATACAGAGCCGTTTCCACCGGGAAATCCGGGTTTGCGAGGCGGAACCGTTTCGTCTCCTCCCGATCCTCGCCAGCCGCGGCGATGCGCAGGTGCTCACTGCTGTGCGACCACGTTGGGTCAAGTCTCGTGCAGACAAGCGTCCCGTCGTAAGCCAGCGCGCACCAGCCCGCTTCGTTAAGGGCTAAATAGCCTGTCGTCCCGGCCTCCGCGTTCATTGGCAGATATCCCTGTATCATGGGTTCATCGCCGCCGTCCGGGGAAAACGCGAAGACATACGGCGAGGCGACCCACGCAGCCAGTCCCGACTGCGGACAATAGGCCAGCGCTTGGGGCAGGCTCTCAAAAGACAGCAGCGCCGTCATGCTGCCTGTGCGCGGATCGACAACCACCAGCTCGCTCCTGAAGGTGGTCTGCTGGAACCGGACAGCGAGAAACATCCCCTCCCGGTATCCCGTCACGAAGGACAGCGGAGACACATGGCACACAGCCGCTTCCTGTGTCCGCCTGTCGACAGAAACGAACTGAGTCTGTCCGTTCTCTCCCCTGCCATAGACGATGAGCGTCTCCTCATCGGCCCACAGACCGCCCAGAAAATCGAATCCTTCCGGCAGCGGCAGCGTTTCCTGAACGAGCAGGCGATCGTCTTCAGCCGACAGGCGCTGCATCACCTGACGGGTTTCTTCCGAATCGGCGCCGGTCACAATCTGCGGCGACCACAGCTGTCCCTGCGCGTCGGCATAGAACATCCGATTCACGGGGTAGAGCATGCGCTCCAGCGTGGTGCCTTCCTCCGTCGCGGGGTTCCAAAGCAGAACCTGCGCCCCTGTGGAAACAACAAAGCCTTCCCGAACGGCAGCCAACGGATTGGCCCCCGCCTCCAGACGGACGGTCGTTTCCGCGCGGGCATGGAGCATCAGGCCCGGGCACAGCAGGAGGAGCAGCCACCCGCCAGCAGGCTGAATATCAGACAGCGTTTCATCGGCCATGCCCTCCTGATTCTCTTGCTCGTTACAAAGTCAACAGGGGCGCCCGGTCAATCAACCGGACGCCCTCGTCATGAACGCCTTGATTTCCTCAAAGAGCATCGGCGTGATGGCAGGATAAGTCACCGCATCAGGCAGGGTGTCAAAGGCCCGCACCTCCGCCATTTCGCTGTCGGGCAGGTCGCCCAGCTCCGTGATCTCCGCCAGAAACACCGCGCCAACGGAACTGCCCGTGTCATTTCCCGCCCAGTAGTCGCAGACCGGCACGATGGTGAATTCCTTCGCGCCGCTCTCCTCATACAGCTCGCGCTTCGCGGCCTCAAGGGATGTTTCGCCAGGCTCGATGTGCCCGCCCTGCGTCTCCCATGTCTGGCGCTGACGGTGCCGCGAGAACAGCCAGCGACCGTTCATCCGGCTGAAAATGACCACGTACTGGAACACCGGGAAGGTATCCAGCGGAAACACCCGGCAGTACTTCGCGCTTGCCATGGGCCGCCCTCCTCACTCGAGAATGAAGGGCGCCAGCGGCAGGCCGTTCTCACCAAAGAGCTGCACCTTGCCCCAGTTGACATGCGCGTACCGGGCCGCCACGGGATGGGGGACCTCCGGCGAGGACAGGCGCAGCTTGTCGCCGTCCACCGTCACCTCAGCCCGGACGAACTTGCCGTCCTGTCCGGCGATCTCCAGCAGGGTTTCCTCGCCGCGGGCGGTGACCGGCGCGGTCAGCGTGACCGTCAGCACGTTCCCGACGGTATGCTTGCCCGTGGCCCGGGGGGATTCCTTCCCCTGCTCGCCATAGACGACCGACAGGGCCTGCTCAAAGAGCCGCTCGCCGACAGTGCGCTTGTCGGTGGGATGAATGTTGTCGAACTCGCCGCAGTCGATGGTGACCGCCAAGCCGCTGTTCCGCAGCCGCTTCCACGCCCGCTCCTGCACATGCCGGAACCGGCCCCAGCCGCCGTCTTCCACGCCCTCGGAGGATATCCACATCGGGAGCTGTACGTTCAGGAAGGGCAGCTCCTCGTCCATGAACAGCTCCCGCCAGCGCTTGACCGCGCTGACCAGCAGCTCGTCATAGCAGCTGGAACGGCCGGAGTCCTCCTCGCCCTGATAGAACAGGAAACCCGTGAGCGTCGCAGGCACCACGCGCTTGAGCATGGTTTCGCACAGCCCGGACGGACGGTAGGGCGCGCCGGGGCCGACGGGAGGATTCCACTGCATCTGCCCGATGATGCCGTTGATCTCCGGCCATGTGATGTCAGGCTTTTCCTTGCGCAGCGCGTCAGCCTTCTGGTTCCATTCGACGCAGTACTGACCGAAAGCCGCTTCTTCCTTCAGATACTGCTCCATGGTCTTGTCCCCGGCCCGCTCAGCGTACTCGTTCATGTAGCGCTGGCCTTCCGCCGTGCGCTTCAGGGCAACCTCATCCATCCAGCAGGTGATCGAGGTGCCGCCCCAGTAGCAGTCGATGACGCCGACGGGCACGCCCAGCTTCGCCCGCAGCTTCACGGCGAAGAAATACGCCACCGCGGACATGTCCTTGCCGTAGCCGGGACGAATGCTCTCCCAGTGAGACTGGCGTTCAGCCTCCACCGCGCTGTCATCCCAGACGGGCTTCTTCGGCACGTTGAAATAGCGCAGGTCAGGATCAAGATGCTTCCCGATCAGCTCGGGGCCCTCGTCCGCGTTTTGAAGCTCCAGCTCCATGTTGCTCTGACCGCCCGCGAAGTACACCTCGCCAATGGCAATGTCCTTGCTCGTGACGCTCGCCGTCCCGTCCGTGACGGTCAGGGTGCAGCCAATTTGCGTCGTCTGGGGGGCCAGCCACAGCAGGAAGCGTCCGTCCTCCGCCGTGCAGACCGCCTCCGCCAGCGCCCCGCCGGTCTTGTCCGCCAGCACCGCGCGAAGCTCCGCGCCGTCCTCCGCCGTGCCGAAAACGCGAATCTCCTTGTTCCGCGCCAGCACCGCGCCATTGCCGAAAAGAGGAGCCAGTGTAAACATGTTTGTTACCTCCTCAGAAATTCAAGGTTCTTTTGGATCAGCGCACACCGCTGCTTCACGCAGTCCGGGCTGCGCAGAGGATCGGCAGGCGTATTGAGCAGATAGTCGCACAGCCGCCCCACATCCGTCTGCGCCACATGCAGCCGGGTGTCCGACGAGGCATAGTAGATGTACACCTGACCATCCTCATCGGCGATCGCGCCGTTGGAGAAGACCACGTTGCTCACGTCGCCGAGTCGCTCGTGCCCCAGCGGGCCCAGCAGCATGCCGGCAGGCTCGGCAATCACCCGGGACGGATCATCCAGCGCGGTCATGAAGGCATAGAGCACATACCGCAGGCCCGCCGCTGTGTTGCGCACGCCGTGGGCAATGTGAATCCACCCCGCGTCCGTCTTGATGGGCGTAGCGCCCGCGCCGTTCTTGCTCTCGGTGATGGTATGATACCGCCGGGGCGCAATAATCTTCTCCTCGTCAATGACGGGGTTCGTGATGTCCTCGCAGAGCCCGAAGCCGATGCCGCCGCCGGAGCCCGTCTCGATGAAGTCATCCATGGGTCGGGTGTAGAAAGCATACTTTCCGTCCACAAGCTCCGGGTGCAGCACCACGTTGCGCTGCTGGGGCGAGCGGAGCGTCTTCAGGTTCGGCAGGCGCTCCCACGTCTCAAGGTCCTTCGTGCGCACGATGCCCGCGGCGGCCACGGCGGCGGACAGGTCGTTCACGGTCGTATCCTTGCTCTCGGAGCAGAATACGCCGTAAATCCAGCCATCCTCATGCTGCGTCAGCCGCATATCGTAGACGTTGGTCTCCTCGGGACAGGTGTCCGGCAGCACCACGGGATAGTCCCGGAAGCGGAAGCCCTCCGTGGGCCGGTCGCTCTCCGCCACCGCGAAGAAGGACTTCCTGTCCTGTCCCTCCACGCGCACCACGAGGCAATACTTGCCATTCAGCTTGATCGCGCCGCTGTTCATGGTCGCGTTCACGCCCAGCCGCTGCATCATGTAGGGATTGCTCGCCGGGTCAGCGTCGTACATCCAGAAGGGCGGCACATGCTCCCGGGTCAGCACCGGAAACTGATACCGCGTAAACAGCCCGTTATAAAACCGCTCGTTCACCGGATTGGGCCGGGCGATGAGCCGCTCGTACTGCTCCATCAGCGAGGCGAAGCTGCGGGACTGCATGCTATTCACTCCTTATCGTTGCGGCCCGCGTCCTCCCGGAGCAGACCATACAGGTGATAATCACAGTAGACAGAGACCATTTTCCCCCGGCGGACGGTGCCCTCCCGGACGAAGCCGCACTTCTCAAGCACCCGCCACGAGGCGGCATTCCGCACATCCACAGTGGCCCAGAGCCTGTCCAGCTCCGTCTGCTCAAAGAGGAATCGTATGGCCTCCATGACGGCCTCTGTGGCGATGCCCCGGCCCCAGAAGCGCGGGTCAAGGCGATATCCAAGGCCCGCCATGCGGTTGTTCTCCACCTCGAAGATGGTTACCGTGCCGATGACCTTGCCCGTTTCCCGGAGCACTACGCCCCAGTCAAAGCCAAGCTCCGGCTTACGCTTCACCCATGGGCGCGCGTCAATGAACAGCCGCTCAGGTTCCTTCTCGCCGATGGTGGCCTTTCGGCCCCAATAGGTGTAAACCTCATCGCGGGCAAGCCATTCCTTCAGATCAGGCGCATCCTCGATGGTCATGGGCCTGAGCATCAGGCGAGGCGTTGCCAGCGTTGGCTTCTGCGCTGCGTAGTCCTTCAACATCGTGCAACGTCGCCTCCCTCCGAGGAAAGCCCGGGAGGAGCGCTTGAGCCCCAAAAGCGCCTCAATTCAGCATAGTCGCGCAGAAAGCGGACACTTCCCGCACTGTTGCCTCATTCATCCGCCGCTGGCAGCCGCAGAATACGGCCCCTCCCGACATTCCTTCGTCTCTTAGAACTGATCCTTCGCCTCGCCGTCGCGATAGTTGAGCACGGAGTGCTCCTTGATGTAGGCGACCACCTCATCCACCTTGGTGAACGCAAGGCCCACATGGGTGTCCGCCGCGCCGTAGTAGATGGCAATGCGGCCGGTGTCCTCATCCTGCAGGGTCGCGCAGGGGAAGACCACGTTGGGCACGAAGCCGGTGACCTCGTAGTTCTCTTCGGGGGTGAGCAGGTAGTTCTCGCAGCGGTAGAGCACCTTGGAGGGCTCGTTGATATCGAGGATCGCGCCGCCCATGGAGTACACGAAGCCGTTGCAGGTGGTGGCCACGCCGTGATAGAACAGCAGCCAGCCCTCGGTGGTCTCGATGGGGGCAGCGCCGCCGCCGATCTTGACGGACTCCCACCACTCGTTGCCGCGGCCCATCACATGACGATGGCAGCCCCAGTAGGTCATATCGGGAGACTCGGAAATGAAGATATCGCCAAAGGGCGTGTGGCCGCTGTCCGAGGGACGGGAGAGCAGCTTATACTTGCCGTTCACCTTGCGGGGGAAGAGCACCGCGTTGCGGTTGAAGGGGATGAAGGGGTTCTCCACGCGGGTGAAGGTCTTGAAGTCCTTGGTCTTCGCCATGCCGATGGAGGCGCCGTAGAAATCGGTGCACCAGATGATGTAGTAGGTGTCCTCCACCTTCACCAGACGCGGGTCATAGGCATAGTGGGGCATCTTGGGATTGCCGTCCTCATCCACGAAGGGCACCTTGTTGCGCTCGACGTCCCAGTGGATGCCGTCCTTGGAGTGGCCGAGGTACACATGCGGGATGCCGTTGACCTGCTCGCCGCGCAGCACCGCGATGTAACCATCCTCCCACGGCGCGACGGCGCTGTTGAAGATGCGGGCGATTTCCGGGGTGGGATTGCGGCCGAGGATGGGGTTCTCGGTGTAGCGCCAGACGGGCGCGCCGACGTGGTTCGCGGGCTTATCCTGCCACGGGATGTTGGGGAGGGAACCGGCGTTGATCATCTTGACTGCCATTGTACACTACCTCTTTCTATATGTTTTATTGGGGATTCAATCTTCAAGGGGCCTCACGGATTCCCGGTAGACCGCCTCGCCGCCGACGACCACGCGGCCCACAGGCCGCTGCATGCCGGAGCAGCGCTCCTCCATCAGCCGGACGGTGGTCTGCACCATTGCCCTGCGGTCGACGCGGAAGGTGGTCAGCGCGGGAATCGCGGGAGAGCCGGGAAGGAAATCGTCGTAGCCCGTGACGGACACGTCCTCCGGCACGCGAATGCCGCGGCTCTGAAGCTGCTCGATGAGCCACGCGGCCGCCGTGTCGCAGTTGCAGACAAAGGCGGTGGGCAGCGTCTCCGGCAGATTGAGGGGCAGGAAGCTGCCCTGCGCGTCCCGGTCCGGGATGACGCATTCCGGGCGGATCGTCAGGCCGTGGTACAGCATCGCCGAGGCAAACCCGAGATACCGCTCCATGATGGAGCTGGTGGCCCGCACATCGCCCACAAAGCCGATGTCCCGATGCCCCTGACCGATCAGGTGCTCCGTCAGACAGGAGGCGCCGTATGCGCTGTCCCCGACCACCGCGTCCGCCGTGACGGACGTATCGTAGAAATCCAGAAACACCACCGGCGCTGCCTGTCCGGCAATCATCCGCCGGTAAGCCTGTCCCGGCTGACCCAGCAGCACCAGCGCGTCCACATGGCGGCTGCTGACCAGACGGGGCAGCGTCAGGCCCGCTTCGTCCTCCGCCGTGAGCATCTCGAGAATGCCGAAATGCCCCGCGTCGGTCAGCGCCTGCACCAGTTCCTTGCAGAACATGGCGTAGAAGGAGTCCGGCGAGAAGAACCTGTCCGGGATCAGGATGCCCACGTCCAGTCCGCGCGCCGGCCTCGCCTGACCCGCAGCCGGGTTGACATACCCCATCTCCGCCGCCAGCCGGATGATCCTGCGGCGCGTCTCCTCGCTGACGCCCTTTTTGCCCGCCAGCGCCTTTGACACCGTCACCGCGCTCACGCCCAGCTTGCGGCCGAGGTCGCGCATCGTCACGCTGCCCATGGCTTCGTCCTCACTGCGCCCGGAGCGTCCAGCTCACCGAGGCTGCATCGCCCCAAGGCAGCGGCACCGCGACGCCAGCGTTCATCAGCTCCGAGCCGGAGTAGCTTTCGCCAGTCTCCGCGACGGTGTAGGTTTTCGCCGGGTCGAGTCCCCGCAGCCGGATCAGCGGCGCGAAGGTGTAGGACTGGGCCTGCGCGCGGGTAACCATCAGCACGGCCTCCGTCTTATCCGGGCTCACCGTGATCCACGCGGTGTCATTGCCGTCAAAGGGCGAGAGCAGACGATGGAAGTCGCCGTAGAGCAGCGTCTGCCGGATTGTCTTGACCCGCGCGATCTGCCGCTTGACAGCCTCGAGGTCGTCAGCAGGCAGGCGGTTCAGATCCAGCTCATAGCCGAAGCAGCCGGACATCGCCACGTTGCCGCGGGTGTCGATGGGCGTGACGCGGCCCGTCTGGTGATTGGGCACCGCAGACACATGGCTGCCCATGGCGAAGGGCGGGAAGATCAGCGAGGTCGCGTACTGGATGCGGCACCGGGTCAGGGCATCGGTATTGTCGGAGCACCATGTCTGGGGCATGTAGTGCAGCATGCCCATGTCGAAGCGCCCGCCGCCGGACGCGCAGCTCTCAAAGAGCACCTCCGGGAAGCGATTGACCAGCTTCTCCAGCACGGCGTAAAGGCCCAGCATATAGCGGTGGGGCAGCTCCTTCTGGCGGTCGGCAGGGAGCTTGGCCGAGCCGACGGTGGCAAAGTTGCGGTTCATGTCCCACTTGACGTAGTCGATGGCGTTCTCCGCCAGCACGTCCGCCACCGCCTGATAGACATAGTCCTGCACGTCCGTCCGGGACAGATCGAGGATGAGCTGGTTGCGGTTTTCCACCCGCGGACGGCCCTCCACATGGATGCACCAGTCCGGATGCGCCCGGTAGAGGTCGCTGTCCGGGGAGACCATCTCCGGCTCGAACCACAGGCCGAACTTGAGACCCAGCGCGTGCACCTTCTCCACCAGCGAGCCGAGGCCCGCGGGGAGCTTGTTCAGGTCGGTCTTCCAGTCGCCGAGGGAGGAGTTGTCGCTGTCACGATGGCCGAACCAGCCGTCATCCAGCACGAACAGCTCCACGCCCGCCTCCGCCGCCGTCTTGGCGATGGCCAGCAGCTTCTCCTCATTGAAGTTGAAGTAGGTGGCCTCCCAGTTGTTGAGCAGGATCGGCCGGGGCGCGTGGGCGTACTTGCCGCGCACGAGGTGTTCCGCGCAGATCCGATGGAACTGCCGGGACATGCCGTCGAGGCCTTCCACGCTGTAGACCGTCACGGCCTCAGGGGTCTGGAAGGACACGCCGGGCTCCAGCGTCCACTCGAAGTCAACATCATTCACGCCCAGCATCACGCGGCCGGAACGGTGGCTGTCCACATGCACCTTGGCGGTGAAGTTGCCGGAATACACCAGCGCCGCGCCGATGACCTCGCCCTGCGCCTCCGTGGCCTCGGGCCTTGCAAGGGCAAGGAAGTTGCTGGTCTGCAGCGACGTCGCGCCCCGCAGGCTGGACACGCCCTGCTCGCCGGGGGTGAGCGGACGGCGGATCATCTCGCGCTCGCGGCTCCACGCGCCGGAAAGGGTGATGAGATCGTAGCGGCTGTCCGGCAGGTCGAGGCAGAGGCTGTAGGCCCGCTCGATATACAGCGCCGCGTCGCCGGTATTGGTCAGCTTCGCCGAGCGGATCACCGCGTCCACGTCATCAAAGATGGTGTAGCTGAGGGTCACATCCAGCTTCAGCAGCTCGTCGCGGAGGGTCAGCCGGAGGGTCTTCGCGTTGTCGCCGAAGGTCGCGGGCAGACCTTCCAGCCCGGGCTTGCCGTCGATGATATCCGCCGAGACGAAGCGCAGATCACAGGTGCGGGTGCCGTCCTGCGCCCGGACTGTCAGCGCGCCCTCGCGCATCTCGCCCAGACCGAAGGAGGGATACTCGTGCGGCGTATGATCCAGCGGACAGCCGTTCAGCCCGAAGGAGCCGTCCAGCGGCAGATCGTTGTGCCGGAGCATGGCGACAGGGTTCAGCGATTCCACCCGCGCGCCGAAATACAGGTGCATCGGGATGCCGCCCTCCAGCAGGTTCATGGCGTAGCTCACCCGGTCATTGCGCAGGTGAATCAGCCGGTCGTTCATCTTGATTTCCACCATATCGCTCACCCTTTCTCGATCAGCCGCAGGCACATGCGGCCGTTATGATAGGGACACTTCCATTCCTCAACGATGGGCTTGTCCGTCGGCGTGCCGTCCGGCTCCACCGACCAGTACCACTCGCCGCCCTCCCGCGGATCGACGATCATGCGCTGGATAGCGGCCCACTGCGTCCGCATCATCGCCTGCCACTTCTCGTCACCGGTCAGGCGGTAGGCATTGTCAATGCCCAGCAGCGTCTCCGCCTGCACCCACCAGATGCGGGTATGCTCCACCTCGCCCTCGACGACCTCATTCTCAAGGCCGTGATCGGTGAAGGCCCGCTCGGTGACCGCCTCAGCCAGCGTCAGGCACATGTTGCGGTAAGGCGCCTGCTCATTCGCCGGGATCAGCGCCTCGACGGCGTCCCACATCAGCCAAGAGCCTTCAATGTCGTGACCGTAGGACTGCATGTCCAGCAGGGAGCGGTAGTCCCTGTCGAAGAAGACCTCCAGACGGCGCTTGTCCGGGCTGTACATCACGTTCAGGAAACGCTCGAGGCACCTGACGCCCGCCAGACGCACCTTCTCCTCCGGCAGCGCCCGGTACAGCTCAGCGTAGGCTTCCAGCACATGCAGCAGTGTGTTCATGGTGCGGGAGGCCACCTCGCCCCGCTCCATCAGCTTGGGGTTGTCGGACAGCTTCTCGTTGCCCACCGGGGAGAAATCCGGCTCAAAGGCCTCGCCATAGCCGCCCTCGTCGCTGCAGGGGCCCTCGATCACGTCGAACAGCCTGAGCGCCCGGTCACGGGCCACGCCGTAGAGCGCGTCCTTCTCGCCGACGGCCCGCATATAGGCCGCGAGACCGTAGATCGCGAAGGCCTGACAGTAGGTGTGCTTCGTCTTGTCGAGGGGCTCGCCCGCCGCGCTCACCGACCAGTACAGCCCGCCGCGCTCCTTATCCTCAAACTTTTCCATGAAGCGCAGCGCATGCCTCGCCTGCTCCAGCCAGCGTTCGTCCTTCAGCACCCGCGCCGCCGTCGAGAAGGTCCACAGGATGCGGCTGTTCAGGATGCACCCCTTGTGCGCGGCCCGGTTCACCACCAGATCCTTGTCGACCCAGCCGTAGAATCCGCCTTTTTCCTGATCCGCCAGATTCGCCCAGAAGGGCAGGATGGTTCCCGTCAGATGGTTCCGCAGCTCCTCCGTCAGCATCGGACTGCTCCTTTCATCGCCAGAAAAAGTTGTTAGCTTAACGGTAAATTTCACCTGAATTATATCGTAGCGTTATGGCCTTGTCAAGGCATTTTTCCGAAAAGAAAAAGGCTGATCTGGTCGCCAATCAGCCAATGAGAACATGAATATGAACATATGTTTGGCTAACATGTTAGCTTCTCCCGGAAAACATAGCTTCGGCAAAGCAGGAATATTTGTTCCCCTTGTCGAACAGACTCAACAGCATCCTCTGCAAAGGAGCGCTTTGTCATGAACGACCGCGATTCCCGGAACCCTGAAAAGATTTATGCCAAGGTGCGCGCCGACTTTCTGCCGGACGGGCGCATCGTCCCGCTGCTGTTCCGCGTGGGAGACGGCGAGGCCGTGCGCATCGACCGCGTGCTCGACGTGCGTCAGGCCGCGTCCCTCAAGTTGGGCGGTCAGGGCACCCGCTACACCTGTCTGGCCGAGGACAGGCGCTATTACCTGTTCAACGATCAGGGTCGCTGGTTCGTCGAGCTCCTCGTCACTTAAGCGTCACGACATAATCCTCGTAAGGAATCCGCACCACGTCGGGCATCTCGTCCATGCCCACTGCCAGCGTCACAACCGCCTCGGGCCAGTTGTCGTGGTTGATATAGAAGGTTTCCAGCAGCCCCGCCGGCAGCGGCTCGCCGTTTTCATCCAGCAGCTCGAACCACGGCACCTCATAGTATTTTCTCGTCTCATCGGCAACGGTCATGGCAACGTGCACATAGAGCTCCACGCCGGTGCGCTCGATCTCCGCGCCCGTTACGGTGGCGATGCCGAGGTCGCCGCTGCCCTCCACCTGATACTGCCGGGTCTCCACCGCGCTGTACACGGGCACCTCCATCGGCACCCGGAGCTGCCAGTTCTCCCCGATCTCCACATCACAAACCCACGAGTACAGGTCAAACTCGTTCACGGTCATCTCATGGACATTGATGAACAGCGTTGCCGGCAGCGATTCGCCGATCTCGGCCGGATTCAGCTCGATCATGTTGCCCGTCACTATGGAGCCGTCGGCGCCCCAGACGGGGTCCATCAGCATCTCCCCACCTTCAACGACCGAATAATCCACCTCAAGCCGGGTCGACACCGAATAGAGCTGCCCCTCCCACTGCGCAGCGAGGTCGCCGAGGCGATTGCCAGCCAGCCCCTCCGCGTCAGCATAGGCGCTGTAGCCGTCCGGAATCTCGCTGTAAAGGCCGTTCGTCCAGTCAGTGAGCAGCGCCCGGCTGCCGTCCGTCACACGGCTCTGGCACGCCTGATAGATCACATAGCCATCCGTCATCACGCTGTTCAGGGAGACCGTCAGCGGCCCGACCTCGAAGGTCTGCACCTCCGTCGATTCAAGAATATTCTGCGCGGAGGGCGGGAACACGCCCAGCTCGTTCATAGCTGACAGGTCGAGCAGTCCCAGCCGGACCGCCACGGCATAAGCGCCCGTCGCCAGCGCCAGAACCAGCGCCGCGATGAGCACGACCGTCCAGACCTTCCTGAGGCGGCGGGGCGCAGGGGTTTCGCGGGCGGGCTTCTCACCGGCCAGCGCACGCTCCATGGCGAGGCTGAAGCTGTCCGGGGTCTGGCCGAACATGTTCTTGAGTTCCTGTTCCATCGGCTTCATGCGCTCACCTCCCCGTCCAGCAAATTCCTGAGCAGCTTTCTGCCGCGCATCAGCCGGGACTTGATCGTGCCCTCCGGCAGGCGGAGCATCCGCGCGACCTCGTCAACCTTGTAGCCTTCCACATAATGCAGTACCATCGGCAGACGATATTTGTCCGCCAGATCATGGAACGCCTTGAACAGCTCCCGGGAGCCTTCCTGCGCGAAATACACGTCCGGCACCTGCTCCACGGCGATCTCCCGCTTGTTGCGGCGCAGCGTGTTGTAGCACTCATTGATGAGAATGCGGATCATCCACGACTGGAACGCCTCGGGATTGCGCAGCCCCGGCAGCTTGACCAGCGCCTTGGCAATGGCCTCGGACACCGCGTCCTCCCGATCGGCTTCCCGGGAGAGCAGCGTGGCGGAGACCCGGTAAAGCGAGTCGCGCATCTCCATCGCCCGCGCGGCGAATTCTTCCCTGTCCATGGCGTAACACCACCCTGTGCTCATCACTAATCTTTCATCCGTAAGTGTACACCCTTTCATGGTCGATTGCAATAAGGTATACGAAATAGACGGTTGCCCGCCCCATTGATCAATCAGGCTGTTCCATCATCTGTAAGACACACGGCGGACGCAGAAGGTGGCATTTACAATTGTAAATTCTCCGCAGCAGAAAAACTCCCGCTCCGTCATGGAGCGGGAGTTCCGCTTTATCCGATATCGTAGACGCTGCGCACCCGCAGGTCCGCCGCGCTGCCACGGAGCACCCGGACGCGCTTCTCGCAGACGTTCAGGTCAAAGGCGTTGTCGGACAGGAGCAGGTCGGGGTCGTCGGACTCAATCCACACCTGCCGGGCATAGGCCTTCGCCGAGACGACAATCTCCTCCCCTTCCAGCCGCGCGGACAGCCCGGGATCGGCAAACTCGAAATGCTTCGGAGCGCAGAACAGCGCGGTGCCTTCGCTGACGACCTCGCCATCCGCCACATACTCGAAGCTGGCAAAGTTCGCGGTCAGGGAAGCGTCGTCGAAGATGATCTTATCCATCCAGACCGCCGTCAGGGCCGGAACCGTCAGAGGCTGCTCTCCCCCGCGGACGATGCTGCCGTCCGGGCGGCGCAGGGCCCAGCGCACCACGCCGGAGACCTCGTTCATGGTCTCATTGCTGACGTTCAGGCGGATGCTGCGCTCAATGGGCGCGGGGTGGAACTCGTTGATCTTCGGGTTCTGGGTCAGCTCGCCTTCTTCCTCGGCGGAGAGCAGCACCGGCGCGAAAAAGCGCTTGGCCGCATACTGCAGGGCCTTCCAGCGGCCAAAGTAGTCCACCGACGCCCACGACGCCACAGGCCAGCAGTCGTTGAGCTGCCAGATGATCGCGCCCATGCTCGCGCCGCGGTTGCGCCGCCAGTGCTCCACGCCGTAGCGGATGGCCTCGGCCTGCATGAGCTGGGAGGCATAGAGCAGGTTATCAAAGCTGCTCGGGTAGCGGAAGGTCTGGGCCAGATAGGCCATGATCTTGCCGTTGGCGGCGGCGTTGCGCTGGTGGCGCTCCATGACCCGGGAGAAGATGTTGCGGTCCCGCGGCTCGGTGAAGCTCTCCACGGTCTTGAGGCACGGGAAGGACTGGAAGCCGAACTCCGAGGCATAGCGGAAGGTGAACTTGCGGTACTCCGTGAAGGGCTTCTCGCCGTGCCACACATCCCAATAGTGCACGTCGCCGCGATGAGCGTCGTTGGGGCCGTCGAAGTTTCCGCCCGAAGACGGCGAGGCGGGCCACCAGAAGGTCTGAGGCGCAAGGCGCTGAACAATCCCAGGCAGCAGGTACTCGAACATCTTCACATAGTCCGCCACATGCCGGTGGTTCTTCGGATTGAAGGCATGGGTATCGCCCCGGGTCAGCGCCTCGTTGGCCCGGCCCATGAACATCTCCATCTCGTTGTTGCCGCAGATCAGCGCCAGCGACGCGTGGTGCCGGATCCGGCGGACATTCTGCTCGGTCTCGAGGCGGATGGAGCGCTCAAACTCCGGCGTCAGATCATAGAAGGCGCAGGCATACATCAGGTCCTGCCAGACCATCAGGCCCAGCTCGTCGCAGGCGTCAAAGAAGTCGTCCGAGGGATAATAGCCGCCTCCCCAGACGCGAATGGCGTTGAAGTTGGCGAGGGCCGCATCCTCCAGCAGGCGGCGGGTGCGCTCGGGCGTGACGCGCTGCAGGATGTTGTCCTCCGGGATGTAGTCCGCGCCCATGGCGAACACCTTCACCCCGTTGACGATGTGGCAGAATTCCTCGCCCCACTGATCCTTTTCTCTGCTGACCCACAGCGTACGCAGGCCGATGCGCCGCGTCCATGTGTCGCAGCCGATGTCGACGGTCACGGTGTAGAGCGGCTGTTCGCCGTAGCCCCGGGGCCACCAGAGCTGCGGGCTGTCGATGACAAGCCGGCCGTTCTCCGCGGAGAAAACCTGTCCGTCCGGCGCGGTCACCGTGGCTGTCCACGGGCGGGCAGCTCCCTCGATCTCCGGGGCCAGCGCCAGGGCGACCCTGCCATCCGCATGCTCCTGCGTCACCAGCACGCTGATGATCCGCGCCTCATCCACGCACAGCAGGCTCACGTCCCGCCAGATGCCCGCGTCGGGCAGCCGGGGGCCCCAATCCCAGCCGAACATGCAGTGTGCCTTGCGCAGGTGCCGGAAGCCGGGGGTCGCGTCGGAGCTCTCCCAGCCGGGCGCGCGCTCTGCAGCCGCACGAACGAACCGCAGCGGCGAGTCCAGCAGCACGGTCAGCGTGTTCTCTCCGGCATGGAGGAGAGGCTTCACATCCCACTCCCATGTAACATGCATGTTGTCCGCGTCGCCCACGGGCACGTCATTCACCAGCACATGCGCCAGCGTGTCCAAGCCGTCAAAGCGCAGGATCAGCCGCTCATGCCGCAGTTCCTCCTCCGTAACCGTGAAGGCGCGGGTATACTCGTAATCCTTCTCCATCAGGGCGAAGGCGATGTGCTCGTTTTCCCGCCAGAAGGGATCGGGCATGGAGCCGTCCCGCATCAGGTCGGCATACACGGAGCCGGGCACCAGCGCGTCGTGCCAGTCGTCGGTGCGGGCTTCGCGCATGCGCCACGCGCCGTTGAGAGAGATCGTCTTCATGCGTATCATCACTTTCTATCGTGTTGTCAGTTCAGCTTCCAGCACATCGGCATAGCGCTGCACCGACGGATTCAGGCCGCCCAGCCAGGCGCGGGTATCGGGGTCATCCCTGTAACGCGCGGGCTCCCGGCGAACAGCGAGCGCACGCCGCAAATCATCCTCCACGGGACACAGGCCCTCCTTGAGCGCCCACTCCCCTGCCGCCGTCTTGGGCAGGATATCCCCGGTGCGCAGGGTGTACAGGCAGCGGGCGATGTCCAGCAGCCAGCCGCAGGAATACAGCGACGACCCCGTCTGCCCCGCGAACTGCCGGATGGTCGACAGATGCCCTGCCACCGCCGCCCGCAACTCGTCCATGGAAGGCAGGGGCATCTCCCCGCGCGCCTCCCGGCCCGCGAGCAGCCTGCCGTACCGCAGGAGACTCACCCGGCTGAACGCGTCGAAATCATACCGATCCGTCAGCCGCTCGCCGCTGGTGCCCCAGTAGACCACCCGGCCGTATTGCCCGGACAGGAATTCCGGCAGCGAGGTGATCGCGCCCTCGAAGCAGCGATAGAGCAGATCGCCCATCCCGGCGACCATGCGCTGCCGCAGCGTCACCAGCGGCTGTGCCGCCTCCGGAGAAAGCGGTTCCTCCGTCAGGCAGAGAATGTCGATATCGCTCCAGCCGGGGCGGAAGTCGTCCATGGCAGCGGAGCCGTAAAGGTACAGCGCGGTCATGCCACTGCCCAGCTCCCGCGCAAGGGTCTCCGCCATGGTATGAAGCGCCTGCCGCATCTGATCGCCGCCTTTCCTATGCGCCTATCATACAGCAGCTCACGGGTTTTCGCAAGAGGGCATGAAAAAACGCCTGCTCTCCCAAAAGGAACAGGCGTCTATGACCTCACTCGTAGACCGCTCGAGACCCGCCAATGTACGGCAGGCGGCTGTAGGCCATCACCAGATTGGCGTGCCCGACCTTGCCATACTCGATGCGCAGCGGCACCGCCACGGGCCGGATGTGCATGCCCACCAGCGTATCGCCGATGTCGATGGCCGCATCCGCCTGAATGCTCATCGCCAGCGCGGGCCTGTCCATCAGCTTCCATGCCGCCGCGGGGACGCTGCCGCCGGCCTTGGGCTGGGGAACCGCCTTGACCTGCGTCAGCCGCAGCTCCCGGAGCACGGCTTGCTCCAGCACGATGCCGCGATTGAGGTGCTCGCAGCACTGGAACGCCGCATGCAGCCCGCGCTTTTCGCAGGCCTCCAGCATCGCCCGGGCAATCACCTCGCCCAGCTCCGGCACGCTGCCCTTGCCGATCCGCGCCCCGGCCACCTCGCTCGTCGAGCAGCCCAGCACGATCACGCCGCCCGGCCCAATATTGCCAGCCTCGCTCAGCGCCGCCACAGCAGCGTCCAGCACGCGATCAATCTCCCTCTTCAAAGCCTCGTCCAGCATGCATATGCCTCCTCATTCCCTGTCATCCGGCAGCTTGGGGAGCTGCGAGGCGATCATGCCCCGCACATTCCCAGCGCCAATCTTCACCAGCCGCCCGATCATCTGCGCCATGGTCCAGACCGTGGAAGGGCTGACCCGCAGCGACGCGCCGAGAATCGCCGGCAGATCGGACAGCAGTCCGTTCACATTGGACGCGTTCCCGGATTCGAGCAGATCGAACAGCGTGTTGACAAAGAGCCGCCGCTCCTCCGGGGTGATCTGCTTGAGCCACGCGTGCACCGTCTGGTCGACCACCTGACTGGCCCGGTCAACCTGATCCACCTCAAGGAACCGCCGCCCGGCCACCTGCCATGAAAACGGATCATGCTGCAGCAGACCAGCCGCATTAGAGTGCACGACCACATACTCCTCCTGATGCGCCAGCAGCAGCCCCACGACCGACGACTGCGGGATGAAGGAGCGTATCCTGCCCGCGATTCGCGCGTAGCCCTCGGAGGCCACGGTCGCGTCATCCTGTCCCGGGCCGTCGAAGCTGTATACCCGTTCAATCAGCGCCTGCGTCTCTTCCGACACATGCGCCGCCGCGTAGACCGCCAGATTGCCGCCCTTGCTGTGCCCGCCAACGGTCAGCTTCCGTCCGTCGCGAGCCGCCTGCTCGAGGTAGGCTGCGGCCGCGGTCTGGGCGGGCACCGTCTCGAAGGCCATCGAAAAGTCCTCCCGCCAGCCGACGAGGGAGCTGTCCGTGCCCCGGAAGGCTACATAGCGCGATCCGTCGGGCAGGTCGGCCATAACGGCGGAAAACTGGATTTCCTTCGCCTGATCAACCTCGTTGACATAGCCGTGCAGCAGGATGTTCTCGAAACGCTCCGACAGCGCGCACTGGGCCATCAGCGCCCGGCTGGAGCCAAAGAACGACCCCTGCGCGCCCTTAAGCGGCGTAAACGGCGGCAGCATCGCGGCGACCTCGCTCAAGGTTAGCATGCTGTCCGTCACATGGGGCAGGTCGATGTAGCACAGGCTCGCCATGATGAGGCTGTCCACGTCGTTCCATGGATCCGCGGTCAGGGAGATGTCGCCACGCCAGTCGAGGTAATTCAGCATGTTCGCCACGTTCTCACCCCCATGGCTTTCCTAATGCTCAATGTTATCGTTCATATGAAATACCCAAACGCGGCCCTGTAAGGGCCGCACGCCGCCTTTCGGGGAGAGCGCGAGAGGGGCGCTTTGGGCTCCAAAGCACCCCTCTCGCCATTCCCTACTCGTCCAATTCTCCGTTCGCCTTCATCTGCTCGTACTCGTCACGGGAGATGAGGCACATGCGGGGCTTAGCGCCGTCCTTCTGGGAGATGATGCCGCGCTTCTCCATCTCGTCGACAAGGCGGCCCGCGCGGGCATAGCCGAGCTTCAGGCGGCGCTGGATCAGCGATGTGGACACCTGACCGTCATTGACCGCCATCTCAATGCACTGGGCAAGGAGGCTGCCGTCCGAGTCGGTCATGTCGGAGGGCTCGGGGTCAGAGGGATTGGTGAAGCCCTCGGCCTCGCGTTCCAGCCGGTCGAGCTGCTCCAGCACGCCGGGATCATAGTCGGCGGGGCAGTTCTCGCGGATGAAGTCCGTGATGCGGTTGACCTCACCGTCAGTCAGGAAGCAGCCCTGCACGCGAATGGGCGTAAACTCGCCGGTGGGCTGATAGAGCATGTCGCCGTAGCCAAGGAGCTGCTCCGCGCCGATCTTGTCGAGGATGGTGCGGCTGTCGATGGCGCTGGATACCTTGAAGGCGATGCGGCTGGGGATGTTGGCCTTGATGATGCCGGTAATGACGTCCACCGACGGCCGCTGCGTCGCGACGACAAGGTGAATGCCGGCGGCACGGGCCAGCTGGGCAATGCGGCAGATGCGATCCTCCACATCCTTCTTGCAGGTCATCATCAGGTCGGCCAGCTCGTCGATGATGATGACGATGCGCGGCATGGCGGTCTCGCCTTCCTCGAGGGCGGCGTTGTATCCGTCGATGGCGCGGACGCCCTTGTGCTCGAACTTCTTGTAGCGGTCCATCATCTCGCCCACGGCCCATGCCAGCGCGCCGGATGCCTTGTGCGGGTCGGACACGACGGGGATGAGCAGGTGCGGGATGCCGTTGTAGCACTGGAGTTCGACCACCTTGGGGTCGATGAGAATCAGGCGTACTTCCTCCGGCGTGCGGCGGAAGAGCAGCGAGTTGATGATCGTGTTGATGCAGACGGACTTGCCCGCGCCGGTCGCGCCGGCAATGAGCAGGTGGGGCATGCGGGCCAGATCGCAGACGATGGGCACGCCGGCGATGTCCTTGCCCAGCGCCACCACCAGAGGCTTGTCGGAGCGGCGCATCACGTCGGACTCCAGCACCTCGCGCAGGGTGACGGTGGCGGTCTTGGCGTTGGGCACCTCCACGCCCACCAGCGACTTGCCGGGAATCGGCGCTTCGATACGAACCGACTTGACCTCCATGTTCATGGCGATGTTGCGGTTCAGGTCGGTGACCTTGTTGACCTTGATGCCCGCAGCCAGCTCCAGCTCGAAGCGGGAGATCGCCGGGCCATGGGTGATATGCCGCACCTTGGCGGGCACGCGGAAGGACTCGAGGGTCGCCTCCAGACGCTGGGAGCGGATCGCGTCCTCCTCGGGGCTGACGCCGACCTGCGGCTCCGGGGGCTTGAGCAGATTCAGGCTCGGGTAGACATAGGGCACGGGCAGGTCCATTTCCATCTGCTCGGGCTTCGGAGACGCTTCACCGCCCTGCGCGGCAGGCACATCCCTGCGGGGCGGCAGCTTGAGATCGGCCTCCCACGCGCCCTTGGGCCGCTCGCTCTGCATGACGGGCGTGACGACCTGCTCCGGCGTCTCCGGTACGGGACCATCCTCCCACGGCGGCGTGTCTGCCCACGAATCCAGCGGCTTCTGCGGCCCCTTGACGGCGGCGGGCTGCTGAACCGGAGCAGGCTGGCGCACCGGCTGCGGCGCAGGCTTGGTCACCGGCTGACGGGCCGTCTGCTGCCTTTCGGCAGGCTTGGGCGCGGGCCTGCGGGGAGCGGGCTCATATTCGGGCTCCTCGTCCTCCTCATTGCGCCACGAAGCCGCCGGGGCAGCGGGTTCTTCCCATGCGGCGGGCTGCGCCGTTCTCACAGGGCGAACGGGCTGCTGCTCCTCCACGGGGTACTCGTCGGGATATCCGTAGTCCTCCTGATCATCGGTCTGAACAGGCAGCTCCTCCGGCTCCAGCGGACGCTCGAACACACTCGGCTGGCGCGCGGGCTGGCGCTGCTTCTTCTGCATGGGCTCTGCCGGACGCTCGAAAATGCCCTGACGGCGCGGCGTCTCGGCCTCCGGGGCCTCCTCGGCAGGCTCGGGGCGGCTGAAGATGCTCCGGCGCTTCGGCACGTCCTGACCGGACGCTTCATTCTGTGTCAGGATGCCGCCAAATATGCCGCGGCGGCGGGGCTTCTGCTCATTCTCCTGCCATCCGGCGGGCGGCGCATAGGGCTGCACCCGCGACGACGGCGCATGACCGGAAGGCCCAACCGGCTGGGCATAGGCGTACTCCGGCTGCTGATAATCCTGCGGCGGATATTCGGGCTGCTGATAATTTTGATAAGCGACCTGCTGCGGCTGAGGGAGCGCCTGCTGAGGCTGCTGCTGATACTGCCACGCCTGCTGCTGGGCCATGCGGGCCTGTTCCTGCTGCCAGCGCAGCTCCTGCTCATACATCTCCCGACGGCGAACCTCGTCCCGCTGCTGGCGGGCGTCGCTGCCCCGCTGAATCAGCGCCATGATACGCGACGGGGTCAGGCGGAACATCGCCATCGCCGCGACGATGGCCAGCAGGATGGTCACGATGGCGCCGGGCACTGCGCCCAGCAGCCGCCAGACGGGCCACGCCAGCAGCATGCCCAGAAGTCCCCCGGACACGCCGCGGTTCGCGCCCTGCTCATAGGCCCGGGCGAGGAACTGGTCATAGGCGTTGGGCTGACCTGTGCGGGTTCGGTTAAGCTGATAAAAATGCTCCATCAGCGAGACGGCGGGACTGCCCGTATAGCTTACGAGCACCGCCGCGGTCAGCGCCAGCATATAGAGAATGCAGGCCATGACGAACGGCCACAGCGGCACCTTGCGCTGCACTGAAAAGAGCATCAGGCCGCCGCCCCAGACCGGGAAGACGGGCAGCAGAAACGCCAGACCACCCGCAAGGCCGCGGCTGACCTGCTTCACGCCCGCGAAGACATCGCCGGGCATGCTCATGGCAATGGACAGGAAGATCAGCAGGCCCAGAGCAATCAGCATCAGCCCGACCACGAGCCGCACCGCCATGCTGTCGGCGGAATAGGCAGGAGTTCTCCTGCCCTGCCGGGATTTGTTTCTCTGCGCCATACTGTCTCGAAGTCCTTTCTTACTGTGTGATGAAGACGCTCCTCAGCACGCCTTCCTCGTCGACGTGCAGCCGGAGCCGGTAACTGCCAATGGTGTAGTAATCGCTGGTGCCGGGGACGATGCGCCAGTTGATCGCCCGATCCTCGTTCACCGCGAGGCTGCTCTCCGGATCACCCAGCGCCGCGACGTATTCATCGCGGGTGGTGAGGCCCGTGCGCAGGCCCAGCAGATTCAGCCTGTCCGCCCGCAGCCCCTGCACCACGCTGGTGTCCCAGCGCTCGGTCAGCGCGTCGGTCAGCAGCCAGACCTGACGGAACGCGTGGTCGTCCGGCAGGAACATCCGCCCGCCCTCGTAGAGATCGGGGTCGATCTGCAGGCCATACGCGTCAGTCAGCTCCCGCACGGACTGCCCGATCGCCGCGGGAATCCCGGGGACGCTCCCCTCCGCCAGCGTCTCGGTCAGCGCTGCCAGCGCGTCTTCGGGGAAGGACAGATTCTCCGCCGCGCCGATGCGGTCGAGGATGCTTCCTTCTTCAAGGTTCAGATGCTCCTGAATCTCGCTCCACAGAATGGTCACCGCGCCTGCCCGGTCAGCCAGCGTCGAGAGCTGCTCGATGGGGTACAGCAGCGTCAAGCCGTAGGAAGACAGGCCAAAGTGCTCCGGCAGCGGCGCGAGGCTCCCGGCGGACAGGTGCGCGGACAGCTCCGGCGCGACGCTCTCGTCGAGATAAGCCCCGATGGCCTCCAGCGCCTCCTGGGGCCGGGTGAAAAGATCGTCCCACCCGATGGCATGGCCGTCGGTCAGGTCGATATTGACGGCGGTCCAGACGTGAGTCGGGCGGCTGTTGACCACCGCGCCGGAAGCCTGCATCACGCAGGTGAACACATCGCCCAGCATCTGCGCGTCATAGGTCACGGTCAGGCCCGTGGGATCGGACATCAGCAGCGCCACGCGGTTCAGATAATCCGCCACGCCCAGACGCGACTGAATCAGCTCGTTCACGGCTGCTTCCAGCGTCTCGTCCCCAAGGCCCGTCAGCCTTGGATAATGGACGCTGCTGCCTCCCAGCTCGATGCCGCCGTCCTCCGCTGTTATCCCGGCAGGCTCGGCCTGCTCATCAGCGGCAGGGGCCGGCGTCTCCAGAACCAGCGGCTCAAGGGACAGCGTCGCGGCTTCCTCCGCCCCGGCAAAGCAGGGCAGCGCCATCGCTATAATCAGGAACCATGCAAGCATTCTTTTCATCATGGGGCACCTCCGCCGGATAGCTTGTTACATCTTATACAACGATCAAGCGCAAGCTTTTCATCCTTTGCAGGGTTGGCATGGACAGCCTTGCTTATTTTACAGCAAAGCCCTCCCGCTGTCAAATAGGAAAAGGCGATTGTCATTTGCGCTCCGTTATGATACAATACCAAACGAAAGCGAGGCATGGCCATGAAAACAGGGCTTGTGATGGAAGGCGGCGCGATGCGGGGAATGTTCACCGCCGGGGTGATCGACGTGCTGATGGAGCACGGCGTGACCTTTGACGGCGCGGCAGGCGTGTCAGCGGGCGCGGCTTTTGGATGCAACATCAAGTCGCATCAGATCGGCCGGGTGATCCGCTACAACACCCGATTCTGCCGGGACTGGCGGTATCATTCCGTGCGCTCCCTGATGCTCACCGGCAACCTTTATGGCACGGACATGTGCTACCGGGCCATCCCGGACGAGCTTGATCCCTTCGATTACGAGACCTTCCGCGCCTCGCCCATGGCCTTCTGGCTGGTATGCACCGACGCGGCCACCGGCGAAGCGGTTTATCATCAGATTACGCAGGGCAGCGGCGAGGACATGGACTGGATCCGCGCGTCGGCGTCGATGCCGATGGTGTCCCGGCCCGTGATGCTGGAGGGACGTCCCCTGCTGGACGGCGGCGTGACCGACGCGATTCCCCTGCGCTTTCTGGAGGAGCAGGGCTACCCCCGCAACGTGGTGGTGCTGACCCAGCCCAAGGGATACGTCAAGCGGCCCAACAGCATGCTCCCGCTGATGAGGCTCGCGCTGCGGCGATATCCGGGCATCATCCATGCCGCGGCGGTGCGGCACGACATGTACAACGCCGAAACGGCCTATGTCGCCCAGAGGGAGCAGGAGGGCGCGGCGCTGGTCATCCGTCCGGAGCATGCCCTCGAGGTCAGGGCAGCGGAGCGCGATCCGGACAGGCTCCGGGCCGTCTACAGCCACGGACGGGAGGTCGCGCTGGCCCGGCTGAAGGACGTGGAAGCCTTTGTCAGATGCGGCGAAACGTAACGGATGAGGTTGACGGTTGCGAAACCGGCGCAAACATGCTATAATGTTAAGGCTATCCATCCGATCTCAGGGGCATTATGCCCTTTCACGATGAAGCCATAGGGGCGCAGGAGGTGAGTCCGGCACAGCCGGAGATCATGCCCACGAAAGAGAGAATGCTCATCACCGGCGGCAATCCGCTGGAGGGCGAAATCCGGGTCAGCGGCGGCAAGAACACAGCTGTGGCGGTTATTCCCGCGACGCTTCTTTGCGACGAGCCCTGCACCATCGAGAATCTCCCGGACATCGAGGACGTTCGCGCGCTGGTCGATATCCTGCGCAAGCTGGGCGCCACTGTGACCTACGTCCCCGGCGAGTTCATGACCGTCGATCCCCGGCCCGCGGAGGGCAGCAAGGTCGGCTATCGCGATTCCCAGCGCCTGCGGGCCAGCTACTATCTGCTCGGCGCGCTGCTGGGCCGCTGCGGACAGGCGGAGGTTGCCGCGCCCGGCGGCTGCGACATCGGCCCCCGGCCCATCGACCAGCACCTGAAGGGCTTCCGGGCCCTCGGTGCCCAGACCGAGGCCATCGGCGGACGCATCCGGATCAAGGCGGACCCGCTGGAGGGCGGCGACGTGTTCTTCGACATGGTCACCGTCGGCGGCACCATCAACGTCATGCTGGCCGCTGCCCGGGCCCGCGGCACCACCACGATCTATAATCCTGCCAAGGAGCCGCACATCGTCGATCTGGCAAACTTCCTCAACTCCATGGGCGCGAGGGTCAGGGGCGCGGGCACCGACGTGATCCGCATCCGCGGCCAGCAGAGCCTCCACGGCAGCACCTATACCGTCATCCCCGATCAGATCGAGACGGGCACGCTGATGATCGCCGCCGCCGCCACCCGGGGCGACGTGACCATCCACGGCTGTATCCCGACGCATATGGAATCCCTGACCGCCAAGCTCCTCGAGATGGGCGTGAAGGTCACCGATCTGGACAACGACGCGATCCGCGTACGCACCATCGGCTCGCACCGCGCTGTCAACATCAAGACGCAGGTCTATCCCGGCTTCCCCACCGACCTGCAGCAGCCCATGTCCGCGCTGCTGACCACCGCCCGGGGCACCAGCATCGTTCAGGAGACCATCTTTGAGCAGCGCTTCAAGCACCTCGACGAGATCGCCCGCATGGGCGCGATCATTCAGGTGGTGGATCGCACAGCCATCATCAACGGCGTCCCTGAGCTCTACGGCGCGCCTGTCACCGCCACGGATCTGCGCGCTGGCGCGGCGCTGGTGGTTGCCGGGCTCATGGCCAAGGGCGTCACGGAAATCTACGAACCGGAATACATCGACCGCGGCTATGAACATATTGAAGAGAAGCTGCGTTCCTTGGGCGCGGACATCCGCCGCGAGCCCGTTGACTGACCGACTGCCTCGGGGAGGTGCCCCCTGTGAGTAATCCCTTCGAGGTCCTGGGGCTGGGGCCCACGGCAAGCGCGGAGGAGGTTCGCGCCGCTTATCGCAGTCTGGTCAAGAAGTGCCATCCGGACATGTTCCCGGACGCGGAGGCACGGCAGAAGGCCCAGAAAAAGATGATCGCCCTGAACCTCGCCTATGAGGAAGCGTATCATCTGGCGAGCTCCCGCCGGGTCAACACCTACACTCAGACGCTGCCCCCGGACGACGCGGTTCATCTGGCCGCCAAGATGCTCCGGCAGCACAGCCCCGAGAGCGCCCTGCGGCAGCTCATGCGTGCCGAAACCCGGGACGGCCGGTGGTACGCCATGCAGGGACAGATTCTGATGCAGATGGAGCAGTTCGACTCCGCGCACCAGTCCTACCGGGAAGCCGTCCGGCAGGAGCCCGACAACAACGCCTTCCGACAGGGCGCGCTGGACGCGGCGCTCGCCATGAAGCAATCCCGAACCCTGCGCGGTCGGGTCAGGCAGCTGCTCCACCGAAAACAGCACAGATAAACTGTATCGACAAAGTCAGGGCTTTGTCGAGGACAGAAAAACCCGCCCGGTGTTTGCCGGACGGGTTTTTGAACACCTTGACTTATACTGCCTCGCGCACCAGCAGGGCCACGCCTTCGTTGCGCAGGACGAGGAAGAACACATAGCCCTCTTCCTCAAGACAACCGACAATATCGCCGTCAAGATCGTCATTGAAGTAGGCCGCGCCAAGACTGCCGGACAGCGTACCATTCAATCCGCTCTGGAGCAGCGCAACAAGGAGCGCATCCACCTCATCCGCGTTCTTCTCCGGCAGCAGGCTCTGTATCAGCGCCTGAGCCAGCTCGACGAAGCTGCGGAACGCATCCGTGCCGCGCAGCGCTTCCACAGACACGATGCCGTCCTGCCAGAGGGCGAAATTCAGCATCGCGTCCGGGGCATACCTGCTGATGAGGCTGACAGCCACCCGATCGCTTCGACCGCTCGCCTGATAGACGCAGAGCACGCTGCCGTCATAGCCGGCCTCACCGTTGGCCTCCATGGTGAGCGTCGTATCCGTGCCGGAGAGCAAGTCCCCTGCCGCCGCGTCGCTGCTGATATTCCGGAAGCGCGTCAGGAAGCCTTCCCTGTCCAGCGAGGGCTGAGGCGTGGCCGTGGCTGCGTCTTCCCAGTCGCTGTCATGACCGCCGGAGGCGCCGGGCTCCTTGGCTGGCTCATCGGTTGGAGTATCGGTGGGAGTATCGGATTCATCTTTCAAAGGCTGATTGCAGATGGTGCAATATCCATCTCTGTATTCGGGATGAGCCTGATGCTTCTCCTTGACATACTCACCGCAAGCACTGCATGTAAACCAATGATATTCATCATCAAATCCGTCCGGGCTGTTATACGGGCTGTGATAAACATTACTCGTCACCGCCCCGCACACATGGCACAGCTTGCCCACTGATGTACAGTCCGTCCAGTGCTTCTCAGGTTCGCCGTACTTTTCGCCGCACCTGCCGCAGCGCCTCCAGTGATACTCGCCTTCCGCCACATAGTCGCCATTGAATTCATGTGCGACATTATCTCCCGTATATTCCGCACCGCATGTAACACATACGCCAAGTTCGCCGCAAAAAGCGCTGTGCTCCTTCTTCTTACCGGCAAAGGCTCCGTTGCATGCAGTACAGGTCTCCCAGTGATACAATTCATCATGATCCCAGTATCTGTTTCCCTTGTGAGCGATGTAGGTCTCTTCATTCGGGGTGAAGGTCGCGCCGCAGACATAGCAAAGATTGGGTGCCGTGCAGTATGCGCTATGCGCACTAACAGACATGACATCACCACACCAGACGCACGTTCTCCAATGACCTTTCTCATCGTGCGCCCACTCGTCGCCGTAAGAATGCTGGAGATTGTTCTGACCTTCAGACAGCGGCGCCCCGCAGATTTCGCAGATATTCTTATCCGCACTGTTGCACTTGGTACCATGGTATCCAAAACCACTACCCGATGCCTCGCCGCAACGTTCACACGCGAGCTCATGCCAATCCTCACCATATACATAATCCGCTCCCGGATAATGCAAAACGTTGAGATCTCCCGTATAAGAACCTCCGCAGTCTTGGCAGACATCCTCATCGCAGTATCTACGGTGAGCAACCTTGGTTGTTACTTCGCCGCAGCTGCTGCAATACCACACATGTGTGGTTTCATCCTCCGGCCTGATCACTTCGTCACGATGCACAATATAACCGTTTGTGACAGTACCGTCGCAAATCAGACACACATTCGGGTTGTCGCAATATACCTCATGCCTGTGCCCATCCTCCACCGGCGGCACAAACGGCGTAGCGGTCGGCGCCTCCGTGGGCGCAGGAGTCGTCTCTGCGGGCGCGGTGGGCGTAATGTCCGTCCCTGTCGCTTCCTGTTCCTGCGCCAGCGCTGTCATGCTCGTCAGCGCCATAGCCAGCATCACCAGAAAAATACATCTCTTCAGCAGCTTCATCCTTTGTCCTCCTTCGACCGGCAGTCAGGTTTGCCAAAAATTATAGCATCGTCTCCCAACAATTGTCAAATCACAATTTATTATTTTAATCTTATGTTCCCTCAAACGTTCCCTATTGTGCAAAACAGTATTCAGCTCCCCCATCAGTCTCTGTTCCCCTTGACAAACGCTGCCTTTTCTCCGATACTATCCCGTGAGGAGGGATGACCCATGCGCTACTGGCCCCTGCGCAGCCCGGAAGATGTGATCGCGCTCACGCGGGAGGTAGGTTTCCTGCCGCTGTTCCGGAATGAGATCGGCGGCTTTTCCATTGAGGACAACTGCCCGCCGGACATCTGGTTCGTCGAGGGCGTGGATGGGCCGTGGGAGTGGAAGGGCCCCATCGCCCGGAGCGGAGCCTGCGTTTACGGCAAGTTCTTCGGCGGCAGGGCAGGGTTCGTCAGCCTCGACTGGTTCCCGGACTTTGCCAACTACCGCCGGGATGGCTACGACTTCGAGGGGCGCTTCGAGGACGGGCTGGTTCATCACAAGGACAAGCAGATTTATGACGCGCTGGCGGAGCACGGCTCCCTGCTCTCGAAGGACCTCAAACGCCTGTGCAACTACCGCAAGGGCGGCAACAAGGGCTTCGACACGGTGATCACCCGCATGCAGGCCCAGACCTTCGTAGCCATCGCCGACTTTGAATACATGAAGGACGCTCGTGGGCAGACTTACGGCTGGGGCGTGGCCCGGTACGCGCTGCCGGAGACGCTCTTCGGCGAGGAGCTCATGGCCTCGGCGGACTGCCGCAAGCCCGCGCAATCCCGGGAGCGCATCGCAGCGCACCTGCGAGGGCTCCTGCCGGACGCGTCGGACATGCAGCTTGACCGGCTGATCGGATAAATCGCAGCGGACGGCACGCGGAACAGGCCGTCCGCTTTTCCATCCTGCAAAAAGATTGGTTTTTCCCCTAACCTTTCGTCTTTTCGCGGCACATTCTTGGTGAAAGGAGGTGCATGGCATGCTGAACGAAGCCTTTGTCGACGAGCAGTCTCTGGCGCTGCTGCGCTGGGCCTACCGCAAGACGGGCGACAGCCGTCAGGCCGAGGAGCTGGCGCAGGAGGTATGGGTGCAGGTGCTGAACGCCGTCCGCCACGGAAGCGAACCGATTCGCGATATGGAGCGTTTCCTGTGGAAGGTGGCGAAGTACGTCTGGTACCGGAGTCTGCGCCGGAAAAGCAGGCAGATTGGCTGGGTGTCCGTCGAGGAGACCGACCTGCCCGACGGCACCGATTTCCCGGAAGACATCGCCGACGCCGACGAGATGCGGCAGCAGCTGAGCTGGATCCGCCGGCGCATCGTGAGCCTCAACACCCGGCAGCGGGAGATCATGCTGCTGTTCTATCTGGACGGGCTGTCCGTCCGGGAGGTAGCGCGGAGGCTGGACGTCAGCGAAGCCACGGTGAAATGGCACCTCCATGACATCCGAAGGAAGCTGAAGGAGGAATCAAATCATATGAGTTCTCAGGAGTTTCTCTACCGTCCCCGGCAGCTGCACATGGGCATCAACGGTCAGTGCGTGCCGCAGCTGGATACCTTTTTC
This sequence comes from Christensenellaceae bacterium, assembly GCA_022510815.1. Lineage (GTDB taxonomy): Bacteria > Bacillota > Clostridia > Christensenellales > Aristaeellaceae > UBA11524. Next base: position 1,179 of record JAFLST010000015.1, on the reverse strand, counting down.
ATCGAGAACAGCCCCGTCAAGCAGAACCTGTGCATCGCCTGCTACCAAACGCCCCAGTCGCTGCCGCAGCTTTCGGAGTATCTGGGCATCCCGGCGGGCTATCTGGAACCCGACCTGCAGTGGCTGGTCGAGAAGGAATTCCTGACCGAAACGCCCCATGGGTACAGCACGACCTTCATGATCAATACCGTGCGGGACAAGCAGGACACCTATGCCATCATCAAGCGGCACCGGAGCGAGACGGCGGACGTGATCGTCAATGGGCTGCTGGAAGCGGAGGACGCCATCCGGGCCATCGGCTTCCACGGCAGCGATCAGCCCATAAACAAGCTGCTCTGGCTGCTCATCTACCGCCTGTTCAATTACATCAGCATGCCGACGACCTTCATGGACCCGCCCTTCCGCCCCGACGGCGGCCGCTACTGGCCTCTGGGCTTTGACGTTACGGCCGAGGGCGATATCGAGCTGGCGGTCGATACTCGCGGCTGGGCCTACAACGGCTCGATGCACAACGACAACTTCCGCTGGTTCGGGCTGTACAACTTCGGGGTCACGGAGATTCCCGACCTGATGGACTCCTTCACCCCCGAATGGAAGCAGCTTCACGACACGCTGTGCATCCTCATCCATTCAGGCAACGACATGACGGGCATGAACGACCAGCAGCGTCTCGATCTGGCCAAGCTCGCGCAGAAGGGCTTCGTGACCATCGACGGCGACAGAGCCATCCCGAACTTCTGCGTCTTCACTGAGCCGCAGCTCAAGCAGCTGGTCGACGTCGTGTTTCGGCCGATCATCGACCGGGTGGAGCCCGGATTGCGGGCGCTGGTCGACGATCTGACGGTGGTGTGCCGCGACAGGCTCCCGCCGCAGCTCCGCTATATGACCAATCAGGTCGTCTGGCAGGCTGCCTTCGACACCTGCTACCTGACCTACATCTTCGCCATGAACGACGGAAAGCTCTACGACCCCACGAGCAAAGAGGACGGCATGTTCCTCACCATGACCTACCTGCGCCGCTGACACGGCATGAAAAAAGACGCTCTTATTGTCAGGAGCGTCTTTCCTTATATCCTTACTTCAGCACGGCCTTGATGCGGCGCACGCCAGCGGAGGAGGACTCTTCCTTCTGAATCTTGAAGGTGCCCAGATCGCCGGTATTCTCGGCATGGGGGCCGC
>JAFLST010000014.1 GCA_022510815.1 Christensenellaceae bacterium | reverse complement strand
TATCGGCGACCATGCCGAGAATATCGCCAAGTCGGCCAGCAAGGCCAAGCAGTAACTATCGACAAAGGCACGCCTTAGTCGAGGACAGCAGCTTTTCTTTCTGAAAAGCACACAAACTGACGCGCATGTCGTCAGTTCGTGATAAAAGTCGAAGGGCTTGCGAGCCCTCCGACGTCATCCGGGGTAAGTGAATTGTCCGTGCGCTTCCTGAAAGGGAGGCGCTTTTTCTATTCGATGATTTCCGTTCGGAGCAGGTTCCCCTGCTCGTCCGTCACAACCCGCCGCCCGCAGGGATACCGCAGCGCCGGGCGGTCGTCGATCCATATGCTGGCTTCGCTGCCGTCGCTTCCGATGCGATAGCGATGGCCCTGCCACTCCCGCTGATATTCATAGGACAAGCCGCTGCCCAGCGAGAACCACACCTCTCCGAGCTGGATGTGCACGCCCCAGATATGCGCGATATACGCCAGCACAGCCAGCAGCGTGGGGCCGTAGGCGTCCTGTATCCTGCTGCTGCCGTCGGGCCGCTCGCGAACGGTATCCTCCTCGACAACCGACGGCGCGCCCGTGAAGGGATCGAACTGCTGCGTGAAGACATAGCCGCCGCCGGTCACCGCCTCAAAGAGCTTTTTCCCCAGCCGGGTGACCAGCGGGAAATAGCCGTAGTTCTCCAGCGCCCGGATGGCCCTCTGATAAGTCAGGCCCTCGCACTGACCGCTCCAGTTGTTCTCCGGAATGTTGCGGAAGGCAGGGGCGCTGACGGACACAGAAGGCAGCGGCAGAGCCGTCCAGAACTCCCGGGGGTTGAGCAGGTGCTCCTTGACGAACCGGTCGGCCATATCCTGCGAGAAGCTGCCCCAGTACATACAGCGGAGATTGTTGTGGGTCAGCACGGGGATGGTCTGTCCGGCCTTGTCCCGGTCAAAGCACGCGCCCTTCTCCTCATCCCACAGCCGTGCCCGCAGCCGGTCCGCCACATGCTGCGCCTGCCGGGCCCAGTGGGCTTCCCTTCCGTCGCGGGTCAGGCGGCTGATCTGGCGCAGCGTGTCCCGGCAGGCGTAGGAGTAGCTCATCACATCCATGGAGGCCATGGGCACCACGCGGCTGTTTGCGGGCGGCTCATCGCTCTCCCACCAGCGGGGCGCGTCACCGTAGCGAACCGCGTTGTCCTCGCCGGTGTCGTAGACGCAGTAGGACTCCAGACAGCCGTCCTGATCGCTGTCCCGGGTGCGCCACAGCCACGCGTCGAAGCGCTCCAGACACTGGGCCAGCATGGGCAGCCAGCCGTCGGGTTTTCCCGCCAGATAGTAGAGATTCAGCGCGGGATAGGGAAAGCAGAAGCCCTGCAGCTTGTTGAACTGCGGCTCGGCATGACCGTCGACCAGCTGAATGGAGCCGGGAAGCCGCCCGTCGGCCCGCTGATGCCGCATGAACAGCAGCGTGTTGTTCATCGCCGCCTCGGGGCTGTATCCCGCGTACATCTCGCCGCCCATGGGCTGGGTCTCCAGCCACAGCTTCTCATAGCCGCCGCCCTCCACCAGCACCAGATCGCTGCCGAAGCACCGGAGGTTGCGCTCGCACTTGGCAACAGCCTCGTCGTAGAGCCGCTGCAGGGCGCCGTCAGCGCAGGAAAAGCAGATCAAGGTCATTCCCTCCTTTGCGTGCCCAGCGCCACGCTGCCCGTACAGACATGGTCGATGAAGACCGCGTCGTGCTCCACCAGCAGCATCGTCGGCGCGTACTCGAGGAGCAGCTTTTCCGCCTGCACCCGGCTGAACACGTCGATGTAGTTCAGCGGCTCGTCCCAGACGTAGAGATGCGCCGGGGTGCACAGGCTCCGGGCGAGGAGCAGCTTCTTCTTCTGGCCCTGACTCATCTGCTCGAGGGGCCTGTCGAACAGGTCGCGGGTGAAGTCCATGTTGCGCAGGATGGCTTTGAACAGCGTCTCATCCACGCCGCTGCATCTGATGAAATCCGCCATGGCGCCGCGCAGATTGTCGGTGCGCTGGGGCACATAGGAGACGATGAGCCCGCTGGCCAGCCGGATCTCGCCGGAGAGCGCGTCTCCCTCGCCAATCAGCGCCTTCAGGACGCTCGACTTGCCGCAGCCGTTGGGGCCCGTCAGCGCGATGCGCTCCCCCTGCCGCACCTGAAAGGAAATGCCGTCGCAGACGGTGCGCTCCCCATAGCGGACTTCGCCCTCCCTCACGGTGACCAGCACGTCCTTGGGGTGCGTCAGAACCGTCAGCTTCAGCTCGCCGACCTTCTCGACATTGCGCAGCAGGGTCTGCTTTTCCTCGATGGCCTTCTCCCGGCGGCGCAGGGTGTTCTGGGATCGCTTCATCATGGCGGCGGCCTTCGCGCCAATAAAGCCCCGGTCGGTCACGGCGGAGACGCTCTCGGGCATATGGAACTTGTCCTTCTCCGACGCGGCGGCCCACTCGGCGGCCCGGCGGGCGGAGTCCTCCAGACGGCGGATATCCTTGCGGAGCACCTCGTTTCGGGCCTGCTCGGTCTCGGTCTGCCGGTTGTAGCGGGCGTCCCATGTGTCGTAGTTGCCCTGCATGACCCATACGTCCGCCTTGTTCAGCGACACGATGTGATCCACGCAGCGGTTCAGGAACGCCCGGTCGTGGCTCACCAGCAGGAAGCCCTCCTTGCGGCGCAGGTAATCCGCCACCAGCTCCCGGCCATGCAGGTCGAGGTGGTTGGTCGGCTCGTCGATCATCGGGTACGCGTCCTCCCGGCTGAACAGCGCCGCCAGCAGCGCCTTCGTCTGCTCACCCTGACTGAGGGTGTCGAAGGGCCGCCACAGCGTGTCCTCGTCCACCTTGAGCAGGTTCAGCTCCCGCCGCAGCTTCCACTCGGGCACATCTGGCGCGGCTTCCTGCATCACGAAGAGGGTCAATTGGGTCGGGTCGGGCACGTCGAAGGGGAAATACGCCGGGGTCAGGGGCAGGTCGATCTTGCCCCGATAGGCGTGCAGGCCGCGCATCAGCCGCAGCAGGGTCGTCTTGCCCCGGCCGTTGCGGGCGATCAGCCCCAGCCGCCACGACGTATCCGCGGTCACATTCAGGTGTTCAAAGACGGGCGTGTAGCTGCCGTCATAGGTGAAAGAGAGATCTCGAATTTGAAACTGCAAGGGTCATGTACCTCCATGCGGGTCAAAGGGAGGCGTTTTTTCGCGCACAAAAAGGAGCCGTCTCACCGACTGATGCGCTTTTCCGCCACGGCAAAGCCTGCCATGCCACACGGCACGACCGCTCTGTCTCCCTGTCAGGGGAAAAAGTGGACGGAATTATTTGCGCATATGCGGATCAGCTCCTTCAATCTTGCTTCGCCTGTATCATAGCACAGCCGGGGGGCATTCGTCAAGCGCGGCGGATTTCCCTCCGGCCGAAAAAGTTCACAAATTGTTCACCCATCAGCGGGCAAAATGGTGTATCATCGTAGGGACACTGTTAGAAACGGAAGTGAAACACATGAACGGTAAGAAAAGGCTTTGGCTGATCGCCCTGGTGGCGGTGATCGTGGTGTGCGCGGCGGTGACGGCGTTCCTGCTGACCAGAGGCGGCAATGAGCCCGCGGATGCGTCCGAGGCGACGGACTATGTGGAGATCGTGGTGCAGGGCTACGGCACGATCACGGCGGAGCTGTACGGTCATGCCGCGCCCATCACGGTCGCCAACTTCCTCAAGCTGGCGGACGAAGGTTTCTATGACGGCCTGACCTTCCACCGGATCATCTCCGGCTTCATGATTCAGGGCGGCGACCCCAACGGCAACGGCACCGGCGGCTCGTCCCAGACGATCAAGGGCGAATTCTCATCCAACGGCGTGGAGAACAACATCGCCCATGAGCGTGGCGTGCTGTCCATGGCCCGCTCCTCGGCGAAGGACAGCGCCAGCTCCCAGTTCTTCATCATGCACGCCGCCGCGCCGCATCTGGACGGGCAGTACGCCGCCTTTGGCCGGGTGATTAGCGGCATCGAGGTGGTGGACGCGATCTGCGAGGCGACCCCGGTGCAGGACAGCAACGGCACCGTGCTGGCGGCGGATCAGCCGATCATCGAGCGCATCGCGAGGATTGACAAGCCGGCGGACTGACCTCACTCGTCGTAATGATCGAGGAAGGAATGGAGCTGCCCCTTCGTCTTGTAGCCGACCATGGTGTCGAGGCAGACGGAGTGGATGCTGTTGAAGATGCTCTTCTCGATATCAGGGTTGTCCCGCTTGAGCCGCCGCAGCAGCGTCTTGATCTCCTGCCGCTTGGAGCCTCCGCCGCCGTTGTCGCACACGGCGCAGTTCTCGGTGAACCGGCAGGCGCACTGGATGAACTCGAGGTCGTTGTAGCGCTTCCACGCGAGGATATCCTCCTCGTGGACGCAGTAGAGCGGGCGGATCAGCTCCATGCCCTCGAAGTTCGCGCTGTGCAGCTTGGGCGGCATGGCCTGAAGCTGGGAGCCGTAGAACATCGCCATGACGGTGGTCTCAATCACGTCGTTGAAGTGGTGCCCGAGGGCGATCTTGTTGCAGCCAAGCTGCTTGGCCTGACTGTACAGATAGCCCCGGCGCATCCGGGCGCAGAGGTAGCAGGGGTTCTTTTCGCTGCTGTTAGCGACCTCGAAGACGTCCGTCTCGAACACCGTGATGGGAATCTGGAGGAGCGCGGCGTTCTGCTCGATCTTGAGCCGGTTCAGCTCGTTGTAGCCGGGGTCCATGACCAGAAACACCAGCTCAAAGGGCACCTCGGAATGGCGGTGCAGCTCCTGCATGAGCTTGGCCATGAGCATGGAGTCCTTGCCGCCGGAGATGCACACGGCGATCCTGTCCCCGGGCCGGATCAGCTCGTAGCGCTTCACCGCGGCGACGAAGGGATTCCAGAGTTCCTTGCGGTACTTGCGGATGATGCTCCGCTCGATCAGCTGACAGGTTTCCAGTGTGCGACTCATGGGACAAGCTCCTTGCAGCATTCGTTAAAAATGAAAAGGAAGGCCTCGATCTCCTCCATGGTGGTGAGGTGGCTGAGGCTGACGCGCCATGACTGCATGGCGCTTTTTTTGTCGCGGGTAACGGCATAGACCGCCTTGGACGGCGTGCCCTCCGCCGAGCAGGCGGACTTGACGGATACGCACACGCCCCGCTCGCTCAGCGCCTGCTGGAAGGCCGTGCCCTTCACGCCCGCCACGCTGAGGTTCAGGATGTGCGGAATGGCTTCCGCGGGGCTGTTGACGCGCACCGCCGGATGGGCCGACAGCGCCTCCCGCAGCCGGATATTCAGCGCCCGCACCGCCTCGCAGCGCTTCTCCTGATGGTCAAGGGCCAGCTTCAGGGCCGATTCCGCCGCCACCGCGTGGGCCAGCGCGGGCGTACCGCTGCGATAGAGGCTCGCCCCTGTCCCGCCATGAATGAGCGGCTCCAGCACCACGCCCCGGCGCTTGATGAGCACGCCGCTGCCGTTCAGCCCGCCGAACTTGTGCGGGGCGAAGGTCATGGTGTCCACACCCTCAAGAGAGACGGGTGTTTTGCCCACAGCCTGCGTCGCGTCCACATGCAGGCGGCAATTCGGATAGTCCCGCAGCAGCGCCGCCACAGCCTCCACCGGCTGCACCGTGCCCAGCTCGCTGTCCACCCAGCTCATGGCGACGAGGGTCGTGTCCCGGCGCAGCAGGCCGCGAAGCTGCTCAAGGTCGAGCGTGCCGTCCCGCCGGATATCCACGAGGTCGATCTCCCAGCCCTGCTCCTGAAGCGCCGTCAGGCAGCCGCTGACCGAGGGGTGTTCCAGCGCTGTGGAGATGATGTGCCGCCCCTTGTGCCGCGAGGCCCGCGCCAGCCCCTTGATTGCCAGATTGTTGGCTTCGCTGGCGCCCGAGGTCAGGATGACCTCCTCCGGCAGAGCTCCCATCAGCGCCGCGATGGAGGCTGTGGCGCGCTCCAGCTCGGCCCGGGCAGCCCTTCCCGCGGCATGGGCGGCGTTGGGGTTGCCGGGATAATCCCGCTCCGCCCGGCAGAAAGACTCCAGCACCGCCGGGTCAACGGGCGTATTGGCCGAATAGTCAAGATAAATCATGCGCTGCTCCTGTGAAGAATCCTTGCGTCCTTAGCATATCACGTCTGGCCGGATGGCGCAACCCCGCAAAAATCCCCGGGACGGGCTGTCCGCCTGACCCGGGGCATCGCCGACCTGACGCGCGTCAGATAAAGTTGACATTCTTCTCGATGCTGTACTCATGGGGCACCTTGCTGGTCGCCTTGTGGCCCACAGCGATGGCGATCTCGAATTGATAGCCCTCCGGGATGCCCAGCCTGGACGCGAACTCAGCCTGCCGCTCGCCGTTCATGGCCTTCTTGATGCAGCCGATAATCAGGTTGCCCAGCCCGAGGGCCTCCGCCGCCAGCGCGATGTTTTCCACCGCGATGCCCGCGTCCACAGCGCTCCAGCCGAAGGCCTTTTCGCCGCTCAGGAGCATCAGCACCGGCGCGCCATAATAAAAGCTCTGCGGGAGCGTCCGGCCCGTGCCCTTGAGCATCTCCTCCTCAATTTCCTTGAGGATCGGGTTGTCGCCCTTCACCACCGTGATATGGATCTCCTGCCTGTTCGTCGCGGTGGGGGCCTGCAGCCCGGCGTGAATCAGGGTGTTCAGCTCCTCGTCGGTCAGCTTTTCGTCCGTATAACCGCGGGTGGAAAAGCGCTCCTTCATAGCCTGCAGAATGTCGCCCATGGTGTCCGCCTCCATTTCCAGATTCTTGATAATGGCATTATAGCTTTTGGCGCAGGCGATGTCAACCGCTTATCGCCGCAAGCGCCGCTAAATTGACAGCCGTGGTTGCCTGACGGCCCTCCAGATGGTACAATAGAGCCGGAACCGTGAATCAAAGGAGGTACTTCCATGGCCATCAGCGAGTTTTCCCGAGCCAGTTTTGAGCGGATGTTCCCGGGCTGTCAGCCGGCGTTTCAGGATACGGACCCGGAGTTTACCGAGCTGTTCAGCCATTTCGCCTTTGACGAGGTGGTGAATCAGGATGATCTCGACGACCGCACCCGGATGATGGCAATCCTCGCGACGCTCATCGGCTGTCAGGGCGTCGACGCGTACCGGGCCATGCTGCCCGCCGCGCTGAACCTCGGCGTGACCCCCAGCGAGGCTAAGGAGATCGTTTATCAGGCGACGGCCTATCTGGGCATCGGCCGGGTGTTCCCGTTCCTCCGGGCAGTCAACGAGGCGCTGACCGATCTCGGGGTCAGTCTTCCGCTGGAGGGACAGGCCACGACCACCGCAGATACCCGGCTGCAGGGCGGCGAGGAGGCGCAGGTGGCCATCTTCGGCGAGGGTATGCGCGGCTTTGCCCAGTCCGGCCCCGAGGAGACCCGGCACATCAACCGCTGGCTGGCGGGCAACTGCTTCGGCGACTACTACACCCGCGGAGGGCTGGATTACCGGCAGCGGGAAATGATCACCTTCTGCTTCCTCTCGGCGCAGGGCGGATGCGAGCCGCAGCTCACCTCCCACGCTGCGGCCAACATGCGCCTTGGCAACGACAAGGCGTTCCTCATCAAGGTGGTTTCCCAGTGCCTTCCCTACATTGGCTATCCCCGCTCGCTCAACGCCCTGCGCTGCGTGAACGAGGCCGCGAAGGCCTGACATCAGAAAAAGGCGCCTGTCATGGACAGACGCCTTTTTCATATCCTGCGCATGGCAGCTTACTGCTCCTGCCACGCCTCGTCCAGAAACATGACCCGCTGCTCCAGAAAGCTGATCAGGTCGTCGACGTTCTTCTCCCATGTGCCGCCGGTATCGCGAACCCGGGGATGGAAGCTGTAGTCGATGGGCCAGCGGATGAAGTTCATCGCGGCGGAGGCACTGATCACGCTGGCGCTCTCCGCGATGGACGTCAGGCTCTTGGGCTGCGCGCCTCCCAGCAGCTCGTTCATCAGGGGCCGGAAGTCCTCGCGGTAAACGGCCATGGCGGCCTCGCGGAACTCCGGGATGGCCCACAGCCGCGGGAAGATCGCGGAAGGAGCGGTCTCCCGAACCTGCACATAGAAGCGTTCGGGATCGCTGACGGTCACGTTGATGCCGAGGGTGTTGTCATAATCCCACGGCGGGCCGCAGTAGATCAGCGGGTCGCGGCTGTCCGCGTCCTTGTAGAAATACTGGCTTCCGGTGCCGCCGTCGTAATTCATGAGCAGCTCCTCCAGCACATACTTGCGCACGAAGGAATCCACGTCAACGATCTCCTGCAGCGCTTCCCAACCATGCTCCGGATCGCCGATCGCGTTGTCCAGCCGCTGGAACACGCCGCGAATGTAATTCATCTGCGCCACGCTGGCATATTCAGGCTCCCGGATGACCAGCGGCCAGCCGGAATCCGTCACAAAGCGGCTGACCTTCTCGTCCCAGTCCCGCTCGATGCCGATCTCTAACAGATAGCCGCCGGTGATATCCTCCGGGTCATTGGGGATTTTCACCCCCTGCCAGTAGCCCGCGGCAGGCGACCAGCGGCCCGCGGAGAACCACATGCGGACGATCATGCGCCAGTCCGCGCCGGAAACGATCGGGAAATTCTTCAGCGAGAGATCGTTGACGTCTTCGGTGGCTTCCTCCAGATCGGCGATGTCCACCCGACCCTTGCCCACGGAGACCGTCTCGCAGAGCAGGTAGCTGCCCATGTAGACGTTGTTCAGATACACGTCCGCCGAGGCGCACTCAGGCACCGACGGCAGCCCCGCCGCCTCCGACAGGTTCAGGGCCAGCGAGTTGCGCAGCAGGGAGTGGTCGATGTAGTTTGCCAGCAGCGCCCAACTCCGGGCCTTGTCATGGCCCACGAGAGCCGTCTTGTTCTCCAGCTTGAACTGATAGGGCTTTTTTTCGTAATGGGCCGTGGTGTTGCCGCGGATGCGGAGCTGCTCCAGCCCGCCGCTGTATACCGCCTGACCGTCCGCCGCGACCATCAGCAGCGCGCCGGGCTCCCGATTGGCCTTGCTGTCATGGATGTAGTCGCTCTTGCCGGAGGCCGTCGCCAGAAACAGCGCGGGGATATTCTCGCTCTGGAGGACGGTCAGCGGGTAGCTCCCCGCCGGAGCCGTCACCGTCACCGTCTGCCCGGGCTGAAACAGCGCGGTCACATCGCCGTCCCGCAGCGCCGTCCCGTCGATCTCAACGGTCGTATCCTCCGGCATGGACACGCGGAGATGATCCGCGTCAAAGCCCGCCGGAAGAAACAGATAGCCCTCGCTCCTGTTATGCCACACCGACACCGCGCCGATAGGCTGTCCCGTAGCGATGAGCGGCCCCGGCTCCTCCGCGGGCATGACGTAAAAATCCTCCGCCAGCGCAAAGAGGGGACACATCAGCACTGGCAACAGGATCAAAAGTACCCTTCTCATTTGGTATTCCTCCCGCGGAATCGGCACCAGACAAAGTCCGCCAATCCCGCCGCCATCAGGCATGCTCCCGCCGTCCAGTAGACCCGCACGAGGGAGGACATGCTGCCGTAGATTTCAAAGACGCCGGTCATCAGGCTGCCCATGGTCAGCGCAGCCAGCCCGGCATGCCAGAGGCATCTCGTGAGCTGCGCCGGACGCACATGAAGCCGCGCCATCACCCCGAAGGGCAGCGCACCGCCCAGCAGCGGCCACAGCGGCAGAAGCGCCATGTACCACGAGAGCACGCCATGGCTGAACAGCTCATAGACCAGCGCGAACACCGCGCAGAGGGCGCTGACCAGCAGATAACGCAGGGCCGTGCGCCGCTCACCGGAAATAGACAATATCGCTCACCGCCCGTTCATTGTACCATCCCCGCGTAGTGGGGAAGTTGACGACCCGGCTGTCGAAGATCATGGTTGAGGAGCCGCCGCCGTCCAGATTGTAGGCAAGCTGCGCCCCCTGCTCCCTGAGGAACGACGCCAGCTCATAGAGGGACAGCCCAGCGCTCTCCTCGGTGCGCCCGTCCGCCACCGCGACCAGATAGTGGGACGGCCCGATCATCCCGATGGCGGTTCGCGGATTGCTGGCCATGGCATTGCCGACCTCCGCATGCCTGCCGACGGCGACCTCGCCATCCCTGACCAGCGCCGGCCCGAAGGAAAAGACCTGCCATGCTCCCGCGTCCAGCAGCGACTGCGCGCTGACCTCGCCCTCCCGGACCACCGACATGGAGCCATCCTGCCAGCAGACCAGATCCTCCTGATCCTCCGAGCGAACGGTGTCGCGGTAGATCACGCCGTTGCGCAGCACATAGCCCGTCTGCTGGGAGCCGTAATAATCGCCGTTGACGGCGAGGATCGCGCCGTGCCGCAGGGCCGTGTCAGCGACGCGCTCGGTGATGTTGCGGCCAAAGGTGTCCCGGGCAAGGGCCGTCTGCAGACGGGTCGGCTCAGTCAGGACGATCTCCGCCAGATGGACGGTGGAGTCCAGATATCGGTGCTCGCTCAGGGTGATGGTCAGCGATTCGTCCTGATAAGAGGTATCGGTCAGGACGGCCTCGCGGGATGGCGGAACAGTCTTCTGAGGCAGGACGGCCCGATACCGCCGCTCGATGACGAACGCGTCCAGCAGCACATAGAGCGTAAAGCCCACCAGCAGGCAGGCGAAACAGATATACCACAGCAAAGCAGCTCGACGGGCTTTCATCTTACCAACCCCACCTCATGGACTGCCCGCCAGTCGAGACGCTGTCCAGCGTAATCGTCGTGCTCTGCCCGCCCGCGGTGACCGTGTAGGTTTCACCGAGAATCAGATCGGGGCTGGTGAACACGATGGAGGCGCAGCCCTTGAGCGCGGTGTGGCGCACAAGCTCCCTGCCCTCGCTGTCCGTGACGACGATATCGTCGCCCGCGGAGATGCCCTGCATGGTGACTTGGAAGGCGCACTGGGTGGACGAGCTGCCGAAGGAGTCCGCCATGCCCGCCGCGCCGACGGCCAGCACGTTGCCGCCGTGTACCTCGCAGACGCCGCCGCTCTCGGTGCCAACGTCGATCGCGCCGTTCATGCTGCGGAAGGGGCCGTCGACGATCACCTCACCGCCCTCGACGATGATGCTGCCGTTGGAGTCCAGACCATCGCCCTCGGCGTTCAGGTGCACCACGCCGCCGGTAATGCGCAGGAGCGGCAGGTCTTCCGCCGCGCCGCTGCTCTGGGGCTCTCCCCAGCCATTCATGCCCCGGCCGCCGCGTCCTCCAAAGCCGCCCCGGCCGCCAAAGCCAAACATCTCCTCGCCCCCGTAGGCGTTCAGGCCGTCGTCCGCGGAGACGATGTCCATCTCGCCGCCGGCGATCAGCAGCTGGTTCGCCTCCATGCCCTCATAGGACGCAAGGATGTTGATCAGGCCGTCCTCGACCGTCAGCGAGGCGTCCGCATGGATGCCGTCATCGCCGGAGGAGAGGGTCAGCTCGCCGCCGGAGATGGTAATGCCGCCATTGGAATGCACCGCGTCGTCCCTCGCGTCCACGGTGATCACGCCGCCGGAAATCGTCAGGGCCGTGCCGCTCTTGAGACCCTTGGTGCTGAGGGAATCATCCACATCCTCGCCAAAGTCGGTCCCCGGCCCCCAGCCGAAGTCCATCCCGCGGCCGCCGTCGGGCATCCAGCCGAAGTCCGCTCCCCGTCCGCCGCGCCAGCCGCCCCAGTCGTCAGGCTCGTCATATTCGACGTCCGCGCTGCCGCCGCCGGAAACGATGTTCAGCGTACCGCCGGAGATATCCAGCAGGGTTTCCGCCTGAATGCCGTCGCCTGCCGCGTCGATGGTCAGCGTGCCGCCGCGGATGGTCACCACGCCATAGCCTTCGCCCGAGGCGTCGTTGGAGATCACGCCGTCCTTGCCGGAGGTCACGGTGATCACGCCCTCCTCGATCAGCACGGAGTCCTTGCCCTTGATGCCATGGTTCACCGCCTCAACGGTGATGAGGCCCCCGAGAATGGTCAGATGGTTGGAGGTGTGGATGCCGTTGTTCAGGTAGCCGCCGACCGTCAGCGCGCCGTCGCCCTCGATGCGCAGGCTGTCCCGGGCATGGATCGCTCCGCCCTCCGCAGCCTCGTCCGCCGAGGAGGTCTTCACGTCCACCGGCTCGCCGCTGACGAGCTTGTTCTCCGTGCCCGCCGCAAGCCGCAGCACGGTCAGCTTGGCGTTCTCGACCATCAGCGCCGGAGCGGACGCATTGACGACGCTCACACCGTTCAGGATCAGCGTCACTTTGTCCTTGCCGCCCGCGTCAACGATGATCTGCCCGCCCGCCAGCTCGCCGGAGAGCACATAAGTCCCCTTGTTGCGAATCGTCACCGTGCTGCCGTCGACGCTCACGCCCTTCGCATCCCCAGCCGTGATGCCGCTTGAGCTGAGCACAATCTGAACGGTCTCATCCTCCGCCAGCGCGCAGGCCGAGCAAAGCAGGGCGATAGCCAGACAAAAGGCAATTGTCAGGATTCTCTTCATGATCTGTTCTCCACAATCCTTGAAAGTTAAGCCATGTCACGGTGTGGGAGCGGCAGGGGCGCTGGGGGCTCCAAAGCATTCCTCCCGCCGTCTTCCTCCGCCGTTTCTCCCCGTCACAGCGCCTCGTGCTCCGTCACGGCCCCGATGACGATGTTCAGGTTGGCGTTGCGGATGCGCAGCTCGTCCATGAAGGCCTTGGGCACCTGCGGCGTGGGGAACGTGAGGAGGTAGGTGAGCTCAAAGAGCGTGCCCATGTTGGTGGTGCGGATGCGCTGCAGGTCAGCGCGGACATGATACTGCTCGAAGACGTCGTCAAAGAGGGTCTCATAATCGACATTTTCGGGCAAGGTGATCTTCATCTGCTTGACCGTGGCCGAGGGCGCGCCGAAGCGCATCGCCGTCAGCAGCAGGGTGATGATAGCCGTCAGCGCGAAGAAAATCACCGCAAGGCCGATATAGCCCAGACCGAGGCACAGGCCCAGCGCCATCTCGATGAAGATCGCCGCGATCTCCCGGGCCGTTCCCGGCACGCTGCGGAAGCGTACCAGCGCGAAGGCTCCCGCCACTGCCACGCCCGTGCCGATGTTGCCGTTGACCAGCAGGATGATGACCGATACCGCCATGGGCAGCAGCGTCAGGGTCAGGGCAAAGCTGGCGGTGTGCCGGCAGCGGAAGGTAAACACCAGCGCCGTGAGCAGCCCCAGCACCACAGCGGTGAGCAGCAGAAGCAGCAGCGTGGGAAGGGTCAAGGGCGTGTCGATAACGCTCGTCAGCATGTCAGGGTCCTCTCTTTCGTCAGGAAAAATGGCGCGATATGCCGCAGATAGCAGACGCCATATTTGGAGAAGTTCGTCGGATAGACGCCCAGCTCGCTGAACATCCGGGCCATCCACAGCGGCGCGGCCGCGGCGATCTTGACCTCCATCACGATAGGGTCATCGGGCAGCACGAGGGTTCCGTCATCGCCCTCGGCGAGGGTCAGCCGATCCTCTCGCCAGCGGATGTGCCGGTCGAAGGTCACCCGCAGCAGCGGATCCTCCCGGCCAAAGAAGGCGTCCCGCTCATAGCCGATGAAGACCCTCGGCATGGGCCGGTAGCTATTCAGGAACCAGTGGATTTCCCGCTGGGTCTGCGCGTCTTCGCCCTCGAGCCAGCCGCCCCGCAGCAGGAGGTCGATCTCCTCCGCGCTGCCCGCCACGCGCCGCTTGTAAACGACGCCCTTGTACTTCTTCTTGAGCTCGGCAAAGGTGACCTGCGCGTCCCCGGCGCTGCTGTAGCCCCGGAGCCGGAATTTCTCCTTATAGACGGGCTTCTGCACGGAATGGCGGATGAGCGCGTAGTCCGGCGTGTCGTAGTAGACGTTGCGGATGGTATGCCGCCCGTAGCGGTCTTCCTCCATGTAGGGCAGGAGCCGGTCGATGACCCGCGCGGCGGACGCCTCCGTCAGGACGTATTTCTTCTCGATCCGCTCAAAGGTATGCTGAATCTGTTCCAAGCCGATCCTCCCATGAATCATAGCGTGTCCTCTCTGATGATATACCCTGCCTGTGAGCCGAAGCGGGACACTGCATGAAAAACAGGTGAACAGGGCGGATCTGCGAAAAGGCACCCGGAAAGGATTCGACACGCAGACGAAAAACCTTCTTATTCTGCCGAAAAAGTTGCAGGAAAGAAAAAAAGCCCTGCTTCTCTCCGCCTCTCCTTCTCCTTGACAACGCCGCGGCAAACGGCTACAATGCTATCCAGAAGACACTGTACAGGCGAGGAGGAGACCCGTGGAGCGGCAGCCGTTGATAAGCGTGATCGTGCCCGTCTGGAACGGCGAGAAGTATCTGGCGGAGTGCGTGGCGAGCGTCATCCATCAAAGCCTTCAGGACATGGAAATCATTCTGATCGACGATGGCAGCACCGACGGCACTTGGCCGCTGATGAAGCGCCTCGCCGGAGAGGACGAGCGCATCCGCATCCTGCATCAGGAAAACGGCGGTGTGTCCGAGGCGCGCAACGCGGGCATCCGTATGAGCCGTGGCTGCTACATCCGCTTCGTGGACGCGGACGACTGCCTGCCGCCCGACTCCATGCGGCAGCTCGTGGAGAAAGCGCAGGAGGAACGCTGCGATCTGGTGCTGGCGGCCTACACCGAGGTGCTGGGACGCAGGCGGTATTACCGTGATCTGGGCAGGTGCGAGGACGTGGTGGACAACGACGAATTTCTCCGCCGGCTGGAGCGGCTGTCCAACAGCTTCTATTATGGCGTCCTGTGGAACAAGCTGTTCCGGGGCGATCTCATCCGGGAGCATCAGGTGCGGTTCGTCTCGGGGCTCCACTGGGGCGAGGATTTCGCTTTCGTGATGCGCTATCTGGCCCATGCCGAGCGGATCGGCTATATCACCGACTCCGTCTACGATTACCGCCGCAACCCCAAAGGCGCGGTGGTGCGGCAGTTCTTCCACACCATCCTGCACCCCATCGCCGGCATCAAAGACCGCTGGCTGATCTACGACTGCTACCGCGAGCTTTACAAGGCCCGGGGCCAATACGAGAAGTACCGCAAGGTGCTGTGGCTGTACCTGTTCCGCTTTACCATCAGAAATTGACAGAGAGGGCACGAACAATGAAGGATGACAGCCGCTACATGGCTCCGCTGCAGCTTGCGGGGCGGCTCATCATGGAATGCGGCGGCGAGACCTACCGCGTTGAGGAGACCATCACCCGCATGGGCCGCGCCTTCGGGCTGAAGGACGTGGAGA
The DNA here is from genome assembly GCA_022510815.1 of Christensenellaceae bacterium. Classification (GTDB taxonomy): domain Bacteria; phylum Bacillota; class Clostridia; order Christensenellales; family Aristaeellaceae; genus UBA11524. The sequence continues at coordinate 45,817 of JAFLST010000014.1, read as the reverse complement.
GCTTCGCGGTGCCCAGCGGGATTTTCATCAGCTACCGCGGACAGGACGGGGATCTCCAAACGGCGGTGAAGCGCGTGCGCCGGAGCGGAACGGACCTGACCCGGGTGGACGAGGTCAACGCGGTTTCCCGGCAGGTGGAGGCGGAGGGCCTGTCCTGCGAGGACGCGATGGCGCGTCTGGAGGAGATCGCCCGGCGAAAGCCCCTGATCAGCCAGCGGATGCTGGTTGTGGCGGCAGCGGTGTCCTCGGGCGGCTGGGCGATGCTGTTCGGCGGTCAGGGCTGGGACTTTGCCTGCGGCGTAGCCGTAGGCGCGCTGGTGCAGCTCCTGCCGCAGCTTCTGAGCCGGTTCCACATGCAGGCGCTGGTCTCGACGCTGCTGGGGAGCTTCGTCGCGGCGCTGCTGCCCATGGCCTTTCACCATCTGACGGGACTGGGCACGGTGGACGTGATCGTCGCCGGTACGCTGATGCCCATGCTGCCGGGTCTGGCCATGACCAACGCCGTGCAGGACACCATGCGCGGGGATATGGTCTCAGGCCTGTCCCACGGGGTGAGCGCGGTGCTCACGGCGGTGCTGGTGGCGGGCGGCGCGCTGATGGCGGCCAGCCTGTTTTCGCTGCTGACAGGGGGTGCCGCGCTATGATGACCACGATGCTGCTGGGCACGGCCCGGATGTTCATCTCGGCGTTCCTCGGAACGCTGGGCTTCGCGCTGCTGCTCCACGCGCCCCGGCGGGCATGGCTCCCGGCCAGCGTCATCGGAGCAATGGCCTATGCGCTCTATTGGGTGCTCGAGCAGGCGGGCCTTGGCATGCCCGCGAGCATTTTCATCGGCGCGCTGGCTGGGTCGATGCTGGCGCAGGGCTGCGCGAGAAAGATGCGTATGATCGCGACGATATTCATTACCCTGTCCATCGTGGCGATGGTGCCGGGTCTGGGGCTGTACCGCTGCATTGCGCTGCTGGCACAGGGTGAGAACGCCGCCGGTGTGCGCACGGGCGTGCAGGCCATGACGACCATCGTGATGATCGCGCTGGGCCTGGGCGTGGGGAGCTTCCTGTTCCGGGCGGTGATGGGCATGCGGCATTCGGTGCGGCGCCCCGCCGATCAGGAGGGACGATGATGGCGGAAAGCCTGCGGGACTTCCGCCAGCGGACGGCTTTTGTCTGGGACAGTTTGCCCAAGGAGGGCGACTTTGCCACAAATCCCCGGCTGACGGAGAAGGTTGACGAAGCCGGCTCCTTTCGCCCCTTTTTCGGAGACACGGTGATTTTTGACCTGCCGGAGGACGACAAGGTCTGGCTGGGCGGCATCCAGCGCATGCTCTATGAGACCTGCGGCGGTCTGCTGGCCGACGCTCTCAATCCGGCGAGCTTCCACATCACCCTGCATGATCTGAACAGTGCGGTAAATCCTGAGGCCATCGCCCCTGCGATGACGCGGGCAAGCGCGGCCTGCAAGTCGCTGCTGGCGGCACTGCCCAAGGATCAAGCGATCCTTGTGAAATCCACGGCTGTGTTCAGCATGGTTCATACCAGCGTCGTAATGGGCTTTGAGCCCGTTGACGAAGAAAACTGCACGGCGCTGACGGCGCTCTACGACCTGTTCCAGCAGGTTATGCCGCTGAGCTATCCGCTCACACCCCATGTTACGCTCGCCTATTATCGTCCTCTCTCGGCAGGCGAAGACACGCTGCGCCAACTGCGGGCCGCTCTCGAGGCCGTCAACCGGAAAGCACAGCGCCGAACAGTGCGCCTGTCAATGCCCCGCTATGCAACCTTCACCGACATGAATCACTATCGGAGCGAAGATGTCTCCATGTAAAAAGACAGCCTGTTAGAGGCTGTCTTTTCGCGTGGGCCGCGCTTAGTGATTGTTCCTCTTGAACAGCAGGGAGATGCACCACAGGCCCGCCGCGCCGACGAGGGTATAGATGATTCGGCTGATGATCGCGCCCTGACCGCCGAAGATCCACGCCACAAGGTCGAACTGGAACACGCCGACCAGCAGCCAGTTGATCGCGCCGATAATGACCAGAAGCAGGGAAATGGTATCAAGCATCGGAAAATCCTCCTTTTATTCGGTGATATCGCAAGTATATGCCGATGAAGGAGGCGTTATTCATCAAATTTGCAACGCAAAACCCCGGATGACAGCGCATCCGGGGCTCGAACATTTTGACCTGAATCAGTCGACCGTGAAGGGCAGCAGCGCGATGGCACGGGCGCGCTTGATGGCTTCACTCAACTGACGCTGATGCTTAGCGCAGTTACCGCTCATGCGGCGGGGCAGGATCTTGCCACGCTCGTTGGTGTAGCGGCGCAGACGGTTGATGTCCTTGTAGTCGATGTACTCGATCTTATCGACGCAGAAGGAGCAGACCTTGCGGCGGGGGCGACGGCCTCCACGCGGACGGGGCCTCCTCTCGGTACGTTCCTCAGACATGGGATGAGCCTCCTTTCGGCTTAAAGCGTAAGTTAGAACGGCAGTTCGTCGGTCTCCACGGCCGTGAAGCCGCTGTTCTGGGCCATCGGGCTGGGTGCGGACGCGGCAGGCGCGTCATAACCGCCGCCCATCGCCTCGGATTCAGCGCGGCTGGTCAGGAACTCCACCTCATCGGCAGTGACCTCCAGCGAAACGCGGGTCGTACCGTCGTTCGCCTGATAGGTTCTGGCCGTCAGCGGGCCCGACACATAGACCTTGCGGCCCTTGGCCAGATACTTCGCGCAGGTTTCGCCAAGCTGCCGCCATACGCTGATGCGGAAGAACTGGGCGGTATCCTGCTGCTGGCCGCCGGCATTCTGCTGGTTGCGGCCGCGCCGGTCATTCACCGCGATGGTGAAATCGCAGACGGTGTAGCCGTTGGGCGTGGTGCGCAGCTCAGGGTCGCGGGTGAGATTGCCGATCAGAATGATCTTGTTCATGTGCTTTCCTCAGGTTGTCGATCACTCGGCGTCAGCGGCGGGAGCTTCCTCCACAACGGGAGCAGCCTCGGCAGCGGGCGCTTCTTCCACAGCGGGAGCCTCCTCAGCGGCGGGAGCAGCCTCCTCAACGGGGGCAGCCACGGGCGCGACCGGACGAGCCGGACGGGGCTTCACGCTGGACTTCTTCTCGACCAGCTTCACGACCAGATAGCGCAGGACGCTGTCATAGATCTCGAGGTTACGCTCAAGCTCGCGGGGCAGCTCGGCAGGGGCCTTGAAGGTCACCAGCACGTACCAGCCCTCGGTCTTGTAGTTGATGGCGTAGGCCAGACGACGCTTGCCCCAGGTCTCATCAACCTTCTCCACCTCACCACCGTTAGCAGCAATCAGGCCGGACACCTTCTCGATCAGTTCCTTACGAGCGGTCTCCTCCAGTGCAGTATCGATGATGTAGGTCAGTTCATACCTATTCATCTCTTTCACCTCCTCTTGGACTTTTGGCGGTGCGCTTCTTGCGCAGCGCAAGGATGTGCCAATTTGAGATTATACCAGACGAGGACAAGTTTGGCAAGCGTTTTCCGCAAATTTTCTTTGCACGGTTTTTTCGCCCGCCACGCGCGGGTTGAAAAGCCCCGGGGCGTATGCTATAATCAGGAAAACTTATCATGATGACCGGGCGCATCGAAAGGAAGGAACGCCATGAGCGCGACGATTCTGCTGACGGAGGACGACGCCGTCCTTCGCGCGGGGCTGAAGGAGCTGTTCACGCGGGAGGGCTATGCCGTTGCGGAAGCGGCCAACGTCCGGGAAGCCAAGGCCCGGCTGAGCGGCCAGATCGACCTGATCGTGCTGGACGTGACCCTGCCGGACGGCGATGGCGTGTCCCTCTGCCGGGAATGGCGCGCGCAAGGCGTTCCGCAGCCGATCCTGTTCCTCACCGCCAAGGATGAGGAGTTCGACGTGGTACGCGGTCTGGACGCCGGAGCGAACGACTATGTGACCAAGCCCTTCCGCATGCAGGAGCTGCTCTCCCGCCTCCGGGCGCTGCTGCGGACGGCCCCTGCCCGGATCAGCCGGGGCGTGCTAGAGATCGACCAAGCGAACATGCAGGTGCGCAGGGACGGCGAGGCGCTGCCCCTGACGCTGACGGAATACCGCGTCCTGCTCAAGCTGATGGAGCGCCCCGGCGTAGTGCCTCGCGAGCGGCTGCTGGAAACGCTCTGGGACGACGGCGCGAAGTTCATTGACGACAACACGCTCTCCGTGCACATCAGCCGCCTGCGGGAGAAGATCGGCGCGGAGCACATCAGGACAATTCGGGGAGTGGGCTACCAATGGGAGGACTGACCATCGCGCTGGCTGTCGTGGCCGCGGGCTTGGCGGTGCTGCTGCTCGTGTGGCGCCGCCGCGTGAAGCGCATGACTGCGCAGATCGAGGAATTCCTCTCCAAGGGCGCGCGGCCCCTGTCCTACTCCATCCGGGAGGATATTTTCGCCCCGCTGCACAACGCCGTTTCCGAGCTGGAGACCAAGCTGCTGCTGACCCGGGAACAGCTTGCCGAGGAGAGCCAGCGGGTCAGCGCCATGACCACGGATATCTCCCATCAGCTCAAGACGCCGCTCAGCTCCCTCCGGCTCTTCTGCGAGCTCGACGATGGCCCGCACCTGACCGGGCAGCTCTCCCAGATCGAACGCATGGAGAAGCTGATCTACTCGCTGCTGCGCCTTGAGCGCCTCTGCGCGGACGGCTATTCCTTCACCTTCGCGGAGCATGACGCGGCGGATATCATCAAGCAGGCGTGGTCGAGCCTTAGCGGCCTCTATCCGGGCAGAGAGATGACCATCACAGGCAGCGTCGTCGTCCGCTGTGATGAGAAGTGGCTGGGCGAGGCCTTCCTCAACCTGCTCAAAAACGCCTGCGAGCACACGCCCCCGGACAGCCGCATCACGGTCACGCTGGAGCAGACGGACACGACCTTCCACTGCACCGTCGAGGACAACGGCGGCGGCGTCCCGGACAAGGATCTGCGACATCTGTTCGAGCGCTTCTATCGTGCGGAGGGCGCGTCGCAGGAGGGCACCGGCATCGGGCTGGCGATTGTCCGCGAGGTCATCCGACGCCACCATGGAGACATCCGGGCCGAGAACACGGGCAGCGGCCTGCGCATGCGCATCTCCATGCCCCGCATGCGTCTTTCCGAGCACGCTTAGGCAGGGCGCTGAGCAGGGGCGCTGCCCCTGCACCGCGGTCAGGGACGCTGTCCCCGACACCCCTGCCAAAGGGCCATTGGCCCTCTGGACTCCCTTCTCGCGATAAGGGTTCATGCCTTCGGCCGCGCTATATCCGCGTGTTTAATAAGCACCCTGTCCCAACGGTCTGGGGCAGGGTGCTTCTTCATACCTTTTTCTTTTTTCGCATCCAGAGGTAGACGCAGGCGCAGATGGCGGCGGAGAGCAGCGAACCCAGCGGCGCGGCCCAGCCCATGGGGTAGAGGGTCTGGGGCCAGTGCTGCGCGGCGAAATAAGCGACAGGGATGCGGCACAGCACGATCGACGCCACGTTATGCGCGAAGGACACCCAGCTCTTGCCGTAAGCGCAGAAGTAGCCGCTGAAGCAGAAGTGCGCGCCCGCGGCGATGCAGTCGAAGACATAAGCGCTCAGGTACTGCCCGCCGAGGACGGTGACCTCCGCCTCCCCGCCGGAGAACAGGCCGACCAGCCATTCCGCGTCAAACTGCGCCCACACCGAGAAGACCGTGCCCACCAGCGCGGTGATGCCGATGCCGATGAACAGCACCTGCCTTGCCCGGTCGTGGCGGTTCGCGCCCATGTTCTGAGCGGCGAGGGCGGAGACGGTGGAGAGCATCGCGGAGGGAACGAGGAACATGATGCCGATGATCTTCTCCACCACGCCGACAGCCGCCGCCACGTTCACACCGCGCTGGTTGGCGATGATGGTGATGAGCAGAAAGGACACCTGAATGAACGCGTCCTGACAGGCCACAGGCACGCCGATGCGCAGCATCTGCCCGGTGACGGCGCGGCTGGGAATGAAATCCCGCCGGGTCAGGGGGAAGTCGGCCTTTCGCCGGCGGATCGCCAGCAGGGCAAAGACGACGCTGCAGCCCTGCGAGAGCACCGTGCCCAGCGCCGCGCCGACGGCTCGCATCCCGAACGTGCCGATGAACAGCACGTCCAGCAGGATGTTGATGACGCAGGCCACCGCCACGAAGATCATCGGGCTCTTGGTATCGCCCAGGCCCCGGAACACGGCGCTGATGATGTTATACGCCGTGATGGCCGGGATGCCCGCGAAGCAGATCATCAGGTACAGCCGGGTCTGGGAGACGGCCTCCGGCGGCGTGGACATGACGCTGACGATACGCCCGGTCAGCAGCAGGAGCGCCACGGTCGCGATGACCGCCACCGCCATGAACACGATCACCGTGCTGCCGATGGCTCTGCCCGTCTGCCGGGCGTCCTTGGCGCCGACGCTGCGGCTGATCAGCACCGTCGAGCCCATCGCCAGACCGACGATTACCACGGTCACAAAGTGCATCACCTGACTGCCGATGGACACCGCGGAGATCACATCCGCGCCGTTGAACTGTCCGGCGATGAACAGATCAGCCAGCCCATACAGGGTCTGCAGAAAGGTGGAGAGCAGATAAGGCAGGGAAAACAGCAGCATCGTCTTGAGGACGCTGCCCCGGGTCAGGTCGTGCCGCATACGGTTCCTCCATCGGTCAGGGCAGGTCTTCCACGGAGAGCAGCACCGCGTCGCCGTCCACCTGACGGCCCGTGAAGCCCTCCTCGGCCCCGACGCGCTCAATCTCGCCGGACTGGTTATCGAAGGGATCAATCCGGAAGTGCTCCATCGGGGGCGTGATCTCCGCCTGATAGCGGCGGTTGGCAGCCATGCGCATGGGGTCGATATTGCCAAAGTAGAAGGCATGCCGGGACGCGCTGCCGTTGCGGTAAGCGCCGCCGCCGAAGGACGGATCCGCGAACAGCCAGCCCCAGCCGGGCAGGTAGAACTGCGCCCAGTCGTGACTGCCCACATAGCCATCGTCGATGGACAGGCCGCTCTGCCAGCGGGCGGGAATGCCGCCAATCCGGCACAGGCTGATGAACAGCAGCGCCTGCAGGCCGCAGTCGCCCTTGAGGTTCACCGCGCAGTATTCGCCGTGATGGTCGATCTGGAAGTAGTCCCGCATGAAGGAATACTTGACCTTCGTGGTAACGAACTCATAATAGCGCCACGCCTTTTCCGCCGGATCTTCCGTCCCCTGAGCAAGCTCCTTTTCCAGCGCGCGCAGATAGGGCGTGAAGTGGATGTACGCGCCTTCCTCCTGCAGGTCGGCCCCGGTGGGCGGAGGCGCGTCGGGGTAAAGCGGCGCGTCGGGCGCAGGGGCATGCAGCGGATCGGCATAGCGGATGCAGGTCACATAGCTGTACGTCAGGCGGAACTTGTCCCATGCCGTGAGCGTCCTGCGCCAGTAGGCCGTGCGGGCCTCCGCGTCCTCGGGCGCGATCTCGTCAGGGTCGCCGGAGAGCAGCCGGATGTCGCTCTGCTGCGCGCTCCGGGCCGGGATAGGCAGCCACGCCCGATAGTCGCCGGGGACGAACGCGTCCTCATCCACATAGACGCTGGTTTCCAGCGTGATGCGGCGGCGCAGGCAGCCCTTCTCCCGGATCGCCGCGATCATCGGGTCGAGCCACGGGGATTTGCCGTCGACAACCTTGCCCATGCGGCGCATCATGTCCGGGAACTTCACCAGCGTCTTATGAAAGCGCACGAAATACCGCTTCTCGCCGCCAAGATAGATGAAGTCGATGCGGCCCGCCAGCTCCAGCGCGTCGAATTCCTCCTCCGTCACGTCCGGCACGAGCGCGCGCAATTGCGCCATGGCCTGCGCCCGGTTCCACGGATACTGGGTCGGCAGACGGCGGATGCGCTCCTTCTCGGTGATGAGCCGCCGGCGCAGCATCCCCGGCAGCTCGCTCTCCAGGCGCAGGTCGATGGCCTTCACCGCGTCCTCCAGATCGCCCGCCCACTTGCGCTTGAGAATATCCTCCGGCAGCGGCATAGACAGCGCGTCGATGAAATCATGGGTCATGGCGGTTTCCTCCCCTGTGTTGATAAGCGTATTGTAGCACATTCCGCGCCCGATGGGAACGGAAAGAACAGCAAAAGCGCAGCCGTCAGCCGAGGCAGGCCAGCTCGTCGAGAATCGCGCCGACATTCTCGTCGGAATACTCGATCTCCGAGGAATACAGCCGCGCCAGTTCAACAAAGTCCTCCATGGACGGCTTGGTCTGAACCGCCAGCAGCGTCCGCAGCAGCCGCGTGATGAGCACGCAGAAGCGCACCCGGCCCTGAATGTCGCCGTCCTCCAGCGCGCCGGGCAGATGGCGGAACAGCAGATAAACCGCAAGCTGCTCACAGGGCGCGTCCCAGTCGGGGCCCAGCAGCGGCGGATCGTCCGGCAGCGCATTCAGCGCCGTTGCCCACGCGTCATCAAGGCGCTCGAGGGTCAGCAGGAAGTCCCGCCATTCATGCCAAGGCCGCTCGGGATACCCGCAGCGCTCCGACAGCGCTTCCAGCCGCTTGGCAAAGGATACGGAACGCGCCTGCATCCGGGCGATCAGCCCATCCCGAAGCGCCAGCAACGCGGCTTCCTCATCATCGAGGGTCTCCTCCGCGCCGTCATCGTCCGCCGTAACGAGCCGCGCAGGCTCCTCCCAGCCGAGGATCAGCCGTCCCGCCGCCTCACAGCACAGGCCGAGGCCAATCTCCGTCCTGTCCAACCACTCGTTCCTGAACCGCGGATGATCGGCGCAGATCTGGCACAGGCTGTCCTCCCCCATCGCAATGATGAGGTCGCAGAGGTTGTCCCTGTTCAGAAAGGGACAGCGCTCCTCGGGCGTCAGCCGGAAATGCGCCGCGCCGTCCGCCTGCCCGATGGCCTCCCGAAGCCGCTCCCCCAGTTCTCCCGGCACCGCCCGATAGCGGCGCAGCGCCCCGTCGTCAATGTCGATCTCCCAGCCCACACAGCAGCTATGCCGGCAGGCTCCGGCAATGCAGGAGAAGCCTGCACAGCAGTCAGGCGTCACGGTTCTCATTCGTCATCATCCTCTGAAAAATGCGCGTGCCCAGCGGCACGCGCATGAATGGATACGGTTTGGCTGACGCTTAGTCGTTCAGCGGCTTCTTGTTGATCTCCACATCGGCCTCTTCCACCCAAGCGGCAACCTGAGCGGTGTAGGCTTCGTTCTGCTTTTCGGTCAGCACCTCATTGGTGAGCGTGTCGCGAACCTCGTCCAGCGACACGGGGCCCTCCTCCACGTCGGAGGTGTACTGAATGATGTAGTAGCCGTAAGCGCCCTCGGTCTTGTCAGACCACTGACCCACCTCAGGGATGGCCATGGCAGCCTCGGTGAAGGCGGAGTCAAAGCTGGTGAAGCCCTCGCAGACCGCATAACCGGTCTCGGCGGTGGCAGCGCCCGCCTGCATGCCGGGGTCATCGTTGTGCTCAGCGGCCAGCTCGTCCCAGTCAGCGCCCTCCGCGAGCTGCGCGAGAACCTCATCGGCTTCCTCGGCGATGTTGGCGAAGGCCGCGCGGGTGGCTTCCTCAATCTTGTTGGTGAAGAACTCCTGCTGCGCCTGAGCCTTGGCCAGCTCCTGCACGGCAGCGGCGACGTCCTCATCCACATCCTCGGCGAAGGAGGCGGTCATGTCGGTGATATCGCCCGTTTCGGGATTGATCTCGAGGCCGACCTGAGCGACCAGCGCGTCAATGTCCTCCACCTCGAGGCTGAACAGCAGGTTCTGCTGGGCGGTCGCCGTTGTGCCCGCCGCGGACAGGCTGGACTGATACGAAGCGATGGCGTCGCTGTCTTCCTCGTTGAACTTGATCAGAATCTGCTTGACCATGCGGTAGCCCGCCGGACGATAGTACACGGTGGAGCCATTGTTGACGGAGATGCCGTAGCTGCTCAGGTTGGACTCATAGCTGGTCTGGGCGCTGGCGACATGCTCCTCCAGATGCTCCTGCAGCTCCTCGTCGGTCACGGTCACCGGGTCGGTGACGGAGGCCTTCAGCTTCTGCAGCGCGTAAGCGTTGGTCTCGCTCTCGAGGACGTCCTCGTAGGTCACGCCCAGCTCCTCGATCTTCGCGTCGAGAGCGGCAGTCAGCTCGTCGCCCTCCAGCTCGGTGTCGGCAAAGTAGTTGGTCTGAACGCTCTGACGGTTGGTCTCCCAGGTCGCGTCGGCGCTGGCAGCCACCTCAGCCTGCTCCTCTTCGGTCAGCTGGTCGAAGCCCAGCTCCTTAGCCTTGGCGTTGAGCACGGCGTTCTCGACGAGCATGTCGATAACGTCGTCCTGCATGTCGGCGATGTTCTGAGCGCTGGTCGGGTCAAAGCTCAGGCCGAACAGGGAATAGTAGTAGGACATGTAGGCGAGCTGATAGTCCACTTCGTCCTGAATCTCGCCCTTGGTGAAGACGGTGTCGCCCACGCGGACGATCTCCGTCGCGCGGTCCACTTCAAGGTCCTTCTGGATCAGCGCGCAGCCGGACAGCGTCATCATCAGGGCCAGCAGCAGCGCCAGCAGTGCTTTTTTCTGCATAGGAAACTCTCTCCCGTTCTGTGATCATATAGAGGCACTCAAGCCATTATACCGCAATCGCCGCTTTGAAGCAACCCCAAACCCTTTTTTTCTTGTGAAGTTTCCTTGAATTTACCATCGCGCATGATAGCGGTCGCGGATATAGCCGTCCAGATTGCCCATCTCGCTGACGGTGATCTCCCGGATGTTCAGCCGCCGCATGACCGCCAGCAGGATGCAGATGCCGTGGACGATGATATCCACGCGGTTGGGCTGCAGGCCGGGAATCTGCCTGCGCTCCTCGAGGGACATGTCCGCCAGCTGCCATGCCCGGCGCTCGATCTCCTCAAGGGGCAACACGGTGCCGTGCATGTAGGTGCGGTCGGTCCAGTGGACGCCCAGCAGCATCGCGCCCAGCGTGGTGAAGGTGCCGCCCGTGCCCGTCCAGCGCTCCGGCAGCGTCAGGGTCGGATGCTCGTGCAGCTTGTGCTCAAGGATGCTGTCCGCCAGATCAATCACTGCCTGCAGGTCGCTGTGGGAGTTGATCGGCAGGCGCGAGGCCAGCCGCACGGCGCCCATCTGGCAGGAGAAAGCGCATCGGATGCTATGCTCCTCGCCCACGACGATCTCCGTCGACCCGCCGCCGATATCCACCACGCCGCAGAAGCCCCCGCCGGTCGCGCCGAGGAAGGACAGCGTCGCCTCCTCCTTGCCGGAGCATATCTCCAGCTCAAGCCCTGCCCGCTCCTGCAGCAGCCGGGCGAACTCGGCCCTGTTGGCGGCGTCGCGGGTGGCGCTGGTGGCGAACAGGCGAACCTCCTGCGCGCCCTCCTCCCGGGCGGAGACCGCCATGTCCCGCACCACGGCGATGGTGGCGTCCATGGCCTGCTGGGAGAGGTTGCGGTTCTCGTCCAGCCCGGCAAAGAGGCGGGTTCCGGCCCTGTCGCGGCGAACCCGGATCGCCCTGCCGTCCTCCACGAGGGCCACGAGCATTCTGACGGAGTTGGAACCGATGCCGATCGCGGCGATCTTCATAGCGTACCCTCCAGTTTCTTCCGTATTGGTCTGCGCTATACGAAAAGGAGCCTTCGTCGGAAGGCTCCTCAAACACACCTATTTCAGCTTGCGCTCCTCCTGCAGAATCTGCATCTCTTCATAGGTGTAGCCGTTCAGATTCTCCGGATTGGTGATCTCAAACCGCAGCTCTCCCTCCCACAGAAAGGAGAAATTCTGACGGGCGACGTTCTCGATGTAGCTGCTGGAGCCGACCTGATCCAGCTCGGCGCTCAGGGCATTGTACGCCTCCTGCGTCAGGAGCAGCTCACGGTAACTCTGCGCATAAGCCGCTTCCACATCGGCCTTGTCGCTGTTCACGCCGCGCATGACAAGAAAGAACGCCAGAAAAAGCAGCAGCAGCATGACGACAAGATAGCGCCAACGAAGAATGCCGCGCTGCCACGCGCTGCTGTGCCCGTTCATGCCGTATGCCTCCCGCCGTTTGATGATATAACAGATTCATCGGCGGAAGGAGCATTTCCTGCTTTTCCCGGGACTTTTTGCGCAAGAAATTGCAATAGCCGCATGAGCAGCCGACCCAGCGCGCCCACGGGACGGCTCAGCCCCGCCTGATACAGCGCCGCGCCCAGCAGCAGGCCCAGCAGCGCATACCCGCGCAGCCCGCCGCCGCTGAGCAAAAGCACCCCCAGCGCCATGCCGCCCAGCGCCAGCGCCGCCAGCACGTCGGCCGCGTTGCCCAGCCACGGCTTCCACTGCCGCAGAGTCCGGGACAGGTGCAGCATCGCGCCCAGCAGCAATCCGCACACGCACATCATCAGGAACGTTCGCCCCTGAGCCGCCTGAGCGAACAGATTCTCGAGGATCATCCCAGCGCCTTGCGGAGGAAGCCGCGCTTCTTCCCGGGCTGACCGTCGTAGGCCGCGCTGTCGATGGTGCCGTCCAGCGTCAGCTTCCCCTCCTCCAGCTGCAGGCTGGAGACGTGCAGGCCGCTACCCGTGAGGATGAGCCGCCCGCCGTGGGTGTGCAGCACGACCGCGCCCTCATCGAAGCTCTCCACGTCGGTTACGCCGGTCAGCACAGCCTTCTGCCGCCTGTCGAGCGTCAGTCCGTAGCTCTTTTCCACCATATCGCTTCCCCGGTTCATCGCTTTCACCTCGCGGGAGGATATGCGGCTGCTCCGGGAAAAAGAACGCCCGTCAGGCCGGAAAGACCTCCGCCAGCCTGCCGAGGCACTGCCGCCAGTATTCCGCGCGGTCAGCCTCCCACAAAGCGGACTGGGCCACCGCGCATTGCAGGGCGAACAGCGTCTGGTAGTCGCGGTTCTGAAGCGCCGTCTCCAGCGCGCCCCGCAGTCCCTCCGCGTCGGCAGCGCGGTCATGCAGCCTTTGCAGCATCTCGCCGCAGCGCCGCAATAGCCCGCCCACGGTCAGGTCTTCCTCCTCGTCCGCCAGCAGCCGGGCCAGTCGGTTCAGCCGCCGGATCGCCTCATCAGGCTCCTGCTCGCCGTAGCGCGTGACCAGCCAGAGCCAGCACTCCTCCATGCGGCTCCAGTCCTCCTGAAGATATCCGCCGGAGAACGCCAGCAGCCCCTTGTCCCTGTCGAAATCGTCGCAGGCCCGCAGCGCCAGCATCGGCACCTTGCCGCTCTGAACATGCAGCCGCAGCCAGTCCTCCGGCTGAAAGGGCGTGCCGCTCTCAAAGGCAAACAGCGCCGACCACAGGCCGCAGTCCTCCCGCCGCACCGTAAACCGGCAGGTGTCCTCCTCCGCGTCGCCGTAAGCCCGCCGGGTCACCATCTCGTAGAGGAAGCCGCACTTCGGGCCGCCCTCCTCCGCGGCAAACCGGCTGACCGTCTCCGTCAGCGCTTCCAGGCCGGCAGGCATCTCTTCATCCCAGCCAGCATTGCGCAGCATGGCCTGACACAGCTGCCGCATATCGCCTTCGCTGCCCACCGCCGCAATCCGCGCGTAATACACGACGCCCATGTGAACACCTCTTTCCGCGTGTCGCACGCAGGCCCCGGGCCTGCCAGAAACTTTTCAGGAGGGTTTCGGGAAGGGACTTTTGCGCGCAAAGGCCCAGCCTGCGGAATTGCCGAGCCACGCAGAGAACCCTCAGCACCGCTGATTCACTCCTCTGCGCATCCGAATAAGTCAATGGCATCCTGCCCGAAACATGAGCGTCGCCGCTTTTCGGGAGGGTGTGGGAGCGGCTTTTCCCAGAAAGGCTGCCTCCCACCGTTCCCCGCGGCCCTTAGAACATGCTGACCTGACTCGTCTCGCTCAGGTTTTCCAGCGTGCCGTGGCTCCGCAGCAGCTCCACCACCGCCGAGGAGACCTTCGCCCGCTCCTTCATGTCCTCAACGGAGAGGAACGGCGCCTTGTCGCGCTCCCGGACGATGGCTTCCGCCGCCGCAAGACCCAGACCGCCCAAGCTGATGAAGGGGCACCGCAGGCCGCCATCCTCGATCAGGAAGCGCCGCACGTCGCTCTTGTAGAGGTCGCAGGGCAGGAACTTGAAGCCGCGCATGTTCATCTCGAGAACCAGCTCAAGGGCCGTCACCTGCTGCTGCTCGCGGGCGCTGGCCTTGGTGTCGGCCTCCTTGACCTCGCGGATCTTTTGCCGGATGGTCTCCGGGTCGATCAGCATCGTCGCCGCGTCAAAGCCGTCGCCGCGCACGGTGAAGTAGGCCGCGTAATAGGCCAGCGGCTCGTGCACCTTGTACCACGCCACGCGCAGCGCCATGGTGACGTAGGCCACCGCGTGGCCCTTGGGGAAGAGGTATTTGATCTTCTTGCAGGAGTCGATGAACCACTCGGGCACATTGTGCTCGTGCATGGCGTCCTCCATCTCCGGCTTGAGACCCTTGCCCTTGCGGACGGACTCCATGGTCGTGAAGGCCAGCTTGGGCTGCACGCCCATTTCGATGAGGTAGTTCATGATGTCGTCACGGCAGCAGACGCACTCGGAGAGCTTTGCGGTGCCCGAGACGATAATGTCCTGCGCGTTGCCCAGCCACACGTCGGTGCCGTGGGACAGGCCCGAAATGCGCAAAAGCTCCTCCATGGTGGTGGGCTTGGTGTCGTCGAGCATGCCGCGCACAAAGCCCGTGCCAAACTCCGGCACGCCGAAGGTGCCCGTGGTGCAGTCGATCTGCTCCTTGGTCACGCCAAGGGCCTCCGGCGAGGAGAACAGGCTGCGCACCGCCGGGTCGTCGAGGGGCACCTGCTTGTAGTTGATGCCCGTGAGCAGCTCCAGCTCATGCATCATGGTCGGATCGTCGTGGCCGAGGCAGTCCAGCTTGACGAGAATGTCGTGCATGGAGTTGAAGTCAAAGTGTGTGGTGGTAAAGTCGCTCTCCATGTCGTCGGCGGGATGCTGCACCGCGGTGAACTGATAGATCTCATACTCTTTGGGCACGACGACCATGCCGCCGGGATGCTGGCCGGTGGTCTTCTTCACGCCCACGCATCCCGCGGCGAGACGCTCCTTCTCGGTGTTGCCCGCCTGAATGTTGCGCTCTTCGAGGTATTTGCTGACATAGCCGTAGGCCGTCTTGTCCGCGAGGCCCGAGATGGTGCCCGCCCGGAAAACGTGATCGCGGCCGAACAGCTCCTCGACATAGTGGTGAGCCCGGTTCTGATATTCGCCGGAAAAGTTCAGGTCGATATCGGGCACCTTGTCGCCCTCGAAGCCGAGGAAGACCTCGAAGGGAATATCAAAGCCGTCCTTGACGAGCTTCTTGCCGCAGATGGGACAGTCCTTGTCCGGCAGATCGACGCCGACCTTGTATTTGCTCCTGTCCACGTCGAAGAAGCCCTTGCGGCAGGCAGGGCAGCGGTAATGGGGCGGCAGGGCGTTCACCTCGGTGATGCCGCACATGCAGGCCACGAAGCTGGAGCCGACGGAGCCGCGGCTGCCGACCAGATAGCCGTCGGAGAGGGACTTGCTGACCAGCTTCTGAGCGATGGAGTACAGCGTCGCGAAGCCATAGCCGATGATGGAGCCCAGCTCCTTCTCGAGGCGCTTCTGGATCAGCTCCGGCAGCTCGTCGCCATACCACTCCCGGGCCGTGCCCCACGCCATGCTCTCAATGTCGTGAGCCGCGTCCTCCCAGAAGGGCTGGAAGGTGTCCTCCCCCTTGGGATGCTTGGGGAAAAGCTGAAGCTGATCGACCTGATCGGCAATCTTGCGCGGGTTGCCGATGACCACCTCATGGCACTTTTCCGGGCCGAGGTAAGCGAACTCCTCCAGCATCTCGTCGGTGGTCTTGAAGTAGAGGGGCGCCTGCTGATCGCAGTCCTCAAAGCCCATGCCCGCCTGAATGATCGCGCGGTTGACGGCGTGGTGCGGGTCGAGGAAGTGCACGTCGCCCGTGGCCACCACCGGCTTGCCCAGCTCCTCTCCCAGCCGCACGATAACGCGGTTCAGCTCCCGCAGGCCCTCCTCGTCAGGCACGCGGCCCTCGCGGACAAGGAAGGCATTGTTGCCGATGGGCTGAATCTCGAGGTAGTCGTACCACGAGGCGATCTCCTTGAGCTTTTCCCACGGCTCATTGGCCAGCACCGCGCGGAACAGCTCGCCCGCCTCGCAGGCGCTGCCGATGATGAGCCCTTCCCGGTACTGCTGAATCAGCCGCTTGGGCATGTGCGGACGGCGGCGGAAGTAGTCGAGGTGCCCGATGGACACCAGCCGGTTCAGATTGACAAGGCCCTCCTGACTCTTGACCAGCAGGATGACGTGATAGCTCTCGCCGATGGCGCCGCCCTTGAGCAGGTTGAAGTCGCTGAGCTTGGTGAAGCCATGCTCCTCAGCGGCCTCCCGCTGCATCCGGGCAAGGCACAGGGCGGTGGCGGTGGCGTCGTGCACGGCGCGGTGGGCATTCTTGAGGGACACGCCCAGATGGCGGCACACGCTTCCCAGCCGGAAGGACTTGAGCTCCGGGTACAGCTTGCGGGCGAGGGTCAGGGTGTCCAGCACCGGCGCGTCAAAGATTCGGCCCAGCCGCTGCAGCTCGGCCTTGAGCAGGGCCGCGTCAAAGGCGGAGTTGTGCGCCGCGATGGGCGCGTCGCCGATGAAATCCATCAGCTTGGGGATCGCCGTGTCGGCGGTCTCCTTGTCGGCAAGCATCATGTCCGTGATGCCCGTCAGCTCGACGATCTTGGGCTTGAGCGGCACCTTGGGATTCACGAGAATGGACAGGCTGTCCGCCACCGTGCCGCCGACCAGCTTCACCGCGCCGATCTCGATCACCCGATCAACGGCGGTGTTCAGCCCCGTCGACTCAAAGTCCAGCACCACGATGGGCGCTTCCAGCGGGCGGTCGTCGGGATTCGCCACCACGGCGGTCTCGTCGATCATGTAGCCCTCGCAGCCGGGGATCAGCTTGATGGGCTGCTTTCTCGCCGCGTTGAAGGCCGCCGGGAAGGCCTGCACCACGCCGTGATCCGTGACAGCCACCGCCGGGTGTCCCCACTCGATGGCCCGCTTGATGAGGTCGCCCGCCGGGGTCAGCGCGTCCATGTTGGACATGTTGGTGTGCATGTGCAGCTCAATGCGCTTTTCCTCGGCGGTGTCCTGCCGCTCGATGCGCTCCATGGGCACCATGTCCCGCACGGAGATGGACAGCTCCCGGGCGAAATTGTCATACATGCACTCGCCGCGCAGCTTGACGTTCATGCCGACCTTGATCTGCGCCACCTTGTCCATCACGGCCTTGCGCTCCTCGTCGGTGATGGGCGCGGGAGGCGCGTCGTCATTGCGGCGGAAGGAAGACCCTTTGCGGAAGCGCAGGAAGGTCTTGCAGAGGATGGACGAGGTGTAGTCCGTGACCGCGAAGGACACCAGCAGCATCTCGCCGCCCTTTAATTCCTTGGTCTCCAGCTTGAAGATGTCGCCCTGCACCACCACGAGACCCGAGTCGCTGGTCAGCTCCTTCATCTCAACAGGCCTGTCCGCGACGCCCCGGCCAAAGATCGGCTTGCCGAGGGCGTGATCCGTCATCTGCGGGAAGACGCTGTCGTTCTGCTTCTTCTCCGGCTCCTTCGGCTTGCGCTCCCGGGGCTGAGAGGGCTTGCGCTCCTTCTTTTCGGCAGGCTCCGCAGACTGCGCGGGCTCGCCGTAGCGGGCATGGAGGTCAGCCATGGAGTAGGCCACGGCGCGCTCCCGGGCACGCTCCTCGCGCATCTCGGCAAGGCGCTTCTCCTGATCGCCCGCGACGGTCAGCTCCACCTTCACCTCGGCGGAGAAGATGTCCTTCACGGCCTGCGCCAGCCGCGCGGAGACGTTCTGCCGGCCCATGTATTCCAGTGAGAAGGGGTCCGGGAAGGTCAGCGTGACCCGGTCGCCCTGACAGTTCCAGTCGATCTGATCCATCCAGCTCACCGAGGCGGGATAGTTGCGCTTGAGGAAGTCCGTCAGCACGGGCTTGTAGGCCTGAATGTTGTCGAGGAAGTCCTGCCGCAGCCCCGGCGAGACCACGCGAAGGGCCAGCGGCTTCTGGGGAAAGATGCGCCGCAGGATGCTCTCCAGCTTCAGGAAGGACGCTTCTTCCACCAGCACCTGCGACTCGAAGGTGACGTACACCTTGCCCTGCGCGCGCACATACACCACCTGCGGCGAGGTAAGCTGACCCCGCAGGTGCGGCAGCTCCGCGTAGATCTGACCCAGCAAATCCTCGTAGCTCATGGACGCATCCTCCTTTCACAGCGTGTCGGCATAGCGGCTTTTTGCAGATGTGCGGCTTTCCGCCGGAAAGCAACGACAATCGCCGCACACGTCGCCGATTGTCGACGGAAAGTCGGAAGGCCTGCGGGATCACCATTCGGCATCGCCGCGCGGCAAGCATCTGCTCTCCGCACGAGTGCCTCATTGGCCCTCCTCCTGCCTGCTTCCGCCACTGGCGGCGGCAGGGTACAGTCCCTCCGACATCTCCCGGGGTATTGCTTGTTGTTTGATCAGGGATTGAGATATAAGCTCGGAAACAGCGTCTCCTGCCGAGTGATGGTGCTGCGGAAATTGGCGGCGAGGCGGCACTGGGGCAGGCTGTTGCTGAGGATGCGGCCCACGATGAGGTTCACGCCCTCCGCCGCGACGATGGCCATGGCCCGGTGGAGCAGCACGCGGCCCAGTCCCTGCCGCCGGTACTCGGGGATGATGTACATCGCCAGCACCTCGCAGCTGCTGCCCTGTCCCGCGAGGATGATCTCGCCGATCAGCCGGGGGCCCTCCTGCGTGTTGTAGATCATGCCGAGGCCGAGGAAGTGCGGCTGAATCTGCATCTGCTGGAGGAGGGGCTGGTCGATATAGTTGACGCCGTTTTGCTGCAGGCGGCAGATGAAGTCCATCTGATCCTGCAGGGTGTTCAGCGGAAGCTGATTGGTCGAGCAGCCCATGGGCTCGCGGCCATAGCCCTCGGGAATCTCCAGCCGCACGGCGTTTTCCGACACGCTGATGTCGAAGCCGTTGCGCTCATAGAAGGCCAGCCGTCCCTCATCGGAGGGCTGCACGGAGGTATAGACCCGGGCCCGCTGATCAGCCCCGTTCTCATGCCAGAGCTGCTGGGCGCGGCCCATCAGCGCGCCGAAGAGCAGATACTGCGCCGCGGGCTGGCTGTCCAGCGTGATAAACATATTGTGCGGCCTGTCGGGGAACATGTCCTGCTGGCGCTGATAGACGATGGTCGCCACGCCGTACTGGGTGCCCATATCGTCCACGGCGATGAACACGTTCTCCGGCGCGTTGCCGTTGTAGATGCCTTGGGGATGGATAACCCTCATAACGTTCATCCTTTCACGCGTTTCAGGCCGGGATTCTCCGCCAGCAGGGAAACGCCCATGGCCGCCAGCGTTGCCGCCATCACGACGTAGAGCAGGCGGTTGTCAATGGTCGACTTGTCCAGCCCGAACTCGATGGCGATGATGACGCCGATGCCCACGACGAACAGCGCGATGCGCGCGGTCTGCCACGCGAACCAGCCGCGCTCCTTCACTTCCCGGCAGATGCGCAGGCCCAGCACCGCAGCCATCAGCACGGCGCTGACGATCTGATTGAACCGCACGAAGCCGAAGCGGATGAACTCGTCCATGCGCCAGGACTCAAACAGCACCTGCGTCAGCCCCAAGAGGACGATGAACACCTCGGCAGCGGGCCTTTGCCCTTCCAGCAGCCGCCACGCGATCACGGCGATCACCGCCGCGGCCAGCGCTTCATAGAAGAAGACGGGCATGCACCAGTCCCCCCACATGTCCTGCACGGTCAGCGGGAAAAAGTGCAGCGCCTCCGCATCCACTAACTTGCCCAGACCCTGCCCGGTAAAATACTCGCCGAGCCGCGCCAGTGCCAGCGCCGCAGCCGCGCCGGGGGCCGCAAGGTTAAGCAGCTCCGCCGCCTGCCGCTTCGTCGCCCGGGCATAGGCCCACACGCCCGCCATGCCGCCGAGAATCGCGCCGTAGAGCGTAAAGCCGCCCTCCCACGGCCGCAGCAGGAAGCCGAGGAAGCTGTAGTCAAGGTCAATCTGAATATACTGAATGTTGGTCAGGCAATAGATCACCCTCGCGCCCAGCAGCGCGCAGGGCAGCACCGTCAGGCACAGCGACAGGCTGGCATCCGTGCCAATCCGGCGGCGGCCCAGCGCCACAGTCACCAGCACGCCCAGCAGCGCCCCGAGGGTCAGGCACAGCGCATAGGCCGTCACGGGCAGGGAACCGATGTGAAACGATACGATCAGCTCGTTCATCGTCAGCCCTCCCACACAGCGCAGGCGCTGGATTCCTCCGCGATGGCCATCGGGGTGGACGCGGGGGCCATCACGGCCAGCAGCGCCAGCATGACCAGCAGCGCGACAATGCGAATCACGGTTTTGCTCATGGCGAGCAAACCTCCTTCTGAGTACAAATCAGGGAATGATCCCATCATATTATAACGGCTTTCTCCATGCTTGTCAAAGAAGATCGGAAAAATGTTGCACAGGGAAGAAATACGGCACGATAGCCGTTGAATGAGCAGAAAGGATGGTGCTTCATGAAACGCTTGCTGCCGCTGCTGACGGCCCTTTTGCTGCTCTGCCCTGCCGCCCGCGCGGAGATCGTGGGCCGAGCCGGGAACGACTATATCCATCAGTGGACCGCGCCGAGCGGCCAGCCGCTGTACTTCGTGTCCGCGGAGCAGGATCCCTATGTCCGCATGGAGGACGTGAATTTTGACGGCGTGGAGGATGTGGTCGCGACGACGCTGCTCGGCGCGAGGAACTTCGGCGCGGTATTCTTCGTGTGGGACGGCGAGGCGTATGTGCCGGTCACGCTGCCGGGCGAAGATGTGCTGATGAACTACACCCTGCACCCCCAGCTTGGCCTTGTGGAGACCCTTGTCAGCGAAGGGCCCGGAGGCGTGATGAGCACGCGGAAAATCTGGCGCTGGAAGGGCACGGAACTGGAGCTTATGCGAACCGCGTCCGGCAGCGAGGTCACCGAGATGACCGTTGAGGGCGACATCGTGACCACCGCCACCGACAGGAGCCTTGTGCGCCTGCGCGTATGGGACAACCTGACCTCTATGGAGGCCAACGGCGTGATCGGCCCGGCGCTGCTCATGGACATGACCATCGACTTCAGCGACGAAGACACCCTCCATGCCGCGACGCAGGCCATGGACGAGTTCATCTGGGACGGACTGCTGCCCTGACCGGTTCCCGCTTTCCCTCCCGCGCATAAGCTGTGCGTAGGAGGTGGGAGCATGCCGAAGCGGCACTGGCAGGAGCTGAACCTCCTGCAGATGTACGATATCCTCCGCGGGACGGACAGGTGCCGTCTGGCGGTCGAAGAGGACGGGCAACCATGGTGCGTGCCGATGCACTTTCAGTTTGAGATTGCGGGCGGCGCGACCTTCATTCACCTGACCATGCCCGACCACGGCCGCAAGCTGGAAGCCCTGACCACGAACGACCGGGTCTGTCTGGAGTTCGAGCTGCCCGGCTGCGCATGGCTGGACGTGCTGATCGTCACGGGCCGGGCCACGGTGGGGCTCTATATTCCCGGAGAGCTGATGCACCTGCGCGTCCGGGTGCTGGCAATGTCCGCAAGGCGGTTCTTTCTCGAGGATGACCCGCGCATGAGGGAAATGACGTGAAAAGAGCCCTGCTGTCAGGCAGGGCCCTTTTCTTTGGAAACCGCCGTATCAATGCTGGCGATATGAGCGCCGTTTCACTTTGCCTTTAGAATATACCCCTGCAGCTCCAAGTCCTTCCCAGAATCCGTCGTGAGCCTCTCAAACCCCTGCTCGATAATCTCATATTCATCGCTGAACTTGCGCAGCAGCTTCATGCTTCCAGCGTTGCGGATATCCGCTTCGTAATAGAAGGCGGTCTTGCCATAGCTTGAGCGCACATGCTCAAGGACGGCGCTCAGCGCTTCATAAGCATAGCCTTTTTTCTGCTCCGGCGCTGTGATCCACACGCCCAATTCCGGACACTCGCCGGTCAGGCCGTGTACCTCAACGCTCCCAAGGAACGCGTCATCCTTTGACAGGATGGAGTAGATCAGCGTCTCTTCCCTGTCCATTTCATTCAGGAACCCCTGCAGGACAGACCTTGCGTCATCCATGCTTTCAAAAGGATCCGGCCACTGATACTTTGTTATTTCCGCATTAAAGCCGATGAAATACTGATTCACATGCTTCATTTCAAACGGCGCCATGCTGAGTCTGCGGCTCTTGATCATACCTGCTCCTCTGCCACTTTTGATTTTCGCCAGAGAAAAAATCGCTCAAGCGGCTCAGCCGCTTGAGCGAATGTGTCAGCGCTGCACCCGTCCGGTGCCGGAGCCCTTCATCAGGCTCTCGACCTCCGCGGCGGAGACGCGGTTGTAGTCGCCGGGGATGGTGTGCTTCAGGCAGGAAGCCGCCACAGCGAACTCAAGGGCCGTCTTCTCGTCGGGATAGGTGTTCAGGCCGTAGATCAGGCCGCCGCCGAAGGAGTCGCCGCCGCCCACGCGGTCAACGATATCCGTGATGGCATACTTGCGGGAGAGGAAGAAGTCCTTGCCGTTGTACAGGCAGGCCGACCAGTCGTTGTGATTGGCGGACTTGCTCTCGCGCAGAGTGATGGCCACGCGCTTGATGTTGGGATAGGTCTCCATAGCCAGCGCGGCAATCTTCTTGTAGTTCTCCACGTCGATCTCGCCCGCTTCCACCGCGCCGGAGGACTCAACGGACAGGCACAGCGCCTTCTGGAAGTCCTCCTCGTTGGCGATGACGGTGTCGACATACTTGACCAGCTCGGTCATGACCTCATCGGCGCGCTTGCCGTACTTCCACAGGTTCTTGCGGTAGTTGAGGTCGCAGGAGACGTGGATGCCCTTCTGCTGGGCAACCTTCACCGCCTTGAGGGACAGCTCGGCAGCCGCGGCGGAGATGGCCGGGGTGATGCCGGTCAGGTGGAACCACGTCGCGCCCTCGAAGGCCTTGTCCCAGTCGATGGCGTCGGGGCCGGCTTCAGCAATGGTCGAGCCCGCGCGGTCATAGATGACCTTGGAGGGGCGCTGCACGGAGCCGGTCTCCAGATAGTAGATGCCCATACGGCCGGGCGCGCGGACGATCTTCGTGGTGTCCACGCCGAAGCCCCGCAGCTCGCGGATGCAGGCGGTGCCGATATCGTTGTCCGGCAGCACGGTCACGAAGGCCGTGTCCAGACCGTAGTTCGCCAGAGAGACGGAGACGTTCGCCTCGCCGCCGCCGAAGGTGGCCTCCAGCGCGGGGCTCTGGAAGAAGCGCTCATAGCCCGGGGACTTGAGGCGCAGCATGATCTCGCCGAAAGTAACAATCTTGCCCATAGGTACTTCCTCCTGTTTGAATGTTGGTATAGCGTCAGCCCAGCTGCAGTCGCGGCAGTCAGCCTAAACGTCAACTGAGATGGGCGGAGAAAAGGGGGGGCGATGCCCCCTTATTTCTGCACGAGATGGAACGCAAAGCCGCCGATTTCACCCTCGACATAGATGGCGGTCAGCTTGCCGTTCTTGACGACAGCGGAGTCCTCAATGAACTTGAAGCCGCGCTGTTCCAGATGCCACTTGGCACGGGCAACGCTGTTGGTGCCGATGGCGATGTGGCCGTGAGCGCCGCGGCCGACCTTCTTCATCAGCTCGTAGCCGGTGCCCACGAAGTTGGAGGAGTTGCCCTCCTTGACGGGCCAGCCCATGAGCGCGGCGATCTTCTTCGCGGTCTCGAGGGAAGCCTCCGCATCCTCGCAGTTGATGCCGATGTGGCGCACCTCGAAGCCCAGCATCTTGTCCACGGCGGAGCGGGTCAGGGCGGTGATGCGGCCCCAGTCCTTGGCGGCCACCGCGTCGCCGGGCACCATCCAGGAGCCGCCGCAGCAGAGAATCTTGTCAAAGGCCAGATAGTCCAGCATGTTGTTCTCGTTGATGCCGCCGGTGGGCATGAACTTCATGTCCACATAGGGCGCGGCCATGGACTTGATGAGCTTCAGGCCGCCGATGGCCTCCGCCGGGAACACCTTCACGGCCTTGAGGCCCATCGAAAGAGCGACCTCGATGTCCGAGGGATTGCTGGTGCCGGGGCACACGGGGATATTCTTCTCGATGCAATACTTGACGACCTCGGGATTCAGGCCGGGGGATACGATGGCCGCGGCGCCCGCCTTCACGGCGCGGTCGACCTGATCGGTGGTCAGCACGGTGCCGGCGCAGAGCAGCACGTCCGGCAGCGCCTCATGCACGCGGCGGATGGACTCCTCGGCAGCGGCGGTACGGAAGGTGATCTCCGCCACGGGCAGGCCGCCCTCAGCCAGCGCCTTGCACAGCGGAACAGCGTCCTCAGCGTCGTTGATGGCGATGACGGGCACGAGGCCCGCAAGGGACAATTTCTCAAGGAATTCCATGAATATCGTCCTCTCTTTCGATCATGTCGTCGGCGGAAGCTCCGCCGCAGGAAGAATCTGCTGGTTTTATGGTATCACGACAAAGCCGCTTCGTCAAGCGGAAATGCCGCCGGAACAGGCCCGCTTTCTCTTGACAGTCACCGATGAGCATGCCATAATCATCCTGCACACAGTCCATGCGCAGCAATGCAAAGGAGACGCTTATGACGACCATCTTCTGGGCAGGCGACTCGACCGTCAGGCAGAACAGCATCGCGACGTATCCCCAGACAGGCATCGGGCAGGAGCTTGACCGCTATGTCCGCCGCCCGGATGTGGTGATTCAAAACCACGCGGAGAACGGCCGCAGCACCAGGTCCTTCATCGACGAGGGACGGCTGGCGGCGATTGACAGCGCCATCACGGCGGGGGATTTCCTGTTCATCCAGTTCGGGCACAACGATGAAAAGCCCGAGGACCCCGCGCGCTACGCCGACCCGGAGACGGCCTTTCCGGAGAATCTGGAGCGGTTTGTCAGCGTGGCGCGGAGCAAGGGCGCGCATCCTGTCATCATCACGCCGGTGACCCGATATCATCGGAACGCTCCCGGCGCGAAGTACCGGCATGACCTGTGGGCCGCATCTGCCCGGAGGACCGCCAAGCGGCTGGGTGTCGCGCTGATCGACCTGACCGCCATGTCGGAGCGGCTGGTGGATGAGTTGGGCGAGGAGGCCCGCGTCAGGTATTACATGAACCTGCCCGCCGGAGCTTATCCCGCTTTCCCGGACGGCCAGTCGGACAACACGCATCTCCAGCCTGCCGGGGCGGTGGCCTTTGCGGGGCTGATTGCCCGGGGGCTCTGCGAGCTGGGCGGCGCATACGCGGCGCTGCTGTCCGAGGAGTGTCTGGACTGGCTGGCACAGAACGACGCGGCCATGGCGGCTCTGCGGGCGCAGGGAGCGGACGAGCGGGCATAACGCCGCATTGACAACGCGCAGGGGATATGCTATGCTGGCGTGGCTTCCCCGGGAAGCGCATGATCCCAGAGAGAGTGGATGTTTTCATGTCGGACACATTGCAGGCGGGAGCCCCCTTTCCTTGGCGAACCTTCCTGAAGAATCTGGCGGCAATCGCCATCCCGGTGGCGCTGCAGAACCTGCTGACCACCACGGCCAGCATGATCGACACCATGATGATCGCGCCGCTGGGCGAGACGTCGGTGGGCGCGCTGGGGCTGTGCGCGCAGTTCTCGTCGCTGATGTTCTCCGGCTATTGGGGCTTTGTGGGCGGCGGCATGCTGTTTTTCGCGCAGTACTGGGGCGCGAAGGATGACGGGGGCATCGAGCGCTCCTACGGCCTGACATGGCTGTGCATGATGACCGTGGCGGTCATCTTCGGCAGTCTGGCGATCTTCGCGCCGGGGCTGGTCATGCGGGTCTACACGGACAAGCCCGTCATTCAGGCAATCGGCGTTGAATACCTGCGCATCGTCGGCTTTGCGTATCTGATGCAGGTCTTCTCCATGGCGATGAGCAGCCTGCTGCGGGCCACCGAGCGCGTGCGGATTCCGATGATCGCGTCGATGGCCTCCGTGGCGACCAACCTGTTTCTGAACTGGGTGCTGATCTACGGTCATCTCGGCCTTCCGGCGCTGGGCATCCGGGGCGCGGCGCTGGCGACGACCTGCGCGGCGGCGGTCAACGTGGCGGTCATCTATCTGCTGGCCCAGCTGACAGGCTACCCCTACCTGTTCCGGGTGCGGGGGCACTTCCGCTGGAACCGCGAGCACCTGCGGAACTACTTCACCAAGTGCTTCCCGATCATCGTCAATGAGGTGCTGATCGGCGTGGGCAACATGGTGATCAACATCACGCTGGGCCGTCAGCCGGAGCATGTCATCGCGGCGCTGGCGGTGTTCCGGACGCTGGAAGGGCTGATTATCGGCTTCTTCGCGGGCTTCTCCAATGCCGCGTCGATTCTGGTGGGCGCCTGTGTGGGCGCGGGCAAGCTGGACACGGCCTATGAGCGGGCGCGGCGGCTGATCTACCTGTGCAGCGGCATCATCGGCCTGACAGGACTGCTCCTGATCGCGATGAACTACCCGATTCTCACCCGCATGAGCCTCTCCGGGGATTCCTACGACGCAGGCCTGCGGCTGCTGGTGATCTATGTGATCGTCGCCGTCATCCGCATGGGCAACTGGATTCAGAACGACACCTACCGCGCCTCGGGCGACGCGGTCACAGGCACGGTGCTGGAGATCATCTTCATGTACCTGCTGGTGCTGCCCTGCGTGCTGGTGTCGGGCTTCAGGCTGCACCTCCCCTACTGGGCCATCTTCCTCTGCTGCTATATCGACGAGCCCATCCGCTATGTGCTGATGCAGCGGCACTTCTATTCGGGCCGGTGGGTCAAGCCGGTCACCGAGCAGGGCATGACCGCACTCCCTGCCTTCCGGGAGAGGCATGGCAGAAGCGCCGGAAGGCAAACCTGCTGAATATAAAAGCCGCCGTTTCGGCGGATGTTCATGAGAAAGCCTGAGAGCGGCGCAGATCGAATTCTGCGCCGCTCCTGTTTGCGTATATCGGCCATTACCGAAGCCCTCCACTCAACGGACAGTTTTCGGCATTCAGTTTTTTCTGGCTTGCTGGCGGCAAATCCACATGGGAGTGCATCCGCCTTGACGGAACGAGATGGCGCAATCATGCTCGGTCATGCAGTTCTCTTTGGCTGACTATGGGCGCATCGGCGTGCGCCGTTCCTGAACGGTTTGCAATGACTCAAAAAGGAATCTGCAACGCTCTTTTCAGAACAGCAAATACCAAAAAACCGCGTATTCTTCGTGATCTAAATGCCTGTACAGCATCGTATTCACCGCGCCGATGACAAAACCGCATTTCGCGTAAAACCGGCACGCCAACAGATTATTGTCCTGTGTTTCTAATGCCAAACCAATCAGATTGGCATTTTTAGCCCATTCAATCGCCTTTTTGATCAAGCCAGTGCCAACCCCTTGCCCTCTTGCGGATTGCGCAACGCATATATCCTCAATAAAGGCATATTGATTCCAATCTCTTTTCAAAACTATCTGTCCGATACACTCTGCGCCAGAATACGCCAGGAAAATGGTTTTATCGCTATCCTTCAGATATGCCGCATAGTCAAGGGGATCATTCGGATATGCTTTCGCGCGGGTCTGTTCGTATAATTCCTCTGTATACGTCCAAACCCCGTCAGCAAATGCTGGCTTTATTCTTCCTATCATCTCAAACGGCTGATTGGCTTTGTTTAAGTCCGCAAGATTATGCTGAGTAATCTCTACAATTTCCATACAAGGCCCTTTCCATCTCGATTGTCGTCTCGCTCCGCGTAAAGTTAATTATATCAGACAAATCTGAAAAAAGCTACCGTCCGCCATAAAGAAACGCCCGATCAGCAGCAAGGCCTTTCGGGCGTTTCTCTGTATTCTGATAACAGCGTTCATCGGCTCCCGCCGTGGCACGCCGCCGACAGGAATGGCGGCTTTTTGTTGGCCTTACAGCGTCACGCCGGTCTTGAAGATCGCCAGATCATGGAAGCCGCGGGCCTCAGAGCACACGGGCTTGCCGCTGGCGGCTTCAAGCACGAAGTCCATGAGCATCTGGCTCAGCTCCGGCAGGGTCTTGCCGTCAGTGAGGAGCTGACCCGCGTTGAAGTCGATCCAGCCGGACTTCTTCGTCGCCAGAGGCGTGTTGGACGCGATCTTGACCGTGGGCACCGGGCAGGCGAAGGGCGTGCCGCGGCCCGTGGAGAACAGCACGATCTGCGCGCCGGAGGAAGCCAGCGCCGTCGCGGCCACAAGGTCATTGCCGGGGGCGGAGAGCAGGTTCAGGCCGGGAGTTTTGACCTTCTCGCCGTAGCTGAGCACGTCCTTGACCGGGGCAAAGCCGCTCTTCTGGGTGCAGCCGAGGGCCTTGTCCTCGAGGGTTGAGATGCCGCCCGCCTTGTTGCCGGGGGAAGGATTCTCGTAGATGGTCTGGTGATGCTCCTCGAAGTAGCGCTTGAAGTTGTTGATGAGCGCCACGGTCTTCTGGAACATCTCCTCGGTCTCGCAGCGGTCCATCAGGATGGTCTCCGCGCCGAACATCTCAGGCACCTCGGTGAGGATGGTGGTGCCGCCCTGCGCGACCAGCAGATCGGAGAAGCCGCCAATGACGGGGTTCGCCGTGATGCCGCTGAAGCCGTCGGAGCCGCCGCACTTGAGGCCGATGACCAGCTTGGACGCGGGGCAGGGCACGCGCTTTTCATCGCGCATGTTGTCCGCCAGCTCATGAAGCAGCTTCATGGCCTCCTCGAACTCGTCCTCCACATTCTGGCAGATCAGGAAGCGCACCCGGGACTTGTCGTAGTCGCCCATGTGCTCCTCGATGATCGCCGCGCTGCTGTTCTCGCAGCCGAGACCCAGCACCAGCACGCCGCCCACATTGGGGTGCGTGGCAAGGTTCGCCAGCACGGTGCGGGTGTTCTCCTGATCGTCGCCCATCTGGGAGCAGCCGTAGGGGTGCGGGAAGGCATAGACATGCTCCACGCCGCCGCCAACCAGCGACTGCGCCTCCTTCTCGAGCGCCTTGGCAATGTCGTTGACGCAGCCAACCGTGGGCAAAATCCACAGCTCGTTGCGCACGCCGACTCGCCCGTCCCTGCGGGGATAGCCCATGAAGGTGGCGGGCTCCTTCGTCTCGACCTTCGGGAAGGTGGGGTGATATTCATATTCCAGCTCGCCGGAGAGCAGGGTGCGCAGGTTCTGCACATGCACATGGCCGCCCTTGGCGATGGCGGTCTTCGCGCAGCCGATGGGGAAGCCGTACTTGACAACCTTGCCGTCCGCCGGGATATCCTCGAGGGCGATCTTGTGTCCGGCAGGGATGGCCTCCGCCGCGGTGACGGTCACGCCGTCGACGGTCAGGGCTGTTCCCTGCTCGATGGCCTGCAGCGCCACGGCTACATTGTCGCGGGGGGTGATGCGAAGCAGCTCAGCCATGTCAGCCTCCGAACTTCTCGGTCATCACGGCCTTCATGCCGCGATCGAGGATATCGGTCAGGGAAGCGGTGACGGACTCGATCAGCCCGGGCACCCTGCACAGATCGGGGCCGAAGAACGCCTCGTTGGAGACGAAGGCCCTGACCTGCTCGGCAGGCGTCTGCCCGGAGGTGGCCGCAAAGAATTCCAGCACCGCCGCGTCGTCCTGCAGCTCATAGGGCTGACCGTTACGGTCGCAGATCAGCTTGCCGCCCTCCAGCCTGCCGCCGCGATAGAGGCTCATGAGGCTGGCGAGGGAGAAGGTCAGCCGCGCGGGCAGCTCGCCGGTCTTCTCGACGTAGCCCAGCAGCGAGGGCATGCAGCGGGCGCGCCACTTGCTGACGCTGTTCAGGCAGATGGACAGCAGCGCGTGCTTGATGAAGGGATTGCGGAAGCGTCCGGTCACCGCCTCGGCAAAGGACATCAGGTCGTCCTTCGGCAGGGACAGGGTCGGAATCACCTCGTCGTAGAGGGTGTGCTGCATGAAGGACGCGATCATCGGGTCGTTCATGGCGTCGAGCACATAGTCGTAGCCGCACTGGAAGGCCGCGGGCACGAAGGAGGTGTGCGCGCCGTTGAGGATGCGCACCTTGCGCTGCTTGTAGGGCTTCTGATTGTCGGTGTAGATCACCGGCAGGCCGCACTCGGGCAGGGGCAGCTCCTTCGAGATATCCCTGTCGGACTCGATGACCCACAGGCCAAAGGGCTCGGCGGTGACGAGAATGTTGTCCTCATAGCCCAGCTTCTCCCAGATGGCCTTGTCCTCGCCCCGGGGATAGCCGGTGACGATGCGGTCCACCAGCGTGGAGGTGAACACACAGGCGCTGTCCAGCCAGCTCTCGAACTTCTCGCCGAGGTTCCAGATCTTCGCCAGCGCTTTGACGCACTTCTTCAGCTCGATGCCGTTGTCGTCGATCAGCTCCACAGGCAGGATGATGAGGCCCTTGTCCTCCGCGTAGCCGAAGTGCTCGGCCCGCTCATAGAGCAGCTTGCACAGCTTGCCGGGATAGGAGGCCGGCGGGCAGGCGCTGAAGTCGTCGTCCTCCTTGAGCACGATGCCGGCCTCGGTGGTGTTGGAGACGATAAAGCGCAGCGTATCCAGCTTGGCATAGGCGGCATACTTCTCATAGTCGCCGTAGCAGTCCACCGCGTCGGACACGGAGGTCACCACGCGGGTCTGTTCCACAGGCTCGCCGTCCACCAGACCGCGCAGCATCACCGTGTAGCGGTAATCCTGCTCCTTGAAGGCCGGGAACAGCGTGCCGATGGAGATCGGCTTGACCAGCGCGACGGAGCCGTTGAAGTCCGCCTTTTCGTTGGCGATGTCGATCATATAGTCCACAAAAGCCCGCAGGAAATTGCCCTCGCCGTACTGCAGCACGCGAACGGGACGGGCAGGAGCCGCCGCCATCGAGGCGTTCAGTCGATCCATTACATATCCCTCCATGATGATCGTCGCGGTATGGGTTACAGAATATACGCTGCTTATACTTTACCGCACTTTTCCTGTTTCGTCAATCCATTTCCTTCGCTGTCAGATGTTTACTTCAAATGATATTCGTGGTATAATGGGCGCGGCTATGAGAATACAACCCCACCAAAGCAAGATGGGAGGATACCACTCATGAATATCCGGGACTATGCGGCCCTGTCCCACAACCGCGCCGACTGGACGGAAGCCTTTTCCGCGGCAATATCCGATCTTCGGCGTCAGGGCGGCGGCGTTCTGACGGTGCCCCCGGGCGATTATCTGACAGCGCCGATCCAGCTCTGCGGGCACATGACCTTTGACATACAGTCCGGCGCGACGATCCGCTTCCTGCGGGACGAGGCGGCTTTCCCGAAGATTCCGCTGGAGTTTGAGGGCATCCCGAAAATCCTGCCTCAGCCCTGCATTTATGCTGAGGACGAGGAAGAGATCGTCATCACCGGCGGCGGCACCATCGACGGTCAGGGCGGCTATTGGTGGCGCTTCATCCGCAAAGGCGACGCGAAGCATATCCGGCCCTATCTGGTGTGCTTCAACCGCTGCCGCCACATCACCCTTGAGAATGTGACGCTGACCAATTCCCCCTGCTGGACGGTGCATCCCCTGCGCTGCCAGGACGTGGTCATCCGGGGCCTGCGCATCAATAACCCGGCCGACTCGCCCAACACCGACGGCATCGACCCCAACGCCTGTCAGGACGTGCGCATCCATGACTGCACCATCGACGTGGGCGACGACTGCATCGCCATCAAGTCCGGCACTGAGGACACGCCGGACCGTCAGCCCTGCGAGCGGATCATCATCAGCAACTGCCACCTCCTGCACGGCCACGGCGGCGTGGTGCTGGGCAGCGAGATGAGCGGCGGCATCCGGAACGTGTTGGTCAGCAACTGCATCTTCTACGAGACCGACCGGGGCGTGCGGCTCAAGACGCGCCGGGGCCGCGGCGGCGTGGTGGAAGGGCTGCGCCTGACCAACCTGATCATGGAGCGGGTGATGTGCCCCTTCGTGTTCAACATGTACTATTTCTGCGGCGAGCGCGGCAATGAAAAGCGCGTCTGGGACAAGGCTCCTTACCCGGTGGACGAGAGCACGCCCGCCCTGCGCGACGTATCCATCACCGGCGTGCTGGCCCGGGGCTGCACGGCCTGCGCGGGCTTCTTCTACGGTCTGAGCGAGATGCCCGTCGAAAGGGTCATCATGCGCGATGTGCTGGTGGAGATGGAGAAGGACGGCAAGGCCGACTGCCCCGCCATGATGGATGGCTGCCCCAAGATGCAGGGCGCGGGCCTGTTCCTGCGCAATGCCCGGGATGTGGACCTGCGCGGCGTGAAGGTTGTCCATGTCCGCGGCGAGGAGCTGGACGTGGACGAGAGTGTCACGCTGATCTCGTGAGGAGGCCCGCATGACCCTCTACCTCTGCGGCGATTCCACCGCCGCGGCCTATGCCCCGGAGCGCGCGCCCATCTGCGGCTGGGGTCAGGTGCTGGGAGAACTGATCCCCGGCGTAACGGTGGTCAACGCGGCGATGCCCGGGCGCAGCACCAAGTCCTTCCTGTCCGAGGGAAGGCTTAAGGCCATTGAACGGGAAATCCGGCCGGGCGACCTGATGCTGATCCAGTTTGGCCACAACGACGGCAGCGACCTCGTCTGGCGGCATACCGACCCCTATACATCCTATTTCAACAATCTGAGCATCTTTGTGGACACAGCGCGGCTTTGCGGCGCTGTGCTTGTGTTGCTTACGCCCATCTGCCGCCGGAACTTCGTGGATGGCAGGCTGACGCCCACCCACGGCGACTATCCCGACGCCGTCCGTCTGCTGGCGGCCCAGCGCAGCGTTCCCCTGATCGACATGTGCGCCCTGAGCCATGCCCATGTGAGCAGCTTGGGCGAGGAGGCCAGCCGGGCGCTGTTCATGCATGTGGAGCCGGGCGTCTACCCGGACTATCCTGACGGCTGCACCGACAACACGCACACCCGGCGGGCAGGCGCGGAAGCATGGGCCCGCATGGTTGCCGCGGAGCTGCGGCGGCTGGGGCTGATTGCCGCGCCGGAGGTGAACTGAATGCTTTACATCGTTGCCAGAGACGGCTCGGGGGACTTCACCTCGATTCAGGAGGCCATCGACGCGGTACCCGACGGATACCGGGCGCCGGTGATTCTGCTGCTGCGCATGGACGAATACCATGAGCGGGTTATCGTCAACAAGGACAACATCCGCATCATCGGCGAGGCGCGGGACCGCACGGTCATCACGACCAGCCGCTGCGCCAAGGACCTCGACGAAAACGGGCAGGAGAAGGGCACCTTCCTCTCTTACACCATGCTGGTGACAGGAAACCATGTGGAGGTCGAGAACCTGACCATTCGCAACGACGCGGGCGACGGCCGTGAGGTCGGACAGGCGGTGGCTGTCTATGCGGCGGGCGACCGGGGCGTATGGCACAACTGCCGGATGATCGCGCATCAGGACACGCTGTTCTGCGGCCCGACCATGCCCTCCGTGCAGCAGGACGCGCTGCCCCACAGGGTACCCGACGGCAAGCCCGTGGTGAACGACTGTCCCCCGGTCACAGGCCGGCAGTACTTTGAAGACTGCTTCATTCAGGGCGATGTGGACTTCATCTTCGGCTCCTACCGCTGCTGGTTCGAGCGCTGCACGCTGTTCATGAACGAGCGCGGCGGCTGGTACACCGCAGCCAACACGCCGGAGGTGTCGCCCCACGGCTTCGTCTTCCATCGCTGCCGCCTGACGGGCGCGTGCGGCGAAGGCATGGCGTATCTGGGCCGTCCATGGCGGGCCTATGCCCGAACGGTGTTCCTCGACTGCGAGATGGACGAGCATGTCAACGCCGTGGGCTTTGAGGACTGGGACGAAACCCGGGTCGTCACGGAGCGGTACGGCGAATATGGCACCCGCGGCGCAAGGGCAGATCAGTCAGCCCGGCACCCGAAGCAGAAGCGCCTGACGGCGGATGAAGCCGCGCTGATCACCATCGGCGAAGTGCTCTCCGGCCCCGACCAGTGGCATCCCGAGCAGCGAGTATCCACATGGTTCCTCTGCGGCGACGAGACCGCTGATTATGGCAGAGCGCTGAGCGCGCTGGCAGGAGACGTGTTCGTGCAGGACTGCGCCGTACCCGGCTGCTCCAGCAAGGACTATATTGGGCAGAAGCGGCTGAGCCTGATCGAGCTGTGCCTGCGTCCCGGCGACAGACTGCTGATTCAGTTCGGCCTGCACGACGCGGACGCTGACCCCGTGAAGGGTACGGTCGCGCGGGTGACCTTCCCGCAATACCTGAGCATGTTCATCGACGCGGCTCGCCGTCAGGGTGCAGAACCGGTACTGCTTACCTCCGCCTGTCCTGACGGCGCTTATCCTGCGGCCACGCGCGATCTCGCCGGATACCGGGGCGTGAAGCTGATTGATCTGGAGCGTCTTCATCCGGCCGGCAGCGCCGTTCAGACAGTGCAGACCATCCTCTCCATGCTGTGACATACAAAATAGCCGCCCGGCGTAATGCCGGGCGGTTTTTCATTTGCCTTGATTATGCCATTTCGCGAACCAGCAGGTCAACCTCGCCGTCCCGCAGGACGATGAAGAACTCATAGCCTGCCTCGGTCAGATAGCCCACAACCTCGCCCTCGACGTCGTCGTCAAAGTCGATCGCCTTGGCGCCGCTGGTCTCCAGCGTGCCGTCAAATCCGCTCTGCAGCAGCCGCACGATCATCGCGTCGACCTCGTTCGCGGTCTTCCCGGGCAGCAGACTCTGCACCAGTGCCTGCGCCAGCCCGACAAAGTCGCGATACGACGCCGTGCCGCGCAGCTCCGCCGCTTCATTGACGCTCGCCTGCCATGCGGTGAAGCCGAGCATCGCGTCCGGTTCATACCTGCTGCTCAGGCAAATGGCCACGTTGTCGTCGCGCATGCCTGCCGGATAAACGCTCAGCACGCTGCCGTCATATTCAGGCTCCTCGCCGTCAGCCGCCATGGTCAGCGTGACGGTTTCCTCGACCCCGCCGGACAGCAGATCACCAGCCGCCGCCGTGCTGCTGTTGCCCCGGAAGCGGCTGATGAAGCCCTCCTCCGCTGGCGCAGCTGTGGCCACGGTGCTCTTCTTTCTCGTGGGAGTCGCCGTCGGAGCGGGCGTTGCGGTCGCCTCAGGGGTCGCCGTCTCCTGCGGCGCGTCCGTCACATCAGGGGTCGCTGTCTCCTGCGGCGCATCCGTTGCCACGGGAGCTTCCGTCTCCTGCGGCGCGTCCGTTGCCTCCGGGGCTTCCGTCGGCTCGGGCGTGTCGGTTACGTCAGGCGTTGACATTTCTTCAGGCGCTTCCGTCGGTTCGGGCGTTGCCGTCTCCTCCGGCACGGATGATTCCTCCGGCACAGGCGATACTTCCGGCGTCGGCGTGATCTCGGGCGTCGACGTTACCTCGGGCGTCATCGTCACTTCAGGCGTCAGCTGCACCTCGGGAGGCGTTGTCTCCTCAGGCGTGTCCGGTATTTCAGGCTCAGGGGTATCAGCAGGCTCCGGTGTTTCCTCAGGATCATGCGTACCTTCGGGTTCCTTTGTGCCCTCAGGGTCTGGCGTGCCTTCAACATCCGGCGTGCCCTCGGGGTCCTTTGTGCCCTCGGGGTCTTGCGTGCCTTCGGGATCGGGCGTACTCTCGGGGTCCTTCGTGCCTTCGGGATCGGGCGTGCCCTCGGGGTCCTTCGTGCCTTCAGGGTCAGTCGTCGCGTTGGGATCATCCGTCGCTTCGGGGTCAACAGAGGGCGACGGGTCCGCCGAACCAAACTCCCGATCACAAACAGCGCACACGCCTGCCTCCGCACCATCGCTGGTACGGTGCGCGCCCTCGTTGTACCGTTTGCCGCATTCGTCGCAAATCAGCCAGTGGCTGCTGCTGTCAGATTCATAAACGCCGCTCGAGCTGCCCGAATGCGTCGGCTCAATGCCGGACACCTCAGCGCCGCATCTCTTGCAGTGATCAGGATCTAAGCATGTCACGCTATGCGCCACCGGCTCACCCTTCTCCTCACCGCAGAAGCATTCCTGCCAGTGCCCGTTCTCATCCCAGCCATACTTGCTGAGCGCATGCGTCTTGCGGTCGCCGTCATAATACTCAGGGCACGAAGAGCACACCGACTGTCCGCAGTCACGGGAATGCTCTTCCTGCTTGACGATATCCCCGCAATCCGCATTCACGCACTGATACCAGTGTCCGCTTTGGTCATGCCCAAGCTCAAGGTTTCTGTGCTCTTTTTTGTCGCCCGTATACGTCGCGTTGCAAACAAGGCAACGGTCTTCATCACAGTACCGGCTGTGCTCCGTGCGGTCAAATTCCCTGTCCCCACAGGAGCACTGCCACCAGTGATCCTTGCCGTTGGTATAAACTTTGTCGCTGACGATGCCATGCTCAATCCGCATGTTTTCATGGGCTTCTCCGCACAGATAGCAGACCGTCTTGTCTTCGCTGGAGCACATAACAAAGTGCTCATGCTCCTCCACTTCCAGCGGCATGATGCCCATTTCTTCTGCTAAAGCCGCGACCGTCAAGGCAATCGCCGCAATCAGGATGAGCGTCCAGAGAATTCTCGACTTCTTCATCTCTCTCAACCCTTCCAAAGACTAAAAATCCAGTATTTATTATACCGCTTTACCGCTTCTTGTCAATCCCCTCATTCTGTCCGGACAGCGCCCATTTCGCCCAACAAAAGAACGGCTCCCCCGCAAGAGAGCCGTCCTGCTGCGCGCAAGCGCGTCATTTCTGCACTTCTTCGATCATTTCCAGCACCCGCATGGTGCCGTCCGCCGGGGGCGCGTTTTTCACGGCCTCCATCAGCTTCTCCCGGTCGCGCCACGTCTGGTTCAGCGCCTCGGCGAGCGTTTCGGCGGTCATGTTCTCCTGCATCAGCACCCGGCACAGTCCGCGCTTCTCAAGGCTCTGGGCATTCAGAATCTGGTC
Source organism: Christensenellaceae bacterium (assembly GCA_022510815.1). GTDB lineage: Bacteria > Bacillota > Clostridia > Christensenellales > Aristaeellaceae > UBA11524. The sequence goes on along the minus strand of JAFLST010000014.1, from coordinate 8,882 downwards.
GCCGCGGCTCGCACCCTTCGGATAGGGCACCAGCAGCATCGGCCTGCCCAACGCCTGAAACTCCATCAGCGCGTTGCTGCCCGCGCGGGACAGCACCAGATCGGCGCAGGCCAGCACGTCCGGCAGCTCCTTGTCCAGCAGCTCCATCTGCGCGTACCCCGGCGTGCCCTCCAGCGCGTCATCCAGATTGCCCTTGCCGCAGATATGCGCCACGTCGAAGCTCTTCAGCAGCTCAGGCAAAGCTTCCCTCAGCGCCTTATTGACCGCCTGCGCGCCGGAGGAGCCGCCCATCATCAGCAGGATCGGCTTCGCGCCGTCAAACCGCAGCATGCTCAAGCCCTTTGCCCGGCTGCCATGGAACAGCTCCGGCCGCAGCGGCGTGCCGGTCATCTCGGCCTTGGGGCCCAGCGCCTCGGCGCATTCCGGGAAGGTCGTGGCGATCTTCCGGGCGAAGGGCTTGCAGAGCTTGTTCGCCAGCCCGGGGGTCAGATCGCTCTCATGGCAGAGCACCGGGATGCGGTGCAGCCACGCGCCGAACACCACGGGCACCGCGACAAATCCGCCCTTGCTGAAGCACACGTCCGGCTTGATCTTTCCCATCAGCCTTGCGGACTGCACAGCCCCGACGATGACGCGGAACGGATCGGTGAAATTCTGCCACGAGAAATACCGCCGCAGCTTGCCCGTCTGCACCGCGTGATACGTCACGCCCTCAACGGCGCGGATTTTCGGCGCTTCCATGCCCTTCTCGGTGCCGATATAATGAATCTCGTACCCGGCTTCCTTCAAATGCGGTATCAGCGCCAGATGCGGCGTGACATGCCCCAGCGTGCCGCCGCCGGTGAGCACAATCTTCTTACTCATCATACTTCCCCTTCATCTTGGATACTCTATTCTATGATACCCATGATTCTCCCATGTGTCAACCAAGGGCTTTGCCCTTGGCCCCACCCGAGGATCACTGATCAATTTGACTTCTTTCTTCGGCCCTGCTGCTCCCGCGTATTGATTTTTTCCGGAAACGGAGGCGTGTATGTGACGACTTTAGCAGATAAACGGCAAGCCGAGACCAGCCAGAAGGGCCCGGAACACTCCGCCAGCGTCGTCGTGCTGATCGACGGTCAGCGGATGACCCTGACCCGCGAGCAGGAAGCGCTCATCCGCTCATGGGCCGCCGGTCCCGTATGACCGAAAAATCCCTCTCCATCGGCGTCATCCGACAGAGAGGGGCATTGAATCATGCGTCGCTTGCGTCAGGTATGCGGTAAGCGTACCGGGTGACATTGAACTGCTGGCCGTCCCGGGGCTCGAAGCGGGCCATGCCGTCATGGCGGAAGCCGATCGACTCGAACAGGAACCTTGCCCGGAAGTTCTCCTTCAGCAACCACAGATGGATGGTCTGGAAGCCCATGTCCGTCAGCTGCCGGATGGCGTGCTGAGCCAGGGCGTCCTTCTCCCGACGGCCGTACTGCGGCTCAACCGCTTCCTCACGGATCAGCCCGCAGTCAGGACTGCCTGAATCGGCGCCGTAGGCGACAAAGCCCACCGTCACGCCGTCCGACTCCAGCACGTCCACGCGAAGCCTTTCATCCCGCATCATCCCGATAATCTCGGGGAGATAGAACTCCCGCGAGGCCTTTCTGAGATAGTCGGTCGACAGAAATCCCCTGTACAGGCTGCGGACATAGCTCGACTTGATGCCCGCGAGCTGTTCCGCTTCCCTGATGTCTGCGGGACGCAGCGTATACTCTGCCATGCCTTACACCAGCCGGATTCCGGAATCCCTCTGCTCGCGGTTGTAGCGGCTCATGAGGCTGTGGATGCGATCGGAGGGGCTGAGCAGCTTGGACAGCGAGCGGTCATGGTTGAGCGTCGCGATGATGTAGGAGATGAACTTGCTCATGTCCGCCTGAATGAACCACGGCGCGGCCTTGAGCTCAGGCGTGCAGTAGGTGAGGTTGGTGGAGATCACCCGGTCAATGACGCCTTCCTCGTAGGCCTTGTTGTACAGGTCGATGCCGCCGGTGAACAGCGCGAAGGTCGCCGCCGCAAAGACGCGGTTGGCCTTGCGCTTCTTGAGCTCCCGCGCCACGTCGATGATGGACTCGCCGGAGGAGAGGATGTCGTCAGCGATGAAGACGTCCTTGCCCTCCATCGAATCGCCCATGTACTCATGCGCGACGATGGGGTTGCGCCCATTGACGATGCGGGTGTAATCCCGGCGCTTATAGAACATGCCCATGTCCAGACCGAGGACGGAGGCATAGAAGATGTTGCGGTCGATGGCGCCCTCGTCGGGGGACACGATCATCATGTGATCCTTGTCCACGCTGAGGTTCTTTTCCCGGCCCAGCAGCGCCTTGAAGATCTGGTAGGAGGGCATCACGCTCTCGAAGCCGCCCTCGGGGATGGCGTTCTGCACGCGGGGATCGTGAGCGTCGAAAGTGATAATGTTGCTCACGCCCATGCGCTCCAGCTCCTGCAGGGCCATCGCGCAGTCGAGGCTCTCGCGGGCCACGCGGCGGTGCTGCCGTCCGCCGTAGAGCAGCGGCATGATGACCGTGATGCGCTTGGCCTTGCCGCCCACCGCGGCAATGGTGCGCTTGAGGTCCATGAAGTGGTCGTCAGGGCTCATGGGAACCTTCTGACCGTACATGTCGAAGGTGCAGTTGTACGCGCCGACGTCGCAGAGGATGTACAGGTCGAGGCCGCGCACGCTGTCCTTGATGAGTCCCTTGCCGTCACCGTTGCCAAAGCGCGGGCAGGTGGTCTCGATCAGAAAGTCCTTGCGCTTCTGGCCGGGGGTTGTGGACATGTCGTCCTCAGCAAACGTCTCTTCGGTATGCTCCCGCCAGCGCAGCAGCCACTGGTTGACCTTGCCGCCCAGCTCCTCCGTGCCGCGCATGGAGATGAGTCCCAGCGGCCCGACAGGCGTCGTCAGAAAAGATTCCTCGTTCCAAGTGCTCACAAAATCCGTCACGCCATCTACCTCATTCCGCAGTCATCAGGGGTAATGGAAGAAAGGAAAACACGAAGGCACCGAGACAGCCGCGGAGACCGCGCCTGCACCTGCATGATACCACAGAATTCAGCCTGTGAAAAGAGATTTTTACAAAAAAAACAAGCTCTTCGACAGGGCTCGGCTGAAATGGTTTGTATTTATCCAGATACCGCATCGCCGGCGAGATTCCGTCCGCCCGGCCTCCCTTGACAAGCCTCTGCCCATCCTCTACCATAGGGATATCCCAAGCGAAAGGACTGGTTATCCGATGCCGCGTCCGACCCTCTCCCGCGTGCTGCTGGCGCTGTTGGGCAGCCTGATTCAGGCGGTGGGCGTGAGCAGCGTTCACGCATGGTCGTCCGTCACCGAGGGCGGCGTGCTGGGCATGACGCTGCTGCTCCATCACTGGCTGGCCATCACCCCGGCGGCGTCGAGCCTCCTGCTCAACGCCCTGTGCTACCTGCTCGGCTGGCGGACGCTGGGCCGGGAGTTCCTGCTGTATTCGATCATCTCCGGCGCGGGCTTCAGCCTGTTCTATGCCATCGCCGAGCCCTTCGCGCCCCTGTTTCCGGCGCTGATTGCCTCGCCTCTGGCCGCGGCGCTGTCGGGGGCCGTGTTCGTCGGCGTGGGCGCGGGGCTGTGCGTGCGGGTCGGCGGCGCGCCCGGCGGGGATGACGCCCTCGCGATGGCGCTCTCTCACCTCACCCGCGTGCCCATTCAGTGGATTTACCTGCTGACCGACGCGGTGGTTCTCGGTCTGTCCCTGAGCTACATTCCCCTCGCTCGCCTGCTCTACTCGCTGCTGACGGTGGTTCTCTCCGGGCAGATCATCGGGCTGATGCAGCGGCTGCCCCTTCCCCCGCGCGGGCGGAGCATTGGCTGTTAACGCTTCTTCGCTTCGTTCTCCGGCGGGTCGGCGTCCAGCAGCTCAAACTGGCTGTTCAGGTAGATGATGTGCGCCACCGCCGTGATCGTCGAGCGCAGCATGGTCTTGGCCTCGGTGTCGGTCGAGCCGATCTGGTCAAGGTCGCCCTTCAGGCCGAAGATGAAGTGCAGCATGTTCTCCAGCTCGTCGCAGAAATAGTTATAAGCGACCTCGCCGCTGTAGGTCGACCGCTGCATCTCGAACAGCCGCGCGATGTGCTCCATCGTCAGCACGCTCTTGGCAATGGCGATGAAAAACAGGTACGCGATCTGCTCCGCGTCATACTGCTTGCGCTCCGGGCTGCGGATGTAGCCCTTCTTGACGTAATTGCTGACCATGGACGAGGTGATCTCCACGCAGCCCAGCGGCGTGAGAAAGCGGTTGATGTACTTGACCGTCTGGTCCAGATACAGCCCCACGTCAGGAATCTCGCGGTACCTCGGCATCCTGAAAACCTCGATGGACGCGGCCATGAACTCACCCCTTTTCCGAGTGTATTATACAGATTTATGTCAGGAACGTCAAGTAAGCTTCTCCCTAACCCTTGACAGGGTTCGCAAAAGCTGTTATAGTAGGATTGATGATCGGTTTTTCAAAAACCTTTATCGAGATTGAGAAAATTTGACGAGGATATTTTATGAACTTCAAAATTGTCGCCGATTCCTCCTCGGATGTGCTGAGCCTGCCGCAGGTTCCCTTTGCCTCCGCGCCGCTGACCATTGTCGCGGGCGACCGCACCTATGTCGACACGCCGGAGCTGGACGTAGCTGGCATGGCTGCCGATTTGAAGACGCACAAGGGCAAGTCCTCGACGGCCTGTCCTGGCCTGAACGACTGGCTGACGGCCTTCGGCGACGCGGAAAGCATCCTCTGCTTCTGCATCACCAGCGGCCTCTCCGGCACCTACAACGCCGCGAGACTCGCCGCGCATGAATACGAGGAGCAGCACCCGGGGCGCCGCGTCTTCGTGATGGACACGCTCTCCACCGGGCCGGAGATGCGCTTGCTGATCGAGCGGGCCGAGGAGCTGATCCTCGCGGGCACGGAGTTCGACGACATTGTCGACGCGCTGAACGACTACAGCCGTCAGACGCACCTGCTCTTCTGCCTCTGCTCGCTGCACAATCTGGTCGTGAACGGCCGCGCGAATCCCGCCATCGGCGCGCTGGTGGGCCTGCTGGGCATCCGGGTCATCGGCTGCGCCAGCGAGAAGGGCGACATCGAGATCGTCGGCAAGGCCCGGGGCGACAAAAAGGCCGTGCAAGCCAACCTGAACGCCATGCGCGACCGGGGCTACAGCGGCGGCAAGGTGCGCATCGACCACTGCAGCAATGAACCCGCGGCTCAGGCCCTGCGCGATCAGATTCTTGCCCAGTGGCCCTCCGCCGACGTGGTGATCGACCATGCCCGCGGCCTGTGCGCCTATTACGCGGAGGAAGCCGGCCTCCTGATCGGCTTCGAGGGATAAACATCATCAAAAAAGCAAGGCCCTGCTCATTCATCCGAGCAGGGCCTTGTTCGTTCTATGCCCACTGGGTCAGCAGGTCGCGCATCCACTCATGAACGTCCATCTCATACACGGCCCGCAGATGCTCTTCCGTCAGTACGGCGTCCATCTCCCCATGCGCCACACACCGTCCGTGGTGCATCAGCAGCGCGTGGGTGCCGTATTTTCGCGCGAGGCTCAGGTCGTGAACCACCGAGATCACCGCCCGCCCCGGCTGCCTGCGCCACTCGTCGATCAGGGAGAAGATGTGCTTCTGATAGACAAGGTCGAGGTGGTTCGCCGGCTCATCCAGCATCAGTATCTGCGGGTTCTGCGCAAAGACCTGCGCCAGAAAGGCCCGCTGCAGCTCGCCGCCGGAGAGGGTCAGCACGCTGGCATGCCGCAGGCCCTCCATGCCGGTCAGCCGGAGCGCCTCCTCGACCTGCTCCCCGCCGTCCCGGGCCGAGAGAAAGCCGCGCCGATGGGCATACCGGCCTAAATTCACGATCTCCTCCACCGTGTAGGCATAGCCCACATGGTGATGCTGGGACAGCACGCCCACCCGCCGGGCAAGCTGCGCGGGCTTGTAGGCGCGGATATCCCTGCCGTCCAGCCTGATGTCCCCGCGGTAGGGCGTTCCCTGCGCAACCGCGCTCAGCAGCGTGCTTTTGCCCGCGCCGTTGGGGCCGACGAGCATCAGCCACTGCCCTTCCTCCAGCGAGAAGGAAAGGCCGTCCACCGCGGTGAAATCGCCGAAGTGGACCGTAACGTTCTCTGCGTTCAGCATGCGCTCACCTGCCCTTTCTTGTCCGGTAGAAGACCACCACGAAGATCACCGACCCCACCAGCGACGTCACCACGCCGATGGGCAGCTCGATGGGGCTGATCACCGTGCGCCCGACCAAATCCGCTAACAGCAGGAAAATCGCCCCCGCGAACAGCGACGCGGGCAGCAGCCGCTTGTGGTTGGGCCCGGCGACCATCCGCGCCATGTGCGGAACGACCAGTCCCACAAAGCCGATGGTGCCGCCGACGGACACGCTCACGCCGATCAGCGCCGACACCGCCGCCAGCACCGTCAGCTTAACCCGCCTGACGTTCACGCCCACATGACGCGCGTTGTCCTCGCCCACGGCAAAGGCGTTCAGCTCCCGTGCCTGCAGCAGGATCACCACGCCGCACACCAACAGCGCCGCCGCCAGCAGGCCGACATAGATGTAGTTGCTGCCGGAGAGGGAGCCCATCGTCCAGAAGGTGATGGTTTTGACCTTTTCCCCGGCAAAGGCGATGACGAGGCTGATGAGGCTCGAGACAAACATGGAGAAGATCACGCCGATGAGGATGATGCTGTTCGTCGCCAGCGATCTGTCCAGCACATAGGCCAGCGACAGGATCATAACCAGCGACAGGAAGGCGAAGATCATCGCCATGATCATGGTGCCGCCATAGGGCCACCCGGGCACCGTCACGCCCAGCGCGATGGCCGCGACCGCCCCCAGCGACGCGCCGGAGGACACGCCGAGGGTGGAGCCGTCCGCCAGCGGATTGCGCAGAAGCCCCTGCATCGCCGCGCCGCACAGGGACAGCGACGCCCCCACCAGCGCCACGCACAGCACCCGCGGCAGCCGCACGGACAGGATGATCGCCGACGCAACGCCCGCAGGCATCGGCTGTCCCCGCAGCGTGTTCCACAGAACCGTCAGCGTATCGCCCAGCGGAATGGCCACGCTCCCCGCGCAGATGCACAGCAGCATCGCCGCCGCCAGCGCCAGCAGGAACAGCCCATACACCGCCGGGCTGAAGTGTTCAGAGGTTCTTTTCATGGTTTCCTTCTTCATTCTCGGAGGGCGCATCCTCCGACTGTCATCAAAAACCGGCGACAGGTGCGGCGGTTTTCGCGTTATTCACAGAGAAAACAACCTTGCAGGCCTGACTGTCTGGAATCGGACAGTCAGGCCTGCTTCTTTCGTCAAAAGGGTTTTATCCTTTTGAGGGCGTTACTCGCCGTACACGAAGCTGAACAGCTCGATGGCGGCATCCTTCAGACGCGGGCCGGGACGGGAAACGGCGTTGGAATCAGCATTGTAGAGCGCGTCGTTCGCGATGGCCTTGAGTCCCTCCCAGCCCGCGCGGCCCTTGATCTCCTCCACAGGCGTGGGGCCCTCGCCGTAGTGCATGGCAATGGTCACGATGTAGTCCGGATCGCGCGCCAGCACCTGCTCCTCGGAGATGGCCGCCCAGCCGTCCAGATCGGCAAAGGCGTTCTGCAGGCCGCACATGGTCGCCAGCTCGTCCATGAAGGTGTTCGCGCCAGCCGTCCACAGGCCCCACTCCAGCGGGGACACCTCGAAGTAGACGGTCTTGCCGCTGTTTTCGCTCTTGGCGGCGATGTCATCAAAGGCCGCCTGCATGTCGGCAACGATGGTCTCCGCTTCAGCGTCCTTGCCCATGAGCTGGCCGATCATGCGGATGGCGGTGTACGTCCCGGCAATGTCCGCCGCGTTGCTGACGGCCACATGGATGCCCGCCGCCTCAAGCGCCTCGACCTGCTCGGGGTTCTGCGCCATGTCGGCCATGAGCACCACCTGCGGGGCCAGCGCGATGATCTGCTCGACGTTGGTCTCCGCGCCGGACTCCACCACGGGCACCTCCAGAATGCTCGCCGGATAGTCGCAGTAGGTGCCGCGGCCCACCAGCGCCTCCTCGCAGCCCAGCGCGCAGAGGATCTCGCAGTCGGACGCGGTCAGCGCCACGATGCGGGTCGCGGGTTCGGTCAGGGTGATTTCACGGCCGTACATGTCGCTGACGGTGACGGTCGCGTCCTCGGCCAGCGCGGCGGTCATCGAGACGGCCAGCACCAGCGCGAGAAGCAGGGCAATGAGTTTCTTGGACATGTTAGGTTCCCTCCTGATGATTGAGATCAAATGAATCAGCGAGAGGGATGCCTTCACAAAAAAAGCGTCCCTCCCTGAGGAACACTAAACAGACCGCAAGCGTCGCGCTTCTCGGCCTCCATAGCATATCCCACCCCCAGGGGAATGATTGATTCACGGTGTAAACAGGTCTCCCGGCTTGGCTTCATCCTCATGGCGCACCTTCCCGCTTCTTCAGCAGTGGCTTCCATCGCGCCCTCGTCAGCTTCACGGTTACTGGGATAGCCCGGAACTCTCATCCGCGTTCCCATGGCATGCCCCGTCCAAAAAAAGCATGCCGCGCATCGCTGCGCAGATACACCGGCTATTCATTTGTCGCGTCTATTATAGCGGATCGGCCGCCGCCCGTCAAGAAAAGCCGCCGCCGCTTTTTCCTTCCTCCATTTTGGCAGGAATCAATTGAAATCCGCGCCGTTTTGTGCGATAATAAACATACACATAACGGCGTATCCCATGATTCATACAGCAAGGAGGCAGCGTTCATGAAAATGACATTCCGCTGGTACGGCAAGGATGCCGACAAGATCACCCTCAAGC
>JAFLST010000013.1 GCA_022510815.1 Christensenellaceae bacterium | reverse complement strand
TGTGACTTCCTCTTTTTTCGCGCCTTTGACAGGCGCATTGGTGCGATGGTATAATCCTTGGGAGAGAAATCTGGATTTGCTGAGGTGATTTTATGAGCGAAGTTATGCTTAGAGAGATATCAATTGCTGATGCCAAGGCGATATGCGCTATATGCTGCAACGACTTAGACTGTCCTTGCGATATAGCTTTGGTAGAGAAGAAGATCAAGAAACTCAATTTCGATCGAGAGGCTGTTTATGTTGCTGTGATGGATGATGCGGTGGTTGGATTTATTCATGTCGAGCAATATGATACACTATTCCTTGAATCAATGGCGAACATTCTCGGCATAGCAGTTCAAAGTGAATATCAACATCATGGCGTTGGAAAAGCGCTTCTCCAATCAGCGGAAGCATGGGCAGCAAAGAAAAAGATAACAGCAATGAGGCTGAACTCAGGGAGTTCAAGAACCAATGCCCACAGCTTTTATGCGCATCTGGGGTATAGGCTTGAAAAAGAACAGCTCCGTTTTGTAAAGACACTTTAGCCGTTTTTCTTGGCTGATAATCGCGTGAAAAGAGACAACGAGCATCTCTCATGTACGACTGTTGACGGTCTTCGAGTTCCAATGATATAATCTTCAGGAGAGAAAATCGGAATATGCGGGAGCGATGAAAAGTGGACAGTTGGTTTGAAGTAGAAAAAATAGATGGCGACACCTATGCAATCAGTGAGTATCAGCATTGGGAAGAAACCCATTGCTATTTGCTGTGCGGGACGAAGATCGCCGTCCTGATTGATACCGGATTGGGTGTTGCGAATATCAGAGGGGTTGTTGACAGTCTTACGTCTCTCCCTGTTATGGTGATCACGACCCATGTGCATTGGGATCACATTGGCGGACATCAGTATTTTGAGAATATCGCGGTCCATGAAGCGGAAAAGGATTGGCTATCCAGTCAATTTCCAATACCGCTGCAGGCTGTGAAAAGCAATCTTATGCGCGAGCCCTGTCAGTTTCCAGTCGATTTTAACCCCGATCAGTATCAGATATATCAGGGTATTCCGCAAAGGATTTTCAAAGACGGAGAATGTGTTGACTTGGGAAACAGAAGATTGAGAGTCGTACACACTCCGGGGCATTCTCCCGGACATTGCTGCTTTTATGAACCGGAAAGAAAGTATTTGTATTCAGGCGATTTGATTTACTGTGGCTGTCTTGACGCCTTTTATCCGACAACAGACCCTCAGCTTTTCAGACAGTCTGTAAAGAGGGTTCAATCGTTAGAGATCAGCCGTGTCTTGCCAGCGCATCATCAATTGGCGGTTCCGATTGATATCGTCAGTCGAATCGCAGAAGCATTCGACGGCTTAGAGGCATGTCAGAAATTGCAGCAAGGGAACGGTATTTTCGATTTTGGAGACTTTCAGATTCACCTATAAATAGGATTCCCGTTTATGGCCTTGCGCGCGATCAGCAGCCTATGCAGAAGCCGGATAGATAAGGGAAGGCCGCAACCCCCGTCATGGCGTGTGTTCATTGACAGGATTCAGGAGCAGATGGTATCACGTGAAAAAGCAGTGTCAGGACGGTGGCAAGATGTGCATTGAAATCAGAAGGCTCAGCATCGATGAAGGAAAAGACTTTTACGATATGCTGCAAGAAATGCCCGCGGATGAAAACGGCTTCATCAATTCAGTTCATGGCAAGACCTATGAGGAGTATCAAACGTGGCTGACAGGCGCAGTCAGGAACGCGGAACAGACCAGCTTGATTGATGGCTGGAAAGTTCCGACGACGATGTTCTGTCTCCTTGAAAACGGTAAACCCGTGGGCTTGGGTAAGGTGCGTCTTTTTTTAACTGACGCATTGCGCGAGCATGGCGGAAATGTGGGCTATGCGATCCGCCCTTCCGCAAGAAGCAGGGGCTTGGGCAAGAAGCTCTTGGCTCTTTTGATTGTTGAGAGTAAAAAAATGGGCGTTGATCAGCTGCTGCTTACCATCCAGAATCAGAATGCCGCATCCATTCATGTGGCGCTGGCGAATCATGGAAGAATAGAGAAGGTTACGGATGACCGGCACTATATCTGGATTGATCTGTCAATCGGAAATGGCCGAGGTGAAAATGACAAGTAGAACGACGCCGGCGGAAGCGAATGTCTCGTCATCGCAAGCGCATGTGTATTTTGAAACAGAGCGACTCATCGTCAGGCAGTACACGCTGAATGACGCAGATGCGCTGTTCGGGCTGATGGCTGACATCAGAGTCCACACATACACAAAGGACAAGAATCACCCGTGGAATCAGCAGCGGACAGAGGAATACATCAAGTTCATGATCAGCAAGGACTTCAGGACGCTTGACTGTTTTCATGGAGCAGTGATAGAGAAGGATACGAACCAACTGGTTGGATTGTGCGGCTTGAATCCTTACAAAGCGGGTGAGCCCGAAATTGAATTCAAATTGGGCGTGCCCTATTGGGGCAGGGGATATGCGACAGAGCTGGGAAAACAAATCATCCGAAGCGCATTCGCAGCGACTGACCTGAAAGGGATTTACGGCATGGCGCAGCCGGGCAATATTGCATCCCGCAAGGTCTTGGAGAAGATCGGCATGGAATATCTGGGCGATCGGATGTTCAGGAATCATGAGGATTCATTCTACTACATTGGCAATCAAAAATAACTGCCCTGCAGCCGTCTTGTCGTGCTGACGATGCGGTCTCTTTGCATCCCCGTGGCAGAGGAGATCGTCCTGACATTCCGCGAGAATTGATGGACATTGGAAAAACACTTGAAATCTGTTACATATATGATACAATAGAAATCGGACATCCCATGGACAGGAGTGATCCGGCGTGAATATCACGATGATTGCCCTCGGCTCGACGGGGGATGTGCGGCCGTACATGCTGCTGGGCCGGGAGCTGAAGGCCCGGGGGCATGAGGTCACGGTGGCGTCCTTCGAGCCCTTTGAACCGATGATTACAGGCGCAGGGCTGCGCTTTTTCAAGATATCCGGCGATGTGGTCGAGATGATGGGGAACCTGATGAGGCCCGGCGGCAATGGGGTTCGCATCATCTCCTCCGTGGAGAAGACCATCCGCGACGTCGCGCCGATTCTTCTTGGCGATCTGATGCGATCCTGTGAGGGAGCGGACGCGCTGATCTGCACCTTCTTCGGCAGCATGCACTACTCCATCGCTGAAAAATACGGAATTCCCTGCATCCAAACCCACTATTTCCCCATGGACAATAACAGCGTCATGCCGATCTCATCTTCGCCTTTCCAGCATCTGGGCAAGGTCTGGAACAGCGCGTCCTACAAGATCGGTTATCTGCTCATCGGTACGCTGGAGAAGCGCTATCTTACCGACTGGCGGCGCGAGAACGGCATGGCCCCGCGCAAGGTGCACACCCGGCCGGACTATGTCTCCGGCGGTCATCGGGTGCCGGTGGTCTATGCGGTGAGCCCGTTGGTGGTGCCGCGCCCGAAGCAGTGGAACGAGCACATTCACATGTCCGGCTTCTGGTATGACGATGCGCCCTGCCAGTGGCAGCCGCCGAAGGAGCTGGAGGAGTTCATGGCCGCGGGCGAGCCGCCCATCTATATTGGCTTTGGCTCGATGGTCTCAGGCAACATGAACCGCCTGTTCGCGATGGTGCTGCGGGCGGTGCGGGCCTCGGGCGTGCGGGCGGTAATCTCGGCAGGCTGGGGCGGTGAACGCGTGCGGCTGAAATCGAACAGCCGGGTCTTTTTCGCGGACTTTATCCCGCATGACTGGCTGTTCCCACGGGTTCAGGCGGTGGTGCATCACGGCGGCGCGGGCACGACGGCCAGCGGACTGCGGGCAGGGAAGCCCACACTGGTGGTGCCCTTCGGCGGCGATCAGCCCTTCTGGGGCGCGCGGGTGCACGCGCTGGGCTGCGGTCCGAGACCTGTTCCCCGGGACACGATGACGGTGCACCGGCTGACCCGCGGCATTCTCGATCTGGTGAACCGCGAGAGCTACCGTGTGGCGGCGGAGGAGCTGGCGGAGCAGATGCGCAGAGAAGGCGGCGTGTACACGGCTGCGAACCTGATCGAGCGCGAGATCGCCCAGTGGCAGCGGGAGGTAACCCATGCGGACACATGACATCGACGCGCTGGTGAAAGCCCTGCCGGGGCACATCGGCGTGTATATCCTTGATACGGTCACCGGCGAGGAATACGCCCATCAGGCCGACGATCCCATTGAGGCGGCGAGCGTCATCAAGCTGACCGTTATGGCGGAAGCCTTCCGCCAGTTCGAGGAAGGCCTGCAGGACCCGGCAGCGCAGGTGGTCATCCGGCCCGAGGATAAGCTGCCCTCATGCGGCGCGCTGACGTATCTGCGGGACGGCACGGCGGTCACGCTCCTCGACCTCGTGACGCTGATGATCATTCTCTCCGACAACACCGCGACCAACCTGCTCATCGACCGACTGGGCGTGGAGAATATCAATGCTATGATCGACGGCCTTGGCCTGACAGGCACGCGTCTGAACCGCAAGCTGTTCATGCCGGAATTGGCAAGGCAGGGCATCAAGAATTTCGTTGCCGCGCGGGACATGGGCCTGCTGCTGCATGGCCTGATGGAGGGCCGTGTGGTCAGCCGGGAAGCTTCTGCCGCCATGCTGGACATCCTGCGCAATCAGCGCCTGAACGGAAAAATGCCCTTCTTCCTGCACGACAAAGGCATTGCTTGTGCGCATAAGACCGGCGAGGACGACGGCGTCACCCACGATGTGGGCGTGATCTACGTGGAGCACCCAATCATCCTGTGCTTCCTCTCCGAGCAGACCGACGTACCCCGGGCCGAGCGCGCCCTGCAGGATATCGCCGCGATCGCCGCGGGGATTGGATGAGAATTCGCGCGAAAAATCCCACTTGACATGGCATGCGCCGCGTGCTATGATACCCATGGTGAAGCGTATACGCTTTGCCGCATAACCGCATAGCCACTTGAAGCTTCTTCGGGGCAGGGTGAAAGTCCCTACTGGCGGTAGAGCCCGCGAACCGGCGCAAGCGCGTCGGCTGATCCGGTGAGAATCCGGAGCCAACAGTAAAGTCTGGATGAAAGAAGAGAGCTGGAAATACGCCTATTTCCGCCCCTGAAAAGCAGCGAACTTGCTTCAGGGGCGTGCGTATTTTGAAGGAGGCTGTGTCCCATGCTCAAAACCAACCAAGGCAAGAACTACTCCGTACAGTACCTGACCCGCATCGCCATCCTTGCGGCGCTGGCGGCCATCCTCTTCTTCTTCCCGGAGATCCCGATCTTCCCGCCGATCTACAAGCTGGACTTCTCGAACCTCCCGGTGTTGCTGGGGGCGTTCTCGATGGGGCCGATGGCGGGCGTGTGGATTCTGCTGATCAAGAGCCTCACGGGCCTGCTGCATTCCAGCAGCGCCGGCGTCGGTGAGTTGGCGGACTTTATCATGGGCGCGGCGCTGATCGTTCCCGCTGCTGTCATCTACCGCCTGAACAAGACCCGCCGCGGCGCGCTGATCGGCATGCTTGTAGGCACGGTGGTGCTGGTGATTGTGGCGGTGCTGGTCAACTGGAAGATCATGATTCCCTTCTACATGGGCGCGTATCACATGTCCATGGAAGGTGTGGTGAGCCTCATCCAGGGCGCCGTCCCCTTCGTGGACAGCGAATGGAAGCTGCTGATGTGCGCAACGGCGCCGTTCAACCTGATTAAGGGCGTGGTTCTGAGCCTGCTGACGTGCCTGATGTACAAGCGGCTGTCGCCCCTGCTGCATGTGAAGAAATAAGGAGAATCCGTATGCTGACACATTCCCCGGATGAGACCCGCGCCTTGGGCGAGAGATTGGCCCGCCGGCTCCGTCCGGGGGATGTTCTTTGTCTGTGGGGCGATCTTGGAGCGGGTAAGAGCGAGCTGACCCGCGGGATTGCGGCGGGCCTTGGCGTGACGGCCCCGGTGACCAGCCCCAGCTTCACCATCATGAACGTCTATGAGGAAGGTCGCCTGCCACTGTATCACTTCGACTGGTACAGGCTGGAAAGCTCCGAGGAGCTTTATGAGATGGGCATGGACGAATACCTGACCGGCGACGGCGTGGCGGTGGTGGAGTGGCCGGGCGTGTGCCCTGACGCGATGCCCGAGACCCGGCTGGATGTGACCCTGACCCCCATCACGGAAACAGACCGTGAGATCACCCTGACCCCGTGCGGAGCGTTCCGCGCGGTTAGTATGGAGGAGGACGCGCCATGAAGCTGCTGGCCATTGACACATCCGGGCCCGTCTGCGGCGTAGCCATCCAGACCGAACAGGGCACGCGCTGCGAGTGCGCCGTGCTCAACAAGCTGACCCATTCGGTCAACCTGCTGCCGATGATCGACGAGGCGTTCCGTGCCACCGGCCTCACCATCGCGGACATGGACAGGCTGGCGGTGACGGTGGGCCCCGGCTCGTTCACGGGCGTGCGCATTGGCGTGAGCACGGTCAAGGGCCTTGCCCATGGCGCGGACAAGCCCTGCGTTGCGGTGGATGCGCTGGAAGCCATGGCGGCGGGCATCACGGCCTTCGATGGGGTCGTCTGCCCCATGCAGGACGCGCGGGCCGGGCAGGTCTATGGCGCGGCGTTCCGGGTGGGCAGCGCAAGGCCTCAGCGGCTGATGGATGACATCCCGCTCAGGCTGGAGGACTTCCTCGAGGCCATTGCGGCCCATGGCGATCGCTTCCTGTTCCTTGGCGACGGCATGCCGGTGCACCGGGAAAAGATTGCCGCCATGCTGGGGGACAGAGCGGTGTTCGCGCCGCCGCATCAGGCCTATCTGCGTCCCGGCTCCGTAGCCTATCTCGCTTCCCTGACGGAAGAGACCGTCGATTATCGCGAACTCATGCCGCTGTATCTGCGTGCGCCCAGTGCCGAGCGCAACCGCAAGCTGGTGGAGGCTGCCCATGCCGAGTGAAGCTGTGATTCGTCGCATGACCGACGCCGACGTGGATGCGGTGGCTGCCGTGGAGGCCGCGACCTTCCCCACGCCGTGGAGCCGCGACGCCTTTGCCAGCGAGATGCGCAACGCTGCGGCCCGATATCTTGTCGCCGAGGTGGGCGGGCGGGTCGTCGGCTTTGCGGGCGCGTGGATCATCCTCGACGAGAGCCACGTCACCAACATCGCGGTGCTCAAGGATCATCGCGGCCAAGGCCTTGGCCGCGCCCTGACCGCGGGCCTGATGCAGTATCTTTCCAATCTCGGCGCGGCTTATGTCACGCTGGAGGTGCGGCGCTCCAACATCATTGCCCAGACCCTCTATGAATCCCTCGGCTTCATCCGTCTTGGCGTTCGCAAGCGCTACTACGAGGACAACGGCGAGGACGCGCTCATTATGGTCTGCGACCACATGCCGCCCGCTGACCCGGACTTCGAGGAGGCGGAGACGGTGACGGAGTGAGGAACGGCGGGAGGGAGTCCTTGGAGCCCAAAGCCCCTTCTGCACCCACCCCGAAAGGCAGCGTCCTTTCCGTCGCGAAGTTGCCTTTACCATCAGTTTGGGTATGCTAGTCTCATCATAGGAACAGCTCTGAAAAGTCGCCGCTTTTCGGGAGGGAGAGCGCGAGAGGGAGGGCGCTTTGGGCTCCAAAGCGTCCTCCCTCTCGCATTATATGTATTTCACATCACCCCGGCCGGTCCTTCGCCGTGACGCGGATGGGCCGCATCGCGGGGCCGTCAACGTTCTCGCCGAGGACGGAAAAGGTCGCGCCGTGGCAGGGACATTCCCATTTGCCGGTGGCGTGGCTGTAGCGCAGGCGGCATCCCATGTGCGGGCAGACAGGCGAGCGGAGACGGAATCGGCTGCGCCTGCGGGTCAGACGCAGCTCCCGGGCGCCGAAGGATACGACGGCCTTCGCGCTGGGATAGCGGCGGTTGGGGTTGAAAATCGCGTCCTCGGGCAGCGGGCGGCCAAGAATCCGGCGTGTCAGCACCTGCGCGGCCAGCATCGAACCGGTCACCCCATAGCCGCTGTAGCCCGTAGCCATCAGCAGGTGGTGCCGCCGCTCGCGAATGCTGCCAATCAGCGGCAGGCCGTCCCGGCTCCACACGTCCTGACGAATGGCCCCGTCAACGATGGAGCTCTCCGGCAGACGTCCCGCCAGCACGCGGTCCAGCAGCTCCTCCCGTTCCTGCCGGTCGAAGCCCGGGCGGCCCAGTGTCCATGTGGTCAGATAACCGCCGGAGAGGGGGCGCAGGGTCAGCCCGCCGTCCCGCACGGAAATGTGGCAGTTGTCAAAGGGCGCGCCGCCCCGGAGCACGACCGTCTCCCGCACGCGCTGCGTGGTCATGGCCAGTACTGGCAGCGCCTTGCAGCCAATGGGCACGCCCGTCGCCAGCAGGATGGTCGGGGCCTCGATGACCGCGTCTTCCAGCAGGAGCCGGCCCTCCTCGACAGCCCGGACAGGGCTTTGTTCCCCGATGACGCAGCCTGCCTGACCCGCCTGTTCGGCCATGCCCATCAGATAGCCCAGCGGTGAGAGCATGAACTGCCGCGGCATGAGCAGGGACAGCTCCACCGGGAAGGGGCAGCTCCCCGCGTCCGGCGCGATGGACACTGGCAGGCCCAAACGGCGCTGCAGGGTGAGCTGACGCTCCAGCGCAGGCAGATCACGCTTTAGAAAGGCGTATGTATATACATCGGTTTCCCGGGCTTGACAGGGCGCGTCCAGCGATTTAGCGGCCTGATGAACGCTCTCGACAGCGTCCATGACCATGCGGGCGAAGGCCGATGCCGCGTCAAGTCCCGCGAGGTCAATGACTGTGTGATAGGCCTGACCGAGCTGCGCCGTAACGATCCCCGCGCAGGCCCAAGCTGCGCCGTCGCCCAGCCGGTGAGCCTCCGCCAGCACCACCCGCAGCCCCTGCTCCGCCAGCAGCATCGCCGTGGTCACGCCCGTCAGCCCGCCGCCGACGATCGCGACATCTGCCCGGTGAAGACCGTTCAGGGGCGGATTATCCAGCCGGATGCCCTGCTGCCACGAAGGAAAGTCGTCCATGCTGCCACCTCCCGTTACAGGGTGCGCGGCTGCTTATGATTTCATCCCTATGAATGGAGGAAACGTCATGGCCCGGATTCTTGTTACCCATGGCCTGCCCGCGGAGGGTTTTGATATGCTGAAGGAGCACGAGGTCGTTATCCCGCCGCCCCTGAAGACATTCACCAAGGAGGAGCTGCTGTCCATGATCGGCGAGGCGGACGCGGTAGTGGCTGCGGGCCCTATGCCCGCGGAGGTTATCGGCGCCGCCAGGAAGCTCAAGCTCATTGCCAACTACGGCGCCGGTTACGACAGCGTGGATGTTGCCGCTGCGGCGGCTCGGGGCATCCCGGTGACGAATATCCCCGAAGCGGTAACGGACGTGACGGCAGAGCTGGCCGTGGCGCTGATGCTGGCTGTGGCGCGCCGGGTGGGCGAGATGAACCTGCGGGCGCGCCGGGAGGAACCGTCCGGTCTGTTCGGCATGGGACGCTACATGGGCACGACGCTCCGGGGCCGCACGCTGGGCATCTTCGGCTGCGGGCGCATCGGAGGCAGGGTTGCGCAGATCGGCAAGGCGCTGGGCATGGAGGTCATCGGCTACAGCAGGCGCGGGGCTGACCCGGCAGTGGCGGAGCCCGTGGGCTTTGACGAGCTGATTGCCCGCTCGGACGTGCTCTCCCTGCACTGCCCGCTGACCGCTGAAACCCGCGGGATCATCAGCCGCGAGGTGATCGGACGGATGAAACCCGGGGCGATGCTCATCAATACGGCCCGTGGCGCGGTGGTGGACAACGACGCGCTGGCGGAAGCGGTGGCTTCGGGCCATCTGGCGGGCGCCGGTCTGGACGTATTCCCGGAGGAGCCGGGGATTCCGCAGGCGCTCATTGAGCAGGAACGGATCGTGCTTACGCCGCATGTGGGCAGCAATACCTTGGAGGACCGCTGCGAGATGGCCCGGGCCTGCTCACGGCAGATTCTCGACGCGCTGGCCGGGCGGCGGCCGTCGAACATCGTCAACGGACTGTGAGATCGGCACACAAATGCGGGAGGACGCCCATGCAGGGTATCCTCCCGTTTGATTTCACTGGAAGCATGGCTGGGGGAACAGCGGCAGATCGGGGCATGACGGCTTGGGCGCGCCGGACAGGCAGGGCTCCCAGCGGATCATGTAGACTTCCACCAGCGCCTCCAGCAGCACGTCAAAGGTGGGCTGTTCCGATGAACAGGGCACGCAGATCAGCCGCACGCAGGGCAGCACGAGCAGATTGCTCCGCCAGCACTCCGAGCGGGGCCCGGCATGCCGCAGCCGGACGTCAACGGTGATGGCTGTGCGCCCGGTGTATATCCTGTTGCAGCGGTCGCGCACCCGAGCGATCAGGGGCACCCGGACACGGAGATACGTCGCACGGGGATCGTCACAGTCGAGGGTCTCCCATGTGGGCTGACCGCAGGATGTAACCTCGAGCAGGGTCAGCGGCGGTTCCGCGCCCATAGGCAGGCCGTCGACAGTCAGGGTCAGGGAACAGCGGCGCTGCCACTCACGGCCCGCGGCGACAATGCGGGGCAGCAGGAAACCGCCGGAGGGCAGGGGCTTTTGCGGAGAGCATGGCCTGCAGGGGACGAGCGCGGGGCTGCAGGGATGACTGCCGCACTGCTGGCACTCGCTGCATTGGCAGGTCTGGGGCGGACAGGGCGGCGGCGCGGGGCGCTCGGAGCAGCCGCAGGATGGGCGCTCAAAGGGCCCGCAGAAAGAGCAGGGTCGTTGCATCATGCTATCAAACCTCCCATGGGCAGGGTATGCCGGAGCGGAGACTCGGGGAACAAGGGGAAAATCAGTGCCTGACAAGAAAGGTAAACAAAAAAAGCGGCCAAGCGGCCGCTTTCCTGAAGCGCGTTAGTTCAGCGCCTCCATATCGTTCTCGATGGAAATCTCCTCCACGGAGCGGATCGCCCAGCGGGCAACGACCATGCTGAGGTTGTCCTTGCCGACGGCGAGGGTCACGGTGTCGTCCTTGAGGCCCACGATGGTGCCGTAGATGCCGCCGATGGTGCAGATACGGTCGTCCTTCTTGAGGTTGTTGAGCATTTCCTTGACCTGCTTGTCCTTCTTGCGCTGAGGACGGATCATCAGGAAATAGAACACAACAAAGATGAGAATCATGGGCAGCAGGGAACCGATGACGGAAACAACCATGGCCGCGCCGGAGAGCTCCTCGGTGGCGGCGGCGGGATCAACGGCGCCGGCTTCCTCGGCCAGAGCGGAGGCGATGCCCAGCAGTCTGGTAACAAAATCCATAGATGAAATCTCCTTTCAAAGTGACTTTCCTTATTATAACAGAGTTTGACCATGTTCACAAGAGTAAATTGAAAACTTCACGGCCAATTCATATTTGATGCTGCCCGTTTGGGTTTTCGTGCGCAGGGAATGACAGTTTGGCTGCCAAAATGTATGAATTTATCGAATGGCGGTGACAAAGCCCGCGAAACGTGATATAATGCTCACGTCAAAGGGCCAAGGCCCTTGTGAGTTGTAAAGAGGAGGACACGGTTCATGAAGAAAAGACTGGCATTCCTGATTGCACTGGTTGTCATCGCGCTGGGAATTGTCGCGGTGATCGTTACCCGCAATCAGCAGGGTACGGATACAGAGGGCCTGGAGGCGTCCGTTGAGATAGGGACGCTGGAGACGACGGAGGAGCCCGAGGCGACCGCGGAGCCCGAACCCACGGAGGAGCCTGTCGAGGACAGGAGCTTCCTGGGTGAGGCGGTGGAGAACGGGCGCGCCATCGAGCGGGTGACGACGTTTGTCGTGCCCAAGGAACTGACCGGTGACAGCTCGCTGGATACGATCATACAGGATATGGTTAGCGCGCTGAGCATCAGGACCTATTGGCAGGAGAACGACGGGGTTCAGACGGGCCTGCGCGTGGCCATGGGCGAGACGGATATCCTGACAGCGGACGTCGCCTCGAAGGACGACACGGTGTATCTGTACTCGGACTTGCTGGCGGATACCACCGTCTCGGCCCAGAAGGATGATCTGGAGACCGTCATGGACAAGATGATCAGCCTGATGGAGCGCAAGGGCATGATCGACGCGGAACAGGCGCAGAGCATGCGCGACCAGATGAAGGAAAGGCTGTCGGGAGCGGATGCCGCCGCGGACAGCATCGACATGGAAGCGCTCATCAAGGGCTTTGAGCAGAGCGAAGAGTCCATGCAGGAATGGCTGGATTACTTGGAAAAGATCGCCGAGCGCGTGCAGGACGTTGACCTGTCCAATCAGCCGGAGAACAGCGATACCGCGATCCGGGCGGTGGAGATCACGCTGACCGCCGAGGACATGGTTACCGTCTATGAGAAGAGTTTTGCGATTCTCAAGGGGAACGAGGAGTACATGAAGCTGCTGGAGAGCACCCTCGCTTCCGCTGAAAGTGACAAGTCCGCCGAGGAGATGCTCGACGCGATGCTGACGCAGATCAGGACTCAGCTCCCCGAGATGCTTCAGGACGACGTGGTTGTGACGATCTATCTCAATGGCGACGACGAGATTGTCGCGGCGACTGGCGGCTTCACCATGGCCGAGTCGGAGGAGCGTGACAACGATCCGGAGGGCGTGACGGTGACCGCTGTCTACACCCGCCACACGGAGGACGGCGTGGCGACGCATAACCTCCACTATGACATGGCCTTCACCGGCGCGATGGTTGAAGTGGAGAATATGGCTGCGGACATCAGCTTCTCGATGCGCGACGACGGCGTTGACGCGGCGTTCAAGGTGGCGGGCGGCGATGTTGAGATCGCCATCACGCTGACGGCGTCGAAGGAAACGAGCGAGACCGAGCAGAAGACGAACGCGACCGTGACCCTCGAGAGCAAGAGTCCGGAAGTCTCCTTCAACGGTCGGTTTGACCTGAGCATCGAGGCGAAGAAGGACGGCGACGACGCCGAGCAGGTCACCACGCTGAAGTTCTCGAAGGATGATCAGACGATGCTGACCATCATCACCGAGAGCAAGACGGTCGATCCCTATGACAGCATCGCGACCGAGGAGGTCCTGAGCATTGCCACGATGTCCGACGACGAGCTGGACAACTGGTTTGACAAGGTTCAGGAGAACCTGCAGGTCTGGGGCATCGCGGCGATTCAGGCGCTCCCCACCAGCGTGCTGCTGATGATGATGGGCGTCGGCATGGAGTAAGGGCTCCAAGCAAGCCATACAAAGAAGGACAGGCGCCAAGCGGTGCCTGTCCTTTTTTTGTGCCGCGATCAGATTCGGATGAACACGCTCATCTCGCCGGGGCCGCGGTTGGCCCAGGCATAGTAGGGAATGAGCGTAATGGTGACCTGCTCCTCATCGGGAACGGCAAAGGGATGGTAGAGCGCCCCTTCCTCCGGAAGAGGCTGGCGCAGGCCGGGCAGCGTCAGCGCGAGCGTGTGGTGCCCGAAGGTGGTCTGCGGCTTAATGCTCAGCCCCTCGCCGGGCAGCTCCAGCCTTGTCCGGTCGACCCGCAGCAGGTGAAGGTTCGCCCCGTTGTCGGCCTCTTCGGCGCAGAAGGTGATGGGCCCGCGAGTGAAAGCGACCTTGCCGATATCTTCGCGCACCCGAGGATCAGCGGTCAGCATCCGGATGGGCATGGGGAAGTCCAGCACCACCGTGTCGCCGTCCTGCCAGCGCCCGGTCAGGTAGACGTAGCCGCTCCTGTCCCGGCGCTCTTTGTCCGATGAAACGCGCGCGTCGTCTGTCCAGCCGGGAACCCGGAAGGCCAGCGTGCCATTGACGGGCTGCTCCGCGTGGATGGTTGCCACCACATGCCCGTCCCACGGGAATCGGGAGGCGATATCCAGCTTGAGCGTTTGGTCGCCGAAGCGTTTCTCGACGAAGCCGCCCAGATAGAGATGCGTGTACAGGATGTCCTCCGACTCCGTCCACGCGTACTGGGCCACCGAGGATGCCAGCCGCGCGATGTTGGGCGGGCAGCAGGCGCAGCCAAACCACTTCTGCCGCACATGCTTCACATGCTGGAGGCGCTTGTCCCGTTCACAGGCCTCGGGCACGACGGACAGGGGATTGACATAGAAGAAGCTCTTGCCGTCCAGCGCCATACCGGCCAGCACCGTGTTGTACAGCGCCTGCTCCATCACGTCGGCATAGCGGCTTTCGGGGGAAATCTGCAGCATTCGCCGGGCGAAGAACACCAGCCCGATGGCGGCGCAGGTCTCGGAATAGGCGGTGTCGTTGGGCAGGTCATAGGCGTAGGAGAAGGCTTCTCCAACATGGGTGCCGCCGATGCCGCCGGTAACGTACAGCTTCTTGCGGACGATGTTGTCCCACAGCCGGCTGCAGGCCTCGAAAAGCGCCTTATCCCCGGTCAGCCGTGCCGCATCCGCCATGCCCGAGTACAGGTAGACGGCGCGCACCGCATGACCGACGGCCTCGTCCTGCTCCCGGACGGGCTTGTGCGCCTGATGATAGGCAGGGTCGGTGGAGGGACGGCGCAGCACCTGTCCGGCCCGGGCGGCCCGGTCGCGCTCCTCCTGAATGAAATAGTTCGGTTCCTGCCCGCGCTGGTCGATGAAGTAGCGGCTCAGGTTCAGGTAGCGCTCCTCGCCGGTGACTTCATAGAGCCGCACAAGCGCCATCTCGGCGATCTCATGGCCGGGATAGCCGTGGCATTTGCCCTCCTCGGGCCCGAAGCGATCGGCAATGTAGTCCGCGAACCCGCACGCCGCTTTCAGCAGCTTGTCCTTGCCGGTTCCCTGATAATAGGCTACCGCGCCTTCGATCAGGTGTCCCAGACAGTAGAGCTCATGATGGTCGCGCAGGTTGGTCAGGGCCGCGTCCATGCCGTTGATGATATAGTAGGTGTCGAGATAACCGTCCTCGGTCTGGGCGGCACAGACGAGGTCAATGGCCTCGTCGGCAATCTTCTCCAGCTCCGGGTCGGGATGCCGGGCGAGGGAATAGCCCACCGCTTCGATCCACTTGGAGAAGTCCGTGTCCTGAAACACGAAGCCGTAGAAGCGGTCTTCCTCGGGATGCGCGGGGTCCTCCGGCAGCGCCTCAAAGCCGCGGAAGGTGTAGCTCGGCGGAACGAAGGCCGCCCCCTTCTGCCGTTTGTCGCGCATGAGATGGGCCGCGACGCGGAAGTTGCGCATGCACCAGCTTGGCGCCGCGCCCGGCACCCGGTCGTTGATGGCGTCCCACTGGTAGGGGATGACCTCTTTGCGCACCAGCTCGATGGCGCGGTTCCAGAAATCGTCCGTGACGGCAGTCTGCCTGAGAGATACAGGCGTGCTAAAGAACTGCTGATTCATAAAGCCGCTTCCTCCCGTGCGTATTGACGCAGAATATGTCTGATGGATGTCCTTGCCTTGCATTGTATCATCAAGGCCATCATCCGTCAAGATTCATGACGGGCCCGGGACTCGCCCATGCGCCTTGGAGGAGGGTTCCGGGAGGCGGCCTTTGGGTGCAAAGGTCTCCTCCCGCGCGGGATTACCAAATGTAATGGTGAACAGACAGGCTGCTTTTGATAGCTGTAAATCATCACAAGAGAAAAAGCGGCTTCCCACTTTCATGAGAGGTCGCCGTTTTTCGGGAAGATATGGGAGGATGCTTTCAGCTTGAAAGCGTCCTCCCACGTCGTTCACCTTAACTTGCAATGGCATTACCCGTATAGAGCTGATAATACTTGCCCTTCTGCTCGATCAGCTCGTCGTGGGTGCCGCGCTCGATGATCCGGCCCTGCTCGAGGACCATGATGCAGTCGGAGTTCTTGACCGTCGACAGCCGGTGGGCGATGACGAAGGTGGTGCGGCCCTTCATGAGGGCGTCCATGCCGCTCTGGACAAGGGCCTCGGTGCGGGTGTCGATGGAGGAGGTCGCCTCGTCAAGGATCAGCGCGGGCGGATCAGCCACAGCGGCCCGGGCAATGGCAAGGAGCTGCCGCTGGCCCTGCGAGAGATTCGCGCCGTCGCCGGTGAGCATGGTGTTGTAGCCCTCGGGCAGCCGGCGGATGAAGCTGTCCGCGTTGGCGAGCTTCGCAGCCTCGATGCACTCTTCGTCAGTGGCGTCCAGCCGTCCGTAGCGGATGTTGTCCAGCACGGTGCCGGTGAACAAATGCGTGTCCTGCAGCACCATGCCCAGCGAGCGGCGCAGGTCCGCCTTGCGGATCTTGTTCACGTTGATGCCGTCGTAGCGGATTTTGCCGTCCTGAATGTCGTAGAAGCGGTTGATGAGGTTGGTGATGGTCGTCTTGCCCGCGCCGGTGCCGCCGACGAAGGCGATCTTCTGACCGGGCATGGCGTACATGGTGATGTTGTGGAGGATGGTCTTCTCCTCGGTGTAGCCGAAGTCCACGTCATCGAAGACCACACCGCCCTCCAGCTTGGTGTAGGTGACGGTGCCGTCATCATGATGCGGGTGCTTCCACGCCCACAGACCCGTGCGCTTGTCGGACTCGCGGATGGTGCCGTCGGGCAGCTCAACCGCGCGAACCAGCTCGACATAGCCCTCGTCAGCCTCGGAATCAGCATCCATCAGGTCGAAGACGCGGCGCGCGCCGGCCATGGCCATGACGATGGCGTTCATCTGCTGGGTGATCTGGGTCACGGGCTGGGTGAAGTTGCGGTTCAGGGTCAGGTAGCTGACCAGCGTGCCGATGGTCATCCAGCCCGCACCGAGGAAGATGTTCAGCGCCGAGCCGAACACCGCGCAGACGACGTAGCTGATATGACCGAGGTTGTTGTTGATGGGGCCCAGCACGTTGGCGAAGCGGTTGGCGTTGTAAGCGGTGGAGCGCAGGTTCTCGTTGAGCTCGCGGAACTTCTCAAGGCTCTTGTCCTCGTGGCAGAAGACCTTGACGACCTTCTGGCCCTGCATCATTTCCTCGATGTAGCCGTTGACGATGCCGAGATTCTTCTGCTGAGCGGAGAAGTATTTGCCCGACAAGCCCGCCAGCTTGCCCGCGGAGAGCATCATCACGCCAAGGAGCAGCAGCGACAGAATGGTCATCGGCCAGCTCAGGGTGATCATCGAGTAGAAGGTGATGACGATGGTGATGGCGCTGTTGATGACCTGAGGGATCGTGTTGCCGATGAGCATGCGCAGGGTGTCCACGTCGTTGGTGTAGATGGACATGATGTCGCCGTGGGCGTGGGTGTCGAAATACTTGATCGGCAGGGACTGCATGTGGGTGAACAGGCTGGTGCGGATGTTCAGCATCGTGCCCTGAGAGACGTTGACCATAATGCGGTTATAGCCGTAGGAGCAGAGAATGCCGACGGACAGGATGATCGCGAGTCGGGTCAGGGCATGCGCGAGGGGACCGAAGTCGGGGGTGACGCCGGACTGGGCGTCGGCCACCAGAGGCAGGATGTAGTCGTCAATCAGCGTCCGGGTGAACAGCGTGCCCTGCAGGGTGCACAGCGCGGTAACGAGAATGCACACCACCACGATGGCGAAGTGGAGGGCGTAGCGGCGCATGACGATGCCCATCAGGCGCTTGAGAATCTTGCCCTGCCCCTTAAAGGACATGGGCGGCATGGGTGCTCCGCGGCGGCGGGGTCCTCCCATCATACGGCAGCGCCTCCTTTCTGAATCACCGGGACAAGCGGATCGCCCTCGCCCTCCAGCTTGTCGAAGTCGCCGCCGCCACCGGAAGTCTGCATGTCGTGAATCTCGCGATAGATATCGCAGGTCTCCAGCAGCTTCTCGTGGGTATCAAAGGCGGCAATCTCGCCGTCCTCCATGACGATGATGCGGTCCGCGTCCTGCACGGAGGAGATGCGCTGGGAGATGATAATCTTCGTCGTGCCGGGAATGGCCTGCGCAAAGGCCCAGCGGATTTTCGCGTCAGTGGCGGTATCCACGGCGGAGGTGGAGTCGTCCAGAATCAGCACCTTGGGCTTCTTCAGCAGGGCCCGGGCGATGCACAGGCGCTGCTTCTGACCGCCGGAGACGTTCGTGCCGCCCTGCTCGATGAAGGTGTTGTAGCCGTCGGGCATGCGGTCGATGAACTCATCCGCGCAGGCTTGACGGCAGGCCTCCTGACATTCCTCGAGGGTGGCGTGCTCGTTGCCCCAGCGCAGGTTTTCGAGAATGGTGCCGGAGAACAGCACGTTCTTCTGCAGCACCACCGCGACCTGATTGCGCAGGGCCTCCATGTCGTAGTCCCGCACGTCCCTGCCGCCGACCGACACCTTGCCCTCGGTGGCGTCATAGAGCCGGGAGATGAGGCTCACCAGCGACGACTTGCCGCAGCCGGTGCCGCCAATCACGCCGATGGTCTCGCCGGACTTGATGTGCAGGTCGATGTCCTTGAGCACGTCCTCGCTGTCGCTGTCCGCGTGGTAGGTGAAGGAGACGTGATCGAAGTCGATGCGGCCGTCGGGGACGACGTCGGTGGGCTGCTCGGGATTGGTCAGGGTGGCCTTCTCCTCAAGCACCTCAGCGATGCGCCGCCCGCTGGCCATGGACATGGTCAGCATGACGAAGATCATCGAGAGCATCATCAGGGACATCAGCACGCTCATGACATAGGAGAACATGCTGGTGAGCTGACCGGTGGTGAGGGTCTCGCTGACCACGAACTGCGCGCCGAGCCAGCTCAAGGTAATGATGCAGCCATAAACGATCAGCATCATGACCGGGCCGTTCAGGGCGACGAGCTTCTCGGCCTTCACGAAGAGCCGGTAGACGTTTTCCGCGGCCTTGGTGAACTTCGAGTTCTCGTGATCCTCGCGGACGAACGCCTTGACCACGCGGATGGCGCTGACATTCTCCTGCACGGAAGCGTTCAGGTCGTCATAGCGGTGGAATACCTGATCGAACAGGTGGGTGGCGTTTTTGATGATGAGGCCCAGCAGCACCGCCAGCACGGCCACGGCCACGAGGAACACCAGCGACAGCTCCCGGTTGATGGCAAAGGCCATGATCATCGAGGAAATGAGCGTCAGCGGCGCGCGGACGGCGATGCGGATGATCATCTGGAAGGCGTTCTGGATGTTGGTGACATCGGTGGTCATGCGGGTGACGAGGCCCGCGGTGGAGAACTTGTCGATGTTGGCAAAGGAGAAGGTCTGGATGTTGGCGTACATGGCGTCGCGCAGGTTCGCGGCGTAGCCCGAGGAGGCCTTCGCGGCAAAGAACGCGGCCAGCACGCCGAAGATGAGGCTCAGAAGCGCGAGCCCGAGCATCATCAGGCCGTACTTCCAGATGTTGGCCATGCTGCCCATCTGGATGCCCTTGTCAATGAGGTTCGCGGTGGTGAAGGGGATCAATACCTCCATGAACACCTCCGCGGCGGCGCACACCGGGGTCAGCAGGGCCGGAGCCTTGTACTGCCTGATCTGCGCGGCGAGCGTTTTCAGCATAAATCTGTTCTTCCTTTCCGTTGATGTGGGATTGCCCGCGGTCATTTCACTGCGTCATAGACCTTACGCAGCAGGTCGAGGAGCGATGCCCTTTCCTCCTCGGTGAGCAGGGAGACCAGACGCTTCTCGGAGTTCACCACGTTCTGCCGGCAGGTCTGGTGCATGGCGTGACCCGCGTCGGTGAGCCGGACGCGTTTGATCCGTTTGTCGTCAGGGTCGTGGAAGCCTTCGACGAGGCCCTTCTTTTCGAGCCGGGCCACCAACCCGGCTATCGTCGACTGCGCGGCGCCGAAGCGATCCTCCAGCTCCTTGAGGGTCATGCTGCCCTTCGGGGCATGCTTGAGCGTCACCAGCATGTGTCCCTGCTGCTTGGTCAGCGCATTGGCCTGCATGTTGTGGGCGGCTTCCTTGGCCAGCGCGTTGTCGATGCGCTTGATGTACCATCCGTAGCCCGCGATGGGCTCCTGTTCCATGGGTTTGCCTCCTTTCAACAGGAATGGATTATACCGCATCAATCGCATGATGTCAATAGCATGCGATTGAAATTGCGTGAAAAAACCTCCGCTGCCGGAGGTTTATGACAGCCGCCGCTGGCATGCTCTGAGATACGCGAGGGCTTCGCGCTGCCCGTCGAACTCCGTGCCTTCGTCATAGTCCCGGTCGTGGAATCCCTCGACGCACAGACTGCCTTGATAACCGCCGCCTTCGAGAATGCGCAGGATGTCCGTCCAGTCGCATTCGCCGCGGCCGGGGAAGCGGTGCGCGCAGTAGCTTATGCCGAACCACGCGCCCCAGCGCCGCAGGGCCTCCCGGTCGATGGAGGCGTCCTTGCCGTGGACATGCACGACCTTGGTATGCCATGTCTTGAGCTGGGCGATGGGGTCGATAAGCTGCTCGAGCTGATGCGACGGTTCCCATGTCAAGCCCAGCGCGGGCGAGGGAACCGCGTCAAACAGCAGCTCCCATGCCCGGGGACAGAAGGCGATGTTCCATGTCGGCTGATACCAGTGGCCATACATGTGCGCGTTCTCCAGCCCGATGCGCACGCCCGCGTCCTCAGCACGCTTCGCCAGCTCACCGAAAACCTTCTGGAAGTCGCGCACCGTGTCACCGACGCTTTTTCCCGGCAGCGCCCCGGCAAAGGTGCTCACAGACGCTGCGCCGCATGAGCGGGCCAGCTCAATGCAGTGGGTCAGCTCCGCCCGATTCTCCTCCGAGGCCAGCGGATTGCCGTACAGCCCAATGGCGCTCAGATGCAGACCAGCATCCCGAATTTCAGCGGCGGCTTCCGTCAGGTTCAGTCCGCCCAGCGTGACATTGCAGTACAGCTCGACCGTCTCAAACCCGGACGCAGCCGCCTGCCGCAGCTCCTCCCGCCAATTGTCCCGCCGGATGCAGGTTCCGATGGATATGCTCATGGGCTTACTCCTTCCACAGCCCCTGCATGAAGCCGTCCATCACCTCCAGCATGGGCTCGCTCCACCAGAAGCCACCGCCGTGCCCGGCGCCCGCGACCTGCACCAGCCGTGCCGCTTTCCCGCAGTCCCGGAGCTGACGGTAGAGCAGCAGGCTGTGCTCCGGGGAAACGATCACGTCTGACAGGCCGTGGGCGATCAGAACGGGCGGAATGTCCCGATCCGGCGTGATATAGGTTCCGCAGGAAGCTGCCGCTGCCTTTTCCGGATGCGCCCGCACGCTGTCCACGCCCAGCATTGACGCGGTCATGGGGCCGCCGGAGAGCAGCATG
Source organism: Christensenellaceae bacterium (assembly GCA_022510815.1). GTDB lineage: Bacteria > Bacillota > Clostridia > Christensenellales > Aristaeellaceae > UBA11524. The sequence continues at coordinate 47,596 of JAFLST010000013.1, read as the reverse complement.
TCCGTCGGAGCGTAGAGGTCAATCACGCCGCGAACGGACACCCTGCCCGTCAGCGCTGCCATCAGCGCGATATGGGCGCCGGAGGAGTCCCCGGCCAGCACCACGCGGCGCATGTCCAGATGAAATGCCTCCGCATGCTCCGCCAGCGCAGCCATTGCCCGCCGGACGTCCTCGATCTGCGCCGGGAACGTTGCCAGCCCAGCTTCCCGAACCTGCACAGACGCCACGGCATAGCCTCGACGGGCCAGCATGGACAGCGCGGGCAGGTTGTTGTACATCTCCTGCTTCTGCCACGCCGCGCCGGGGATGAACACGACCAGCGGGCAGCCTTCTTCATGCTCCCAGACCCGGCGGTGGGGGATGAGGCACTGCATCGTCCGGGTCAGTCTGCCCTCGGTCTGATAGCCTATGTCCGGCACATAGAGCCATTCCGTCTGCTCCGCCGGAGCGGTGATGGTTTGAATACTCATGCGCATCGTCTCCTTATGATCGCCAAAAAGACGGAATCCTGATCGTCAACGATCAGGATGTCCTGCATCGGCAGTCCGAAAATCCTGCTGAGCATCAGCAGATGATCCACGGTCGGGAGGCTCTCGCCCCGCTGCCATTTGTAGATGGCCTGCGGCTGATCAAAGCCCAGCAGCTTCTGCAGCTCGCGAACGGAAAGGCCCTGTTTTTCCCGCAGCGCCTGAATGCGCCGCCCGGTTGCCTTCATGTCAATGCGTGGAAACATGCTTTCTCCTCTCCGCGAGACTTTGGTCGTCGCTCTGCTATCATACCACAGGCAGAGGAGCGCGCGCAATGAACTTGTCGTTCAATGGAAAAGCCCCCTGACGCTTGCCAGAGGGCTGAAACTGATATGAGCTGCTTACTCGGCGGCGTTCAGCGAATCCAGCGCTTCCTGCGCGCTCTCGCTCCCCGCTTCCGCCGCAAGGGTGTAATACGCGATGGCCTTGTCGAGATCGGGGGCGCCCAGCTCGCCGTCCCGGCAGATGTTGCCCAGAGCGAACATCGCGCTGCTGTTGCCCAGCTCTGCGGCCTGCTCAAAGTACTCCGCGGCCTTGGCGATATCGGGTTCGCCGAGCTTGCCGTGACGGTACATCTCGCCCAGCGCATAAAGCGCGTTGTGACTGCCATTTTCAGCGGCTTGTGTGTAGTATTCGTAAGACTTCTGCGGGTCTGGTTCGCCCAGCTTGTCGCCGTCATAGATCGCGCCCAGCGCGTACAGAGCGTTGACGTCGTTCAGCTCTGCAGCCTGCTCGAAATAGTCAACGGCCTTCTCGATATTGGGTTCGCCCAGCTTGCCGTCGCGGTAGATTCGGCCCAGCGCGACCAGAGAGGAGGTGTCGCCCTGCTCAGCGGCCCGTTCGTAATAGCCCACGGCCTTTTCAAAATCGGGTTCGCCCAGCTTGCCGTCACGATAAATCCTGCCCAGCGCGCTGAGCGAGTAGCTGTCATCTGCCTCGGCTGCCTGCTCAAACCAGTGGAACGCAGCCTCAATATCCTTTTCACCGGCCAGACCGTTTTCGTAGATGTAACCCAGCCAGCTCTGCGAGTAGCTGTCACCTTGAAGCGCCGCCATCTCATAGTATTCGAGCGCCTTGGCCCAGTCGGGATCGCCCAGCTCATCGCCGCTGTAGATATCGCCCAGCGCGGTCTGCGCCGTGATATCGCCCTGAGCCGCGGCCATCTGGTAGTATTCGATGGCCTTCTCGAGGTCGCTCTCGCCCAGCTCGCCGTTGCGGTAGATTTGTCCGAGGGTCCGCTGGGAGTTCACGCCGCCCAGCGCCGCGGCCCGCTCGAAGTAAGCGACGGCCTTTTCTATGTCGGGGTCGCCGAGCTCGCCGTTGCGGTAAATGTCGCCGAGGTTACGCAGGGAATTGACGCCATTCTGGGCGGCAGCCATCTCGTAATAGTGGACGGCCTTGACAATGTCCTTTTCGCCGAGCTCGCCGCTGCGGTAGATATCGCCGAGGGTGCGCTGCGCGTCAAGGTTGCCAAGCTCCGCTGCCTGCTCGTAATAGGCAATGGCGGTGCTCAGGTCCTTCTCGCCCAGATCGCCCGCGCGATAAATATTGCCAAGCGCGTTCAGGGAGAAATCGTCGCCCTGTTCAGCAGCCCGCTCGAAATAGGCAATGGCCTTGCCGAGATTCCTCTCGCCGGACAGGCCGTTGTGCCAGATGAAGCCCAGCCAGCTCAGCGCGTAGCTGTCGTTCTGCTCCGCGGCCTGTTCGTAGTATTCGACAGCCTTGGCAGCGTCGGGATCGCCCAGCTCGCCTTCGCGGTAGATATCGCCGAGGGTGTTCAGCGAGGAAATATCGCCCTGCGCCGCGGCCATCTCGAAATAGTAAACAGCCTTGACGATATCGGGTTCGCCGAGCTCGCCGCCCCGGTAGATCTCGCCCAGATTGCGCTGGGAGTTCACGCCGCCCTGCGCCGCAGCCATCTCGAAGTATTCGACAGCCCTGACGATGTCCTTTTCGCCCAGCTCGCCGCTGCGGTAGATGTTGCCCAGCGCGAGCTGGGAGTTGATGCCGCCCTGCGCCGCGGCCATCTCGTAATAGTGGACGGCCTTGACAATGTCCTTTTCGCCCAGCTCGCCGTTGTGATAAATATCGCCGAGGTTGCGCTGGGAGTTCACGCCGCCGAGCTCAGCGGCCCGCTCATAGTATTCAACGGCCTTGGCAACATGCTTTTCGCCCAGCTCGCCGCTGCGGTAGATATCGCCCAGCGTACGCAGCGCGGTAATATCGTTCCTTGCGGCGGACTGCTCATAATAGCCGATGGCCTTTTCAAGGTTCTGCTCGCCCGCTTCACCGCTGCGGTAGAGCGCGCCCAGCATGTTCAGCGAATTGATATGCTCCTGTTCAGCGGCCTGCTCATAATACGCAAGGGCTTTGGGCAGATCAGCCTCGCCAAGGGTTCCGGCGCGGAAGAGGTTGCCCAGATCATACAGCGCGTCCAGCTGACCGGCCGCTGCGGCCTGCTCAAAATAAGCAACGGCCTTGTCGAGTTCAGGTTCGCCCAGCTCGCCGTCGCGGTAGACATGACCCAGCCAGTGCAGCGAGTCAGCGGAACCCAGCGCGGAGGCCTTTTCAAAGTATTCAACTGCCCGGGGGATGTCCTTCTCGCCCAGACCGCCTTCGCGGTAGATGTTGCCAAGGATCGTCAGACAATAGGTGTTGTTCTGGGTCGCGGCCATCTCATAATATTCGACAGCCTTGGCGAGGTCGGGATCGCCCAGCTGCGTTCCGCGGTAGATATCGCCGAGGGTGCGCTGCGCGTCAGGATTGCCCAGTTCGGCGGCCCGCTCATAGCAGGACATGGCCCGGGAAAGGTCGCTCTCGCCCAGCTCGCCGCGGCGGTAGATGTTGCCCAGCGCGTTCAGGGAGAAAGCGTCATCCAGTTCAGCGGCCCGCTCAAAATAGGCGGCGGCCTTTTCGATGTCCTTCTCGCCGGTCTGACCGTTGTAATAGATGAAGCCCAGCCAGCTCAGCGCGTAGGCGTCGTTCTGCTCCGCGGCCTGTTCATAATATCGGACGGCCGCGTCCATGTCGCTCTCGCCCAGCACACCGCCCCGGTAAATGTCGCCAAGGATGCGCTGCGCCTCCGCGGAGCCCTGTTCCGCGGCCTGCTCGAAGTAAGAGACGGCTTTGACCAGCTCCTCCTCACTCCGCTGCTCCGACTGATAGAGCGCAAGTCCCAGCTGATACGGGTCGGCGGCATTCTCCGCCAGCGCTCCCAGACAGGACAGCGCCATGACGCCAATCAAAAGCAGGGCAAACAGTTTCTTCATGTCAGCAGGCCCCCTTGGTGGATATCTCTGCCCATATTATAGCAGAACGCCCGGCAAAATCAAGCGTCGGCACTGTTTTCAGACAGAGAAAAACCCGGCGGTCACATGCCGTCGGGTGGGCTTGTTTCCGTATGAGGGAAGCTGTCAGGACTCGCCGGATTCAGCCTTCCTTTTTGCCAGTGATTCCATGGGGTTCAGGTTCAGCTCCAGCCGCTCGACGAGCTGCGCCAGCCGCTTTTCGCGACCCGCTTCGGTCTTCAGGGAGAAATAGCTGGTTGTGTAGGTGCGGCGTACGGAGGGCGTCATGGCGTCGAAGTTGCGCAGAGCGGTTTCGTGAGGCGCCAGCAGCGCGCGCATCGCTTCAACCTGATCGCCGTCTGACTGCATGCGGGGGCCGTTTTCGTAAAGGCCGCGGCGTTTGGCCTCCTCGATGGCGCGGCGGCCCCGGTCGGTCATCAGCCCTTCGGCTTCCAGCTTTTCCGCCAGCTTGCGGTTCTTCTCCGACCATTTGCTCTGCGGCCTGCGCGTCGCGAAATATTTGCGGTAGCAGGTCTCGTCAATGCTCTCCATCAGCCCGTCAATCCAGCCGAAGCAGAGGGCCTCCTCCAGCGCCTGAGCGGCGGTGAGGGTCTTCGGGCCGCCGCGTTTGCCGAACAGAAGCCACACGCCGGACTCGTCGGGGTGCTCCGTCAGCCATGCCCGAAAGTCGGACCGGGCAGGAAAAAGCAGCGGTTCGTCCATGGGCAGCCCTCCTTGTCAGTTCTCGTCCCAGTTTTCGTCCAGACTTTCATCCCAGTCATCCCAAGCCTCGTTCCAGTCGTCCTCGTCGGCCATGTTTGCTGTCAGGAGACCGAAAACGCCGCTGTTCTCAAGCATATCCATCAGGGTCTGGCAGGAGGAGGCGGGGGCTTGGGCAATCAAGGGAAGCAGGCCGCGAACCAGCGGAGAGAAAATCCGTTCCATCAGCGCGGTGAGGGTGTCGCCGTTCAGGCTGAGCAATTCAACGCCGCCCGCATCCACGACATGATCGAATACGGTCAGCTCGGTGCTCAGGTCGGCGGTCATGGTCAGCATGACAGCGTCGCGGTTAGGGGTCATCTGACGAATCATGAGGCCGCTGTCTGTTGGTTCGCCCTCGAAGTACAGGTGCACGCCGTCGCCGCCGACTGCCCGGCCCTCCGCGTCCCAGACAAGGGAGAAGGAGCGCGTCACTGGCAGCGCGACAGGCAGGGAACCGTCCGCATGCAGGCGGAGAAAGAGTTCTCCGTCGCCATCCTCTGCCAGCAGATCAAAGCTGCCGTGGAGCAGATCGCCATCCGGCTGCGTGGCGGCGTCGAAGGTGATGGTCAGGCCGCCCGGCAGGGGAGGCAGGGTCACAGAGAGCACCTGCGCGCCGGATTGATCCGTCTCCCGGCGGGCAAGGGTCAGAGAACCGGCTGTCCAGACCTCCGAATCATCGGTAACCTTGACGCTCACGCCGTCCCGGGGCACGAAGCTCTCGATCCATTCGGGAAGCTGGGCGATGGCGCCGGTCACATCATCATCGCATCCGGTTTCCATGAAGACGGCTTCCGTCCAGTAGCGGAAGGCGCGGTCGGAGGAGGCAGCCTCGGCCATCGCGCGGGCCGTCTTGATAAGCGTGTCGCGACTGATCTTCCGGCTGCCCTGCCCGGCAAAGAGGACAGGCTCCGCGATCAGGGTCAGCGCCTGCAGACCGCTGGAATGCACGAAGGGCGAAATCAGAATGGCAGCTCGCTGCAGGGGGATGCCCAGATGCGAATAGCCCTTGATGGCGAATTCCAGCATCGCGGGCATGCTGATGGACACCGCTTCGCCGCCCAGCAGGGAGCTGCGTATATTCCAGAATTTGTCCACGCCGAAGACGTGCAGATCGGTGCGGGTGCGCTCGAGTTCGTTCAGGGTCACATCGGCCTGCAGGTCAAAGAAACCGTCCTGTTCGGCGAAAAGGCCCTCCACGGTGAGAATCTCGAGCAGGTCCGCGATGCCGGGCATGATGTCCGCGACGTCAGCCGGATAGGCGGATTCATCCATGTCGAAGGTCAGGCGGAAGCGCACGCCTTCTGCCGCCTCAGCCAGCGAGGACATGGGCAGCAGAAGGAGACAAAGCAGCAGCGCGAATCCCTTTTTGAGCATTTGGTCACCCCCAGAGCAGAGCCAGAGCGGGTACGATCTGCTTTTTACGGCTCAGTACCCCCGGCAGGAAGATGTGGTTGCCCTCCACATCGGGCAGGTTGAAGGACTGGCGAATGATCTCCGCGTCGCCGAGGAAGATCAGCTCTGTGCCGCAGCGCAGCACGTCAGTGAGCATGAGCAGCACCATGCCGTAGGCACGGTCCTTCTGCAGCTTTTTCATCGCGTCGAGGAACTCCGGCAGGCGCTCGAGCATCTCATCGACGTCCAGACAGTTGATCTGCCCGATGCCGATCTCATGCCCGGCGATATGGAAGTCCTTGAAATCGCGCATGAGCAGCTCGGCGGCGGGACGCTCGATGGCTACCGAGGCGGAGAAGATTTCCCGGCCCAGCGCGTCCAGATCAATGCCTGCGATGCGGGCCAGACGCTCGGCGATGCGGCGGTCGTGGGCGGTGCAGGTCGGGGACTTGAACAGCACGGTGTCCGAGAGAATTGCCGCGGCCATCAGCCCGGCTAACTTTTCGGAGGGCATCAGGCCGTGCTCCTGAAACATGGTGGCGACGATGGTGGTGGTGGAGCCGACAGGCTCGTTGCGCATGAACACGGGGCCGCGGGTCTGCACGTCGGCGAGGCGGTGATGGTCGAGGATGGCGATGATTTCCGCCTGATCGAGGCCCTCGACGGACTGCCGGGTCTCATTGTGGTCGACCAGCACGACGCGCTTTCTGCGGGGCCGGATCAAGTGGAAGCGGCCCAGCGTGCCGACGACCTTGCCGTCGCTGTCCAGCACGGGATAAGAGCGGTAGCGGCTCTCCAGCATGGTATCGCGGACATCGTCGATATAGTCGTCAAGATGGAAGCAGACCAGCCCGTCGGCCTTGGCGATGCGCCGGACGGGAATGGACTGGTAGATCAGCCGGGCGGCGCGGTAGGCGTCGCAGGGCGTGGCGATGATGCAGGTGGGGGAGGAGATGCCGCGGTACTGGTCGGCCAGATCGCTCTGGCAGAGAATGACGCAGGACGCGCCCATCCGCAGGGCCTCGTCGACCACGTCCTTCTGCTGGCCGCAGATGACGATGCTGCCCTCCCGCACGCCCCGCAGGCACGCGCCGGGCCCCGGCAGAGCGATCACAACCTCGCCGGTCAGGGTGTCGAACACGTCGTCGTCGCTGTTGATGACCCGGCCCTCGATGGCTGAGAGCAGGTTGAACACGGGCACAGCCTCGACTCGCGGACGGTCGATGGAGTCCATGTCGCGCTCAGCGATGCCGCTGGCGGTGATCATGCCGGCAAGCCGCCCCTGCTCATCCGTCACGGGAAGGCCGGAGAGGTCGGGGTGCTCCCGCAGCAGATCCCACGCGTGGCTGACGGCGACAGATCCGCTGACGGTCGGCGGGCGGTCGAAATCGACGTCCCGAACCTGTGTGCGAACGGTGTGCAGGAACAGCGGCGGCTCAAACCCGAAGCGCTTGAGCAGGAAGGACGTCTCATCGGTCAGATGCCCCAGACGCGCCGCGACATATTCATTCTCGCCCAGCGCGCTCCGCAGCGCCGCATAGGCCATGGCCGACACCACCGAGTCCGTGTCCGGATTCCTGTGGCCGAAGACGTAGATGGGTTCCAAATGGATCACGTCCTTTTGTGGGAGTAGGGCGTTATCATAGAGCAAGCCGCCGTGCAGTTCAGCTCTGCGCGGCGGCTCCTCATCAACCTGCCAAAGGTTGCGATAGGGCCTCAGCAATGGCTCCCTACCTTCATCCATTGTACGCTTTGAGCGCGGTTCTGTCAAGAGACACGCGCACTTTTTATTGTGTCAATAGAAACCAGCAGGCATCAGGCAAAGGCGTAAAGGACAGTGCGCCCGCTGCTGTGACAAGGGTGACCGTTCAGGAAGGCAAACCGAAGAATTAACGGACGCGCGACAGTCATTGCCATCGGCATATCATGGAATTCAGCTCTCCGCGCGAGCCGCTTTATCATGCGTAACGCAGATGATGATAGAGATGATGGGAAGAATGCCGAGCAGGAGTATGTCCTGAGACGTGTAAATAAAGGCAGATAATGTCCCTTCTTGAATCTCTTCAAAGAAATTGCCCGGTATTCGGATAATGATATTCCATACGGCATGCAAAACCATACAGAGCGAGATGCTCTTTGAATGCAAGTAAATGGCCGCCATGAAAACACCAAAAGCGCTGGAATAGATGGCATTCCATATGCAATACTCAAGATCGTGGCTGAAGAGCACATTGAGCAGGTGCAGGGAGCCAAAGAGAATGCCTGTCACCAAAATCATGCCGATTCTGCCCTTTGCGGTGCGTCTCCACTTCAGGAGCATACCGCTCATAACAAGGCCCTTGGAGGCGGCCTCCTCCCAGAAGCCTGTTGCCAACTGATTCAGGCAGACCAATAGAAAATAGGGAACATAAGCCGTTGTGACATGGTCGGTTACCGGCAGAAACAAAAACTCCAAAGCAAGGTACAAAAAGAAGGGGATGCAGTACAGCCACGTTGATTTTGGAATGCTTGCAGTAAACAGGCCGGAAAAGCGCTCGCGATAAAGCGCGTGGATGAGCAGAAGGGCAATCACACCAAACAAAACCCGAAAACAGGAATCTGCAATCACGCCGCAATCGGATATCCCTGTAACCACAAGAGCATACTCAAGTAAGACAAAGAGGATGAATAACCCTTGTCCAATGAGTATGCCAGAAACAGCAGGGGATTTGCTATACCAAGTTCTCATGGAATGCATCCTTTACAAAGCCTTCATCAATCTTGCCGCTGAACCACGCGGACATGAAGTCCAAACGAGAAAGCGGTTTCAAGCTATCCTCTCTGCGGCATGTGCGCGCTTGCCGCGCGAAACAAGACCGGTAAGGCGGAAGTCGATTTCGCAGAGAGCACGAGATAGACGCTTTGAGCTTCAAAGCGTCTATCTCATCGTTATCCTATGTTCTCTCACCAGTCGTCGTCATCCACGACCTGCCATGTGTTGGGATCATCATGGATGGCCTGATCGACAGCCTTGTCGAGGGCGCGCTGGGTGTCGATATTCGCAATGCCGTTGGCGTTCAGCCGCTGCGCCCGTTGGAAGGCCTCGACAGCGGACTGGGTCGTGCTGCCGTAGGCGCCGTCCGCCGCGCCGTCGGACAGATAGTCCAGATAGATCAGCTTCTCCTGAAGCTGCCGTACCTTTTCGCCGGAGCATCCGCCCCGCATGGTCCAATCCGCCGCGTCGTGCACGGTGCCGTAGCCCAGAATGCGGTTGTAGGTCAGGGCGTAGGTGCCCCGGGTCACGCCGGAGGGGTTGTTGCCCTCGATGACATGAATGGTCACGTCTCCCGCCGCGTTCCGGGTGCAGTATTCCACCATGGCGACATGGTCAGTGTCCGTGTTGCTGGTCCAGGTGAAGAAGACCCAGTCGCCGGGCTGAGGGATGTAATCGCCGGTGGTCAGGAAATGGTCGGTGCCCTTGAGCCACTGGTAGCCCCAGTTCTCGAGGTGACCGTTGCGCACGAGGTATCGCCCCTGACGGATGAACCAGTTCCGGCCGCCGTTGGAGCCGGAATAGAGCGGATAGACATTCTTGAGCAGTTCGGTGCCGTGGCGCTGATCGACCTGATCGACGCACCAGCAGAGGAACTCCGCGCACCACTGGGCATAGGGGTCGCCCGCCCACTCGCCGTATTTTGAATAGCCGTGGGGGCCCTCCTCGTAGCCGACCTCTTCCGAGGCAATCTCCAGCAGCCATGTGACATAGTCCGGGACGGGCCACTGGGGCTCGATGACAGTCTCGTCAGCCAGCGCGGGAAGGGCGGTCATGCCCAGCCAAAACGCCAGCAGCATGGAGATGAAGCGCTTCATGGGCATCCGTCCTTTCATCATAGAATGACAGGCACTTCACGGCAGGCCTCGCAGCTCTCGGGCGTGACAAGGCAGCTCAGCGCCCGGATGGTTACGCCTGCCGCAGCGGCTTCCCGCAGCGCTTGCCCGAAGGCCGGGTGCGTCCGGTCATTGGGCTTGAGGCCCGCGACATTGTCCCGCTGGAGGATGAAGCAGACGCCTGCCTCACAGCCTTCGCGCCGGGCCTCGATGAGCCCCCGCAGGTGCTTTACGCCGCGCTCGGTGGGCGCATCGGGGAAAAAGGCCATGCCGCTGTCATCAAAGAGCGTCACACCCTTGACCTCGACATAGCCGGGAGAGCCGTTTCGCGTATAGGCAAAATCAAACCGGGAATCTCCGCGGAATACCTCGCCCCGCAGGCCGATGAGACCGTCTGCCCAGCCGCCGCGATCTGCCCACTCGCGAAAAACGGGATTCGGGGCCTGACTGTCGATGTTGACAACATAGCCGCGGTTTTCAACGCAGACGAGGTCGAAGCGGGTCTTGCGGGCGGGATTGTCGGATTCCTCGAGCCAGACCGCCGCGCCGGGCAGCAGCAGCTCGCCGAGCCGCCCGGTGTTCTTCACATGCACGGTCTGGGTCTGCCCGTCCAAAGATACCTCCGCCACAAAGCGGTTCAGCCGCCGCAGGAACAGCGCCTGCGTCAGACGATGATACAGCTTCACTTGGAGGCTGTCTTCGCCGCCTGCGCAGCAGCGACCTCCGCGTCAGTGGCGCGGTAGATCAGCATGCACAGCGCGCCGTCATCGTTGGACTGGGCGTCAATGCGGATGGCAAAGTCATAGTTGTTCCTGAAGATCAGGTTCAGATTCTTGCTGTCGTCGCCGACCGCCGCGTCCACGCCGTGAGGCAGGTAAGCCGCGCCGGAAGGACCGTGAGCATGCCGGTTGATGATCTCGATGCCGGGGAGCTGAATCAGCGCGTTATAGATGGTGGAGGACGCCTGACAGGTGCCGCCGCCATAGCCGGGCTTGGTCTCGCCGTTGATGAGCACGGGAGCCTGCTTGTAGCCGGTGGCCTCGCGATAGGGGCCCCAGATCTTGTTGCAGTTGTAGGTCTCGCCGGGCATAATGACGCGGCGCAGGAAAGCGCAGGCGACCTGAATGTTGTTGAGGCGGTTCAGGTTCGTCTCCGACTGGGACATGCCGTAGTAGGAGGTATAGGCGGCGATGGGGGTCTCGTCGTTGATGGGCGTGTCGGTGGGGGACACGGGCACCAGATCGGTCAGGTCGTTGAGGTCAATATAGCCGTAGCAGCGCTGATAGTTGACGATGGCCCAGCCGTTCATGATCTTCCAGATGGTGAGGGTGGTGCCGGGCTTGAGCACGACCCAGTAGGGGTCCTCGCTGCTCATGGCGATGCGCACATAGGTGATCTTGGCCGTCTTGGCCACATAGGAGTGCTTCTGCACGCCGTAGGGTATGGTGTTGGTGCCGGCGTTCTGGAAGTTGGTCAGCTTCTCGCGCTTGGCATAGCCCAGCACGTTGCCCTTGCGCACGACGCACCAGTAGGTGCCCACGAAAAGCACCTCGACGGGCACGCCGTCGTTCTTACCGGGAATCACGCGCTCAGCCGTCGTGTCCTTCTCAGCATAAGCGCTGATGTTGGAGATCAGCCGGGCGGTATAGATGGCGGGGGAGTTGGCGTTGAACTCCTCCTTGTCCGGCTCGTGATACTGCTCGCCGATGGAATCGTAGACGGCGGTGTACTTAATCATACGCGAGATCTCGCTGTCGTGGGTCCAGTATCCCTCAATAATCTCCGGCGTCCAGCCCTCGAAGTATTCCACATCCGCCAGAGCGGGCAGGGCCGGAGCCATCAGGCAAATCGCGGCAAGCAGAGCCGTCACGCGCTTTATCATCGGACCATTCCTCCTGATGCAAATCTATCCAGCATTGATTATAGCATCGCGAAAGCCCAGCCGCAAGGGTTATTCGACAAGTTTTGCAAGTGTTTCATATGTTTGGATGGCAGAATCTGCTGGCAAAAGAAAAAAAGGCACGGCTCCGGATTCCGAAGCCGTACCCACATGTTGAAAATCAGAACAGACCGGTGATCTTGCCCTCGTCGTCCACGTCGATGCCCTCGGCGGCGGGAATCTTCGGCAGGCCGGGCATGGCGATGATGTCGCCCGCGAAGGCCACCACGAATCCCGCGCCGGCGGAGAGCCGAACCTGACGGATGGTCAGGGTGTAGCCGCTGGGCGCACCGAGCTTCTTCGGGTCGTCGGAGAAGGAATACTGCGTCTTGGCGATGCACACCGGGCAATGGCCCCAGCCTTCCTCCTCGAGCTTCGCGAGCTGCTTGAGCACGCTGGCGTTGAAGGAGACGTCCTTCGCGCCGTAGATGCGGGTCGCGACAGCCTCGATCTTCTCCTTGAGGGAGACGTCGTCCGGGTAGGTGAAGGAAGGCGTGACCTTCGGCTGCTTGTCGACGGTCTCGCACACGAGCTGCGCCAGCTCCTTCACGCCGTCGCCGCCCTTGGCCCAGCCATCGCAGAGCTCAACGGGAGCGCCAGCCTTCTCGCAGGCAGCGCGCAGCACGGCCATCTCGGCCTCGGTGTCGGTGATGAAGCGGTTCATGGCCACGATCACCGGGCGCTGCCATACGTCGCGGACATGCTCGATATGGCGGATCAGGTTGGGCAGGCCCTTCTCGAGGTAGTCGACGCTCTCCGCGCCCAGATCAGCCTTGGGGCAGCCGCCATGGGACTTGAGCGCCCGCACCGTCGCGACCACGACCACCGCGTCAGGCCACAGACCGCTCATGCGGCACTTGATGTCGAGGAACTTCTCCGCGCCCAGATCGGCGCCGAAGCCCGCCTCAGTGACCACATAGTCAGCAAGGCGCATGGCCGTCTTGGTCGCGATGACCGAGTTGCAGCCGTGGGCGATGTTGGCGAAGGGGCCGCCGTGCATCAGGCAGGGAGTGCCGTCGATGGTCTGGACGAGGTTGGGCTGCAGAGCGTCCCGCAGGAGCGCCGTCATCGCGCCCTCGGCATGCAGGTCGCCAGCGGTCACGGGCGTACCGGCAAAGGTGCGGGCCACCTGCAGGCGGGCAAGGCGGGCCTTGAGATCCTTGAGGTCGCTGGCGAGGCAGAACACCGCCATGACCTCGCTGGCCGCGGTGATGTCAAAACCGTCCTCCCGGGGCATGCCGTTGAGCCTGCCGCCAAGGCCGGAGACGATCTGCCGGAGCTGGCGGTCGTTCACGTCGAGGCAGCGCCGCCACGTCACCTGACGCGGATCAATGCCCAGCTTGTTGCCCTGCTGGATGTGGTTGTCCACCATGGCGGCCAGCAGGTTGTTGGCCGCGGTGATGGCGTGCAGGTCGCCGGTGAAGTGCAGGTTGATGTTCTCCATGGGCAGCACCTGCGCGTAGCCGCCGCCGGTCGCGCCGCCCTTCATGCCGAACACCGGGCCGAGGGAGGGCTCCCGCAGCGCCAGCATGGCCTTCTTGCCGATCTTGGTCATGCCGTCGGCCAGACCCACGGACACGGTGGTCTTGCCCTCACCGGCAGGGGTGGGGTTGATGGCGGTGACGAGGATCAGCTTTGCCCTTTCGCCGCCGGGGATGAGGGCCGGGTCCACCTTGGCGATGTAGCGGCCGTAGGGGGACAGGGCGTCCTCGGGAATGTTCGCCTTGGCGGCGATGGCTTCAATGCGCTGGGGCGTTGCTGCCTGAGCAATCTCGATATCGGTCGGCATTGGTATGTCGTCTCCTTCCTCAGTCGTCGGGGGAGGTGGTGTCAGTCACAGCGTCATGATAGCATATCGCCCGGATGAATGCAAGACAGCCCGGACATTTCTTTCTGGATACATTGCAACGTTCGGAATATCTGGGCAAAGAACGGCCAAAAAATCCAGACCGGGGTGCGGTCTGGATGAAAGAATCAGTTTTCTCCGGGCAGGGAAACCTCCCACTCGTCGGATATCCAGCTTGTGGCGTTCCATATATCGGTGTCGTCCGGGTCGGTGGGGCGGCCCGATTCATCATACTGATAGACGGTCAGCGTGAACTGGAACCGGCTGCCGGCCTCGCGGGCGGCCTGCATCTTCTCTGGCGTGAGGAAGAGCATCAGCCCGAAGCGGTGCACGCCCTCGCTCTCCTCGTAGGAGTAGAAGCTGCTGTCACCGCTGACGCCCTCGCCGTTCGCGTCAAGGTAGCCTTTCATGAAGATTTCCGCGCCGATGAGCTGCAGGCTGTTCGCTTCGGCGTATTCGAGATAGGTCATGGTCGTGTCCTCGCGGTCGGTGCCGAAGGGCGAATAGGCATGGGAGGGCAGCAGGCCGAAGCCGACCAGCAGCTCGTTCGTATCGCCCACGACCTGATAGGTGCCGGTGGCGTAGATATCCTCCTCGCCCCAAACAGCGTCGTCGAGGGTGAACAGCACGTTCCCGAGCTGCATGCTCTGCCCGGCGTAGGCAACGGAGCCGTTCTGCATATCGACGGCGATCTGCGAGTCCGAGCCGCCGAGACCGTGGGGGCCGAGGTACATCTCCGCCGTCCGGGAGAGCATCGCCGCCACTGCCGTAGCCGTCAGCGCCAGCAGCACCGCCACGACGATGACTATGCGCAGGTAGGGTCTCCGGCGAACGGGCACGGTCTCTGCAGGCTGCTCCGTCGGAGCGGTATCCCGCAGGGTCTTCATGACGCGCTCCTCGAAGGAGGCAGGGACGCTGCCGTAGGTCTTCGTAAAATCAAGGTCTTGCCGCAGCTTTTTCACAGCTCGTTCACCTCCTCCCACAGATTTTCGTCGGCCTTCATCTTCTCCCGTCCCCGCGCGAGACGGGACTTGATTGTCCCCTCCGGGAGCCGCAGCAGTCGGGCGATCTCGGTGACCTCAAAGCCCTCGACGTAGTGGAGGGTCATGACCAGCCTCAGCTTGTCAGGCAGAGAAGCAAAGAACCGGTACAGGTCGGGGTCCGCGTCGGGCGGAGCGGGGGCGTCCGGGATGGTCTCCACGGGCACCACCCACCGCTTTCTGCGAATCATGGCCCGGCATTCATTGATGAGGATGCGCGTGACCCACGCCTCGAGGCTGCTTTCGTCCCGCAGCGTCGGCAGCTTGCGCCATGCTTTCTCAATGCAGGACTGAACCGCGTCCTCCTGATCGGCCCGCTGATTCAGGATGCCGGCGGATACCCGGTACAGCCGGGCCTGCATGGCGATGATCCGCTCGGCAAAGGCAGTGTGTGTCATGGCAGCCTCCGTGTCAATGGTGATGAATTGCGCGATGGTCATGGGTTACTTCACGGCAATCCCGTGCTCCTGATAGATCATATTGATATGATCCTGACAGGCCTTGGCAAAGGCGGCGGAATCGTAGACGCCGCTGAGGAACAGCCCCGCGCTGGCCCGGAGCGATTCGTCGTACTGAACCGGCGCGGCCTCGGCGATGGACAGGTTCTGCGCAAAGTCGCGGTAGAACGCGATATCCTCCTCGGTGATGAGCCAGAGATACTGCTCGGCGTTGGCCTGATCCTGCCTCAGGGCTTCCAGCTCGTCGCGCTGCTCGGCGGTCGGGTCTTCAATGGCCTCGAGGGTGCGGAGCCTCACGGCGATGTCCTGAAGCAGCTTGGCTTGTCTATCGTTCTTGACCGGTTCAGTCAGAGAGGCGTCATAGAAGTAGCTCTCCGCGCTGGTCTGGCTGGCGTAGAACTCAAGGAAGGCGATGGCTTCGTCCCGGCGGGCGGAGTAGGGATTGACCGTCGCGACGCCCATGTAGGCCTCCACGGCAGGGGACTGGCCTTCGATCAGCTGCAGCGCGGGCCTCATCAGGTCGGCGGAGATGCTGCTGGCGGCGCAGGGGTAGTCAAAGGCGCTGCTGTAGGCCTCATCCTTGTAGGCTTCTTCCCGGGGCACCGTGTCGCGGATGCGCTCCGCCACGGACAGGAATTCCGGCCGCGTGAAGTCGACCAGCCCGCCCTCGAGCCCGCAGGCCATGATGTACTGTGACATGAACAGCGCCATCATGCTGTCGGCAGTGTAGCTGCAGGTGGAGAACATGGAGGTCTCGCTGTCCAGCGCGTCCGCCTCCAGCAGCGCGTTGCACACGTCGAGCATGTCGGCGAAGGTCGTGGGCTCGGTCAGACCGTTTTCTTCCAGCAGACGGGTGTTTGCGTTCATGTACATGGGGCTCAGGTTGAGCACCCAGCCGGCCATGTGGCCATCGTCGGTCAGCACGTCGCGCACGGCAGGATACAGGTCGTTCAGGCGGGCAGAGAGGATTTCACTGCCCTCCAGCGGCGCGTAGTAGTCGTGCTCCTTCACGGAGTACAGCCCAGAATAGGCCGTGAAGGTGAACAGGTCGATCTGGTCGTTGCGAGTGGCAAAGGCGTTGGCCATCTCTGTCATCGCGTGGCCGTCCAGCCTTTCAAACTGTACGCCGGTCTTGGCTGTGTAGGCGTTCAGGATATCGTCATTCAGCCATGCGTTTTCGATCAGACGCAGCGTTACAGGATCATCTGCGTGTGCCGCGCAGGGGAGCAGGGTCAGGATTGCCAGCATCAGGGACAGGAGCTTCATCAATGGATGCCTCACGGTGGACACCTTCCTTTATTGTAATGGTTTTAGCGGTTTCCGTCAATCGATCGACACCCATAAGATGCCTGACACGCCCCTCAGGTTCCATTCTGCAAAAAAGTCGCAAAAAAAGAGCGCCCTCATGGAGCGCTCTCAAAATCAGCCTAAGAGCATGCGATCGTTCACGATGCCCGATCCGCTGGCTTTCTCAAACATCCGCAGCAGGTCGTCGACCTTGAGCTGCGCTTTGGTCTCGCGGTTGATGTCCAGAATGATCTTGCCCTCGTGCATCATGATGGTCCGGTTGCCGTATTGCAGCGCGTCCTTCATGTTGTGGGTGACCATCATGGCGGTGAGGTTATCCTCGGTGATGAGCTTGCGGGTCAGGTGCAGCACCTTCTGAGCGGTCTTGGGGTCGAGGGCTGCGGTGTGCTCGTCGAGGAGCAGCAGCTTGGGCTTCTGCAGCGTAGCCATCAGCAGGGTCAGCGCCTGCCGCTGTCCGCCGGAGAGCAGCCCCACCCGGCTGGTCATGCGATCCTCAAGGCCCAGCTCAAGGGTGGAAAGCGCCTGACGGAAGGCCTCACGCTCCTTGTTTGAGATGCCCCAGCGCAGGGTGCGGAGCTTGCCGCGGCGATAGGCCAGCGCGAGGTTCTCCTCAATGGTCATGGAGGCGGCGGTGCCGGTCATCGGGTCCTGAAACACGCGGCCCAGATACTTTGCCCGCTTGTACTCCGGCAGGCGCGTCACGTCCACGCCGTCCACCTCGATGGTGCCCTTGTCCACAAGGAACGTGCCCGCCACGGCGTTCAGCGTGGTCGACTTGCCCGCGCCGTTGCCGCCGATGACCGTCACAAAGTCGCCGGGCATCAGGTGCAGGTCCACATCGACGAGGGCCTTTTTCTCGGTGATGGTGCCGGGGTTGAAGGTCTTGGCGATATGATTGATCTTCAGCACGGCTCAGCCCTCCTTCCTTGCCGACAGGAACGTGGTGAGCTTTTCCTTCCAGAAGGGAACGGCAAGGAACAGCGCCACGACCAGCGCGGTGAGCATCTTGAGATCGTTGGTGTTCAGGCCCAGCCACAGCACGACCTGAATGACCAGATAATAGATGATCGCTCCGAGGGAGACGGCGACCAGCTTGCCCGCAAAGGAGCGCAGGAACCTGCCGAACACGACCTCGCCGATGATGACCGCAGCCAGACCGATGACGATCGCGCCGCGGCCCATGCTCACGTCGGCAAAGCCCTGATACTGCGCCAGCAGCGCGCCGGAGAGCGCCACGATGCCATTGGAGAGCATCAGGCCCACGACCTTCGCCATGTTGGTGTTGATGCCCTGCGCCCGGGCCATGTTGGGGTTCGCGCCGGCAGCCCGCAGGGAGCAGCCGAATTCCGTTCCAAAGAACAGATACATCAGCGCGATGATCACAACGGTGAAGATCAGCACGATGTAGATCGGGTTCGACAGCTCCGTGAAGGCGCGGACGTTGCGCAGGGACACCACCAGATGATATTTGTTGGCGCTGATGGCGGTGTTGGCCTTGTTGTCCATGATGCGCAGGTTGACGGAGTACAGCGCGAGCTGGGTCAGGATGCCCGCGAGAATGGCGGGAATGCCCATCGCGGTGTGAAACATGCCGGTGACAAAGCCCGTCAGCATGCCCACGAGGAACGCGACCAGCAGCGCCACCCAGACATTGCAGCCGGAGATGATCAGCATGCCGGCGACCGCGCCGCCGGTGGCGATGGAGCCGTCCACCGTCAGGTCAGCCACGTCCAGAATGCGGTAGGTGATGTACACGCCGATGGCCATGATGCCCCAGATCAGACCCTGAGCGACCGCGCCGGGCAGGGAATTGAGGAGGGAGGTGAAGTTCAAGAAAAGTGCCTCCTTCGATGTTGGCCCTGCGGAAGCCCGTTGAGGCGTCCACGAACCTTCTCAGGCAGTGCCTGACTTTTCAGTAAAAGCGAAGCCATGAAAGGCATGGGACCTTTCATGGCCTCGCAGAGATGCCGGCGGGAGATTACTCAGCCTCGATAGCCTCGTAGCCCTCAGAGATGGTCAGGCCCAGCTCAGCCGCGATGGTCGGGTTGTACTTCTTGACGAACTGCGGAGCGAACTGGATGGGCATGGTGGAGACGTCGGCGCCGTTGACGAGAATGTCGTAGGCCATCTTGCCGGTGGCATAGCCGATATCGTAGTAGCTGATGGTCAGCGTGGCGACGCCGCAGCCGGCGCAGATGCCCTCCTCACCGGTGACAACGGGCTTGTTCATGGGCTGCACGACGTTGTAGACGGTCTCGGTGTAGGAAGCGGCGGTGTTGTCGGTGGGGATGTACAGGACGTCAGAGGCGTCGCAGGCGCTCTGGGTCACGGAGGCCAGATCGTTGGAGTCCGCGAAGGGGAACATGGTGGTCTCATAGCCCAGCTCGTTCAGGTAGCCCGCGATGGTGGTCACCTGATAGAGGGAGTTGGGCTCGGCGGAGCAGTAGATCAGGCCGACGTTCTTGGCGTCCGGGAACAGCTCCTTGATGATGGCGGCCTGCTCGTCCAGCGGGGCCAGATCGGAGGTGCCGGAGACGTTCAGCTCGGTGTAGCCCTTCCACTCGTCAGCGGGAATGTCCAGCGCCACGTCATACACAGTGATGGAGGTAGCGAGAATCGGGATGTCAGCGGTCGCGGCGACGGCAGCCTGCAGGGCAGGGGTCGCGTTGGCCATAATCAGATCGACGTCCGCGGAAACGAAGCCGTTGGCGATGGTCGCGCAGGTGGCGGCGTCGCCGGAGGCGTTCTGCAGGTCAAAGGTGACCTTGTCGCCCAGCAGCTCGGTCAGGGCGTCCTGAAAGCCCTTCGTCGCCAGATCCAGCGCGGGATGCTGCACGAGCTGCACGATGCCGATCGAGTAGGTCTCATCTTCCGCCAGCGCGGCGGTGCAGCCAAGGAGCATACAGAGCGCCATGGCCAGAGCAAGAATCTTCTTCATGATGGGGTTCCTCCTTCAAATGCTGCTTGCGGGATATATCCGTCCCGCGTCTACGGTCACAGTTTAGCCCATCCGGCGCGGCGATGTCAAGAAAAATGCCGGAAAAGCACAGAAGGAATACAATCGCGGACGGCTTGACAAACCCGCCGGGTTGCGCTATCATACTGACCCGAACTGAACAGGTCATCGGAGGACCGCGCATCGCAATGCGAAGGGCGTCAACGCGCCCGTGGTCGATAAGATGTCGGGTGCGCCCGGTTATGGCAGGAGGCTCCTGCGCATGGCCGGGCTTTGATTGTGAGGAGTCGCAGATGAAACAGTCGGGGAATTTTACGCAGGGTCCCATCCTGTCGCCGCTGATCCGCTTCGCGCTGCCGGTGCTGCTGGCGCTGCTTCTGCAGACCATGTACGGCGCGGTGGACCTGCTGGTGGTGGGCCAGTTCGGCACGGCGGCGGATGTGTCCGCGGTCTCGACGGGCAGCCAGATCATGCATACGATCACGGTTGTCATCACCGGCCTTGCCATGGGCCTGACGGTGCTGGTCGGCCGGAAGATCGGCGAGGGAAGGCGGCAGGAAGCCGGGAGCATCATCGGCAGCGGCGTGTGCCTGTTCGGCGTGCTGGCGGCGGCTGTCTCCGTGGCTGTGGTGCTCTGCGCCCGGGCGCTGGCCGGTGTCATGCAGGCGCCGCCGGAGGCCTTCGAGCAGACGGTATCCTATATCATGATCTGCGGCGCGGGCACGGTGTTCATCGTGGCCTACAACCTCATCGGCAGCGTGTTCCGGGGCATCGGTGATTCCAAGATGCCGCTGGTCACCGTCGCGATGGCCAGCGCGCTGAATATCGCGGGGGATCTGCTGCTGGTGGCGGTGCTGCGCATGGGTACGGCGGGCGCGGCGCTGGCGACGGTCTTCGCGCAGGCGGCAAGCGTGCTGCTTTCGCTGCTCATCATGCGCAGGCGGGAGCTGCCCTTCACCTTCACCCGCAGGGATATCCGGCCCCAGCGCGCCTATATCCGGGCCATCCTGCGGCTGGGCATTCCGATTGCCCTGCAGGACCTGCTGGTGAGCATCTCCTTCCTCGTCATCATGGCGATCGTGAACGGGCTGGGACTGATCGCCTCGGCGGGCGTCGGCGTGGCGGAGAAGCTCTGCGGCTTCCTGATGCTGGTGCCCTCGGCCTATATGCAGGCCATGTCCGCCTTCGTGGCGCAGAATATCGGCGCGGACAAGCCGGAGCGGGCGAGAAAGGCGCTGCTGTGCGGGATTGCGACGTCGCTGGCCGCGGGCGTGATCATGGGCTATTTCACCTTCTTCCACGGGAGCCTGCTGTCGGGCCTGTTTGCCCGGGAGCCGGACGTGATCGCGGCGGCCGCGGAGTATCTGAAGGCCTATGCCATCGACTGCGTGCTGACCTCGTTCCTGTTCTGCTTTATCGGCTATTTCAACGGCTGCGGCAGCACCACCTTCGTCATGATGCAGGGCATCCTCGGGGCCTTCGGCGTGCGCGTGCCTGTGTCGTGGCTGATGAGCCATCGGAGCCCGGTGTCCCTGTTCCATATCGGCCTTGCCACGCCCAGCTCGACGGTGGTGCAGATCATTCTTTGCGGCGTGTACTTCGTTATGCTGAAAAAGCAGCAGAGCCAGCCCCGTGTCCCGAAGGCGGGATGAGCATGCTTGGAGCGCCTGCCGCATGAGAATTGGTTCCTGCAAAAAGCCCTCTGCCGGATGGCAGAGGGCTTTTGTCTGTGAACAGAGTGTTATTTCTGCGCGATGGCCTCGATCTCGCAGAGTACGCCCTTGGGCAGGGCCTTCACCGCGACGCAGCTCCGGGCGGGCTTGGAGATGAAATACTTTTCGTAGACCGCGTTGAAAGCAGCAAAATCAGCCATGTCCGCAAGGAAGCAGGTGGTCTTGAAGACGTTCGCAAAGGACGTGCCCGCGGCTTCCAGCACCGCGCCGACGTTCCCGCAGCTCTGCTCGGTCTGGGCGGCGATGCCCTCCGGGATGCTGCCCGTCGCGGGATCAACGGGAATCTGCCCCGAGGTGTACACGAGGCCGTTGACCTCGCAGCCCTGAGAATACGGCCCGATGGCGGCGGGCGCGTTGGTGGTGCTGATGATGTTCATGGCGATGCCCTCCTGATTCGGTCGATGATGGAGAATCCTGTCAACCATGATTGTATCCGGAGGGACGGAGGCTGTCAAGCTCATTCCACATCCTGCAGGGCGTCGTAGCCCTCTTCGCCTGTGCGGACCTTGATGACGTTCTCCACATCGTAGACGAAAATCTTGCCGTCGCCGATATGCCCGGTGTAGAGCACCTTTTTGGCGGTCTCGATGACCGTGCGCACGGGAATCTTGCACACCACGATCTCCACCTCAATCTTGGGCAGCAGGTTCATCTCGACGGCGACGCCCCGGTAGTATTCGGGACGGCCCTTCTGCATGCCGCAGCCGAGCACCTGCGTGACGGTCATGCCCGTGACGCCAATCTCCTCCATGGCGGTCTTGAGCACCTCAAAGCTGGACTGCTTGGTGATAATGTCGATCTTGGTCATGCGCACATCGGACGCGGGAGCCTTCGCGGCGCGCACCACCACCGGGACAGCGTCCTCCACGGGAACGGCGGGCTTCTCGACAGGAGCAGGCGTGGCGGCCCCGCTTGCCGCAGTCATCAGGGATGTGCCCATCATGAAGCCGGAGTAGGCCGAAGCGAGACCGTGCTCCTCGATATCCAGTCCGACGATTTCCTCGTGCTCGCTGGCCCGCAGACCGATGGTGGCCTTGATGATGGCAAAGGTGAGGGTGATGGTCACAGCCGTCCATGCCGCGACAGCCGCAACGCCCGTGAGCTGCAGCCCCAGCAGCTCAAAGCCGCCGCCGTAGAACAGGCCAGTCAGCTCTTTGCCGGCAGCGTTGGCAACGCTGTAGCCGGGCGCTGCATTGGTGGCGAACAGACCCACCGCGATGGTGCCCCAGACGCCATTCAGGCAGTGCACAGCCACCGCGCCGACAGGGTCGTCAATGCGCAGCCTGTAGTCCAGCAGCCACACGCCGAAGATCACCAGCAGGCCGGCTACCGCGCCGATGATGATGGCGCCGAGGCAGTCGGTCACGTCGCAGGGTGCGGTGATGGCGACAAGGCCCGCCAGCGAGGCATTCAGGCACATCGACACGTCCGGCTTGCCGTACTTGACCCATGTGAAGACCATGCAGACCACGGTGGCGATCGCGGGCGCGACGGTCGTGGTCAGGAAGATAGAACCGAGCTGCCCGACAGAGGTAGCCGCCGCACCGTTGAAGCCGTACCAGCCAAGCCACAGGATGAACACGCCGAGGCAGCCGAGAGGCAGGTTATGACCGGGGAAGGCGTTGACACCGGTGATTCTGCCGTCCCTGTCCTTGGTGAACTTGCCGATGCGGGGGCCGAGAAGCTTCGCGCCGATCAGCGCCGAGATGCCGCCGACCATATGAATGGCGCAGGAGCCTGCGAAATCATGGAAGCCAAGCTGACTGAGCCATCCGCCGCCCCATATCCAGTGGGCCTCGATGGGGTAGATGAGCGCGGAGATCACGCCGGAATAGATGCAATAGGAAAGGAACTTTGTGCGCTCCGCCATGGCGCCGGAGACGATGGTGGCGGTGGTGGCGCAGAACATAAGGTTGAACACGAAGTTCGACCAGTCGAAGCTCCCGTAAGCCGTGAAGATGTCGAAGCCCGGCTTGCCGATGAAGCCCAGCAGATCCTCGCCCAAGAGCAGGGAAAAGCCAATGAGAATGAACACGACTGTGCCGATGCAGAAATCCATGAGGTTCTTCATGAGAATGTTGCCGGCGTTCTTGGCGCGGGTGAAGCCTGTCTCCACCATCGCAAAGCCCGCCTGCATCCAGAACACCAGCGCCGCACCGATCAGAAACCACACGGCAAAGATTGTGCCGCTGGCGCTCTCGAGAATGCTTTCAATGGTCAGTTCCATAGCCAATGTCATTGCCTCCGTTCGTATAGAAAAGGCGCATGATCCCTTGGGAGGATCACACGCCTTTGTGTCAGGATGTTATAGGTTGTTGGAAATCAGCTCCCCATCAAAGGAGCAGCCTTCTCCGAACAAGGTCGCTGCCTTTCGGGGGTGGGTGCGGGAGGGGAGTTTTCGGCTCGAAAGCCGTCCTCCCGCCGTTCCCGCGCCTCTTACACATTAAACAGCAGGTCCGCGTAGGTGGGCATGGGCCAGTATTCCTTGCCGATGATGGTCTCGAGATCGTCGGCGACCTCGCGGACAGCGTTCATGGCGGGGATGATGACGTCATGCTCGTAGATGGCATTGGCCAGCGCGTCGCCTTCCTCGCGGCTCTCCACAGCCTTGTGCAGGGCCACGATGGTCTCGCTGAGCTTGTCGATGCGGCTGGAAAGCGCGGCGAGCACCTTGGCAGGCGCAGCGGAAGCCACACCAGTGGCCTTGACCTCGTTCACCGTCTTGGCAAGGGCGCCCATCGCCTTGATAGCCGCGGGCAGAATCTCGCGCTCGGCGATCAGCAGGCAGGTGCCAGCCTCGATGTTGAGGGTCTTGGCATAGGTCTCCAGCTGAATCTCGTACCGGCTGCGCAGCTCGGTCTCGGTAAAGATGCTGTGGCTGGTGAACAGGCGGACGTTCTTGGGCTCGAGCAGATAGGGCACGGCGTCCACAGTGCTGACCAGATTCAGCAGGCCGCGGCGCTTGGCTTCCTCGACCCACTCGGGGGCGTAGCCGTTGCCGTTGAAAATGATGCGCTTGTGGAGCTGCAGGGTGCTGACGACCAGCTCGTGCAGCTTGCTCTGGAAGTCCTCCGCATCCTCAAGGACGTCGGCGAACTGCTTGAGGGATTCGGCCACGATGGTGTTGAGCACCACGTTCGCGTCGGAGATGGACGCGGAGGAGCCGAGGGAGCGGAACTCAAACTTGTTGCCCGTGAAGGCGAAGGGAGAGGTGCGGTTGCGGTCGGTATTGTCCTGCGGGAACTTGGGCAGGACGCTCACGCCGATCTCCAGATCGCCCTTCTGGTGGGAGCTGTAGGGCGTGCCGTTCATGACGGACTCGACGATGGCGGTCAGCTCGTCGCCAAGGAACATCGAGATGATGGCGGGCGGGGCTTCGTTCGCGCCGAGACGGTGATCGTTGCCCGCGCTGGCCACCGAGATGCGCAGCAGGTCGGCGTAATCGTCGACGGCCTTGATGACCGCGGTCAGGAACAGCATGAACTGCGCCGAGGAGGCCGGATCGTCGCCGGGCTCAAGCAGGTTGTAGCCGGTGTTGGTGGACATGGACCAGTTGTTGTGCTTGCCGGAGCCGTTGACGCCCGCGAAGGGCTTCTCATGCAGGAGGCACACGAGGCCGTGGCGCTCGGCAACCTTCTTCATCAGCTCCATGGTGAGCTGGTTGTGGTCGGTGGCCACCGTGGTCACGGAGAAGATGGGCGCCATTTCGTGCTGGGCGGGCGCGACCTCATTATGCTGGGTCTTGGCAAGGATGCCTAACTTCCACAGCTCCTGATTCAAATCGTTCATGAAGGCATGCACCCGGGGCTTGATGGAGCCGAAGTAGTGGTCGTCCATCTCCTGACCCTTGGGCGGCTTGTTGCCAAAGAGCGTGCGGCCGGTGAAGATCAGGTCCTTGCGCAGATCGTAGAGCTTCTTGTCCACAAGGAAATATTCCTGTTCCGGGCCGACGGTGGAGGTGACGCGGGTGGCGTCGCGGCCGAAGAGCTTCAGGATGCGCACGGCCTGTGTGGACAGCGCTTCCATGGAGCGCAGCAGGGGGGTCTTCTTGTCGAGGGCCTGACCGCCGTAGGAGCAGAAGGCCGTGGGAATGCAGAGCACGCCGTCCTTGATGAACGCATAGCTGGTGGGGTCCCAGGCGGTGTAGCCCCGGGCCTCGAAGGTGGAGCGCAGACCGCCGGAGGGGAAGGAGGAGGCGTCGGGCTCGCCGCGGACGAGCTCCTTGCCGCTGAACTCAAGGATGACCTTGCCGCCGGCGCGCGGGCTGATAAAGCTGTCGTGCTTCTCGGCGGTGATGCCGGTGAGCGGCTGGAACCAGTGCGTATAATGCGTGACGCCCTTTTCGACCGCCCAGTCCTTCATCGCGTTGGCGACGACGTTGGCGACCTGAGGATCAAGCTGGGTGCCGTCCTCAATGGTCTTGGTCAGCGCCTTGTAGGTGTCCTTGGGCAGGCGCTTCTGCATGACCGCGTCGTTAAATACGTTGCTGCCAAAGAGTTCATCCATGCCGGGCATCTTGAAATCCTCCTCTGCAAAACATCAGTGCTCGCGCAGCCTCCATACAGAGAAAAGGGCACTGCGGTGATCGTCCCACAGCACCCTTGCTGACGGGAGGAATTATAGCGGGCATGGCGCTGTTTGTCAAGCGGTTTCCGGACGTTTTTTGTATTTTTCCTGCACCTTCGCCGGAACCGTGCCGCATTCGGTCAAATGACCGCCAGATCGGACAGGGGAGAAACGCTGTTCAGCCTGTTTTTTTCACTGGCCTTTCCGCCGGGAGTGTGATATAATAATCCTGATATGGTTATGTACGGACGCGGCGCGAAAGCGCTGAAAGGAGCGGCGTTATGTTTGAGCCAAAGGTTAAGACAGAGCAGACCGACCTGCTGATGAAGGCCGTACTGGAGCTCCGGACGGAGGAGGAAGCGTACCGCTTCTTCGAGGACATCTGCACCATCGCGGAGCTCAAGAGCATCGCGCAGCGGCTGGAGGTGGCCGTGCTGCTGCGGAAAAAGGTAACCTATCAGGAAATCGTGCGCAAGACGGGCGCGTCCTCGGCAACGATCAGCCGGGTGAACCGGGCGCTGCTCTATGGCGCGGAAGGCTACGAGCGGGTGCTGGACGCCCTCGAAAGGGGCAACGCGCTTCAATCATACGATACGAACCCCAAGATAGAGAAAGTTTGAGGTAACAACATGGATCTGAGCATGCTCAATCCCCAGCAGCGTCTGGCTGCGGAGACATTGGAAGGCCCGGTGCTGATTCTGGCGGGCGCTGGTTCGGGCAAGACCCGGGCGCTGACCTGCCGGGTGGCGAATCTGATGGATCACGGCGTGCCGGCGTGGTCGATTCTGGCGCTGACATTCACCAACAAGGCGGCCAAGGAGATGCAGGAGCGCATCGCGCAGCTCGTGGGCCAGAGCGCCGAGGACGCGTGGATTTCCACCTTCCACTCCACCTGCGCGCGGATTCTCCGCCGGGATATCGAAAAGCTGGGCTACAACCGCTCCTTTGTCATCTATGACGACGACGATCAGGGTACGGTCATCAAGGAAATCCTCAAGCGCCAGAATATCGACGAGAAGTTCCTGCCCATCCGGGAGCTCAAGTCGAAGATCTCGGACGCCAAGAACAAGCTGATGTCCCCTGACGAGTGGTTCCAGCAGTCGAACAAGGACCGCCGCTGCCAGATGATCCACGATGTGTATCTGGAGTATGAGACGCGGCTGAAGGGCCTCAATGCCCTCGACTTTGACGACCTGCTGGTCAAGACCCTGCAGCTTCTGGCGGATCATCCGCCGGTGCTGGAGAGCTATCGCAAGCGCTTCCGCTACGTCATGGTCGACGAGTATCAGGACACCAACTTCGCGCAGTACAGCCTCATCAAGCTGCTGACCGCCGAGAGCCGCAACCTCTGCGTGGTGGGCGACGACGACCAGTCCATCTACGGCTGGCGCGGCGCGGACATCCGCAACATCCTCGACTTCGAGAAGGATTACCCCGATGCGACGGTCATCAAGCTGGAGCAGAATTACCGCTCCACGGCGAACATCCTCGACGCGGCGAATCAGGTCATCGCCCACAACACGGGCCGCAAGGAAAAGGCCCTGTGGACCGAGGAAGGCGAGGGCGATGCGATCAAGCTCTTTGCTGCGGGTGACGAGCGGGAAGAGGCCGCGTGGGTGGCTGACCGCATCCGGCAGCTTGGCCGCGGCGGCGCGTCCTATGGGGATTCCGCGGTTCTCTACCGCACCAATGCCCAGAGCCGCGTGCTGGAAGAAATGCTCATGCGCGCGGGCATCCCGTACAAGGTATTCGGCGGCATGAAGTTCTACGACCGGCGCGAGGTGCGGGACATTATCGCGTACCTGCGGGTGATCGTGAACCCTGCGGACGACGTGTCCCTGCGGCGGATTATCAACGTGCCCAAGCGCGCCATCGGCGACAGCACGGTGCTCGAGCTGGTGCAGCACGCCCGGGACAACGACATGCCGCTCTACAGCGCGCTGGCCGATCTGCCGGAGAGCCTGTCCTCCCGGCCCCGCAAGTGCGTGTCGGACTTCTTCATGATGATGAGCATGCTCATGGCGCTCAAGGAGACCATGCCGCTCAAGGACTACGTCCAGCACCTCGTGAATGAAACGAAGCTGATGGAGCAGTATCAGAAGGAAGACACTGACGAAGCCAAGAGCCGCGTGGAGAACATTCAGGAGTTCCTTGGCGCGGTCAGCGAGTACGCCGCGGCGGAACCGAACGCGACGCTGGAGGACTACCTCGAGAATGTGGCGCTGGTCACCGACCTCGACCGGCAGGAGGATCAGCGCGGCTATGTCACGCTGATGACGCTTCACTCGGCGAAGGGCCTCGAGTTCCCCAACGTGTTCATGACCGGCCTTGAGGAGGGCATCTTCCCCTCGGCCCGCAGCCAGTATGATGACGACCGGCTTGAGGAGGAGCGCCGCCTGTGCTATGTGGGCATCACCCGCGCGAGGAAGCGGCTGTTCATCTCCCGGGCGAACCAGCGCATGCTCTACAATCAGGTTAACCGCAACGCGCCCAGCCGCTTCCTTGAGGAGATTCCCTCGCGGCTGATGGAGGACGAGTGGGCCGAGCGCCGGGAGTCCGCTTTCGGCAGTCTGCCCCAGCCTGCGCCCCGTCAGCGCGGAGCGGCCCGTTACGGCGGACGCAACATCAACCCCGGCAGCGGCGGCCTGAACATTCCCGGCGTGCAGAAGGGCTTTGTGGAGTCGCAGGCCCGGAGCGTCGCGGGCAGCGCCATGCAGAAGCTGTTCCAGAAGGGCGACCGGGTTATGCACCGCAAGTTTGGCGAGGGCACCGTGGTGGACGTCACCGGCACCGGCGCCAACGCCCGCATCAACATCGAGTTCACGGCCTACGGGGTGAAGGAATTTGTCCTCGCCATCGCGCCGATCATCAAGCTGGAGGACTGACGACATGCCGGATTTTGCCGCGCGGATGCGCCCGCTGGTTGACCGCCTGAACGAGACTGCCTACCATTATTATGTGCTGGACAGGCCGATCATTTCGGACAAGCAGTGGGATGAGCTGTACGACGAGCTGAAGGCCCTCGAAGCGGAGAGCGGTATCGTCCTGCCGGATTCGCCGACACGGCGCGTGGGCGGGGAGACACTGCCCGGCTTTGAGGAGCATACGCACATCACGCGGCTGTGGAGCATGGATAAGGTGCAGTCCATCGAGGCGCTTGACGACTGGATCCGCCGCACGGAGAAGCTGGCCGGGCAGACCGACCTGCAGTACTATGTCGAGTACAAGTTCGACGGTCTGACGCTGAACCTGACCTATGAGAACGGTCAGCTCGTGCAGGCGGCGACCCGGGGCAACGGCGTGACCGGCGAGGCAATTCTGCCGCAGGCCATGACCGTGCGCTCGGTGCCGCTGACCATTCCGTGGCAGGGGACCCTTGAGGTGCAGGGCGAGTGCATCATGCGCCTGTCCGTGCTGGACAAGTATAACGAGACGGCGAAGGAGCCGCTGAAAAACGCCCGCAACGCCGCCGCCGGAGCCCTGCGAAACCTCGACCCTGCCGTGACGGCCTCGCGCCACTTGAGCGCCTTTTTCTATCAGGTGGGCACGATTGACAACCCGCCCTATGACGACCAGCCGGGCATGCTGCAATTCCTCCGGGACAACGGCTTCCCGGTCAGCCCCTACCTTGGTACGCCCCATAACCGGGACAGCCTGATCGACTGCATCCGCCATATCGAAGACGAGCGCAAGAGCCTCGACTTCCTCATCGACGGCGTGGTGGTCAAGGTGGGCGACTTTGCGCTGCGGGAGCAGATGGGCTTTACGGAGAAGTTCCCCCGCTGGGCCGTGGCTTACAAGTTCAAGGCCGAGGAGAGCGTGACGACGCTGCTGGACGTGACGTGGGAGCTGGGCCGCACGGGCAAGCTGACACCCGTGGCGCGGCTGGAGCCCGTCGACTTTTATGGCGTGACCGTCTCCAACGCCACGCTCAACAACTGGGGCGATATTCAGCGCAAGGACGTGGCCATCGGCGCGCAGGTGTGGATTCGCCGCTCCAACGATGTGATCCCGGAGATTATGGGCCGCGCGGGCGACCCGGAGTCGGACGAGAGGCCCATCGAGCGCCCGACCGTCTGCCCTGCCTGCGGAAGCGAACTGGTGGAGCGGGGCGCGCACATCTTCTGCATGAACCGGACGACCTGCCGCCCGCAGGCCGTAGCGAGAATCAGCCATTTTGCCAGCCGGGACGCGATGGACATCGAGGGATTGTCCGAAAAGACCACCGGGCAGCTCTACGACCAGATGAACGTCCGCGACCCCGCCGACCTGTACCACCTGACCATGGAACAGACTCTGTCCCTCGAAGGATTCAAGGAGAAGAAGGCCTCCAACCTGCTGGGCGCTCTCGAGAAGAGCAAGCACTGCGCCCTTGACGCGTTCCTGTTCGCCATCGGCATCCCGAACGTGGGCCGCAAGACCGCCCGCGATCTGGCAAACGCTTTTGGCACCCTCGCCAAGGTCGCCGAGGCCACGCAGGAGCAGCTCACCGCCATCCCGGACGTGGGCGGCATCGTGGCTTCAAGCGTGACGGAGTTCTTCTCCTTTGAGGAGAACCGGGTGATGATCGACAGGCTGCTCAAGGCCGGGGTCACGCCGCAGGAGGCGGAGGGCCGCGCGGAGGGCGTGTTCTCCGGGATGAGCATCGTCGTCACGGGCACGCTGCCGACCCTCTCCCGCAAGGAGGCCGAGGAGCTCATCCGGCAAAACGGCGGCACAGCGGCGTCTTCCGTCAGCAAAAAGACCGCCTTCGTCGTAGCGGGCGAGGCGGCCGGAAGCAAGCTGACCAAGGCTCAGACCTTGGGCATTGAGGTCATCGACGAGGCAGCGTTCCTGAGTCGGCTTTCCTGACATGGGCGTAGGCGGCCTGCGCGGTGGTGACGGGCATCCTCGCCATGGTCTCGGAGGCGTTCACGTTGGATGTGGACTGGAACTGGCGGTTGATGACGTCAGAGCCGGTGGTGTCCAGATTGCCGGTGCTGCTGTTGGTGCCGCGGCCGGCGGATTCGGCGATCTCGTTGGCGCGGGCCTGATTCGCGACAAGATCCTCAAGGGCGGTCTCCCGAACCTGTCCCGGACGGTAGCCCGGCAGCAGGAAGGTGACGAACTTCACGGAGAAGATGTCGCAGACGATGTAGCGCAGGTTGATGTCGTCGAAGAGCACGAGGAACTGCGACGCGACGGTGTACAGCACGCCCTGCCGGGTGTCCAGATTGCCGGTGCCGATGAGGAAGTCGACAATCACATAGCTGCCGATGTTCTCCTGAAGCACCTGCTGCATGGAGCCCTGAAAGCCGACGGTGTCGAAGTCTTGAGGCGGCGGCACGGAGAACCGGTCGTTGTTCACCATTTCACTCATGGGGAATCCCTCCTTGTTAATCGGATTGCTTGATGCTATGCGATCCAATCTCAATTCATGAAAGAAGCGACGGTCATGCAATCACGCCGGATGCGCACTTGGATCGATATCGACCTTGACAAGCTGGCCGCGAACTACCGCACGGCCTGCGACCTGACCGACAGCCTCGTGACCTGCGTCATCAAGGCCAATGCCTATGGGCATGGCGCTGTGCGGGTCGCGCGGTGCCTGTCGGAAGCGGGATGCCGGAGCTTCGCGGTGAGCTGCGTGCGGGAAGGGCTCGAGCTGCGCCGGGCGGGCATCGAGGGCGAGATTCTCGTCATGGGCGTGGCGGAGTCACCGCTGCTGGACAGGGCCGTTCAGGAGAATCTGACCCTCACCGCGGCGGATATCAACGATCTCCGTGCCATCGAAGCCGCTGCCGGGGCGCAGGGCCGGACGATTCCGGTGCATGTCAAGGTGAACACAGGCTTTCACCGGCTGGGCTTTGAGAGCGACCGGGAAACGGCGCGGGCTGTCGCGGAGACGGCGAAAAGCCTTCGTTGGGCGAGCGTGGCCGGGCTGTTCAGCCATCTGGGGCTCATCACGCCCGAGCGGGACAGCGCGCAGTGGGAAAGCCTCATGCGCTTTCACGGCTGGCTTGCGGAATGCGGCCTGAAGATCGACGATGTGCACCTCTGCGACAGCATCGGGCTGGTTCGCTATCCCGAGTGGCACATGAGCCGGGTGCGGGTCGGCGCGCTGCTGTTCGGCGTGCGGCCCTATCGCAGCGAGCATCTGCCCTTTGCGTGCCACGAGACGCTGGCCTTCCGGGCGATGGTGGCGCAGGTGCGGGAGGTTCCGGCGGGGGAGATCGTCGGCTATGGCGACGACATGCCTCTGACCCGTGACAGCCGCATCGCGACCCTCTGCGTTGGCTATGGGGACGGCTATCCCCGGCACCTCTCCAATGGCAAGGGAAAGGTGTGCATCCGCGGGCAGCTTGCCCCGGTGGTCGGGCTGGTCTGCATGGATCAGATGATGGTCGATGTGACTGACATCCCCGGAGTGGAGGCCGGCGATACGGCTGATCTGCTGGGCGGCGGCATACCCTATGACGATATGGCCCGCTGGGCGGGCACCAACCGCAACGAGTGCCTGACCATCCTGTCCCGCAGGCCGGTTCGGGTCTATCATCAGCATGGCCGGACGGTTGAGACGCTGGATGAACTGCTGGATGAGGGAGGAATGCCCCGTGACGCTGAATGAGTGGCAGGATGCGCTCAAGGACGTGATGCCGCGGGTGATCGACCTGCGTCGCGATCTTCACCGCTGCCCGGAGCTGGGCGGCTGCGAAGAGAAGACACAGGCGCGTCTCATCGCCGAGCTGACCGCGCTGGGCATTGAGGTTCATACCTTCCGGGACTGCCGGGCCGTGATGGGCGTGCTGCGCAATGGCGAGGGCCGCTGTGTGGCGATCCGGGCCGACATGGACGCGCTGCCTGTGGCCGAGGAGACAGGCCTGCCCTTTGCCTCGGAGATTCCCGGCAGGATGCACGCCTGCGGGCATGACGCGCACATGGCGCTGGCGATGGGCTCGGCCATGTGGCTGTCCCAAAACCGCGATCAGTGGCAGGGCACCGTAAAGTGGCTGTTCGAGCCGGCGGAGGAGACCACCGGCGGCGGCAGGCTCATGGCGGAGCAGGGCTGCATGGACGGCGTGGATGTGGTCATCGGTCAGCACATGAATCCGCGTTATGAAGCGGGCACGTTCTTCGCCAAGCCGGGCTTCGTCAGCGGCGCGTCGGACAGGATCGACCTGACCGTCAAGGGCCAGAGCTGCCACGGCGCATATCCGGAGAGCGGCACTGACGCCATCGTCATCGCGGCGCAGGTCGTCTCCGCGCTGCAGACCATCGTCAGCCGCACGATCAGCCCCTTCGATCCGGCGGTGCTGACCTTCGGAACGGTCGCGGGCGGCACGGCGAACAACATCATATGCGGTGAGGTGAAGCTTACCGGCACGCTGCGGACGCTCTCACCGGAGACCCGCGGGAAGCTCAAGGAGCGCATCATCTCGGTGGCGCGGGGAATTGCCCGCGGCATGGGCGGCGACGCGGAGGTCGTCATTGACCCCGGATACGGCGCTGTGTACAATGACGACAGGTATTATGCGGTCATCGAGAACCTTGCCCGGGAGCTGGTCGGCGAGGAGAAGATCGTCCGTCGGGAGGCCGCCAGCCTCGGCGTGGAGAGCTTCTGCTACTTCATCGAGCATACCCCCGGCGTGTACTACGACATCGGCAGCGGCGTCGGTACGGCGCTGCATACCCCGACCTTCACCGTTGACGAGACCTGCCTGCTGCCCGGCGTGGCGCTGCAGTGCGCGGCGGTGATGGCGCTGCTCCGATCCTGACTGTTATTGGAGGAATTCCTTATGTCCCGTCGAATTTTCTTATCCTGTGATATCGAGGGCACCTGCGGCATCGCGCACTGGGATGAAACGGAAAAGCAGAAGCCCGACTATGCGATGTTCGCGGCGCAGATGACCCGCGAGGCTGCGGCGGCCTGCGAGGGTGCGCTGGCTGGCGGCGCGGAGGAACTGCTTGTCCGTGACAGCCATGATTCGGCCCGCAACCTTGACCCGTCAAAGCTGCCCGAGGCGGCCCGTATCTTCCGGGGTTGGGGCTCCGATCCCTACGCCATGATGAGCGGCCTTGACGGGAGCTTCTCCGGCGCGATGTTCACGGGCTATCACAGCGCCGCGGGCTGGAGCGGCAACCCGCTCTCCCACACGATGAACACCCGGAACGTGCACGTCAGAATCAACGGCGAGGACATGTCGGAGCTGATGATGAACGCGATGACCGCGAGCATGCTGGGCGTGCCGTCGCTGCTGGTGACGGGCGACCGGGTGCTCTGCGACTGGTTCAAAAGCAAGCTTCCGGCGGCCCTGACCGTGCCCGTCAGCGAGGGCGTGGGCAACGGCTCCGTGTCGATGCACCCGGACAAGGCGACGCGGCTCATCCGGGAGGCGGCGGAAAGAGCCATGGCCCTTGATCCCGCGCAGTGCCTGTATCCCATGCCGGAGCGCTTCACGGCGGAGGTCTGTTACCGGGAGCACTTCCGGGCCCGGGGCGCAGGCTGGTATCCCGGCGCGCGGCAGGTGGACGCCCGTACCGTGCGATACGAAAGTGACCGCTGGATGGACGTGCTGACGTTCTTCCATTTCTGTCTGTAAGAGAGGAATTGACATGATCGGGAGGTTGGAAACCTACGGCCAGTGGCTGGCTCAGGACCCGGCAGGCTTCGCGGTATTCATGGTTTATCTGGCTGCGACGGTGCTGCTGAGCCTTATCCTGCATGAGTGCGCCCACGGCTGGGCGGCGCTGATCAGCGGCGATCCGACGGCCAAGATGCTGGGACGCCTGACGCTTAACCCGCTCAAGCACCTTGACCCCGTCGGCACGGCGTGCATGTTCCTGCTGGGATTCGGCTGGGCCAAGCCGGTGCCGGTGAATCCGCGGAACTTCCGCAATCCCCGGCGGGATGATTTCCTGGTGTCCGTGGCGGGCATCACGGTGAACCTGACGCTGTTTGTGATCTGTGCGGCGCTGAGCGTGCTGGGCATACGGATCATGATGGGCGGCGAGCTCTACGCGATGAACGCGGGGAATCTCGCCCGGAAGCAGGAGCTCTATGAGGTCATGCGCGATCTGCTCGCTTACGGCGGCGCGGCTCTGCCGGCGGAACTGACGGCGTATATGGCCGTGCCGTGGCTGCAATATGTGCTGCGGTTTCTGGTGATGATGCAGCAGATCAACCTGACGCTGGCCATCTTTAATCTGCTGCCCATTCCGCCGCTGGACGGCTTCCGGCTGCTGAACAACGCGCTCCAGGGCCGCCTTCGCATGCCCCGGCAGACCTATCAGATCATCCGCGTGGCGATGCTGGTGCTGTTCCTGAGCGGCTGGCTGGGCCGGGGACTCAGCGTGGCAACTGATGCGCTGGACAGCGCGGTGACCCGCGTGTTTCTGCTGATTTGAGGTGCGGCAATGGCGATGACGTTTCAGCTCAAGGACTTTGACGGCCCGCTGGATCTGCTGCTGTTCCTCATCAGCAAGGAAAAGATTGACATCAAGGACATCTTCATCAGCCAGATTACCGATCAGTACATCGAGTCCGTACGCAGCGCCGTCGACCTGGACATGGACGACGCGACGGACTTTCTGGTGATGGCGGCGACGCTGCTGGAGATCAAGAGCCGGGCGATGCTGCCCAAGCCGCCGAAGGTGGAAGAGGGAGAAGACCCGGAGCAGGCGCTGATCCGGCAGCTGGAAGAATACAAGCGCTTCCGGGAGACGGCCGACGCGATGAAGCAGTTTGAGCGCGCCGCGGCGGAGGTCTTTACCAAGCTGCCGGAGGAATACCCGCTGCCGCCGCAGGAGACCGAGCTGGTCGGCCTGACGCTGCAGGGGCTGACGGAGGCCTTCCTGCGCATCTGGGCGAGGCTGCCGGAGACGGACGAGCAGGAAGTCAACCACTACGCCCCGCGGGATATCCGCCGGGATGAGCACACCGTGCAGGAGTGCATGCTCACGCTGATGAAGGGCATCCGCCGCAAGGGCCGCATGCGCTTTGAGGAGGCGTTCAGCGGCGCGCCGACCAAGGAAGAGGTCGTGACGCTGTTTCTGGCGCTGCTGGAGCTGCTCAAGCTGGGCGAGACGCATATCGAGCAGGAGGGCATATACGGCGACATCCTGCTTTTGCCGGGCCGCCGGGAGGATACGGAGGAGGAAGAAGCATGAGCGAGGCCGAACGCGAGAGCATGGCGGAGGACGGCGCGTCGGAGGGCACGCTGGCCGGACGCATTGAGGCGATCCTGTTTGTGGCGGGGGAGCCTGTCCGGGCCGACGAGCTGGCCAGAGCGCTGCAGGTCACGCCCAAGGAGCTGGAGGACGCGCTGGACACGCTCCGGGACGAGTACGACTTCAACCAGCGGGGCTTCTGCCTCAAGCGGTTCGGGCATCAGGTGCAGCTCGCGACCCGGGCGCTGTACTCGAGGGACGTGGTGCGGCTGCTCCAGCCTGTGCAGCGCCAGTCCCTGTCGCAGGCCGCGATGGAGACCCTCGCCGTGGTGGCCTACCGCCAGCCGGTGACCCGCGCCGAGGTGGAGCAGGTGCGCGGCGTGAAGTGCGACTATTCCATCCAGTCGCTGGTGAATAAGCAGCTCATTCAGGAGGTTGGCCGCAAGGATGCGCTGGGCCGTCCGATCCTATACGGCACGACGGATACGTTCCTGAGCCATTTCGGCATCGCATCGCTGGAGGAGCTGCCCCCCATGCCCGAGCGCGAATCCGAACAAAAGCCCGAGGGCGAAACCCCCGAGCTGGTTCCCTGACACTGTTAACCTGCGCAGACGCGCTGATATGAAGGAGGTTTATTCCATGGAAAAGAAGCTGCTTGTTGAAGGCATGATGTGTAACCACTGCAAGGCGACGGTCGAGAAGGCGCTGTCCGGCGTGCCCGGCGTGACCGCTGCGACGGTCGATCTGGAAGCCAAGACCGCGACCGTGACGCTGTCCGGGGACGTAGCCGACGCCGCGCTGTTCGACGCCGTGAAGGCCAAGGGCTTCACCCCTGTGAAAGTGCTGTAAACCTCGCACGCAAGCTGTCCGGATGAAATGCTCCCTTTTCATCGCGAGAAGGGAGTCCAGAGGGCCGGTGGCCCTTTGGCGGGGGTTGTCAGGGGGCAGACCCCCCTGACCGGGGTGCAGGGGCAGAACTCCTGCAGGAGGTAACATGGACAAACGACCGACAAAGGATTTCACAGCGCCGGAGTGCCAGCCGTTCCTGATGGAGGGCGGAGACCACGGCGTGCTGCTGATCCATGGCTTCACGGGATCGGCGGGGCACATGCGGCTCATCGGCGAGGGTCTGCACGCGCAGGGCTTCACGGTGCGGGGCATCAACCTGCCGGGACATGCCGAGAGCATGGAGGCCATGGGCAAGACGGACTGGCAGGATTGGCTTGGAGCTGCCAGAAGCGCCGCCGCGGAACTGAAGGAGAAGTGCGGGAGGGTGAGCGTCGCGGGCCTGAGCATGGGCGGCGTGCTGACCCTGCTGCTGGCTGAGGAGATGGAGCTGACCGCCTGCGCGCCGATCTCCGCGCCTATGGCCGTGCAGAATAAGCTCATGCCCTTCGCGAAGCTGGCCGCGCCGTTCATTCCGATGACGTGGTGGGGCGGCGATCCGGAGCGGCCCTCCATGCTGGATGACCGCTACGATTACGGCTATCCGGGCTTCCCGACGAAGTGCGCCGCGAGCTTGGCAAAGCTCATCAAGATGGCGAGGGGCAACCTGCACGCGATCACTTGCCCGATTCTGGCGGTGCAGTCCCATGCGGACGAGACCATCTCGGCGGACAGCGCCGATGTGATCATGGCCGGGGTGTCCAGCCGGGTGAAAGGCACGCTGTGGCTGGAAAAGGTGCCCCATGTGTGCACCATCTCGCCGGAGCACTCGCGGATTGCCGAGGCCATCGGCGAACTGCTGCGCCGGGCGGAACAGATAGAATAAGGGATACGCAAAGAGGAGGACGCTACACAAGCGCCCTCCTTTTTTAGATTTCCTTCATCAGCTTCGCATGGATGGGAGCCTGCACCTCGTGGACGCCGCCGTCGTCCGCAAGGGTGACAGCAGCCTCGGAGGGCTCGCCGTCAACCACGCAGGACGCGCGGCCGTCGAACTGGAAGTGCCAGATGGATGCGCCGGAGCGCAGGGTCAGGGAGAAATCGTCCCAGTCCTCGGGAGCCAAGGGGCGCAGAAGAAGCTGCTCCCCGCGGCGTTCCACTCCAAGCAGCTCTTCGACAATCAGCAGGTACATCATGGCGGCAGCCTCGGCGGACAGCGCGTGCCCGGCCCGGCCCGTGTGAGGCGCAGCAGTATGGACGTGCGAAGCCATGGCATAGGGCTCGCCCCGGTATTCGGCGGTGCGGTGCGGATCATCGGTGTGATGGATGGGGTTCAGGGCACGGGCCAGCTCCCATGCGCGGTCAGACCAGCCAAGCCGGGCCAGCGCGATGGCCAGCCACACGGCGGCAAGGGTGTCCTGAGGCGCATCGGGCGTGTTGGCAGACGCGACAAGGCCGTGCATCGGGTCATAGAGCGCCGTCAGGGTGCTGCGGACAGTCTCTGCGGTGCGGGGATGGGACCCAAGGCCCAGCACGGCCCACGCGGCGGTCAGCGCGTCGAGACGGCCCGGCTCATCGGCATAGGCATTCCCGTGCCAGTGGGCTTCCACGTCGCGCGTTAAATGATCGAGCAGGGTCATCAGGTCGACCTGATCCGGCTCGTCAGCCAGCTCCGCGAAGTCCCGCAGGGCCGCGCAGCGCAGGAAAACATTCCGAAGGCCGCCGGTGGGTTCGGTTTTGAGTGCCTGCAGGCAGCGGGCGTAGAGGGTGTCCCGAGCGTCGCGGGGATGCTCGTCGTCGTGAGGCACCAGATCGTTCAGTGCTGCCTCGTCGCCCGTGACCCGGACGTAATGCGCCGTCAGCCAAGGCAGCAGGTCATCCGCGGTGTGGTCGCGGGCCATCAGCAGCAGGCGGGGCCGCACATTCTCCGGCGCGAGCAGCGACTGCGCGGCAAGCGCAAGGGGCTCCTCGCTCTGCAGGAACTGGCAGGGGAGCCAATGGTTGAGCAGCAGATCGAGGCTTGGCTCCGGCGTGGCGAAAACCATGCCCCCGGAGCGCTGGCCCCAGAGCTGCCGCACGGAGCGATACACCGCCGACGCGCCCGAACGCTGCACCCGGTGCAGCAGCAGCTCAATGTCGTCGGCATGCTGGGCATAGCCTGTCATCCATGTGACCGTTGCGCTGCCGCCGGGGAGCAGGGATACCTCCATGCTGAGCATCGCTACGGTGCCGTTGTGGGAACTGGGCGCGTCGGGCAGGGGCGGGGCTCCGGCAGCGCCGTGAAGGTCTGCCTCGGTCATCACCCGCACCGCGCAGCCGCCCTCCGTGAGCGTCACGAAGCCGGAACCGGGCATCAGCGGTGACAGGGCTGTCACGCCGCCGGTCATGGGGGTCAGGCAGGTCTGGGAAGAGGAACGGCCCATGTCGAAGGAAACCGCGACATGCACGGTCAGGCGCTGTTCCTCATCGGAGCGGTTCCGCAGCCGGAGTGTCCGCAGACCGGCAGCCCGTCGGGGAATCGCAGCGGCGGTGAGGGTGGTGTCCAGCGCATTGGTGCGGGTGCGCCAGAGAGCCACGCCGGGGGCGAAGCGAATCTCCCACGGCAGCGCCCGGCCCATCGGCTCTGGGGTGGCGGAAAACAGGCTGTCGTCCTCGCCGAGAATGAACACATCCTCCCGGCGGATCATCCGCTGACCGGCGCAGGAATCGCCAAGGCCGCTGATCCTCGCTGTGGTAGCCCAGCGCCCGTTGTCCAGCGGGAGCCGCCAGTCCTGCGGCGCGGTCTGACCGGGCTCGAGGTGAATCACGCAGTCCCCGGTTTGGGGGTCGAAGCCGGACAAGCCATCATCGAACAGCAGATCACCGGGATCAGGCAGGCTGCCCGGCGCGGCTGGTTCGGGGGCATCGGCGGTCAGCGGCACAAGCAGGGACGCGAGCTGTGCTTCTGCGGTTCCCTGTCCCTCGGCGAGCACCAGACGCGACGCCGCGCAAAGGGTGGCGAACTCGTTTTCAGACAGGTCGTCCAGCACGAAAGCGCTGCCCTCGGGATGCCGCCGCAGGATAGTCGCGGAAAGCAGATCCTCCGCGAGCGAGGCCGTTTCCGAGGGCTGCTGACCGCCGCATACCGCGCAGAGCGTGACGCTCCGACCCGAGAGCAGCAGCCATCCGGCGGTGTCCGCCGCTTCCCGGAGCAGCGGAAGCCCGTTGCCCGAGGACAGCGCGACGGTCAGGATGGGCCGTTCCAGCCGAATCCCGCGGGAGGCAAGGAAATCAGCTGGCAGAACGAGCGGCCGCGACGCCCCCTGATGCGCCTGTCCGCGCCACATCAGCGCGCCAGTCAGCCGGGACAGCCCGACAAGCCGCTTCTGGCTCAAGGGCAGACTGTCAGACAGCGAACGCGCCGCGAGCCGGGAAAGCATCGTCAAGCTGGACAGATCCGGCGGCTGATAACCTGTCAGCTTGCCGGAGACCAGCCGGGTGGCAAACATGGCGGCCGCTTTCCCGTGGGGCGGAAGCGTCATCCGTGCCCGGAAGGCCATGCAGGGCGCAATGGATGAGCCCATTACGCCGTCGGTCAAATCCTCTTCCAGCCAGCCGGGAAAGGCCTCGAAATCGGTCTGTACGGCAAGCGCTTCCGGCTTTTCGGCGACGTGCAGGCTATGGATGAGCGTCGCGCCATGGCAGGGGACGGTCAGCATGCGCTCCTGCGGGCGGGTCACAGGGCCTGTTGCGGCGGGTACAAGGCAGCAGGTCAGCTCAACGGGCTGCTCCAGCGCGGACTGGCTGTTGATCTCGATAGCCTGAACCGCCGCGGCGGACACCGGGTCGACCAGCATTGTAATCGTGGCGGTCAGGTCGCCGCAAGCGCGTGTGAACCGGGCCATGCCCTCGCTGAATACAACGCTGCCGGGCAGGGTGGGGTCAAGCAGGCGGCAGGTTTCTCCACCCACGGCGAGGTAGAGCTGCGGCCCCTCGGCAGTCCACGGCTCGCCGGTGAAGCGGGTCACGTCCCGCCCGGCGGCGCGGATGACGCTGCTGCCCTGCGCGCCCACGAGCAAGCCCATGCGGCCTGAACCGATCAGGTGCGCGTCTGCGGGGGATACGGCAGGATTCGCCGCGCGGCGGAAGGGCGGTTCCGGGGGATGCTCCGACAGCGGATAGCGCTGCGGCGGCGGCAGGACGAGCGGCTGGGTGTCGCGATAAAGCAGCAGCGTGCCCGCGCCAGCCATGGGGATGTCTGTGAAGCAGCGGCGCAGCGCGTCCTTGGTCAGGGCATTGCACACCGCGCAGAGGAGCGCCGCCTGATGGGCCGCGTCCTGCATGCGGACGAGGGAAAAATCGGCCTCCTCCGGCACACGGGAGGGCGTGAAATCCACCGCGTCAAGGAAACCCAGCCGACCGAACATGCCCAGCGTGCGCATCTGCTGCAGGCTGTCCGCGGCCATTCGCGGCATGAAGGGCAGGCACAGCGTGCAGGCGTAGGGCGCAAAAACCGGCTGGAAGGGCACGCTCTCAAGGGACGCCTCCGGGACGCCGAAGGGCCGCACGGTATAGCGGAGTTGATCGTCGAAGGCGCTGCAGGCGCTTTTGCCCACGCCGAACACACCGTCCAGCGCGTAGCGGGTCTGAAGCCAGACGGTGTCCCGGAGAGAGCGGCCCAGCGTCGTGCCTTCCCCGGCGGGCAGCAGCAGGAAGGGCAGGAGCGCCTCCGCCGCGCCGCCGTGTCGGGAGATCATGGGTCGCAGGAATCCCGCGTGCACCTGCGTGCGGCTCAGCCGGTCAAGATGGCTGAAGGGAACCTCACGGCGAATCACCGCCACGAAGGAAAGCAGCAGACCTTCATCAGCGAACAGGTCGAGGAACGGCGCGTCCTGCGCGGCCCGGGCGGGGTTCAGGTGCTCCCGGAACAGCCCGGTTTGAGGGTCATAGAGCGCGCGCAGCTTCATCGACGCGGCGAAGGCGTCCACCCGGGCGGGCAGAGTCTGATCCTCCTCGGCCACCTCCGGCAGGAAAGCCCGAAGCCCCTGCGCGACGGTCAGCAGACACGCGCAGAGCACTCCGCAGGCCGCGGCGGGAATCAGCTTCGGCTCCTCCGGCTCAAGGGTGTCAAGGCTATAGCGCGCAAAGGGCAAACCCTGCCACCGGGGCAGCGCTTCAAGGCTGTCGAGGGTTTGGGTGATGCGCTCGGACAGCTCGTCCGTGTCCGTCAGCCCCAGTTCCCGCGCAGCCAGACAGGACAGCAGGTACAGGCCGATAGCATCGGGAACGGTGGTCTTCGCAGGGCCTATATCGGGGTGGGTCTGGAGCGTCTCCGGGGGCAGCCAGCGGCTTTCCTCGGTGACGGTCTGTTCAAAGAAACGCCATGTCGCCGCGGCGATGTCGGTGAGCTGGGAGGCCGCGGCGGAGGGCAGCTCCTCAGGCGGATGACCGGTGGCGTCAAGTCGCCTGTGCGCCAGCGGGAAGCAAGCTGTCACGCCTGCCAGCAGCAGCCCTGACAGAAAGAGGGGAAAGCGGAACGCGCTCAGGGCAGCCAGCAGCGCACAGACGGCGATCTCGGAGCAGAGCTCCAGCACGAACAGGCTGTCCGGTGACAACGGGCGCTGCCGGAGCTTTGGAAAGAACAGCGCCAGAAGCGCGCGCACTGCCGCGTCGCAGCACAAATAAGCCCGCATCGGCAGGAATACCGCGTCAGCCAATGCCCACAGCCAACCTCTCCAGTCGGATAACCCGAGCAGGTTGGGGGCCAGCAGCGCCGTCAGCAGCAGCCAAGGATCCCGATGAAGGCAGGAGACCACCAGCGCGATCAACTGACACAGCGGCAGGAGGCTCCGACGGAATCGCTCCCGCAGAGCAAACCGACTGGGCAGGGTCAGGGGATTGCGACGAACACCTTCCGGGGATTTAACGAAGGGAAACAGCCATGGAAAATGCTGCCAGACCTGCCGTGCCTGCTCGTGCGCGTCAAGGAAGCGCCCGTTCAGCGTCTCGGGCGCGGGGATAAAAGCGGTCACGGGCGCCAGCGAGCAGCCGGACAGCTCGCCTGCCAGCCAAGCGGCGGAGGTCAGTGATTCGGGCTGTATCCAGCCGTCGGTGCCTTCCAGCAGTACGTCCGGGCGGATCAGGCCGATGCCCGGGAAGCTGCTCCGGCCGCTCAGACGCTGGCGCAGGGGAACGCGTCCCTGACGGGTAAAAAGGCGCTGCAGCCGTGTGGCGCCGTCGTCCGGGTCGGAAGCGGTCAGCACGCCGGTCAGACTCACGCCTCTGTGGCCCTTGGCGGTGTTGACGCGGGTGTTCAGCGGATGCGCCATTGCCCCAGCCAGCGTGAGCAGCATGCCCGGCTCTAACCTTGCGTCGTTTTCGATGACCATCACCCACGCGTAGCGGCGGTGCAGCTCCGATGGCTCGATGGAGGAAAAGTCAAGGCTCTCGTCCGTCTCTCCGGCGGCGATCAGGCGGCAGACCATGCCGATGGCCCCATGGCGGCTCTCCCGGGCAACGAAGGCGCGGCGCTGCGGGCTCCACACCCGGGCGCGGTGCAGGTAGAGCCAGCGGGTGCCGCTGTCCTCCTCGTTCAGCGCGTCGATGGCCGCGGCAATGGCCAGCGCGATATCGTCGTCGTCGCCGCTGCGCTGGGTCAGGTTATCCGTCCAGTCCGCCAGCAGCAGGCAGTCCACGTTCTCGACGGGCATGGCGCGCCGGGCGGTGGCGAGCTGCTTGACTGCCAAGATGGCCTCGTGACGGTCCCGTGGCTGGACGGGCAGCACCACCAGCGTGCGCATATCTTCCGTGAGGCGGCTGAGCTGCAGTCGGGGAGGATGGGAAGCAGGCATGAAGCGGCGCAGCAGCGGATCGAGCAGGGCGCGGCTGATGCACCCCGTCACTGTCAGCAGCACCGGCAGCAGCCACAGCGTGTAGCCCCGGCCCAGTATCAGCACGGCAAATGCGAGCGCCAGTACCCAGAGCCCCGCGCGATATACAAAATCGGCGTGCAGCCAGACCACGGTTGTGATCATGCCGCGCTGCGCATTCAGCTTTTTTCGCAGGGCCCGTACGCCCTCCGATTCCAGCAGATACCAGCCCACATGGCGTTCCAGCGTGTCCTTTTCGGCCTCCTCGCACAGCTCAAGCGCAGCCTGCGCGACGGTTTGCTCATCCGCGTCAAAAGCCCGGGCAAGCCATGCGACCCGTTCCCGATACATGGCGCGGCTGTCCATGTCCATGCGGGGATAGACGCCGGACGGGTCATCATGGAGCAGCCAATGCAGGGGATCGGCGGCTTCCTCGAGACGGGGCCAGTCGAGCTGTGCCAGCGACTGAAACGCCGAGGCGATGCGGGTCAGGCTGCCAGCCAGCCGGGACTGCTCCTGTGCTTCCTGCCGCGCGATGCCCGCTGCTGAGGTGCCGCCCTTGGCCAGCCAGCCGTCAAGCTGCGTCACAGCCTCGGAGGCCGACCGGGCCCGAAGCTCCGTGAGCAGCGCGGCAAGGCAGTGCAAGGGCAGGGGATGGCGATCGAGGGTTTCCGCGATGTGCCTGTTCCGGGCAAACTTTGTCGCCAGCTTTCTGCCACGCCGGGCCTGCGCCGAGCAGTCCAGCATCCGCCGCAGCGCCCTCTCGAGCCTGTCTGCCAGCAGCACCCGCATGCAAAGCGGCAGCCTTGTCCGCTCGTCCAGCGATGTATTGCCATGGCTGTGGAAAGCCTCGAGCATCCGCAGGAGCAGCTCGCCCTCCGGCTGACCGTGCCGCAGCGTCTCGCGGGCCAGCGCCAGCATGCGAATCTCGCCATCCGCCGTGCAGGGCAGCAGGGGAGGACGGCGCATATCCCGCCGCAGGGTCAGGAGTGCCGCGGTCAGCGCCTGATGCTCGGAGCGCAGGATG
This sequence comes from Christensenellaceae bacterium, assembly GCA_022510815.1. Classification (GTDB taxonomy): domain Bacteria; phylum Bacillota; class Clostridia; order Christensenellales; family Aristaeellaceae; genus UBA11524. Next base: position 3,009 of record JAFLST010000013.1, on the reverse strand, counting down.
GTCACGGCGGCCTGTTCCTCCGGGAGCCGCAGCGCCTGCTTCATCAGCCGCAGCGCCCGACGGGGCCGCAGCAGACGTGCCCTGCCGCGGGACGGGAGCGCCATGGCCGCCAGCGGGTCAGCCGGAGTGGGCGGCGTCGGCTTTCCGCGCGATCTCAGCCAGACTGTCAGGAGCATCGCCAGCAGGTACACGGCGGGAATCGCCGCCAGCAGCAGGGTTGTCGTCATCGTTTCAAGCCGCCCTTTCGACGCGTTTGGCTTCCAGTATGCGCGAAAAAGCGGCGAAATATAAAATAGCGGCTCCGAAGGGAGCAGGAATCCATAAAACAGTATTAGCCAAGAATACAGGAAAAGGCATCTGCGTACTGGATTGGTCAGTACTGAATGATGGAGGGAACTCAAATGAAATCCATATTTGAAGAACTCGGCGGCACCTATACTCTGGGCGAGGATAGTATGCTCTGCCCTAACCTGACGATTGAAGCAACAGACCGCCGTCTTATCGGAAGATGGGGCAGGATGCACAAAGTCTATTTAGAAGAAGTACATCCGATCTTATACCTGCAACTTATACTGAATGGAACCCTATACAAGCATTTGGCAGATGTAGAGTAAAGGGCTTCCGAGATGCTTGATCGTCTGGTAAAGCAGATGGCAGAGCAGGACGGCGTCACTGAACATTTAAAGGCGAGCAGCCTATGGAGTGGGTGGGCAGAATGAACAACATCCGCTACCAGGTGGAAGAGATCATCAGGGAAGAAATCGTCAATACACTGTAACGGACTTAGCCGTTGACATGATCGAAATGGTCATGTCAGCGTTTTTTTCCAGCCAGTTTTTCGGGCATTTTCTAAGCACAAAACGAATGCTATATACCGTATAATAAATATTCCAACAAATACTGTATATTGTATGTCTGATGCTGCTTTTCAATTCTAATAATTACTGCCGGCGAAGACCAATCAGTTGCGATCATGAAAAACGGGAATGTAGTAGCAATTGGGGATAATCAATTCGGCCAATGCGATACAAGCCTGTGGAAAAACATAATGGCTATATCAGCCAGTGCATACTACTCTGTAGGCTTGCAGGCTGATGGCACTGTAGTGGCAACAGAACGAAGCAAGTATTATGGCATAGATGGATCTGCTTCATGGGATGGCATCATTGCGATCTCGGCTGGTGGGCGGCATACAGTAGGATTGAAAGCGGATGGCAGAGTGGTAGAAAAGGGTTGGAATTTAAGTGATCAATGTAATGTTAGTAGTTGGACCGACATTGTTGCCATTTATGCGGGCGGATCTCATACTGTTGGCTTGAAGGCAGACGGAACTGTTGTGGCTGTGGGGAGCAATGGTCACGGACAATGTGATGTGTCGGAATGGAGCGATATTGTTGCAATTTCTGCTGGCAGTGATTACACAATCGGTTTACAGAGTGATGGCAAAGTGGTAGCAGTAGGATGGAATTATCGCGGTCAATGTGAGATTGATGGCTGGAGTAATATACGTGTTCCTACGACGTTCAAGTAATATCGATGTACTAGTCAGAATTCAGATTGAGGACATCAATCACGAGGTTGGTTGGTTATAAGCAAGTCGTTGCCGCTAAAGAGGGAGATGATACTTTGATTAGCTTGCAAAAATTCATGCGGAGAACTCATGCGAAAACGAAAAAGCAGGTGCTAAAATGGGTGGATGAGGACAAAATACCGGGCGTCATAAGGGATGAGGAAACAGGGGAATTGCTTTTCCCGGATTCCGCACGAAGAACATATATACCGCGCTGCAAGACCAATGCACCAAAAACGACTATTTATACAAGTATTGTCAACGCGTGTAATAAGCGTCAGCATATCATGAATACTACTTTTTCGATGAGTAAAAGTGAGTTTGATAAGTGTATAGAAGAACTTGTTAGAGCTGGACTGATAGAAGAGTGGGAAGACGAAGGAGTTACATATTATAATTCAACCTTAAAAAGCACCGCGTTCATCGGAAAACCATACGATGAATTGAAGAAATGGGTTAATGCTGCAATAAAAGCACTGCCAGCAATTGTTAACGTAATAACGTTGATCGCAAAAGCCCAATAATATGCACATGAAGGAGAAATACTATGCCTTAATTTGTCATCGAATGCCCCAATTGCGGTAGATACGCCGAAGCTAAAACAGGCTTCTTTGCCCGCAAGAAGATTGATTGCGCCTGCAGTCATGTGATCGATGTGCGTACAGAGAAGATGTCCAGCCGCACCTGTCCGCATTGTGGCAATCAGGTTATCTTTGACCAGTCCCACGGTGCGACTGCCAAGTGTCCCGTCTGCCACGAAGCCATCAATACTATGGCCCAGCAAGACAAGATGGTCGAGTTCGGTTGCAGCCAGTGCGGAGTGCGGTTGCGCACCGTCAAGGGTGCAAGCATCTATACTTGCCCCATCTGCGATTTTGAGAACGATGTCGCCGAGCGTGTCAAGTCTGAAGAAATCCGCATGGACGGCCTCGCCAGCATCATCAAGTACGAGGGCGATGCGGGCACGCTGGTCTGGAAGCACCCCATCGAGGACTTCAACCTAGGCTCTCAGCTCATCGTCCATGAAAGTCAGGATGCTATCTTCTTCCGGGATGGTCAGGCGCTGGACACTTTCGGTGCGGGTCGCTATACCCTTGAAACACAGCAGCTTCCCCTGCTGGAGAAGCTCTACAAGTTGCCCACCGATACCGAGGGCACCTTCCATTCCGAAGTTTACTACATCAACATCGTCACTCAGATGGGCATCAAATGGGGCACCGACAGCAAGGTGCGCCTGTTCGATCCTACCTCCGGGCTGCATGTGGAGCTGGGCGCCAGCGGCGAGTTCAACGTTCGTGTGGTCAACAGCCGCAAGCTGCTGCTCAAGATCGTGGGCACCACGGGCACGCTCACGCAGGAGCAGCTCATGGGCTCGGGCGGCAAGGGCTTCTTCCGGGCGATGGTCATGACGCAGGTCAAGAGCTTCCTTGCTTCTGCTA
>JAFLST010000012.1 GCA_022510815.1 Christensenellaceae bacterium | reverse complement strand
TTTAGCATGCTTATCGTCCCGTTTTTATCTGCTCCCAGCGCTTCACCACCAGCTGAACAGACTGTTTCCCACTTCAAGCTGCTCAATTTGCCGCATTTCATCAGCATCCAGATTAAAGTCCAAAGATGCGAGGTTTTCTTTCATGCGTTCGATATGTGTCGTCTTTGGGATATACTCCAACAGACAACTGGTTGGAAAACATCAAGATTAGCGATCAAGAGTACAGATTTCAATTGCTGTATTGTCAACTGGTACGGGTACGCGATTAGCTGGTAATAGAATGAGACACTTAATACTAATAGTATTAGGCGTGACGGTAGTCGGGCAGTAATTGACTTTAACGGTATTGCAGCCATTAGCTCGTCTTATGCAGATGAGTTGATTGGTAAAATGGTTGCATCTATAGGGTTTGTCAGGTTTACTCAAGTGTGCAGTTTAAAGAATCTTTCTCCCTTTGTAGCTAGTGTTATTAACCGCTCAGTACAGCAAAGAATGGCTCAAATATACTATAGCGAAGAGATGCTTGATGAATAAGGAAACCTTGTATGGCATAATTCGGGCAATGTTTGCCCAAAAGAGATTTCTATAATTCTAATGCACAACAAGGTCTTATGCCTACACATTAAAGAAAGTGAACATTTAATGTGTTGTGAGAAAAGCATACGACATAAAATGGCATGGCTCAATAAGCCATGCTACTTTATCAATGGTTCCTTGCTTGAGTTGTATCCTGTATGGTATCTGCCTGTTACCAATGACCCTCTATCCTGTCATATCGACAGCTACCATGCGCGTCAGTTTGTGTGCTTTTCAGAAAGAAAAGCTGCTGTCCTCGACCAAGGCGTGCCTTTGTCGATATTTACTGCTTGGCCTTGCTGGCCGACTTGGCGATATTCTCGGCATGGTCGCCGATACGCTCAAGGTTGGTGAGCATGTCGAGGTAGATCATGCCGTTCTTCGCGGAGCACTTGCGGCTCTTGAGGCGATCGACATGGTGGGTGCGCAGCGCGTCGGTCAGCTCGTCGATGGCCTGTTCATCGGCCTCGACAGGGGAGAGCTGCGCCGGGTCGTCGACCTGACCGCGGAACAGCCGCATGGCGACGTCGAGCTGCTTTAAGACCATCGCGGAAAGATTGTCCAGCTCGCTGATGGCCTTCATGGAGAACTTGACGCCGTCATTGCTGCGGAGCTGCGCGGCCTCGAGGATGTTCTGGCTGTGGTCGCCCACGCGCTCAAAGTCGTTGACCACATGGAACAGCGAACCGACCAGCCGGGTATCCCGGTCGTTGAGGTCGAGGCCCTTCACGTCCACCAGCCGGGCAGTGATGGCCTGATTCAGATAGTCCAGCACTTCCTCGTTGTGCTCGATCTCCGCGGCCTTCTCGGCGTCCCATTCGCGGAAGCAGTCCACCGCGCCGGTGAAGTTCTTCAGCGCGATGTCGCCCATGCGCTGAACCTCCTTGAAGAGCTGAGCGGCGGCGAAGGGCGGCGTCTTGAGCAGGCGCGCGTCGAAGTACATCAGCTTCATGTCGCTGGAAGCCTGACCCTCGCCGGGCACCAGCAGGCAGGCGGTCTGCTCCAGCCACTTCGCCAGCGGCAGCAGCAGCGCCGTGGTCACGATGTTGAAGAAGATATGCGTCACGGCGATCTGGAGGCGCAGGTTGCCCGGCGCGAGAACCTCGATCCAGCTCGCGAAGGGCAGCACGATCGCGATGATCGTGAACAGCGCCGTGCCGATGACATTGAACAATAGGTGCACCATGGCGGCGCGCTTGGCGGTGATGTTGGTGCCGGAGCAGGCGATCAGCGCCGTCACGCAGGTGCCGATGTTCTGGCCAAAGAGGACGAAGATCGCGCTGGACAGGGGCATGACGCCCTCAGCCACCAGCACCTGCAGGATGCCGATACTCGCCGCGGAGGAGTGCAGCAGCGCCGTGATGCCCGCGCCGATGAGCACCAGCACGAGGGGATTGCTGACGGACTGAAGCGCCGTCTGGAAGCCTTCCCAGTCCTTGAGGGGCGCCATGGCCGCGGACATGGTGTTCATGCCCACGAACAGGATGCCCATGCCCATCACGACCTGACCGAACTGTCTGGCCGAGGCGTGCTTCTCAGGCAGGCTGTTGAGCACCAGACCGAGGCAGGCGAAGATGGCCGCGAAGTCGATCTGCAGCGAGAGCATCAGCGGCGTGACCGTGGTGCCGATGTTGGCGCCCATGATCACACCCACGGCCTGCGTCAGCGAGAGCAGATCCGCGTTGACGAAGCCGACGACCATCACCGTCGTCGCCGCGGAGGACTGGATCAGCGCCGTGATGGCCACGCCCGCCAGCATGGCCAGCAGACGGTTCTGCGTGACCATCTCCAGCAGGTGCCGCAGCCTGTTGCCGGCGGCTTTCTCGAGTCCTTCGCCCAGCACCTTCATGCCGAAGAGGAACAGCCCCAAGCCGCCAAAGAGCGATAATACGTTCATGAGCGTCATCCGTATGCCTCCGTCGCTTTGCGGTGGTAAATATCATACGCTACCTACTTTATCATAGAACAGGCGCAAAGACAACCTTATTTTTTTGGATGAGCTGATTTTTCCGCGAGCCGCACGCCCGCAGCCTCCGCCGTCAGGGCCAGCGCGCACAGCCCCGCCAGCGCCAGCCGGTAGCCTGTCATGCCCCAGCGGGCCAGCCAGCCGAGAGGCGTCCCCGGTATGGCCCAGCTCACGAAGAGATAGTTGCTGCCCAGCCGGTCATTGAGCGCCATCACGGCCAGACCCACGGTCAGCAGGAACCCGCCCGCCGCCAGCGCGCCCCGGGGGGAGGGCCTTCGCCCCAGACACAGCGGCAGGATTGGCGCGAGCACCAGTCCCGCGTGCAGCGCAAAGAAGGACAGCTCGGTGGTCAGGGGCCACGGGGTCGGCAGCACCGCCGGAAAGATCAGCGCCAGCGCCGCGCCGGGCAGCCCCAGATACACCGACAGATGCCACAGGAAACGCCGCTCTGTGACCAGCATCGGCAGGGTCAGCACGCCCATCATGCTGCACAGATGCAGCGGCAGGCCCGTCTGCCATGTGAGCATCCCCGCCGCCAGCAGCACGCCCTCCTGCACGGCCATCGCGCCATACACCGTCAGTCCCAGCGCCCACGCGGCCCGCTTATACAGCGTCGTTGCCCGCCGCGTCTGTCCTGTACCACGCAGCCGGCGCACATGCCGCATCAGCGCGATCACCGGCGCGCTCATCACCGTCAGCACAAACCATTGCATACCCCTCACCTCGCTGATAGCATGTGTGATCAGGCCGTGCGTGATGCAAAAAAACGGGCTTCCCGCCACGGCAGGAGGCCCGCTGATTTGTTGTATTCTGTCACAGCATGAACTGCGCCGCGCAGAAGGCCGCGTAGATCGCCAGCAGCGCGACGCCCTGAGCGCGGTAGAGCTTTCCCTTGACCAGCGCGGGCACGGTCAGCAGGAGCATCACGAGGAACATGACCGGGATGTCCAGCACCAGCGAGGCGTTGTGTCCGGCGATCACGGAGCTCTGCGGAATGTCGAAGGGCGCCAGCGTCACCGATACGCCGCTGACCAGCACGAGGTTGAAGACGTTCGCGCCGATGATATTGCCCAGCGACAGGGCGCTGTGGCCCTTGAGGAGCGCGGTGACGGCGGTGACCAGCTCGGGCAGCGAGGTGCCCAGCGCCACAAAGGTCAGCGCGATGACCGACTCCGGCACGCCCAGCGCCTGCGCGATCAGGGTGCCATTGTCCACCAGCAGCCGTGCGCCCACGGCGATCAGCGCCGCGCCGATCACCAGCAGCAGGATCGACTTGCCCAGCGGCATGTCCTCCTCCTGCCCGTCCTCAGCGGTCTCGTCGGGGTTGTGCTTCATCTGGCGGACGGTGGACAGCATGTAGGCCACGAAAAGCATCAGCAGCGCGACGCCCGCCGGACGGCTGAAGGAACCGGTGGCATAGGCCAGAATGGCGTAGAGCACCGCCGCGAAGAAGAAGAAGAACACGGGCTGACGCAGGGCCTTCGGGTTGACCTTGCCGGGCCGGATGGCGATGGTCAGCGCCGCGATGAGCGCCGTGTTGCAGATGACCGAGCCGATGGCGTTGCCGTAAGCGATCTCGCCGTGACCCGACAGCGCCGACGTCATGGAGACCATGACCTCCGGCAGCGTGGTGCCAATGGAGACGACCGTCGCGCCGATGAGCAGCTCGGGCAGGCGGAACCGGCGGGCAATGCCCGTCGCGCCGTCGACAAACCAGTCGCCGCCCTTGATCAGGCAGATCAGGCCGACGCAGAAAAGCAGAACAGGTACCAGCATGGTTTTTCCCTCCGGAAGTTGAATGGGAGCTGTCCATGCTATTCTGCGCGGCATAGGGAAATTCCTTCCATCGGAATAGCAGGAGTTATTTTCATTCGGCCAACGTGACAAAAATGTAAGAAATCCCTTTAAAATGTAAGGTAAAGTTATGGTACGCGCCGGGCGGATGTGCTATGCTGTGAATGTCATCCGGATGAACACCACCCGTAAAGGAGCAATCAACATGGCATTACTGGACGTCAGCGGCGTCACCAAAACATACACCACCCGGCTGGGCGGCATGAAGGTTCATGCCCTCAGGGGCGTCACCTTCACGGCGGAGGAGGGCGAGTTCATCGCCGTGATGGGCGAGAGCGGCAGCGGCAAGACGACCCTGCTGAACATCCTCGCGGCGCTGGACGGCGCGACCTCCGGCAAGGTGCTGCTGGACGGGCGCGACTTCGCCACCATCCGAGACAGGGAGCGCGCGGCCTTCCGCCGTGATCATCTGGGCTTTGTGTTTCAGGACTTCAACCTGCTGGACACCTTTTCGGTTCGGGACAACATCCTGCTGCCGCTGGTGCTGCAGAATCGCCCCGTCCGGGAGATGGACGAGCGGCTGAAGCCCCTGATCGAGCGGCTGGGCCTCGCCGGGCTGGAGCGGAAGTATCCGTGGGAGATTTCCGGCGGCCAGAAGCAGCGCGTCGCCGTGGCCCGGGCGCTGATCACCCAGCCCAAGCTGCTGCTCGCCGACGAGCCCACGGGCCAGCTCGACAGCAAGGCCGCGTCCACGCTGCTGGGGCTGTTCCGGCGCATCTATAAGTCCGGGCAGACCATCATCATGGTCACCCACAGCGCGCAGGCGGCCAGCTATGCCTCGCGGGTGCTGTTCATCAAGGACGGCGAGGTCTACAACCAGATCTACCGCGGCGAGGCGGAGCGGGAAGATTTCTACCAGAAGATCATGGACACCCTGACCGTCATCACGGGCGGGGGTGACGCGGAATGACCGGCTTCCTCTCCCTGCGGCTGGCGTGGCGCAACATCCGCCGCAACCGCCAGACCTACGCGCCCTTCCTGCTGGCGACGTCGCTGCTGACCTTCGCGCTGTTTGCCTTCAACAACCTGAGCTGCAACCCGGGCATCAGGGAGATGGAAACCGGCGAAGTGCTCTTCTCCTACCTGCTGACGCTGGGCGGCGTTGTGGTGGCTGTGTTCACCTACATCTTCCTGTTCTATGCCAACAGCTTCCTGATCAGGCGCCGCAAGACGGAGTTCGGCCTCTACGGGGTGCTGGGGCTGGAGCGGCGGCACATCGTCGCCGTCATGTTCTGGGAGCTCGCGCTGATCCTCCTGATCACCATGGCGCTGGGCATGGGCCTCGGCACGCTGCTGACAAGGCTGATGTTCCTCATCATCCGGGCCCTGACGCGGCTGGATATCCCGCTCACGGACACCGCCAGCCCGCAGGCGATCGCCACCACCGCGGCGCTGGTTGCCGTTCTGTTCGCGATCCTGTTTGTCTACAACGCCCTTCAGGTGCGCCTCGCCAAGCCCATCGACCTGCTCCATGCCAGGCAGCAGGGTGAGAAGGAGCCCAAGGCCCGCTGGCTGTTCACGCTCATCGGTCTGGCGGCGATGATCGCCGGCTACGTCATTGCCCTCCGGGTCAACAACCCCATCACGGCCCTCATTTCCTTCTTTGTGGCGGTGCTGCTGGTGATTCTGGGCACCTACCTGCTGTTCATGACCGGCTCCATCGCGCTGCTTAAGATGCTGCGGGCGAGGAAGTCCTTCTACTATCAGCCGAAGCATTTCGTCAACATCTCCGGCATGATGTTCCGTATGAAGCAGAATGCCGCGGGTCTGGCGAGCATTGCCATCCTGTGTACCATGGCGATGGTCACCTTCGGCGCCACGGGCGCGCTGTATCTGGGGCTGGAGCGCTCCATCAGCGAGCTGAACCCTGCCGACGTCGTCATCGAGGTCAGCAGCGAGGCTGATCTGGCGATTGTGGAGGCGGCGGTGGAGGAGGTCGACGCGCGCTACAGCCTGACCGTCCGCGACCGCTACACCTACCGCAGCTATGACACGGCGCTGTACTGGAAGAACGGCGAATACGTTACGCCTGATCAGGGCGATATCAGCGACACGAACTTCTACGACAACTACTATTTTGTCACGCTGATGCCGCTGGAGGATTTCAACCGTCTGGAGGGCGCCAGTCTGACGCTGGGCAGCGGCGAGTTGGGCCTCTACGGCGACGGCTACCGCGACCGGTTCATGCTCTGCGGGCAGACATGGGACGTGCAGCGCGTCGACAGGCTGGCCTTCAGCCCCAGTCGGTATGTGAGCACCTACAACATGATGGTGCTCGTGACCCCGGACTGGGACACGCTGCTGAGCATCGCCGAGGCCATGCCCTACACCCAGCTCGAGCGGTCGTGGGATCAGCTCGATCTGGACTACTGCCTGCGCTACGATCTGGAGGGCTCCGCCGAGGAGAAGCTGGCCTATGACGCGGACGTGTACAAGACTGTCCGGGAAGCGCTGAGCCGCGCCCATACCGCCCCTGTCGGCGGTGGCGACGGTCATGGCTATTCCATCAGCATCACGCTCAAGGCCTCGGCCACCGTCCGGCAATACGCCATGTTCGGCACGCTGCTGTTCGTGGGCATCTTCCTCGGGCTGATCTTCCTGATGGGCACGGCGCTGATCATCTACTTCAAGCAGATCAGCGAGGGCCATCAGGACCGGGAGCGCTTTGCCATCCTGCAGAAGGTCGGTATGGATCAGCGGATGGTCCGCAGGTGCGTCCGGCAGCAGATTCTGCTGGTGTTCTTCCTGCCGCTCATCGTGGCGCTCGTCCATGTGCTCGGCTCGCTGAACCTGATCTCCCTGATGATCAACGCGTTTGGCTTGGCGGATAAGCTCTTCATCAACCTCTGCTCCATCGGCTCGGCGCTGATCGTCGCGGCGGTATACCTCGCCTTCTACGGGCAGACCGCCCATTCCTACTACAAGCTCGTCCGGCTGGAGGTCAAGACATGAAGACCCGTTTCCTTTCACTGCGGCTGGCCTGCCAGAACATCCGCCGCAATCATCAGACCTATGGCCCCTTCCTGCTGGCGACGTCGCTGCTGACCTTCGCGCTCTACGCCTTCCACACCATGCGGTTCAATGCCGGACTGGCGCAGGCGGAGGTCGGCAAGGTGATGATGCCCTTCCTGCTGATGCTGGGCAGCGTCGTGGTGACCGCGTTCACCTACATCTTCCTGTTCTACGCCAACAGCTTTCTCATCCGTCGGCGCAAGACGGAGTTCGGCCTCTACGGCGTGCTGGGCATGGAGCGGCGGCACATTGTCGCGGTCATGTTCCACGAGATGCTGGTGATCTACCTGCTGACGCTCATGCTGGGCATGGGTCTGGGCACGCTGCTGACGCGGCTTTTGTTCCTGATCCTCCGGGCGCTGACGCAGCTGGACATCCCGCTGGAAAACACGCCCGCGCCCCTCGCCAGCATCTTCACGCTGGTTACCGTCTCCTTTTTGTTCCTGCTGCTGTTCCTCTACAACGCCCTTCAGGTGCGGCTGGCCAAGCCCATTGACCTGCTCCACGCCCGCCAGCAGGGCGAGAAGGAGCCAAAGGCCCGATGGATTCTGTCGGTGATCGGCCTTGCCGCCATGATCGCCGGCTACGTCATCGCCCTGCGGGTGAACGATCCCCTGACGGCGCTGGAGTCCTTCTTCCATGCGGTGCTGCTGGTCATCCTCGGCACCTATCTGCTGTTCCTGACGGGCTCCATCGCGCTGCTCAAGGCGCTGAAGGCGAGGAAGTCTTTCTACTATCAGCCGAAGCACTTCATTAACATCTCCGGCATGATGTTCCGCATGAAGCAGAACGCCGCGGGTCTGGCGAGCATCGCCATCCTATGTACCATGGCCATGGTGACCTTCGGCTCCACCGGCGCGCTGTACCTGAGCATCGAGAAGACGATGAACGACCGCTATCCCACCGACGTGCGGGTCTCCACCGACAGCGCCGAGGCCTTTGAGGCCGTGCTGAGCGGCATCGAGCAGGCGAACGAGGAAAGCGGCCTGACCATGCGCGGCCTGCGCACCTACCGCTACTACCGCGCCTCTGTCATCTGGGATAAGAGCGGCATGAACAACTACCGCAGCTACCATGCCAGCGAGAACGAGGAGGACGGCGTATTCTATGAGGTGGCCTTCATCCCGCAGGAGGACTTCAATGCCATTGAAGGCACAAGCCTCGCCCTTGGGGAACGGGAGATGGCCATCTACGGTCAGCCGGGGTATCGCCAGCCCTTTGAGCCCGGCGGGAGCTTCCTCTTCAATGGCGAAATGTGGCAGGCGCGGCCCATCGACAGGCTGACCACCGCCATTGACGCCGGCTACTCGGCTTACGATCAGGTGCTGCTGATTGTCATGCCCGACTGGAACATCATGGAGGACGTCGCGGAGAATTACCCGGCTTTCCAGTATCAGTATGGGCTCGACCTGCGCTGGTGCGCCGCCTATGACCTGAGCGGCAGCCTCAGTGAACAGGTGGCCTATGAAAGCATTCTGTTGAACGCCGTCCACAAGAATATCCGCGCCGCCGGAGTTGACATGTCCTTCGCGCTGTCCACAGACAACAGGGCCCCGCAGGCCCAGAACCTCTACACCCTCTACGGCACGCTGCTGTTCATCGGCGTGTTCCTCGGGATGATCTTCCTGATGGGCACGGCGCTGATCATTTACTTCAAGCAGCTCAGCGAGGGCCATCAGGATCGGGAGCGCTTCGCCATCCTGCAGAAGGTCGGCATGGATCAGACGCTGGTGCGCCGCTCCGTCCGGCAGCAGGTGCTGCTGGTGTTCTTCCTGCCGCTCGCCGTGGCGCTGTGCCATGTGCTGGGGTCGCTGCGGCTGATCGCGCTGATGATCCAGCTCTTTGATCTGACCGACGCCGGGTTCATCTCGCTGTGCACCGCGGGCTCGGCGCTGACTGTCGCGGCGGTGTATCTCGCCTTCTACGGGCAGACCGCGCACACCTACTACAAGCTTGTTCGATTGGAGGTCAAGACATGAGAACGCGAACCATCCTCCTGCTGACCATCTGGTTTGTGATTATCATCATCGCCATGTTAGGGCTGTTCTACCTGACGTTTTATACCGAATCGACCTGCTATACGCAGATCGACAACGCCAAGCTGGTGGATATCACGCCCCGGGGCGGCATGTATTATCGGTATGAGCTGACCGCGTGGGACGAGAGGGGCAGCGAACGCTCCCTGACCTTTGAGACCAGCCGCATCCTGCGGGACGGCGCGTATCTGCAGGTTCAGGTCGCTCCGCTGCGCGGCGTGACCGACTGGACCGAGATACAGCCGGACGACGTTCCCGCCGCGGCATGGGAGAGCCTCGGCACCTTGAAATAATAAAACAGGAGCATGCAGTCCGCATGCTCCTGTTTTCTTGACATCTCCCGACAGGTCGCCGCCTTTCGGGAGGAGAGCGCGAGAGGGGCCGGAGTCTGCCGCCACCAGTGGTGGATACAGGCAGTCTCCGGCCCAATGAGGCACAGAGTGCAGAGAGTAAAAAACTCACTGCGCGACAATGCCGAATTGTGGACGTGCTTTGGGCTCCAAAGCATCCTCCTCTCGGAAATATATCGCCTCGTTAGAACTCGCAGTTCATGGGCGTCCGGCTGTAGGGGATGACGTCACGGATGTTGTCGACCCCGGTGAGGTAGATCAGCAGGCGCTCGAAGCCCATGCCGAAGCCGGAGTGCGTGCAGCCGCCGTAGAGCCGCAGGTTCAGATACCAGTACATGGCGTCCTTCGAGATGTTCAGCTCATCCATGCGCTTGGTCAGCAGATCGTAGCGGGTCTCGCGCTGTGAGCCGCCCATCAGCTCGCCCGCGCCGGGCACCAGCAGGTCGACCGCCGAGACGGTCTTGCCGTCGTCGTTCTGATACATGTAGAAGGCCTTGATATCCTTGGGCCAGTCGTAGACGAACACCGGGCTCTTGAAATGCACCTCGGTGAGGTACTTCTCGTGCTCCTTGGCGATATCCTGACCGTATTCAGGCTGGAACTGCCATTCCACGCCGGCGTTCTTCAGGATGGTGATGGCCTCCTCGTGGGTGACGCGGGCCGCGCCGGAGGACGCCAGATTGTTCAGCTTCTCCAGCAGGCCGGACTTGGTGAACTGGTCGAGGAAGGCCAGCTCGTCGGGGCACTTCTCCAGCACGGTCTTGACGAGGTACTTGAGGAAGTCCTCCTCGATGTCCATGAGCTGGTGGATGTCGCAGAAGGCGATCTCCGGCTCGATCATCCAGAACTCCGCCGCGTGGGTCTTGGTGTTGCTGTTCTCGGCGCGGAAGGTCGGGCCGAAGGTGTACACCTTGCTGAAGGCCATGGCGAAGGTCTCCGCCTCCAGCTGACCCGTCACGGCCAGGGAGGTGGGCTTGCCGAAGAAGTCGTTCGAGCCGTCCTTCTGCTCCTCGGGCGGCAGGGTGGTCACGGTGAAGGTGTTGCCCGCGCCCTCCGCGTCATTGGCGGTGATCAGCGGGGTGTGGACGTACAGGTAGCCCCTGTCCTGAAAATAGGTGTGGATGGCCATGCTGGCCACGGACCGAACGCGGAACACCGCCTGAAACAGCCGCGTCCGGGGCCGCAGGTACGCGATCTCGCGCAGGAACTCAACGGTGTGGCGCTTGGGCTGCAGCGGGTAATCCTCGGGGCAGTCGCCCTCAAGGATGATCTGGCTGGCCTGTACCTCGGGGGTGGTCGGGTCCTTGTAGGAGGGCACCACCGTGCCGGTCACCGTGATCGCCGCGCCGGGGCGGTAGGTCTGCACCGTCTCGTAGTCCGCGATATGCTCATCATAGACGACCTGCGGGTTCTTGAAGCAGGTGCCGTCAAAGAAGTCGATAAAGCCCATGTTCTTCTGTCTGCGGTGGTTGCGCACCCAGCCCTGCAGGCAGACGGTCTGCCCCTGCAGCTCGCTGAGGCGTTCCTTGAGTTCCCGGGTGGTCAGGACGTTCATGCCGATTCTTCCTCTCTTGTCAGGCTTCTTCCATCATAGCACATCGCGGGCGTTTGCGCAAGCATGCGGCGGCGTTTCCGCGCATAGGATTGGCTGATCTGGCATCCTTGTCCGTAAAAATCCGCATGTTTGTATTGACGAACCATGCCGGATTGCGCTATACTCTTTTCAGAATACCCTATCATAAGAGGAGGAATACGCTATGCAGAATATCCCTGTTGTCAAGCTGGGCCTCGTGGCCGTTTCCCGCGACTGCTTCCCCATCGCGCTGTCTGAAAAGCGCCGCTCCGCCATCGCCGCGAAGTGCGGTCAGAAGCAGCTCGACATCGTCGAGATCAAGACCACCGTCGAGAACGAGAAGGACATGCTCAAGGCTGTTGAGGAGCTGAAGGCCGCCGAGTGCAACGCCGCGGTGGTGTTCCTTGGCAACTTCGGCCCTGAGACCCCCGAGACCCTGATCGCCAAGAATTTCGACGGCCCCTGCATGTTTGTGGCGGCGGCCGAGGGCGACGGTGACATGATCAACGGCCGCGGCGACGCGTACTGCGGCATGCTGAACTGCTCCTACAATCTGGGCATGCGTCACCTGACCGGCTATATCCCCGAGTATCCCGTGGGCACCGCCGATGAGCTGGCTGACAAGATCGCCGAGTTCATCCCGATCGCCCGCGCGATCATCGGCGTGAAGAACCTCAAGATCATCACCTTCGGCCCGCGTCCTCAGGACTTCTTCGCCTGCAACGCGCCCATCAAGGGCCTCTATGAGATCGGCGTGGAGATCGAGGAGAACTCCGAGCTGGATCTGCTGGTCGCCTACAAGGAGCATGCGAACGATCCCCGCATCCCCGCCGTCTGCAAGGAGATGGCCGAGGAGATGGGCGAGGGCCGCTACTATCCCGAGCTGAGCGAGCGCATGGCGCAGTTCGAGCTGACCCTGCTGGACTGGGCCGAGGCTCACAAGGGCGCGCGCAAGTATGTCGCGTTCGCCGACAAGTGCTGGCCCGCTTTCCCGAGCCAGTTCGGCTTTGAGCCCTGCTATGTCAACTCCCGTCTGGCGGCCCGCGGTATCCCGGTGTCCTGCGAGGTCGACATTTACGGCGCGCTGTCCGAGTACATCGGCGCCTGCGTGACCGGCGACGCTGTCACCCTGCTGGATATCAACAACTCCGTCCCGCAGTACATCTATGACGAGGATATCAAGGGCAAGTACGACTACAGCCTCACCGATACCTTCATGGGCTTCCACTGCGGCAACACCCCCGAGTGCAAGATGTGCGACACCCGCGCGGTCAAGTATCAGCTCATCCAGCACCGTCTGCTTGAGCCGGAAGGCAGCGAGCCCGACTTCACCCGCGGCACCCTCGAGGGCGACATCGCGGCCAGCCCCATCACCTTCTATCGCCTGCAGTGCGACAGCGACGGCGTGCTCCGCTCCTACATCGCTGAGGGCGAGGTTCTCGACGTGCCCACCCGCTCCTTCGGCGGCATCGGCATCTTCGCCATCAAGGAGATGGGCCGCTTCTACCGTCATGTGCTGATCCAGAAGCGCTATCCGCACCACGGCGCGGTTGCCTTCGATCACTGCGCCAAGGCCCTCTTCGAGGTCTTCAAGTTCCTCGGCGTGAAGGACATCGCCTACAACCAGCCCGCTTCTCTGCCCTATCCGACGGAGAATCCCTGGGCGTAAGGTCAGGGGACGCTGTCCTCTGACAACCCCTGCCAGAGGGCCATTGGCCCTCTGGACTCCCTTCTCGCGTAAGAGGTTCAGGCCTCCGGTCAAACTGAATGCGCGTGAAAGGTATATAAAAACAGCATGGTCGAAAGGCCATGCTGTTTTTCGTCTTATGCCAGACGCATTCTTTGACGCATATGCCGCATACAGCGGATATAGCACGGGAACAGGAACAAATCGGCGGCGATCCACGCGGCGGGGTTGGCGAAGCAGGCGACCGCGAAACCGAACAGCGGCACGAAGGCCACGGCGACCAGCGTCCGGGCGACCATCTCGGCCATGCCCGCGAACATTGCCAGCTTGGTGAAGCCCATGCCCTGAATGGAGAATCGCACAATGTTCACGAACAGCAGGGGAATATAGAAGGCGCTGTTGCACTTGATGAACTGGTGCGCCAGAGCGATGACGTCGGCTTCCTTCGCGTCGATGAACAGCCCGACCAGCCGGTCGCCCCACAGCCAGATGACGGTGATTGCCATCAGGCAGTACATGGTGCCGATGACGCCCGCGGCCCGCAGGCCCTGATCAATGCGCTCTAACTTTCTCGCGCCGATGTTCTGCCCGACGAAGGTCGCCATGGTCGAGGCCAGCGCGTCGAACACGCAGGCAAAGAAGGCGCTGAGCTTGCCGCCCGCCGTCACCGCCGCGACCGCGATGGTGCCCAGCCCGTTGACGGAGGTCTGCATCATGACCGAGCCGATGGCCGTGATGGAATACTGCAGGCCGAAGGGGATGCCCATGCCCAAGAGCTGCCGGGTGAAGAAGGGGCGGTACTTCATGTCGTCGCGGGTCATGCGCAGGATGGGGTAACGCTTGATGATGACGATCACGCAGCCCGCGCCGGACGCAAGCTGACTGATGACCGTTGCCAGCGCCGCGCCGAACACGCCCAGCCGGAACACGAGGATGAACGTGACGTCCAGCGCGATATTGATGAGGGCGGCCATGGCGAGAAACACGACGGGCGTCTTGCTGTCGCCGAGGGAGCGCATGATGCCGCCGGCCATGTTGTAGGTCACGGTGATGGGAATGGCGAAGAAGATGAGCTGAATGTAGCTGACCGCGCCGCCGAGGATCTCCTCGGGGGTGTCCATCAGCCGCAGCAGCGCAGGGCAGAGCAGCCCCGTCGCCAGCGCCATGAGCACCGAGATCACGGCGCACAGGTACACCGAGTGCATCACATAGCGCCGCAGCTCCGTCTCGTCCTTCGCGCCAAAGGCCTGCGCGATGGGGATGGAGAAGCCCGAGCAGATGCCCATGCAGAAGCCGAGGATCAGGAAGTTCAGCGAGCCCGTGGAGCCCACCGCCGCCAGCGCCTCCGCGCCCAGATAGCGGCCCACAATGGCCGTATCCACAAAGCTGTAGAGCTGCTGGAACAGAAAGCCGAACAGCAGCGGCCCCGCAAAGCCCAGCACCAGCCGGAGCGGGGAGCCCTGCGTCATGTCCTTGACTGCGGAACGAGCCATGTCTTGCCTCGTCTCCTTCATTTGAAATCCGACCCAGTATAGCGCACTTCCACGTCCCGCGCAAGCATGAAAATTCGGCAGGTTTCGCGCCTGAAAGGACAGGCCCGCAGAGAAGAGACCTGCTGATGGAAGGTCATGTCCTACGCTTCTGCCCGACAAGCGGAAGTCAGCGGATATAACCGATCAGTCGGTTTTCGCGGAACTCTTTCATCCCCGCGGAGCGATAGAAAATGTTGTTCTCTGTTTCTTCCAAGCCTGTTATCAAGGTGAAATTCTCAATATCCTGATACTTTTTCAGAACCATTTGAAACAGCGTCTTTCCTATTCCCCGCCTGCGATGGGGCTTGTCAACGATTAAATCAGATACATATACGTCATATTCTCCATCGCCAAGACAGCGAATAAACCCAAGAAGCTTGTCCTGCTCAAAGGCGCCGAGAACAAACAGCGACTTATCAAACGCCCGCATCACCTTTTCTGCTTCTGTATAAAGATTCCATCCTTCCGCGCGATATATCGCCATGACCTGATCAATGAGCTCGCTTCCGAATTCTTTATACGCAATCATACTTTTCTCCAATCAATAGTCGCTTTTTTGCCCGGCAGCGCTGGCATCACAGCGTTTGGCTTCGGACATGTGAAAGGCGCGCTTACGCACCGCCAGCAAACGGCAATGGATAAGCGCGCCCTCCGTGGGGAAGCCCGACAGCCCGCAGGCCGGGGCTCATATTGATTTATTCATCTTCGCTGGGGCGGCTGCCGCGACGGCGGCGGACGGTCGTGTCGGAATCCTCGGTTGCCTCCTCCGGCTCCTGATCCATCTGAACCGTCTCTTCATCATCCTCGTCGTCGAGCGTTTCCACGGTCGGCTCCTCGTCAGGCCTGTCCGCGCGCTTGTAGAGCTGCCGCAGCGTCTCCTCCATCAGCGCGCCGTCGCGGGTTACCGCGTCGTCGCCGGGCTGCACCTCGGGCACTTCAGGCTCGTTGTCCTCACCGATGGGCCGGGTCACATCCTGCGGCTTGTCCTTCGCGTCCTCCTTGTGGGAGCGCTTTTCCTTGGGCGCAGGCTGGTCGTAGACGCGGGCGCTGCTGCGCTCCAGATGATCCTTCGCGCGGCTGTTGGCCTGAATCCGCCGTACCACACCCACAACCAGAAGCACCGCGCACACGCCCGCCAGGATCAGGAACGCGTGGTTGAAGATGCTCAGGATTTTCTCCACCGTGCTCACATACTCCGGCAGACCGTCGGAGGTGGGCATCTGCTCGTAGCGCGGGGGCGCGACCGTCGTGATCGGGGCCTCCGTGGGCACGGGCGTGGGCTGCGAGAACATGATCGGGATGATGTTGCCCTCAAAGGTCTCGGTTTCTTCGATCTCATTGCGCACGGACGCGTCGAAGCGGAACTGTCCGGCGGTGGAGATGTTCACGTCCCGCGTGAATTCACGGGTCTCGCCCGCGGCCAGCGTCGGGAAGGTGTACAGGGTTACGCCGCTGGCGCTGACGGACACGTTCTCGAGGTCGTTCATGCCATTGTTGGTGACCTGAACCTTGAAGCGCACAACGCCCGGCAGCTCGTAGACGGTGTCGCGGTCCGAGGAGGCGACGACGGTCAGGTTGATGGCCTTCTCCGGGTCGATCTCGACGACGCTGATGCGCTCCGTAGCGGTCTCGACGCTGGCGCCGGAGGCATCCTGACCGACGACGACGAACTGGTAGTCCGTCGAGCCGGTGATGGTGACGTCCTTGTCGATGGTGATGGTCTTGTTGGCGGGCACGCTGGCGCCGGTGACGATCTCGCCCAGCACCGCGTCGGTGACGGTGACGTTCTGATAATCGGCGCTGCCGGTGTTCTTGAGCGTCAGGGTCAGCTTGATGGTGTCGCCCGCCACGCCGCCCTTGCGGCTTGCCTTCAGGGAAGCGGACAGCTTGATCTCGCCATACTTGATGACGGCGTCCTCCTTGCGGATGGTGCCGGTGGAATTGCCTGCCTTGTAGGTGATGGTACCGTTGCTGGTCAGGTCCTTCTTGCCCATCTTCACCTTGAAGGTGTAGGAGGCGCGCTCGCCCGCCGGGACGCTCTCAATGATGCCGCTGGTCTTGGAGATGTCGCTGTTTTCACGGATGGTCACGTTGGAGATGTTGACCGTGCCAGTATTGACGATCTCGTAGGTGACGCTGACCTCCTGCCCGTTGCTGGCCATGGAGGGCGCGATGATGCGGTTGACCTCCACGCTCGGCTCGGTTTCGACATAGATGAGCGTTTTGGAGAAGTTGACCTTGCGCTCGCCCAGCTCACCCGCGCTGTTATACTCATACCAGCACAGGGCGAAGGTGATCTTGTTCATCTCCAGCTGCGACATGGTCACACCCCATGTGCCCGTCCAAGACTGGGACTGGCCCGAGGCCAGCGTGGGGCTGCCGAACTCCAGCACCATGGTGCCGTCCGGATAGTACAGCGTCACAGGGCCGGGCATATCCTGATCGGAGACGTTGGTCACCTTGATGGTGACCGTAATGTCTTCAGGGCCGGTGAAGCGGTTGTTGGACAGCTCCATCGTATAATTGATGATCCCCGTCGTCTGCTCCGCCTCCGCGCAGAGGAACGGCAGGCACAGGGCCAGCGCCATCAGCACAAGCGCGCACATCATCATAATTCGTTTCATCGCACCATTCGAGCGCCCTCGGACGCCCATCCTCCTTCCGCTCCCGGACGGCACCCCGCCCCGGGAATCAGGCATGAGTTCCGTTCCTTATGGATACAGAGATTCTATCCTATTGTACTCGCGAAAGGGGGCTTCTGTCAAGATTCAATGGCTTTCAATTGTAAAACTTGTTCTTTTTCGCCTTCGTCACCTTTGTAACACTCTGCGGCGCATGCAGGAATTCCCGGCGGGGCGGAAGAATGAATCTTCCGAAGGCCGGAAAGGCTGATGCGGTGGAGAAACGGCGCGATGGCGTTCCGGCGGCGTATTTGAGGTGTTGATATGCGGGATATGGTGATCCTGATCAGTCTGGACGGGACGGTGTGCCGCTCCATGGCGCGCAAGCTGCGGGCGGAGCACATCTACTGCAAGATTCTGCCTGCGGACGCGACTGCCGGGGAGGTGCTCGGGCAGGACGCGCTGGGCGTACTGCTGGCCGGGGGAAGCAAGGGCGAGGCGGCGCACATTCCGCATCTGAACGAGCTGCTCTCCTGCGGCCTGCCGGTGATGGCCATGGGCGACGCGGCGCTGTCGGCGTGTCTGGCGCTGGGCGGCTCGCTGGGCCCCCGGGCGGAGGAGCCCGGCGTGGTGTCGGTGCACTTTGAGAACGACGAGAAGCTCTTTGCCGGGGTGGAGGACAGCGAGCGCTACCTGCCCGCCTGCCGGACCATGCAGATCACATGGGGCGGCGCGATGCCCATCGCGGTGACGGACGGCGGCGTGCTGGGCTTCCGGGACGCGGAAAAGCCGGTCTGGGCGCTGGCCTTTCAGGCGGAGCGCAACGATCTGTGCGGCACGCAGCTCCTGCTCAACTTCTGCCACGGCATCTGCGGCTGCACGCTCTGGTGGAGCAATCAGGCCTTTGTGGAGCGCGCCCGGGAGGAGATCGAGCGGCTTTCCGGCGGCGGCAACGCGCTGTGCGCTCTCTCCGGCGGCGTGGACAGCGGGGTCTGCGCGCTGTTAGGCAACATGGCGCTGGGGCACCGGCTGCACTGCATCTTTGTCGATACCGGCCTGATGCGCAAGGACGAGGCGGCGCAGGTCATGGCCTTCTACCGAGATCAGATCGGCCTGAACGTCCGCGAGATCGACGCGAAGGAGGCGTTCCTGACGGCGCTGAAGGGGAAGATGAATCCCCGGGAGAAGGAGACTGTGATCTTCGGGCTTCTGCGGGACATCCTCAACCGGGAGGCCGCGAGGCTGTCGGACGTCACGCTGCTGATTCAGGGCACGAACTTCTCCGACACGCTCTCCGCCGCGGAGTTCCCGATGACGCTACCGTCCTCTGAGGCGCGGCTGATCGAGCCTGTGCGGGAGCTGTTCAAGGATGAGATCCGGCGCGTGGGCGAGGAGCTGGGCCTGCCGCCCTCGATGACCCTGCGCCAGCCCTTCCCGGGCAGCGGTCTGGCGATGCGCATACTGGCGGAGGTCACGCCGGAGCGGCTGTCCATCCTGCGGGAGGCGGACGCCATCTTCCGCCGGGAGATCGAGGAGTCCGGTCAGAACAAGCGGCTGTGGCAGTATTTCGCGTCGCTGGCGGAGCTGCCCTTTTCGGAGGGCGGCATGGTGGTGATCATCCGGGCGATTCAGGCCGCGGACGGAGCCGCCGCCATGCCCGCGAGGCTGCCCAGCGACCTGCTGGAGCGCGTGTCGCAGGCCATACGGGAGGCCCTGCCGCAGGTCGTGCGGGTGCTCTACGACCTGACGCCCAGCCAGAATTACGGGCAGGTGGAGTGGAAATAAAGGAAGCGGTCAAACCCGCTTCTTTTTTTGCATACGCTTGCCCGAGGTGAACGAGCATGCCCGTCCTGCTACCCCTGCTGATGCTCTGGATGCTTCTCAACCCCGCGCTGACCATGGACGCGGCTTCGGCGGCGTGCCGTCTGTTCGTGACGAGCGTGCTGCCGGGGCTGTTCCCGTACATGGTGTTAGCGCTGATGCTGGTCAGCCGACTGTCGGCGTCCCTGCCGCCGATGGGGCTTGTCGCGCTGGGATGGTGCGGCGGCTCTCCGACGGGCGCGAGGCTCCTGGGCCTGTACCCCGGCGACGGCAGGAAGCAGCGGATATTTCTTGCTGTCTCCACCGCCACCATGAGCCCTATGTTCCTGCTGGGCACCGTCGGCGGATGGCTCGGCTCCCGCTGGGCCGGAACGGTGGTGCTGGGCAGCGTCGTCATCGGCGGAGGACTCGCCGGGCTGCTGGCGGGCAGGCTCACAAATGGGGACCACCGAAAGCCGCCCGCAGGGCCGCTGGTATCCCAAACTGAAAAAGCGCCGCCTGCGCCGCTCTCTTTTGGGGAGGCGGTCGAACAGGCGGCGAAGACCATGCTGTTAGTCTGCGGGACGATGGTGATGCTGCGGGTGACGGCGGCGCTGACCACGGCGGCATGGCCTGATGTCGCGCTGCCCCTGACCACGCTGCTGGAGGTGACCACCGGCGCGGTCGAGATTGCGGCGCTGCCCCTGCCGCTGCCCCTGCGGACTGCGATCATCGCGGGGGCGACGGGCTTTGGCGGCACGGCATCCGTGATGCAGAACCGGGCGCTGTACCCGCCGGGGCTGATCTCCCTGCCGGAGCAGCTCCTGTGGCAGGCCGTCCACGGCGGCGTCTCGTTTCTGCTGGCGCTGGGCGTGATGCTGCTTACAGCGTGAAGGCCGCGGACAGCAGATCGTCGTCCTTGGCGCTGTGGCCGATGAACAGCGTGAACGCGCCGGGCTCGGTGACCCGCTGCTCGTCGCGGTTGATGAGCGAGAAGTCCTCCCGGGTGAGCTGGAAGCGCACCGCGGCGGTCTCGCCGGGCTGCAGGGTGATCCGCTTGAAGGCAATCAGCCGCTTGACGGGCGTGAGCACCGAGGAGGCCATGTCGCGGAAGTAGACCTGCACGGTCTCGGTGCCGGCCTGCTTGCCCGTGTTGGTCACGGCGACCTCGGCGGTCAGCGTCCCGGCGTCGAAGGTCAGGCTGTCATAGGCGAAGGTCGTGTAGCTCAGGCCCTCGCCGAAGGTGAACAGCGGCTCGGCGGGCAGGTCGCAGTAATGCCCCTTGGGCCAGCCATGCCAGCCGGGGAGCTGGTTATAATACACGGGCACCTGACCGGCGTGATGCGGGAAGGAGATCGGCAGACGGCCCGAAGGATTGAAGCACCCGAAGGCCGCCTCCGCCACCGCCTGACCGCCGAACATGCCGCCGTTGAACGCGCAGACGACCGCGTTGGCCTTGGTCGCCGCGTCGCCGAGGCACAGGGGCTTCGAGGCTACGAGCACCGTCGCCAGCGGGATGCCCAGCGCCCGCAGCGCGTGGAACAGCTCCATCTGCCGCCCGGACAGGTCGAGATTTGCCCGGTCCTGTCCCTCGCCGATCTGGCTCTGCTCGTCGCCCAGCACGAGGATGATCGCGTCCGCGTCCCTCGCCGCGGCCACCGCGCCGGGGATGTTGTCACTCTCCGCCGCCTTCACGCCGCAGCCCTGATGGTAAGCGAGCTCAATGCCCTTCTCCGCGCAGAGCTTTTCAAAGCCCTCCTTCACGGTCACATAGGGCCGCACAGGCGGATGGCCGGTGTGGGGCACGGGATGGGTGAAGTATGTCCAGTCGCCGTACTGGTTCTGAATGTTGTCGGCGTTAGGGCCGATGACAGCGATCTTCTTCACGCCGGCCTTCAGCGGGAGCATGCCGTCGTTGCGCAGCAGGGTCACGGAACGGCGGGCGGCGTCCAGCGCGGAGGCCAGATGCTCCTCGCAGCCGATGCAGCCGGGAACGCCCTTCTTCTCGGGCTTCTCGAACAGGTTCATGCGCAGCTTCACGGTCAGGATGTGCCGCACCGCTTCGTCAAGCACGCTCTCCTCGAGCCTGCCGTCCCGCACCGCCTTGATCGCCGCCTCGTAGAAGCCGAGGCTGGTCATCATCATGTCGTTGCCGCCCTTTGCCGCCAGCACCGACGCCTCGCCGATGTCCGCCGCGATGTGCTGGTCAACGATCAGGTGATGGCAGTTGTCCCAGTCGGTGACGACAAAGCCGTCAAAGCCCAGCTCGCCGCGCAGAATGTCCTTCATGGACTTGGGGTCGATGGTGAAGGGCGTGCCGTCGATGGAGCCGTAGGCCGTCATGACCGTCGCGCAACCGGCCTCCACGGCCCGCTTGAAGGGCGGCAGGAACACCTCGCGCAGCTTGCGGTAGGTCATTTCGGTGTCGCAGGCGTCGCGTCCGCCGAGGGCCTCGCCGTAGCCGATGTAGTGCTTGGCGCAGGCCAGAATGCTCTCGTCGCTGTCGAGGCTCTCGCCCTGATAGCCCTCAATGATTGCCGCGCCCAGCTCGCCAGCCAGATACGGGTCCTCGCCGAAGGTCTCGTCAACGCGGCCCCAGCGGGTGTCCCGCCCGAGGCAGAGCACCGGAGAGAAGGTCCAGTGCAGGCCGTCCGTGGCGACCTCCCGGGCCGTCACGCGACCCATCTCCCGGGCAATCGCCGGGTCCCACGAGCAGGCCGCGGCAAGCTGGGAGGGGAAGATCGTGGCATGGTCGTTCAGGCCGTGGCCGTGGATCGCGTCGATGCCGAAGATCACCGGGATGCCCAGCCGCGACGACATCGCCGCCTGCTGCACCTCCCGGGCCTCGTCGCCCAGCACATGCAGGAAGGAGCCCGCGCCTAACTTCGCCCAGCGCAGGGATTCCTCCCGGCCCACCATCGTGTAGGGAATCTGCATCATCTGCGCGGCCTTTTCCTCCAGCGTCATCTGGCAAAGGAGCGCTTCCACCCGCGCGGCAAGATCGTTGGTCATATCCAATCCCTCCATAAAACGTTTTCGCTGTGGCATCATGATACGGTATCTTCCGACCAAAATCAAGGGGCTCAGCCATGTTTCGGAAACTTTCGTTCGTCGCTCCGGCAGGGATGGCGCAATGCGCGTCGTATAAATCGTATCAAATGAAAAAAGCTCTCTGAAAGGAGCGTTATCATGGACAGGCAGGCTTATCTCGAACAGATCGACCGCGTCAACCGCGAGGGGAAATATCACCCGGACTGGGATTCCCTCGCCGCGCATCCCGTGCCCGCGTGGTATCAGGAGAAGCGGCTGGGCATCTTCCTGCACTGGGGCCCCTTCTCGGTGCCCGCGTACCACGACTGGTATGCCCGGAACATGTATATCAAAGATTCCGAGGAATACAAGCACCACATCGCCAACTGGGGCCCGCACAAGGCCTTCGGCTACAAGGATTTCATCCCGAAGTTCACCATGGAGCGCTTCGACCCTGACGAGTGGGTGCGGCTGTTCCGGGAGGCGGGCGCGGACTACATCGTCCCCGTGGCGGAGCATCACGACGGCTTCCAGAACTACCGCTCCGAGCTGTCCCGCTGGAACGCCTTTGAGATGGGCCCGCACCGGGATATCCTCGGCGACCTGCTCTACAGCGCTGAGCGGGCGGGCATGACCATCGGCGCGTCCAGCCACCGGGTGGAGCATTGGTGGTTCCTCGGCCACGGCCTCGAGTTCGAGAGCGACATCGCCGAGCCCGTGGAGCGCGACGGCCTCGCGTGGCCCGCCATGCCCGAGCCCGCCAACCAGCACGACCTGTTCTCCGAGCCCGCGCCCAGCGAGGAGTTCCTCACGGACTGGCTGCTGCGCTGCTGCGAGCTGGTGGACCGCTATCATCCGCGCATCATCTACTTCGACTGGTGGATTCAGCATGCCGCGGTCAAGCCCTACCTCCAGCGCTTCACGGCCTACTACTATAACCGCGCTGAGGAATGGGGCGGCTGCGTCATCAACTACAAGCACGACGCGTTCCCCTTCGGCGTGGCGGTGCCCGATGTGGAGCGCGGCCAGTTCGCCGAGGCGAAGCCCTTCCTGTGGCAGTCGGACACCTCGGTCATGCGCGGAAGCTGGTGCTACTGCACCCTGCCGGAGCGTCAGGGCTATAAGACGACGCAGGATATCCTGTGGGATCTTGTCGACGTGGTGAGCAAGAACGGCCGCCTGCTGCTGAACTTCGGCCCCGCGCCGGACGGCACGCTCTCCGACAAGGACAAGGAGATTCTGCGGGCGATCGCGGGCTGGATGAAGGTGAACGACGAGGCCATCCACGGCACGGGCCTGTGGCGCATCGCGCAGGAGGGCCCCACCCGGATCGCCGAGGGCCAGTTTGCCGATGGGCAGTCCCGGGGATTCACCGCCGAGGACTTCCGCTTTACCTGCCGGGGCTCGAGCGTGTACGCCATCGCGATGGTCTGCCCGGAGGACGGCGTCCTGCGCATCAGGAGTCTGCGCGAGGCCGACGCGAGCAAGCTGCCGCTGTACCACGGCGTCATCAAGGGCGTCGAGGTGCTGGGCTGCGATGAGCCCGTCGCGTGGAAGCGCGATGAGGAGGCGCTGACCGTGGAGCTGGGCGCGTTCAGGAGCGAGCTGCCCGTCGTGGTGAAGGTGGTCACTGAATGAGCTCAAGCTATTACAAGCCTTGCCCTGAATTGGACGAGTGCAATCGACTCATCCGGGAGTGTTTTGAAACCGGACAGCATGAAGCGTGCTTCGAGGGGCATCTGGCGCTGGCGCAGCAGGGATACCCGCTGGCTGAGTGTCAGATCGGATACTTCTACCTTGAAGGGCTCGGCATTGAAAGGGATACGGCTCAGGCTTTTCACTGGACCGAACGAGCTGCCCGACATGGCGACCGGGATGGTCAGTATAACCTTGCATGGTTCTACGAGGAGGGGATCGGCACAGCGCCCGATCATGACAGCGCCTGGTACTGGTATCGGCAGGCCGAGGGGCAGGGCCATAACCTTGCCTTGAAAAAGTGCGACGCCATGTACAGGGACGGCAAATGGGCGCGGCAGCTGATCGCGCTGCAGCAGGAGGACGGCAAGTGGGGCACGTTCCACTCCATGTCGCAGTTCTATGACGCGCCGGTCACCACCGAGCAGGCGCTGCGGCGGCTGGAATATCTGGGCTTCACTGAGGAAGATGACTGCATCCTGAAGGCGCTGGCCTACATGGACGGCTGTCTGGCAGGGAAGAACGCCATCCCCGATCACCGGGAGAAGATTCACGACTGGGACGTCTTCACTGACCTGATCCTGTCCACATGGATCAGGCGGTTCACGGGCGGCAATGAGCGGGCCAACGAGGTTGCCCGGCGGTGGGCGGAGGTCGTCACGGCGGCCTTTGCCGGCGGGTCGTATGGTCAGGAGGCCTACGAGGCCGCTTACCGTGAGATTCTCAGGCCTTGGGGCGGCAGGCTGGTGGGCCTTGCCAATTTTTATCCGGTGTCGCTGGTGAGCGGCTGCCTCGACCCGAAGACGGAGAACGCCTTCGTCGAGTACCTGCTTCATCAGGAGCACGGAATTTACTACATCTATGACGGCGTGATCGCCAATCCGCCGCCGGTCTTCGAGAGCCGGGAGGCCAGCCGCTATCTGTCCGCGCTGGAGCTGCTGGCGCGGTATCGGCACGCCCGGGGGCAGCTCCGGTTCGCGGCGGAGTGGCTGGACGGCTGCCGGAACGAAAACGGCCGGTGGGACATGGGCAAATCCGTCAGCGACAAGCTCTGCTTCCCGCTCTCCGATGACTGGCGCAGGCGCGAAACCCGCGAGGCCGACTGCACCCATCGTATATCCAAACTGATTCAAACAATTATGGACAAAGGAGAATGACCATGAAGTTCACACAGGGTTACTGGCTGATCCGCCAGCAGTACAACATGTCCTATGCCACCCAGTGCATCCGCGTGATGAAGCGAGAAAAGGAGCTGGAGGTGCTGGCGGCTTGCCATCCGGTGCGGGGCCGCGGCGACATGCTCGACGGCGCGACGCTGAACGTTACCTTCTCCGCGCCGAGGGAGAACATCATCCGCGTCAAGATCACCCACTTCCAAGGCGCGCAGGTCAAGGGCCCGGCCTTCGAGACCTACGAGGAGCAGACCAGCCCCGTGATCGCCGAGGACGATCAGTCCGTCAGCTTCACCAGCGGCAAGCTCACCGCCCGGGTGCTCAAGGCGCAGGGTCAGTGGCAGGTGGATTTCCTCGCGGACGGCAAGGTGATCACCTCCAGCGGCTATCACGGCATGGCCCACGCCTTTGAGAAGTCCGGCGAGCTGGCCTCGCTGAACCCCGTGGGCAGGCCCTTCATGTGCGACAGCCTGTACCTCGACGTGGGCGAGAATGTCTACGGCCTCGGCGAGCGCTTCACCGCCTATGTGAAGAACGGTCAGTCCGTTGACATCTGGAACGCCGACGGCGGCACGGCCTCCGAGCTGGCGTACAAGAACGTGCCCTTCTACATGACCAACCGCGGCTACGGCGTGCTGGTGGAGGACCCGAGCGACGTGTCCTTCGAGGTCGCCAGCGAGAAGGTGGAGCGGGTGCAGTTCTCCGTGCCTGGCGAAACGCTCTGCTACGACGTCATCTACGGCGGCACCCCCAAGGGCACCCTCGACCTCTACACCGCGCTGACCGGCCGTCCGGCGCTGCTGCCCGCGTGGAGCTTCGGCCTGTGGCTGTCCACCTCCTTCACCACCAACTATGACGAGGCGACCGCCTCCTCCTTCATCGACGGCATGGCCCAGCGCGACATTCCGCTATCCGTGTTCCACTTCGACTGCTTCTGGATGAAGGGCTTCAACTGGTGCGACTTCACATGGGATGAGGAGACCTTCCCGGACCCGGAGGGCATGCTGAAGCGCTATCACGAGAAGGGCCTGCGGCTGTGCTGCTGGATCAATCCCTACATCGGTCAGGCCTCTCCGCTGTTCAAGGAGGGCATGGAGCACGGGTATCTGCTCAAGAAGACCAACGGCGACGTGTGGCAGACCGACCGCTGGCAGGCGGGCATGGCGGTGCTGGACGTGACCAACCCCGACGCCCGCAAGTGGTACGCCTCCTATCTGTACAAGCTGCTCGACATGGGCATCGACTGCTTCAAGACCGACTTCGGCGAGCGCATCCCGGTGCGGGACATCGCCTACTTCGACGGCAGCGACGCGCTGAAGATGCACAATTACTACACCTTCCTGTACAACAAGCTGGTCTTTGACGTGCTCAAGGATCGCCGCGGCGAGGGTGAGGCTATCCTGTTCGCGCGCTCGGCGACGGTGGGCGGGCAGCAGTTCCCGGTGCACTGGGGCGGCGACAATACCGCCAGCTACATCTCCATGGCGGAGACGCTCCGCGCGGGCCTGTCCATGAGTCACAGCGGCTTTGGCTACTGGAGCCACGACATTTCCGGCTTCGAGAACACCGCCCCTGCCCATGTCTACAAGCGCTGGTGCCAGTTCGGCCTCCTGTCCTCCCACAGCCGCCTGCACGGCTCCACCAGCTACCGGGTGCCGTGGCTGTTCGACGAGGAGAGCTGCGACGTGGTGCGGGCGTTCACCAAGCTCAAGTGCCGCCTGATGCCCTACCTCTACGGCAAGGCTGTTGAAGCCCACGAGCACGGCGTGCCGATGATGCGCCCGATGCTGCTCGAGTTCCCGGAGGACCCGGCTGTCGACACCCTCGACCGCCAGTACATGCTGGGCGAGGCGCTGCTGGCCGCGCCGATCTTCCGTGAGGACGGTCAGGTGCAGTATTACCTGCCCGAGGGCACATGGACGAACCTCATCACCGGCGACAAGGCTGTCGGCGGGCGCTGGCAGACCGAGACCCACGGCTTCCTGACGATGCCGCTGATGGTGCGGCCCGGCACCGTGCTGCCCATGGGCAAGTGCGACACCCGCCCGGACTACGACTATGAGGATGGCCTCGAGCTGCATGTCTTCCAGCTCCCGGAGGGCCAGAGTGCGACGGTCACCGTCCCCGACCTCAAGGGCGGCGTCGCCGCGACCTACACCGTCACCATGAAGGGCGGCAAGGCCTCCGTCGAGACGGACAGCAAGAAGCCCTATACGGTGGTTGTGCACGAATAAACCAGCAAACCGAATGGCAGCATCCGGGCGGAGCTGATGCAGTCCGGGCCGCCTTTCGGGAGGGCGCGGGAGGGGATTTTCGGCTCGAAAGTCTCCTCCCGCATTGTTTTCCCGTCATTCCTTGACGAAAGCGCAAAAAAACGATATAATACATCCATCTGTGCCGAAGCGGCTGAAAAAGGAGGGAGCGCCATGAGACGACTGGGGCAGTGCATGCTCGTCGGCGTGTTTGCGGCGCTGATGCTTCTGTCCTGCCGCTCGCTGGTGTCCCGGCCTGAGGCTGAGACCGAAGCGTCCCTGCCGCCGCCGATACAGGCCGCGCTGAGGACAGCCGCTGAGGCGGTTCCGGCGGAGGACGTGATCGAGCACCACCTGCCCGGCACGGCGTCGAGGCGGCTCCTGCCGGTGATCTCCGGCGCGGCGCTGCTGCCCGTCAGCGTCCCCGTACGGGACGGCAACGGCATCCCGCTGGGCAAGCGACCCTATGTGCGCACCGCGTACGCCGCCTGCCGGCTGGAGGAAACCTCCGGGTAGCAGGGGAGAAGCCGTTCGCAGGGAAGCATTCTTTAGTATAACTCGTCAAAATGGCTTTGCTGTTCTGGCGACATGATAAGGAGAGATCAAGCGATATGAAATCCAACCGCAAAGGGCGCGTGAACGCCAAGACGAAGGCCGTCATCGCGCTGTGCATCCTGTGCGTGCTGACCGTCGTGTGCGGCGTGCTGGGCGTGACCGGCATGCCTCTGGACAGCCGCGGCCTGTACAAGCTCCTGCCGTGGCTCCCGACCACCAACGCGGACGCGTGGCCGTCCACCCTGCCTCTGGGCCTTGACCTGCGCGGCGGCGTGTACGTCGAATACTCCGCGGCCCGGCCCGAGAACAGCGAGGCCAGCTTCGACAGCCTGATCGAGGGCACCATCACGGTCATCCAGAACCGTCTGACCGACCGCGGCTATGCGGAGAGCACCGTGCAGCGCATCGGCGGCGACGGCATCCGCGTGGAGATCCCGGACGTGACCGATCCCAACGCGATCCTCGACCTGATCGGCACCCCGGCCAAGCTGGAGTTCCGCGACCCCACCGGCGAGGCCTTCATGGACGGCTCCATGGTGCAGCTGGCGGGCGTGGCGCTGCAGGAGGGCGAATACGTCATCCAGTTCCAGCTCAACGACGAGGGCGCGGCCATCTTCGCCGAGAAGACCGCCGAATTCCTCGGCCGCAACATCGCCATCTATCTGGACGACGCGGTGCTCGTTGACGCGACCGTGCAGTCCGTCATCTCTCAGGGCTCCGGCATCATCAACGGCATGGGCAGCCTCGAGCGCGCCCAGACCGTCGCGGCGCAGATCCAGTCCGGCGCTCTGCCGCTGGTCCTGACCCAGCAGAAGGTTGACACCGTCTCCGCCACCCTCGGCGACGACGCCCTGTCCTCCTCCGTGCTCGCGGCCATCATCGGCATCCTGCTCATCATGGTTGTCATGATCGTCCGCTACCGCCTGAACGGCATCGTTGCCTCTTGGGCGCTGGTGATCTACATCATCCTGCTGTTCTTCCTCATCGCCGTCATCCCCGGCATCCAGCTCACCCTGCCCGGTCTGGCCGGTATCGTGCTGGGCATCGGCATGGCCGTGGACGCCAACGTCATCATCTACGAGCGCTTCAATGAGGAAGTCCGCTCCGGCCGGCCCCTCAAGGCCTCCGTGCGCGCTGGCTTCAAGAACGCCATGAGCGCCATCCTCGACGCCAACGTCACCACCCTGATCGCCTCCATCGTGCTGATGTACTTCGGCACCGGCTCCATTCAGGGCTTCGCCAAGACGCTGCTGCTGGGCGTGATCACCTCCATGTTCACGGCCATCATCGTCACCCGCTTCCTCATGAAGCAGATCGTCGCGCTGAACAACTGGGACGTGAAGCTGTTCACCTCCGGCGTTCAGACTCGGAAGGAGGAGCAGTAAATGACCATTAAGAATCATGCGAAAACCTGCCTGATTATCTCCGGCGGCATCCTGCTGCTGGCGATTCTGCTGAGCATTGTGGGCCTCGGCGTGAATCTGGGCCTTGACTTCACCGGCGGCCTGTCGATGCAGTACGCGCTGGGCGCGGACGCTTCCCAGAGCGATGTGGAAGCCGTGCTGAACGGCATGAACGTGGGCGAGTACACCGTCACTGTGCAGGGCGCGAACCATGACGAGGTCAACATCCGTCTGGCCGCCATTGATCAGGACGGCGTGCAGGCCGTGCAGGAGGGCTTCGAGGCCGGTATCGTCGAGAAGTACCCCGACGCGGTGAGCATCGGCGACGTGAACTACGTCGGCCCTGTCGCCGGCGCGACGCTGCTCAAGAACGCGTTCATGTCCGTGCTGCTGGCCTCTGTGCTGATGCTGATCTACATCGCGTTCCGCTTTGACTTCAACTCCGGCCTCGCCGCCGTGCTGGGCCTGATCCACGACGTGCTGATGATGCTGGCCTTCATGGTCATCCTGCGCTCCTTCGTGCAGATGAACTCCTCGTTCATCGCGGCCATGCTGACCATCGTCGGCTACTCCATCAACAACACCATCGTCATCTTCGACCGCATCCGCGAGAACGCCCGCAAGATGTCCGGCAACCTCCCGCGCGAAGAGGTCGTCAACCGCTCGATCAAGGAGTGCCTCGGCCGCACCATCAACACGACCCTGACCACCCTGATCACCATCGTCGCCCTGTATGTGCTGGGCGTGGCGTCCATCAAGGAGTTCGCCCTGCCGATCATCATCGGCATCGTGTCCGGCGTCTACAGCGCCAACATGATCAACGGCTACGTCTGGGCGTTCCTCGAGGAGCGCAAGCGCAAGAACGGCGGCAAGCTGCTCAAGGCCAAGAAGGCGTAATACCAACCATCTTGCGGGGCAGGGGCGGCGACGTCTCCTGCCCTGCTGCTATTTTCCGGAGACTGTTCATGAGCGGCGGCCTCGTCCGCGAGCCGACCGCCTGCTGTCCTGACGAAAGGAGCTGAAAGCCATGCTGCAGTTCAACCGCCGCGGAACCGAGCATCCGCAGCCCATCGGCGACCTGCCGCTGTGGCTTTCGTCCATCCTGCGCAACCGGGGCGTCGACACGCCCGAGAAGGCCGAGCGTTTTCTGCACCCGTCGCTGGAGCACCTGCACGATCCCTTCCTCATGCAGGGCATGGAAAAGGCGGTGCGGATCATCCGGGAGGCCATCGAAGCCGGAGCGCCCATCATCATCTACGGCGACTACGACGTGGACGGCGTGTGCGCGACCTCCATCCTGCTGGAGACCCTGCGGGAGCTGGGCGCCGACCCGGACTTCCGCATTCCCTCGCGCCATGGGGAGGGCTATGGCCTCAACGAAGCTGCCGTCCGGGAGATGGCGGAAAACCACCGGCTGCTCATCACCGTCGACTGCGGCGTGACCAACCACGACGAGGTCGCGCTGGCCCAGATGCTGGGCATGACGGTCATTGTCACCGACCACCACCAGCTCGCGGAGACGCCATCCCCGGCCAATGTGGTGCTCAACCCGCTGCTCGGCGCGTATCCCTTCCGGCGGCTATGCGGCGCGGGCGTGGCGCTGAAGCTGACGCAGGCGCTTCTGGGCATGGACGGCGTGCGCAGGCGGCTCGATCTGGCAGCGCTGGCGACAGTGGCGGATATCGTGCCGCTGGTGGACGAGAACCGCGTCATCGTGCGGGAAGGGCTGGCGCTGATGGCGGATTCCTCCCGGCCCGGCCTGCGGGCGCTGCTGCAGTTCAGCGGCGTGAACCCGCCGGTCAGCGCGGGGCATGTGGGCTTCCGGCTGGCCCCGAGGCTCAACGCGGGCGGTCGGCTGGAGGACGCGGCGCAGGGCGTGACGCTGCTGACCACCGATGACGTCGAAGCGGCGGAGCGGATCGCGGCGCACCTCGAGCAGAACAACCAGCAGCGGCAGGCCATCGAGCAGGATATCACGGAGCAGGCCATTGCGCAGATCGCCGAGTCGGTCGACTTCAGGGACGACCTCGTCATCATCGTTATGGGCGAGGGCTGGAACAGCGGCGTGATCGGGCTGGCGGCAGGGCGCATCTGCGAGCGCTATCACTTCCCGGCGATCGTGCTCTCCCGGCAGGAGGGCGTGGCGGTGGGCTCCTGCCGCTCGATCCCCGGCGTGAACATTCACGCCATGCTGACCATCTGCAAGGACCTGTTCCAGCGCTTCGGCGGTCACGAGCAGGCCGCGGGCCTGACCATGGACGCGTCCCTCGTGCCGGAGCTGCGCAGGCGGCTGAATCTGGCCATCTGCGAGAACTGCGACCTGAGCTGCTACATCCCCGCGAAGGAGTACGACCTCGCCATGCCGCTCTCGGCGGTGACGCTGGAGACCATCGACGCGCTGGAGGCGCTGCAGCCCACGGGCTTCGGCAACCCCAATCCGGTGCTGATGACGGCCCGCTGCCATCTTCAGCAGGCCCGCCGGGTCGGGAAGACGCGGCAGCACCTGAAGCTCTCGCTGCTGGACGGGGCGACCCTGCGGGACGGCATCGCCTTCTCCATGGGCGACATGGCGGACGAGGGGCTGGAGATGGTCGACGTGCTCTACGCGCCGGAGCGCAACGAGTATATGGGCCGGGTCACGCCGCAGCTTCAGGTGCAGGCCCTGCGCCCCGCCGAGGGAGCCGCCCCGCTGCCGGACGAAACGGCGCTTTTTCGAGGGCTTTTGCAGGAAATCGACCCGCTGACGGCGAATCATTCACGAACCCGTCAGCCGCTGCACACACTGACAATGGCGGCGGTGAAGCGGATGCTGCAGCCGGGCCGCGGAGTGCTGATGATCGCCCATGAGCGGGAACGCGCCGCAGCCGTCTCGCTGGAGGGCCCCTGCGATATCGCGTTCCGGCAGGTGAAAGACCTGCGCGGCTTCAACACCGTGCTGGTGACGCCCCGGCTGGAACTGCTGACAGATATCTGGCGGGACATTGTCCTGCTGGATGGCGACGTGCTCCCGGGCGAGGCGGAGGCCATCATGATGCGCTGCCCCCGGGCGACGCTCCACGCGCTCAAGCCCAACCCGGACTTTACCGCGCTGCTCGCTGACCTCGCCATGGACGACGAGACCCTGCGCGTGCTCTACCGGCGGCTGCGCCTTGGCGGAACGCTGGCAGCATCGCAGCTGGCGGAGGACTGCGGCCTGACCGTGCCGCAGGTGCTGACGGGTCTGACGGCCTTCCATCAGGTCAGGCTGGCGGAGGTGTCCCTCGACCCTTACGCGGTGCGGCTCCTGCCTCCCGTGAAGTGCCGGATGGACGACAGCCGGCTGGTGCGGTATTGGAGGAAGCTGCGGGAGGACGCGTCGCAGGGAGACTGACGGGTCGGCTAAGCCCGAGAACAGGCGAAGCCTTCCGCAGAGCCGCAGCCAGCGCAGTCACGGGACTGTGCAGACCGAGATAGCCCAAAGCACCCTCCCGAAAGGCGGCTGCCTTCCGCTGAGGGGATTATCTTAGAAGCAGGTTTTTGTGTGGGGCGGCCGTCCGAAAAGATCGGCAATGCCCCGAAATCCTGTCCCATTATCCGGGAAGGAGGCTGTTCATGCCCTATTCCGTCTACGAAGCCATGCCGCTGGATCAGATGATCGCCCGGGTGCAGAAGTACACGCCCGGCGACGGCTATAAGCTGGTGGAGAAGGCGTACAAGTTTGCCGAGGAAGCGCACAAGGATCAGAAGCGCAAGAGCGGCGAGCCTTATTTCGTGCACCCCTGCTTTGTGGCGAGCATCCTCACCGAGCTGATGATCGACCCGCCAACCATCGCCGCGGGCCTGCTGCACGACACCGTCGAGGACTGCGAGGGCATCACGCTGGACACCATCAAGGCGGAGTTCGGCGAGGAGGTTGCGCTGATGGTCGACGGCGTGACCAAGCTGAACAAGCTCGACTTTGCCGATCGCGAGGAGGCGCAGGCCGAGTCCCTGCGCAAGATGATCCTCGCCATGAGCAAGGACATCCGCGTCGTGCTGATCAAGCTGGCAGACCGCCTGCACAACATGCGCACCCTGCGCTATCAGCGCGTCGAGCGGCAGGTCGCCATCGCCCGGGAGACCCTCGATATCTACGCGCCGCTGGCCCATCGGCTGGGCGTGTATGCCCTCAAGCAGGAGCTGGAGGATCTCTCTCTGCGCTATATCGACCCGGTGGGCTACCAGAATCTGGTACAGAAGGTCGGTCAGAAGCGCTCCGAGCGGCAGGAGAACATCCGCATGGTCATCAGCGAGCTCTCCGCCAAGCTGGACGAGCAGCACATTCACTATGATATCGACGGCCGGCCGAAGCACTTTTACAGCATCTACCGCAAGATGGTGCTGCAGAACAAGCCCTTCGACCAGATCTACGATCTGATCGCCATCCGCGTGCTGGTGGATTCCGTGCCGGACTGCTACGCGGTGCTGGGCATTGTCCACACGCTGTGGAACCAGATGCCGGGCCGCTTCAAGGACTATATCTCCGTGCCCAAGGCGAACATGTACCAGTCGCTGCATACCACGGTGGTCGGCGGGCGCAAGATGCCCTTCCCCTTTGAGGTGCAGATCCGCACATGGGAGATGCACCGCATCGCGGAGTACGGCATCGCGGCCCACTGGCGCTACAAGGAGGGCGGCGGCTCGGCGAACGATCTGGACAGCAAGCTCTACTGGGTGCGCCAGATTCTCGACTGGCAGAACGAGACCCGCGACGGCAAGGAGTTCGTCGACACCCTCAAAACAGACCTGTTCAGCGAGGAGGTCTTCCTGTTCACCCCCAAGGGCGACGTGATCTCCATGCCCAAGGGCGCGACCCCGCTGGACTTCGCCTACCGCATTCACTCCGCCGTGGGCAACAAGTGCACCGGCGCGCGCATCAACGGCAAGATGATGCCCATCGACACCGAGCTGTCCACCGGCGACCGGGTCGAGATTATCACCTCCGCCGCCAGCAAGGGCCCCAGTTCCGACTGGCTGCGCATCTGCAAGACTCCGCAGGCCAAGGCGAAGATTCGCCAGTTCCTGAAAAACGAGTTCCGCGGCGAGAACATCGAGCTGGGCCGGAGCATGGTGGAACGGGAATGCCGGCGGCGCGGGGCGAACATGGCTGACCTGCTCAAGCCGGAATACTATGACGGCCTGCTCAAGAAGTACGGCTTCCAGCAGCTTGACGATATCTTCGGCTCCGTGGGCTACGGCGGCTTGGCGGCGGTGTATGTGGTCAGCCGCCTGCTGGACGAACAGCGGGCTCAGCAGCCCGCGCCGGTCATCAAGCCCGAGGAGCTGCCCACCTTCGAGGCGCATCGCACCACCCCGCGCCCGACGCAGGGCATCGTGCTCCCCGGCAACGAGGACATGGACGTGCCGGTGCGCTTCGGCGGCTGCTGCAACCCGGTGCCCGGTGACGACATCATCGGCTTTGTGACCCGGGGCCGGGGCGTGACGATCCACAGGACCGACTGCATCAACGCGGAAAACGGCGAGGCCGAGCGGCAGATCGAGGTTGCGTGGGCCGACACGGATACCAGCACCTTCTGCGTCGCGCTCACGGTGGTGGCCTACGACCATGTGAACCTGCTGGTGGAGGTCGCCAGCAACATCAGCGCCATGAACATCCCCATCAAGGCCTCCTCCAGTCAAGTCGACGAGAAGACCAACATCGCC
Organism: Christensenellaceae bacterium; assembly: GCA_022510815.1. Taxonomy (GTDB): domain Bacteria; phylum Bacillota; class Clostridia; order Christensenellales; family Aristaeellaceae; genus UBA11524. Next base: position 34,273 of record JAFLST010000012.1, on the reverse strand, counting down.
ACCATCCGCTTCGTCATCGAGGTCAAGACCCGCGAGCAGATGGAGCGCGCTGTCCGCCAGCTCCGGAGGAAGCCCGATATTATCGACGTCTTCAGAACACAAAACTAAAATCAACAAAAAAAGAAGCGGCATGGAAACCGCTTCTTTTTTACGTCACAGAACCCATAACAAAAAGGAACGACCCAGAAGAATCAAGGTCGCCGCCTTTCAGGAAAGAACGCGAGAGGGGAGCCTTCGGCCTGAAAGCTGCCCCTCTCGCGAATATGAACCTCGTCAACCCCGTCAATTGCTCCGAGAGTAGTTGGGGGCTTCCTTGGTGATGGAAATGTCATGGGGATGGGACTCCGCGAGGCCCGCGCCGGTGATCCTGATGAATTCGGCGTTCTTGCGCAGATCGTCGACCGTCTTCGCGCCGCAGTAGCCCATGCCCGCGCGCAGGCCGCCGACCATCTGATAGATGGTGTCCGCGAGGACGCCCTTGTAGGGGACGCGGCCCTCAACGCCTTCGGGGACGAGCTTCTTGGCGTCCTCCTGGAAGTAGCGGTCCTTGGAGCCGTGCTCCATCGCGCCGAGGGAGCCCATGCCGCGGTAGACCTTGTAGGAGCGGCCCTGATAGATTTCCGTCGCGCCGGGGGCCTCGTCGGTGCCGGCGAGCATGGAGCCCAGCATCACGCAGGAGCCGCCCGCCGCGAGGGCCTTGACGATATCGCCGGAATACTTGATGCCGCCGTCGGCGATGACGCGGATGCCGTGCTTGTCGGCTTCCTCGGCACAGTCGGCGACCGCGGTGACCTGAGGCACGCCGATGCCCGCGACCACGCGGGTGGTGCAGATGGAGCCCGGGCCGATGCCGACCTTCACGCAGTCAACGCCCGCGGAGATGAGGTCATGGGTCGCGGCGGCGGTGGCCACATTGCCGGCAAAGAGCTGGATGTTCGGGAAGCGCTTGCGGATTTCCTCGACCTGCTTGAGCACGCCGACGGAATGGCCGTGGGCGGTGTCGATGGAGATCACGTCCACCTTGGCGGCGAGAAGCGCCTCGATGCGCTCAAACACGTCGTGGGTCACGCCCACCGCCGCGCCGCAGAGCAGACGGCCCTTGGCGTCCTTGGCGGAGTTGGGATACTTCTGGGTCTTCTCGATGTCCTTGATGGTGATCAGGCCCCGGAGGTTGCCGTCCTTGTCGAGGATCGGCAGCTTCTCGATGCGGTGCCGGGCAAGGATATCCTTGGCCTGCTCGAGGGAGGTGCCTACGGGCGCGGTGATCAGGTTTTCGCTGGTCATGACCTCGCGGATGGGCTTCTGATAGTCGGTCTCGAAGCGCAGGTCGCGGTTGGTCAGGATGCCGACCAGCTTGCCGTCACGGGTGATCGGCACGCCGCTGATGCGGTAGCGGGCCATGAGATTTTCCGCATCCTGAATGAGATGATCGGGAGAGAGGAAGAAGGGGTCGGTGATGACGCCGTGCTCGGAGCGCTTGACCTTGTCGACCTGAGCGGCCTGCTCCTCGATGGACATGTTCTTGTGGATGATGCCCAGTCCGCCCTCGCGCGCCATGGCGATGGCCATCCGGGCGTCGGTCACGGTGTCCATGGCCGCGGACATCAGGGGAATGTTCAGCTTGATGACAGGCGTCAGTTGCGTGGACAGATCCACATCCCGGGGCAGCACCTCGCTGCGCGCAGGCACCAGCAGTACGTCGTCAAAGGTGAGTCCTTCCCGCACGTTCTTTTGAAGCATCCTTGCGTCCTCCTTGTCCCGTCGGTGTACGGATATGTAATTGTTCAATATTATAATCACGGTGCGGGGGCTTGTCAATGGCCGCTTCGACGTTTTTTTGCCCGAAGGCGACAGGCTGCGCCTTGACCCGCGGCGGCATCCGTGGTATCATCTGCTTCCACGACGATGAGGAGGCGAAGCGCATGAACAGGCTCTGGTCCACCTGCGTTCAGGGCGTCGGCACGCTCTATCAGTCCCGGTCGCTCCGGTTTTCAGACGATTTTAAGGAAGCGTACCTGCGGGCGCTGGGCATCGAAGACGGCGCGACCGTGCTGGAGATCGGCTGCGGGCCGGGCGCGCTCATGCAGTCGCTGGCCCGGTGGTATCCGCGCTCGGCGCTGCGGGGAATCGACCGGGACGAGAACTTCATCCGCTTTGCCCGGGAGAAGGTGCCCTCGGCGCAGTTCGACGTGGGTGACGCGACCCGCCTTCCTTATGAAGAAGGCAGCTTCGACGTGACGCTCTCCCACACGGTGATGGAGCATGTGGAGCCGTCGGGCTTTCTCCGGGAGCAGCACCGGGTGCTCAGACAGGGCGGCGCGTGCCTTGTGCTGTCCGTGCGGCGGGTGATCGACGTTCAGGCGCCGGTGATGGAGGACGCCTCGCCGCTGGAGGACGCGATCTGGAAGAAGGTCGAGGCGCGCTATAAAGCGTTCAGCCGGGAGGCGGGCGTCGGCGCTTATCCCGTCGACGAGCGGGAGCTGCCCCTGCTCATGGAGCGACACGGCTTCAGCGACGTTTCCACGCGCTATGTCGCCATCAGCCTCACGCCGGACGATCCGGGCTGTTCCCGCGAGACGGCCTGCGCCATCTTCGAGGATCGCCGCCAGATGGCGCTGGAAAGCGCGGACGCCCTGCTGGCCATCGCGCCCGAAGCGGTGACGGCGGAGGAGATTGAGGCCCTCAAACAGGAGCGCAGCGCCCGGTGCGACAGGCGCAGGGCCCTCTACAACCGGGGCGAAAAGCAGTGGGATACCTACACCGTGCTGATGGGCATCTTCCGCGGCGTCAAGGCATGAAATATTCCTGAAAAAATCGCGGCCCCCTTGACATTATTGGAGAAAATGGGTACAATAGGCATGTCTGGCAAGCGGTCCGGCTTGATGCGGGCATGCAGGCGTAGTTTAGTGGTAAAACTCCAGCTTCCCAAGCTGGCCTTGTGGGTTCGATTCCCATCGCCTGCTCCATTCCGCATCTGCCGCCGAAGAGCAGCGGAGATTCTCCGCAGTTTGACGCGAATTAAAAGGAGGAGTTACCCATGGCCAAGGAACGCTATGAGCGCAAAAAGCCCCACGTTAACATCGGCACCATCGGTCACGTTGACCACGGCAAGACGACGCTGACCGCCGCCATCACCATGACGCTGGCCCTGAAGGGCGAGGCGCAGGCGATGCGTTACGACGAAATCGACAAGGCTCCGGAAGAGAAGGCCCGCGGCATCACGATCAACACCGCCCACGTTGAGTATGAGACGGCTTCCCGTCACTATGCGCACGTGGACTGCCCCGGCCACGCCGACTATGTTAAGAACATGATCACCGGCGCTGCGCAGATGGACGGCGCGATTCTGGTCGTGTCCGCTCCCGACGGCCCGATGCCCCAGACCCGCGAGCACATCCTGCTGGCCCGTCAGGTCGGCGTGCCCTACATCGTCGTGTTCATGAACAAGACCGACATGATGGACGACGAGGAGCTGCTGGAGCTGGTCGAGATGGAGATCCGCGAGCTGCTGAGCTCCTATGACTTCCCGGGCGACGACATCCCGATCGTGAAGGGCTCTGCGCTGAAGGCGCTGGAGTATGTCCAGAACGGCGGCACGGACGTCGACAACAACCCCGACAGCCAGTGCATCTGGAAGCTGATGGAAGCTGTTGACAGCTACATTCCGGAGCCCGAGCGCGCGACGGATCAGCCCTTCCTGATGCCCGTTGAGGACGTGTTCTCCATTTCCGGCCGCGGCACCGTGGCCACCGGCCGTGTCGAGCGCGGCACCGTGAAGGTGTCCGACACCGTCGAGATCGTCGGCCTGATGGACAAGGCTCGCAGCACGGTTGTTACCGGCGTCGAGATGTTCCACAAGCTGCTGGATCAGGCCGAGGCGGGCGACAACATCGGCGCTCTGCTGCGCGGCATTCAGCGCAACGAGATCGAGCGTGGTCAGGTTCTGGCCAAGCCCGGCACGATCAAGCCGCACACCCACTTCATCGGTCAGGTGTACGTTCTGACGAAGGAAGAGGGCGGCCGTCATACGCCTTTCTTCAACGGCTATCGTCCGCAGTTCTACTTCCGGACGACGGACGTGACCGGCAACATCAAGCTGCCCGAGGGCACCGAGATGGTCATGCCCGGCGACAACATCGACATGGAGATCACGCTGATCACGCCCATCGCGGCTGAGCAGGGCCTGCGCTTCGCTATCCGCGAGGGTGGCCGCACCGTTGGCTCCGGCGTCGTCGCCAAGGTCATCGAGTAATCGCCTACTCCCCCACCCGGCTCCGCGCGGGCCGGGCGGGATACCCCCAACACGATATGGCAGGAGGTGCCTCACATGGCGAATGCCGCGCGCAACAAGGTCTGCCTTGCCTGCACCGAGTGCAAGCAGCGCAACTACAACAACATGAAGAACAAGAAGAACACCCCTGATCGCATTGAGCTGAAGAAGTATTGCCCCTTCTGCAAGAAGCACACGGCTCACCGCGAGACCAAGTAAGCCGACCACAGTGAAGGATGTGAAAGACATGGCTGAGGAGAAGAAGTCCGCCAAGACCGAACAGGGCAAGATGGCCAAGTTCAGCGCGTGGTGCAAGGCCCTTCCGGCCCGCATTGCCAAGCCGTTCAAGAACATGGTCGCTGAACTGAAGAAGGTCTCCTGGCCCAGCAAGAAAAAGCTGATCTACTGCTCCGTGACCGTGCTGGTGTTCATGCTTTTCATGGGCGTCGTGATCGGCCTGCTGGATACGGGCGCGTCCGCGCTGGTCAAGCTGCTGGTTCGCTGACCGCTCATTCGTCCCTGACCCGGGCGGTTTGCCCCGCCCGGGATTGAATCCACCACAGGAGAGGTAACATGTCCGATAAGAGAGAACCCTGCTGGTACGTTGTGCACACTTACTCCGGGTATGAGAACAAGGTCAAGGATACCCTCGAGAAGTCTGCCAAGACCAACCTCAAGATGCAGGATCTGATTCTCGACGTCCGCGTCCCCGTCGAAGAGGTGACGGAGATTCGCAACGGCCGCCGCGTCAAGAGCCAGCGCAAGGTCTATCCCGGCTATGTGATGGTGCACATGATCGAAACGCCTGAGAGCTGGTACATCGTGCGCAACACCCGTGGCGTGACGGGCTTTGTGGGCCCTGACTCCAAGCCGGTTCCCCTGACCGACGCCGAGGTCGAGATGATGCTCAATCCCGCGCCCGTGGGTCTGGAGTGCAATCTGGCCATCGGCGAGGATGTGCGCATCATCGCGGAGGGAAGCCTGCAGAACTTCCCCGGCACGGTCATCGAGGTCGACCCGGTACTTGGCCGCGTGAAGGTCCATGTGCAGATGTTCTTCAATCGCACGGTCGACGAGTGGTTCAACTTCGAGGACGTGGAGAAGAAGGAAGAGGAATGATCCCCTTCCCTGCCCTGTGAACTCTGGCTTTGAGCCGCCCTGTGCGGCTTTCAGCGGGCAGTTTCGGCTGCCCTTTCCCGCGCGGACTTTCCGCGCAGCGTGGGAGGAAGTGAAAGCTTCCGCGTGACCACATTTTGTAGGAGGTGCCATACAAATGGCCAAGAAGGTAGCTGCTTTCATCAAACTGCAGGTTGCCGCCGGCAAGGCGAATCCTGCTCCGCCCATCGGCCCCGCTCTGGGTCAGCACGGCGTGAACATCCCCGGCTTCTGCAAGGAGTTCAACGAGCGCACCAAGAATGACATCGGTCTGATCATCCCGGTCGTCATCACTGTGTACTCCGACCGTACCTTCACCTTCATCACCAAGACCCCGCCGGTCCCGGTGCTGATCAAGAAGGAGCTCGGTATTGAGACCGCTTCCGCCCGCCCCAACCGCGACAAGGTTGGCAAGCTGACGCAGGAGCAGGTGCGCAAGATCGCCACCATCAAGATGCCCGACCTGAACGCCGGCAGCATCGAGGCCGCCATGAGCATGGTGGCCGGTACCGCCCGCAGCATGGGCGTCACCGTGGAGGGCTGAAAAGCCGTGAACCGGGGCTGAGCCCCTGAAAAATGTGGGAGGACATTGCGCCGCTATTACCACATGGGAGGAATATTGATATGAAGCATGGCAAGAAATACCAGGACAGCGCAAAGCTGATCGACCATCTGAACCAGTATGATCCTGATCAGGCCTGCAACCTCGTGGTGCAGACCGGCAAGGCCAAGTTCGACGAGACTGTCGAGATCTCCGTCCGTCTGGGCGTCGATCCCCGTCACGCTGACCAGCAGGTCCGCGGCGCGGTGGTTCTGCCCCATGGCACTGGCCGCACCATCCGCGTGCTGGTCATCGCCAAGGGTGCGCGCGCTGACGAAGCCGCCGCTGCCGGTGCCGACTATGTTGGCGCTGAGGACATGATCGCCAAGATCCAGAACGAGAACTGGTTCGACTTCGACGTTTGCGTTGCCACCCCCGACATGATGGGTCTGGTTGGCCGCATCGGTCGTGTTCTGGGCCCGAAGGGCCTGATGCCCAACCCCAAGAGCGGCACCGTCACCATGGACGTGGCGAAGGCCATCACCGAGATCAAAGCCGGTAAGGTTGAGTATCGTCTGGACAAGACCGCGATCATCCACTGCCCCATCGGCAAGGTTTCCTTCGGCGCTGAGAAGCTGCAGGAGAACCTGGCCGCGCTGATGGACGCGATCATCAAGGCGAAGCCCGCCGCTGCCAAGGGCGTGTACATCCGCTCCCTGTATCTGAGCAGCACCATGGGCCCCTCTGTCCGCGTCAATCCGCTCAAGTTCTAAGCGGCAGTGCCGCACCCTTCCCGCTTATCGTCCGGCAGCCTGATCTTGACTGCCTCGATCGCGGCAAGGCAGAACATTGACAACAAAGACCGCTCCGGTATCATGCTGGAGCGGTCTTCTGTTTTTTGAAAGGTCGTGAGAAGATGAGTGAACGGATCATGCCCACCCATATCGTCGCCGCAGGAGGCGTTGTGATCAACGATGACGGCAAAATCCTGCTGGTGAAGAACAGCTATCGCGGCATCTGGGAATACCCCGGCGGACAGGTCGAGGTCGGTGAGAACCTTGTCGAGGCGCTTAAACGGGAGATCCGCGAGGAATCCGGCATCGAGGTTGAGGTGGGCGAGCTGTTCTGCGTCGCGTCGAACACCTGCAAGTACCCCGGCTATAACGGCGTGAAAGAGGTTCCGACCAAGGTCATGTTTGACTTCATCTGCAAGCCCGTGGGCGGCACAGAGCACACCTCTGACGAGACCAGCGAGGTCGGCTGGTTCACCCCGGAGGAAGCACAGACCCTGATCGCCGCTCCCGCGCTGATTGAGCGCTTCAAGGCTTACCTTGGCTATCAGGGCAGGCCGACCTTCTTGTCCTACGTCACCAAGCCGGAATTCGCTCTGCATCTCAAGCGCACCATCTGATAACCGCCCATGCCCGCCATCACCGCGGCGCATGGGCCTTTTGCATCTGTAACAGTTTGAGCAGCAGTCAACCAACCGTCCTCCGTATCCGTCTTCCAAGTGAAAAACGGACAGGAGGCTCACGATGATGAAAAGATGGCTATGTATCCTGCTGCTCCTGCTGACCCTTGGCAACTCCGCCGCCATGGCTGACTTCGACTTCACCGTGCGAAACGGCGACCGGCAAAAGCCGCAGATCGCCATCACCATTGACGACTGCTACGACACGGATCAGGTGCTGGCGGCTGTCGCACTCTGCAAACAGTATGATATCCGCATGACCTTCTTCGTAATCGGCAGCGCCCTCAAGTACGCGGACACCGATGTGTGGCAGGCCGTGCTGGACGCTGGCTGCGAGATCGGCAACCATTCATGGGGCCATGTCAACCTGACGCAGCTCACCACCCATCAGGTGAAGTTCCAGATGCTCCGCACGCAGCAGAAGCTCGACGAGGTGTTGGGCTATCACTACCCGATGCAGGTGATGCGGCCTCCGCAGGGCAAGGGCAGCAACGCGATCGCCCGCGCGGTTGCTGAGATCGGTTACCTTCATGTCGTCCGGTGGGACGTCAGCCAGACCGCCGCTGAGCAGGCACTCAAGGACACACAGAACGGCAGCATCCTGCTCTATCACGCCCGGGCCAAGGATATCCGCTGCCTGACCGCGCTGATCCCCGCGCTCATGGAGCAGGGCTATGAGTGCGTTACCGTCTCCGAACTGCTGGAGCTGCCCGCCGTCGCCATCTCGGACGAAATCTATATCTATCAGCGGGCCGACGCCAACTGACCGCGCCAAGCAAAAAAGAGAGGGTTACCTCTCTTTTTCATTTAGGACAGCCCCACGTCCAGCACCATCATGACCATGAACCCCAGCAGGGTCGCGAGGGTCATCAGGGATTTGTGAGGATTGCGCTGGCTCTCGGGCACCAGCTCGCCGACGACCACCGCGATCATTGCGCCGGCGGCGAAGGTCAGCATGAAGGGCAGCACCGTCCGCACCGCCACCGCCAGCAGCGCGCCCAGCACGCCCGCAATGGGCTCGACAATGCCGCTCAACTGTCCATACCAGAACGCCCTTCGACGGCTCATGCCCTCCCTGCGCAGGGGCAGACTGACCGCCGCGCCCTCGGGGAAATTCTGCAGCGCGATACCGATCGCCAGCATCCACGCGCTGGTCAGGGCAGCTTCCGTGACCTCGCCGGTCAGCGCGCCGAACGCCACGCCGATCGCCAGACCCTCGGGAATATTGTGCAGCGTGATCGACGCCATCAGCAGGCATGTACGCTTGCGGCTGTTGCTGCATTCCTCCGGCAGGATGTGGGTCAGCAGCAGGTCGCCGACCATCAGCAGCGCGCCGCCAGCCAGCAGACCCAGACCCGCTGTCAGCCAGCAGATCTGCCCCAGCTCATCCGCCAGCGCAATGCCCGGCTCCAGCAGCGACCAGAAGGACGATGCCAGCATCACGCCCGCGCCAAAACCGAGCATCGCGTCCATGGCCGTGGGATGCGTCCGGCGCGTCATCATGACCACCGCCGCACCCAAAGCCGTCACCGACCATGTAAAAACCGTCGCAACCAGTGCCTGCATCGGCATGGTTATCGCCAACAGTCCGCCCATGGCAAACCGCCTCTCTTTCTCCAGAGCTGCTTCAGTGTATGCGGCTCAGAGCGGCGCGTGCAAAAAGCTCCCGGCATAGGCGCGGGCCTTTGTCGGGAGCTGGACGGAGCGTGCGGGCGGAACTTGTTCACGCCGCAACGGGCGGAGGTCTTTGCGCAAGCAAAAGTGCCCTGACGGGGGCTGTGCGGCGCTGCGCCGCGGCTGCGATGTGCCTCCTGTCCGTCCGGGAGGTAGCATGCGCGGAAGATGCGCTCGGCATGCGCAGAGCAGAATTTACCTGCGCTTCTTTTTTTCTCTGGCAGGTTTTCTCCGCGCTCGTGTAGAATGGAATAAGTCTGCCGCTTCATCAAAGGACGAAAACCGGGCAAGGAGGGCGAAGCATGGACATTCCCTATCAGCTCAGAGCGCAGGCGGGCGAGGAGGAAACGCAGGCCGGCGAACGGCTCTATCTGGAAGGCCACACGCGCGTCGTCTCCCAGAGCGCCAAAGCCGTCGAGTGCATGGTCGAGGACCGCTTCCCCCGCCGGGTCGTGCTGACGCCGGGCAAGCTCGGATTCTGCGGGTGCCCCACCTGCGATGAGCTCGGCGCATGCCGTCATATCATCGCCGCAACGCTGGCCGCGCAGGAATCCGGCGCCATGGAGCCCCTCCGCCGCCGGCAGGCCATTCTGTCCGGGCCGAAGCTGCTGGCCGCGATGGAGTCCTCTCTGCCCGAGCAAAGCGCCGTCCGGCTGGAGGTCACGCTGCAGGTCAATCCCCTCAAGCCCGGCGTCTCACCCAAGCTCCGCGTGGGCCTGCGCATTGGCGAGGATCGGCTCTATGCGGTGCGTTCCATCCCGCAGATGATCGAGGCTATCGAGACCGGCGAGCCCATCGAATATGGCAAGGGGTTTGCCTTTCATCCGGCATGGATGCGCTTCAGCCCGGCGGAAAAGCGCGTCATTGATATCCTTCGCGCCCTTTGTCTGGCCCAAAAGGACAGCGGTCTTTCCCTGCGCCTGCCCGAGCAGCGCTTCCTCGCTCTGCCCGAGCCCTTCGCCGAGGCCCTGCTCTCCGCGCTGACGTTCCTCCCCTTCCGCGTGGCGGCGGATGGCAAAGCCCTGACGTGCAAGCGTGTCCGGCAGGCACGGATTCCGCTGTACTACCGGGTCAGCAGCGACCTGCGGGGCCTGAGCATCGCGGCGCACTTCCCCAAGGACTTCCGGCCCCTGACCGCCTCCTGCACCTATGCCATCGCTGGAGGCATGGTCGTACAGGTGGAGGACGATCAGCGCGCCGTGATGCGGGTCCTGTGGCAGGAGCAGTATGGCGGCCGCTGCGGCTTCGACTTCCCCGCGCGGGAGGCCGACCGGGTCATCAGCGAGCTGGTGCCCTTCCTCAAGCTGACGGGTGTGGTAGAGATTGCCGAGGAGCTGGAAAGGCAGCTCATCCGCATGCCGCTGACCGCCCGGATTTATCTTGACCGTGCTGACCGCGACGTGGTGGCCCGGGTGCAGTTCCGCTACGGCGATCAGGAAATCGATCCCTTCGACGAGAAGCCTGCGCCGGAGATCATCCGCAAGAGCGAGAGAATTCTGCTGCGCGACGCGGCGGCCGAGCGACGGGTGCTGGACGCGCTTGGCACGGCGGGCTTCTATGTCAGCCGTGGTCATGTCTACCTGACCGGGCAGGACAACATCTTCACCTTTGTTTCCGAGGGCGTGCAAAAGCTGCAGGAGCTCTGCGAGGTCTACCTCAGCAATGACTTCCGGCGCTTCCAGCCCCACCGACCCAGCCTGACCGGACGCATGCGCATGCGCGGCGGCGTGCTGGAGCTGCAGTTCACCATGGACGGCGAACCTGCCCCGGAGATTCTCGCCATTCTCGAGGCCCTGAGCCATCACCGCCGCTATTTCCGCCTGAAGGACGGCGCGTTCCTCGATCTGAGCGCATTGGATGCGTGGCAGCCGCTGGCAGACAGCGTGTCGGAGGCGGCCTCGCTGGAAAACGCGGACATATCCTCGCTCTCCGGCGACACGATCACCCTGCAGGGCTACCGCACTGCCTACCTGCACAGCCTGTTGGAGACGGCCCATCTGCCCATCACCGTCGACGAATCCGTCACGCAAGCGGTACAGGCGCTGTCCGAGCCCCCTGCCGTCCGCCTGCCCGCGGGCCTGTCCCTCCGCCCCTACCAGCAGCGGGGCTTTCAGTGGCTCTATGCCCTCGATCGGCTTCACATGGGCGGCGTGCTGGCGGACGACATGGGTCTGGGCAAGACGGTACAGATTATCGCGCTGCTGCTGGCGACCCGCCAGCCGGGTCAGACCTCTCTTGTCGTCGCGCCGACCACCCTGACCTACAACTGGCTCTCGGAGCTGCGGCGGTTCGCGCCCGACCTGTCTGCCATGGTCATCTCCGGCACTGCCGCCCAGCGGGCAAGTCAGATCAGCCATGTGCTCAACGCCCGGGACATCGACGTGCTCATCACCTCCTACCCGCTGATCCGTCAGGATATCGACCTGCTGAGCGGCATGGACTTCCGCTTCGCCATCCTTGACGAAGCGCAGCACATCAAAAACGCCGGCAGCAAGGCGGCGCTGGCGGTCAAGCAGCTCAAGGCCCGGACGCGCTTTGCCCTCACCGGCACGCCCATGGAGAACGGCATCGGCGAGCTGTGGAGCATCTTCGACTTCGTGCTGCCCGGCTACCTGCTGGGATATGGCGCGTTCCTCCGGCGCTATCAGGACGGCGCGGACAGCGAGGATCTCCGCCGACGCATTCGTCCCTTCCTCATGCGCAGGCTCAAAAAGGACGTGCTGCCCGAGCTGCCTGACAAGCTGGAGCGCGTCCTCACCGCCCAGATGACCCCCGAGCAGTCGAAGGTCTATCAGGCCGCGATGCTGCGCCTGAGGGATCGGGTGGACAACGTCCTGCGGCAGAAGGGCTTCGAGCGGGGCCGGACGGAGGTATTGGCGGCGATCACGCAGCTCCGGGAGGTCTGCTGCCATCCATCGCTGGTGCTGGATGGTTACACGGGCTCCTCGGGCAAGCTGGACCTGCTGCTCGACCTGCTCCCCACAGCGCTTTCCTCCGGCCGCCGGCTGCTGGTCTTCTCCGCCTTTACCTCCATGCTCAAGATCATCCGCCGCCGCCTCGAGGAAACCGGCTATCAGGTGCTCTATCTTGACGGCGACACCCCCGCGGCTCAGCGTCTTGAGATGACCGAGGCTTTCAATGCCGGACAGGGCGAGGTCTTCCTGATCTCCCTCAAGGCCGGCGGAACGGGTCTCAACTTGACCGGCGCGGACATGGTCGTCCACTACGACCCATGGTGGAACCCCGCCGCGGAGGATCAGGCAACCGACCGAGCCCACCGCATCGGTCAGACCCACAAGGTGGACGTTCTGCGCCTCGTCACCCACGACTCCATTGAGGAGAAGGTCATCGAGCTTGGTCTGCGCAAGCGCGCGCTGTTCGACCAGCTCATCACCCCCGGCGAGCAGCTGGTCAGCGCCCTGAGCCCGCAGGAAATCCTGGGACTGTTTCAGTAAAATCATGCAAGAGGGGCAGCTTTCAAGCGGAAAGCTCCCTTCTCGCGCTCTCCTCCAAAAGGCGACGACCCTCATGCCACATGATGATACTTCCATCAACATGCTTAAATACCGCTGCATAACATTAAAGGCGGGTGCTTTGCTCACAAAGCGCCCGCCTTCTTTTGTCGAACCTTAATCAGGCACGGATAGCCCGTGTCCAGTCCGCCTTGAAATAGTATACCGCGAAGCAAATGCTGCTCAGGCACCATGTCAGCGGATAAGCCCAGAACACAGCGCGAATGGTGCCCGCCAGCGGAGTGACCAGCACGATATAGCTCACACGGATCACGCACCAGCACACCAGCATGACAATCATGGGCACAATCGCCCTTCCGGCGCCGCGCAGCACGCCCGAGATGCCATGCGAGAAGGCCAGCAGGAAGTAGAACAGCGTAACTGTCCGGGCCTGCATCACGCCGAAAGCAATAACCTCCGGATTGGTGTCGAAGGCCCTGATGAACACAGGCGCCAGCAGATTGATGCCAATGCCGATGAGCTCAGCGAGCAGCAGACAGGCCAGCACGCCGAAGCGAGCGCCTTGCCGGGCACGACGCTGCTCACCCGCGCCGAGGTTCTGCCCAACAAAGGTCGTCATGGCCATCGAGAAGCTGGTAATAGGCAGGAAGCCAAAGCCCTCGATCTTCGCATACGCGCCGCATCCCGCCATGGCCAGTGCGCCGAAGGCATTGATGTGGCTCTGCACCACCAGATTCGCCAGCGAAATGATGGAATTCTGGAGGCCGGACGGGATGCCCATGCGCAGGATCTGGCGCAGCATGTCCCAGTGCAGGCGAATCTTTGAGGGAATCAGCCGGAAGCACTCACGGCTGCGGGTGAGCCTGAACAGCCCCAGCGACGCGCTGACCGCCTGTGAGATCACCGTCGCCACCGCAGCGCCCGCCACGCCGAAGCCGAAGACACACACGAACAGCAGATCCAGCGCCACGTTGGTGAGCGAGGAAATAATCAGGTAATACAGCGGATGGCGGCTGTCGCCCACGGCGTTGAAGATGCCGTTGGTGGAGTTATACATCACCGTCGCCAGCACGCCGCTGAAATAGAAGCGCAAGTAGGTCTGCGACAGGGGCATGACCTCCTCAGGCGTGCCCATCCAGCGAAGGATGACCGGCGCAAAGATGATGCCCAGCACCGTCAGCGTCAGACCGGACAGCAGCGCGAAGGCCACCGCCGTGTGCACCGCCATGGACACGCCCTCATCGTCCTGCGCTCCCCAGTAGCGGCTGACGACCACACCGGCGCCCATGAACGTTCCCTGAAACAGGCCCGTCATCAGGAAGATCAGGCTCCCTGACGAGCCCACGGACGCCAGCGCCTCGCTGCCCAGCGCGTTGCCCACCACGAGGCTGTCCACCACGTTATACATCTGCTGGAACAGGCTACCCCAGAAAATCGGCAGCGCAAAGAAAAGAATGTGTTTCCAGATCGGCCCTTCGGTCATCCGGCGCGCGTGGTCTTTCATGGTTCCGATACGCCTCTCTTGTTCAATCAGTCAGTTGCCCGTTGCTCCGTTCGCCCGGTACGATGAAGCAGCCCCGGGAGCGCTTGCCCCCAAGGCTGTCTGCTTTAATCCGTAATCAGCGTCGCGTCCCCGAAGGAGAAGAACCGATACTTCTGCTCCACGGCTGTACGGTAGGCCTCCAGCGCCTGCTCGCGGCCCATGAAGGCGCTGACCAGCATCAGCAGGGTGCTCTGGGGCAGATGGAAGTTGGTGATCAGCGCGTCGACAGCCTTGATCTTCACGCCGGGATAGATGAAAATCTGCGTATCGCCGCTGCCGGGATGAATCACGCCGTCCTCCGTCGCGACAGTCTCGATGGTGCGCACGGAGGTCGTGCCCACGCAGATCAGGCGACCGCCAGCCGCTTTGATGGCGTTCAGCGTGTCAGCGGCTTCCTGCGTCACTTCATACCACTCGCTGTGCATGACATGGGTACTGGCGTCCTCCACCTGCACGGGCCGGAAGGTGCCAAGACCCACATGCAGCGTCACGGGCACGATGGTCACGCCCTTCTGCCGCACCTTGTCCAGCAGGGCCTCGGTGAAGTGCAGCCCGGCGGTCGGCGCCGCCGCGGAGCCCTCATGCTTCGCGTAAACCGTCTGGTAGCGCGCCTGATCGCTGAGCTTCTCATGAATGTAGGGCGGCAGAGGCATCTCACCAAGGCGATCCAGCAGCTCCTCGAACACGCCCTCATACAGGAAGCGCACCACGCGACCGCCGGTCTCCGGGACGCTGCCGAGAATCTCGCACCGCAGCAGACCATCGCCAAAGGAGCATATCGCGCCGGGCTTGAGACGCCTGCCGGGACGAACCAGCGCCTCCCAGTCCGTGGCGTTCTGGCGGCGCAGCAGCAGCACCTCCACCGGTACGCCGGTCTCCTCCTTTACGCCGATGAGCCGCGCCGGAATCACCTTCGTCTCGTTGATGACCAGCGCGTCGCCCGGGTTCAGATAGTCGATGATATCGTAGAAATGCTTGTGTTCCAGCGCTCCGGTCGCCCGGTGAATGACCATCAGCCGGCTGTGGTCGCGGGGCTCGACGGGAGTCTGGGCAATCAGCTCCTCGGGCAGGTCATAGTTGAAATCAGACGTCTTCATGGTTCAGCCTTTCTTCTTTCGGGATTTGCGCTCGGGCAGCTCGGGCCACATGGCAGACACCATGGCCTGCAGCTTCTCCCGGTCGTCGAGGATGGTGCAGGCGAGCATCTTCGGACTGCCGCCCTCTTCCGCAGGAACCAGTTCCGCCTCCGGCATGGCCGCTCTGGCCGCTGGCACGTCCTTGAGCAGGAACCCCGGCTCATAGATACCGCCAATGATCTTCTCGCGATAGTAAAAGATGTACCCGCCCATCATCGGGATGCTGCGCACCCCGGCAAGCCCGGAGAGCTGGTCGGTGACATAGGCTGCAAGCTCCTTGCTGTTCACGCTTACAGCTCCTTCACCATTTCATATTCATTCAGCAGCGTGCCATCCTTGAGGCGAGTGGCGTTAGGCCGCATGCCCGTGATGCGGAAGCCCATCTTCTCATAGAGCGCCCGGGCACGGCTGTTGCCCTCGATGAACTCCAGCTCCAGTTGCGTGACGCTGCCCCGCTGCCGTGCCGCGCCGATCATCTCCCGGAACATAGCCGTGCCGATTCCCAAGTTCCAATAGACCTGCCTCAGACCGATGGCAATGCTGCCCCGATGGCATGTCTTGAGCTTCAGATTGAAGCCGATATGACAGTTGCCCGCGATGCGTCCGTCCACCTCGGCGACGATCATCAGACCGTTCGGGTCGTCCAGATGGCGCTGCAGGAGCTCCTTCTCCTTTTCGACCGTCAGGTATCCCCAATCCTCGGGATAGTTCAGCACAAAGGGCGTTTCGGCAGAAATATCCAGCAGGTACTGCCGCATGTCCTCCGCGTCCTGCTCGGGCAGTGGGCTGCGCAGAATGGCGGTGCGGCCGTCCTTGAGCGTTATGGTTTTCGGTTCAAAATACATGCGGCATCACAACTCCATTTTCATTTGCCCATCGTCAGAGGCAGCGGGCTTCGGCGGGGTGCGCTTCATGTGCTCCCACGCGGAGGGCGTGCAGATGCGGCCCCGGGGCGTACGCATCAGGAAGCCAAGCTGCATCAGGAAGGGCTCGTACACGTCCTCAATGGTCACCGCGTCCTCACCGGTGGTCGCCGCGAGAGTGTCCAGTCCCACCGGACCGCCGCCGAACTTGTCCATCATGCAGGTCAGCACCTTGCGGTCGGTGCTGTCAAGGCCCAGTTCGTCCACGCCCTGCATGGCGATGGCTTCCCGGGCAACCTCCAGCGTGATTTCCCCTGCCGCCTTGACCTGCGCGTAATCCCGCACGCGCTTGAGCATGCGGTTGGCGATACGGGGCGTGCCCCTCGACCTGCGGGCAATCTCGAGGATGCCATCCGGCGCGGCCTTGACCTCGAGAATCGAGGCGCTGCGGGCCACAATGGAGGCCAGCTCCTCGGGCTTATACATTTCCAGCCGGAACAGGATGCCGAAGCGGTCGCGAAGGGGCGCGGACAGACGGCCCGCGCGGGTCGTTGCGCCCACCAGCGTGAACTTGGGCACTGACACGCGGATCGACCGGGCGGTGGGGCCCTTGCCGATCATAATGTCAATGGCGAAGTCCTCCATGGCCGAGTAGAGCACTTCCTCCACGGTGCGGGAGAGGCGGTGAATCTCGTCGATGAACAGCACGTCGCCCTGATTCAGGTTGGCGAGGATGGAGGCCATGTCGCCGGGCCGCTCAATGGCGGGGCCGGAGGTCACGCGGATGTTCTGCCCCATCTCAGCGGCAACGATGGTCGCGAGGGTGGTCTTGCCCAGACCGGGCGGGCCATAGAGGAGCATGTGATCCAGCGCGTCGTGGCGGGAAAGCGCGGCCTGAATGTAGATGTTCAGGCTGTTCTTGATGTCGCTCTGACCGACATAGTCCCGCAGGGTATGGGGACGGAGGCTCTGCTCAACAGCATCCTCCTGCGTCAGAGCGCCGGTCATCAGTCTTTCTTCCATGTCGTTTCACCTCACATGCCAGCCATGGTGCGCAAGGCCGTCCGAATCAGTTCCTCCACAGACGCGTCCTTATCCTTGACGCCGGAGAGGGCGCTGCGGGCCTCGGTGGAGGAATACCCCAGCGCAGTCAGGGCCTCGATGGCCTCGGCGAAGTTGTCAGCTGTCAGCGCTGCGGCAGGCACGGATGCGCCCGCGGCGGTATCGACGTCGGCCTGGCTGATCTTGTCCTTGAGCTCGAGGGCGATGCGCTGAGCCGTCTTCTTGCCGATGCCGGGCGCACGGGAGAGGGCAGTCACATCGCCAAGGAGGATGGCAAGGTTCAGGTCGCGCAGAGGCATGGAGCCGAGGAGACCGAGGGCCATCTTGGGGCCTACGCCGCTGACGGAGGTCAGGGAGAGGAAGAGCTGCTTCTCTTCCTGCGTGGCAAAGCCGTAGAGCTCCATGGCGTCCTCACGAACGGAGAGCCATGTAAAGCACCGCATGATCTCACCGGTCATGGGCGCGGCCTGCAGGGTGTTCATGGAGCAGCTGATCTGGTAGCCTACGCCTCCCGCGAGGAGGACGAGGGTATTATTGGTCTTCTCGCAGACCTGACCTTCAATAAATGCGTACATGAGTGGCTCCTTTTTGTTCGTCAGCGTATCGCGACTGTTTCTTGCAACCTGTAGCGGCAGGGTCCGTTACTTGTTCTTGCGTCAGCGAAAGAACCATACCCATCGGGAGTTACGACCTATTTGTTCCTCGGCCGTCAACGCAAGCGATGACCGCGTGAGTCGGGCCGCGCCGTCCATTGGAGCATGCAACTCGGCAGCAGGCTTGTCCGTCTTTCGACTGCATCTGCAAGGTAATGCTTCCATCCAGTGTTACCCCTGAACACGCGCTCAGTGTTCGACCGAAGGGAGGAACCCATGGCGCGAGATGGGTTTCCGAAGGGGCAATGTCCCTTTGGCGGGGTGTCGGGGCAGAGCCCCTGCTACTTCATGCGGAACTGCTCACGGGCGGCTCCGGCCTGTGCGTGGGTGATAGCGCAGGCGATGGCGTCGGCGGCGTCATCCGGCTTGGGAATTTCGTTGAGATTCAGGAGGAGCTTGACCATCTGCTGCACCTGCTTCTTGTCGGCCTTGCCGTAGCCGGTGACAGCCTGCTTGATCTGCATCGGCGTATACTCATACAGGTTTTCCGTATATTCCGTGGCGGCAATGATGGCTGCTCCACGGGCAGCGCCTACCATCAGCGCGGTGGTGACGTTGCGGGCGAAGAAAAGCTCCTCAAAGGCCACGTCGTCCGGGTGATAAATATTCACAAGATCGCGCACACCCATGAGCAGCGTGCGCAGGCGGTGCTGCATCGGCGTGCCCGCACGGGTTTCTACACAGCCATAGCCCAGCAGCTTCATGCGGCCTCCGTTGGCTTCCACCACGCCCCAGCCCATCAGCGCGTAGCCGGGGTCGATTCCCAGTACAACGATAACCTATCCCTCCGCTTCGTGGATGCTTACCTATTGTATGATAACGCTTGCATAAAGCCTTGTCAACGCGAACACGGCCCCAAATTGCAGAATTTCCTCCACTTTTTGCGTCAAGGGTATTGCATTTTTATTCAGAGTGGTGTATACTCGCTGTGGCTCGGCGATGCCGGGCAACGAAATGCGAGAAGAGGAGAATTCATATGGCAAAGATGCGTGTGCTGCTGGCCTATTCCGGCGGTCTGGATACGTCGATCATCGTCCCGTGGCTCAAGGAGAATTACGACTGTGACGTTATCTGCGTGGCAGGCGACGTGGGTCAGGGCGAGGAGCTGGAGCCCCTCCATGAGAAGGCCAAGAAGTGCGGCGCTGAGAAGCTGTACATCGAGGATCTGCGCAAGGAGTTCGTCGAGGACTTCATCTGGCCGACGCTCAAGGCGGGCGCGATCTACGAGAGCAAGTACCTGCTGGGCACCTCCTTCGCGCGGCCTCTGATCGCCAAGCGGCTGGTGGAGATCGCCCATCAGGAGGGCTGCACCGCCATCTGCCATGGCTGCACCGGCAAGGGCAACGATCAGGTGCGGTTCGAGCTGACCATCAAGGCCTTCGATCCCAACATGCAGATCATCGCCCCGTGGCGCATCTGGGACATCAAGACCCGCGAGGAAGAAATCGAGTATGCCGAGGCGCGGAACATCCCCGTACCTGTGAAGAAGGACCGGCCCTACTCCATGGACCGCAACATCTGGCACATCAGCCATGAGGGCGCGGATCTGGAAGACCCGTGGAACGAGCCGCCGGAAGACCTGCTGCTGACCATGGTCACCCCCGACAAGGCCCCCGACAAGCCCGAGTATGTGACCATCGACTTCGAGAAGGGCGTGCCCGTGGCCATCAATGGCGAGAAGATGGACGCGGTGGCGCTGCTGACCAAGGCCAATGAGCTGGCGGGCCGCAACGGCATCGGCTGCGCGGACTTGGTGGAGAACCGTCTGGTGGGCATGAAGAGCCGCGGCGTGTACGAAACCCCCGGCGGCACCCTGCTCTACGCGGCCCACAGCATCCTCGAGATGATCACCCTTGACCGCCAGACCAGCCACTACAAGGAGCAGGTCGCGGTGAAGTTTGCCGAGCTGGTCTATGACGGCATGTGGTATACGCCCCTGCGCGAGGCGCTCTCCGCCTTCGTGGACAGCACCCAGCAGGCCGTGACCGGCACCGTGCGCATCAAGATGTACAAGGGCAACTGCATCAACGCCGGCGTGAAGAGCCCCAACAGCCTCTACATGGAGGAGATCGCCACCTTCGGCGACAGCCACGACCTCTACAGCCACAAGGACTCCGAGGGCTTCATCAACCTGCTGGGCCTGCCGCTCAAAGTCAAGGCCATGGTGGATCAGAAGAAGTAAACATTCTTTCAATGAGTTAGGCGGGCTTGCGGCCCGCCTAAACTCTTTTGTGGAGGATTGCAGGAGGAGGTATCTCAATATGCAAAAAAGAAAGATAGGAATTATTACTGGTGCTTCTGGTGGATTAGGAGAAGAATTTGTAAAAGCTCTATTGCAGGAGAATCTTGACGAGCTCTGGTGTATTGCGCGTAACGAAGCAAAACTTGATGCCATTATGCTGCGATATGGAGAAAAAATCCGGGTTTTTCCAAAGGACTTATCTTTGAATAGCTCTATTGATGATCTTGAGTCTGTACTCAAAGAAGAATGTCCTGATGTGAAATTCTTGATCAATAATGCTGGAATAGCGCGCATGGGGCGTTCTGATGAATTTGATAGAAAAGAAGTTATGATGTACGTTGATCTCAACGTGAAATCTGTTGTTCTTCTAACACTAATTGTATTGCCGTTTATGGGCAATGGCAGTCATATTATCAATATGTCCAGTCAGTCAAGCTTCCAGCCGCTTCCGTATATTAATTTATATGCGTCTGGAAAGGCATTCGTGAGAAGCTATTCCCGAAGCCTGAACCGGGAGCTTGATGGGACAGGCATTGTTGTAACTGCGTGTTGTCCCGGATGGGTTGACACCAATATGCTTCCTAAAGAATATAATGGAGTCAGCATTAAATTCCCCGCACTTGCAGCGCCTGCAAAGGTTGTTGCAAAAGCAATGAAAGATGCAAAGCGTGGCAGAGATATGTCCGTTTATTCGTTTTATGTGAAATACTTGCATGTTTTAGCCAAACTATTGCCCCAAAAGCTAACAATGGACTTTTGGCTGGCCAGCATAAAAAAGTATGTTCGTTAAAAAGATGTTCGTCAATGAAGAATCTTTTCAAAACAGATCATTGCAGGTAACGCTCCAACAGGTTAAGGGCCAATTCAAGCTCTTATGGCAAAGAGGGTATCGGTGAACAAGTTGGTGCGGCATTGCATAACTCCAGGTTTCACAGGTTCCTGCATCAACATCCGAAACCAGACTTGATTTGTTCTTACCTCCATCGGAAGTGCTTTTCGGGAGGGTGAATTCGGCATAGTCGCACAGAAAGCTTGCGCTTTCTGCACTCGTTGCCCCACTGAGCCTCCGCTCGCCTCCCCAATCGGCGACGAGTTTCGGCCCTCAAAAAAGCCGCCTCCCATGTCGTCCCCCACCTTGCCACAAGCCCCAAAACGTGGTATCATAGACAGGCAAACAATCCACTGATATACAAGGAGGAATCCCCATGGCAAGGCAGAATTTCGGCGGCTTCGGCGGCGGCGCGAACATGCAGCAGCTCATGCGTCAGGCCCAGAAGATGCAGCAGGCGATGACCGAGGCTCAGGAGAAGCTGGACGCGGCGGAGTATGAGGCTTCCGCGGGCGGCGGCGTGGTGTCGGTGAAGGTCTCCGGCAAGCGCGAGCTGATGAGCATCACCATCGACCCGAAGGTGGTCGACCCGGACGACGTGGAGATGCTGCAGGACCTCATCATGGCGGCGGTCAACGAGGCGCTGCGCAAGGGTGAGGAAACCCGCGAAGCCACCATGTCCCGCATGGCTCCCGGCATGGGCGGCATGTTCTGATGAGCATGCAGATTGAACCTATCCAGCGCATGGTTTCAGAGTTAGCGCGCCTGCCCGGCATCGGTCAGAAGACGGCCCAGCGGCTGGCGTATCACATCGTCTCCATGCCCATGGAGGACGTGCACGCGCTGGCGGCTGCGCTCTGGCAGGGACGCAAGGCGATCCGCTACTGTGACGTCTGCGGCAATTACTCCTCAGGCGAGCAGTGCGGCGTGTGCGCAAACCCCGAGCGGCACAACGGGCAGATCTGCGTCGTTCGCGACCCCCGCGATGTGGCAGCCATGGAGCGCATGCACGACTATCACGGCCTGTATCATGTCCTGCACGGCACGCTCTCCCCGATGGACGGCGTGGGCCCCGACGACATCCGCATCAAGGAGCTTGTCACTCGGCTGGCTTCCGAGGATGTCGGCGAGGTCATCTTGGCCACCAACCCGGATATCGAGGGTGAGGCGACCGCCACCTATATCGCGCGGCTCTTGAAGCCCATGGGCGTGAAGTGCACCCGCATTGCCCACGGCGTGCCCGTCGGCAGCGATCTGGAGTATGCCGATGAAGTGACGTTATCGAAGGCCATGGAAGGGCGTCGGGAGATGTGACGAAGGTCGAGAGGGAGGATGCTTTGAAGCCCAAAGCACCCTCCCTCTCGCGCTCTCCTGCCCCAAAGGCGGCGACTCTTCGGAGCAGGAACGCACCTGCGCGGCGTTTGACTTTTTCATGCTTCTTGACCTTTTGCAAAGGAGTTTCCTATGGAGAATTTGCTGCTGTATATCATCGTTTTGCTGCTGGCCGGGGCCGTGGGGCTGCTGGTCGCGCTGCTGGCGCGGCAGGGACGGCTGCTGCGGCTGCAGGAGGACAACCGGCAGCGGAGCGAATCCTACCTGCAGCAGCTTGGCGACGCGCTTTTTCAGGAGCTGGATCAGCAGCGGGACGAGAATGGCCAGCAGCTTCACCGGCTCTCCTCCGACCTGATGACCACGCTGACCCAGATCACGCAGGGGCAGACGACCATTCTGGAGAGCATGCAGCGGCAGGTGCTGCTCTCGACGCGGAATCAGGAGGAGCGCATCGCCCGGCTGACCGAGGCGCAGACGGCCTCCCTGACCCAGCTCGACGCGCGGATGGAGCAGCTCCGGCAGGGCAACGACCGCCAGCTTGCCGAGATGCGCCGCACCGTCGACGAGAAGCTGACCCAGAGCCTCGACAAGCGGCTGAACGAATCCTTTGCGCAGGTCAGCCAGCGACTGGAGCAGGTCTACCGCAGTCTGGGCGAGATGCAATCGCTGGCGGTGGGCGTGGGCGACCTCAAGCGGGTGCTGACCAACGTCAAGACCCGCGGCATCTGGGGCGAGATGCAGCTCGGCAGCCTCATGTCCGCGATGCTGGCACCCGGACAGTATGAGGAGAACGTCGCGGTGGTGCCCGGCTCGGCGGAGCGTGTCGAGTTTGCCGTCCGACTGCCCGGTCGGGAGAGCGACGCGCTCTATCTGCCCATCGACAGCAAGTTCCCGCAGGAGGACTATCTGCGCCTGCAGGAAGCCAGTCAGGCCGCGGACGCCGCCGCCGTGGAGGAAGCCCGCAAGGCCCTTGCCGCCCGGCTCAAGCAGGAGGCCAAGCGTATCAGCGGCAAATACATCAAGCCCCCGCACACCACGGATTTTGCGGTCATGTTCCTGCCGGTGGAGGGTCTTTACGCCGAGGCGGTGCAGCAGCCTGACCTGATGGAAGGCATCCAGCGGGATTTCCGCGTGGTGGTTGCAGGGCCGAGCACCTTCTCCGCGCTGCTCAACGCCCTGCAGATGGGCTTCCGCACGCTGTCCATCGAGAAGCGCTCCAGCGAGGTCTGGCGGCTGCTCGGCGCGGTCAAGGCAGACTTCGGCCGCTTCGGCGATGTGCTCGAAAAAACCCGCCAGCGCCTCCAGCAGGCCAGCGAGTCCATCGACAGCGCTTTCGTCCGCACCCGCAGCATCCAGAAGAAGCTCGGCGAGGTCGAGCTTGCTGATGTTGACGCGCTCCCCAGCGACGACTGATCATACCATAAGAAAAGCCCGCGCAGGTTCCGGCATCCCACAGCCGCCCATGCGCGGGTTCTCTTTATCCTCTGCCCCGGAGCCTGTCCAGCGCCTTGAGGAAGATGCGTCCTTTATATACCTGAAGCGCTATAATCATCCGCTCCACCCGCATCAGCAGCTTCCACCGCTTCAGCGGATAGCGCGCTTCCGTTTGCTCTGCCCGCCACTGCCAGACCTCCGTCATGCGCCCGTCAAGCTGCAGCGCTACGCTCTCCACGCTGACCATGTCCGCCGCGCATTCACAGGCCTGACGGCGCAGGGCCTCCCGCTTGTCATGGTCCTCGATCAGCCCCCGCAGCGCGCTGACCCAAGCCTCCGTCTCGTTCGGACAGAAAACGCCCAGCCCGATGTCCCGCTTGAGCTGCCGGTAGGGCTCCACATCCGAGAAGACCCCCAGCGTGCCCGCCGCGGCATACTCAACGAACTTGTTATAGTGCTTGCAGGCATGGAAGGGTTCGTCCGGCATGGGCGCGAGGCCGATATCCCAGGCCATGTCGTTGAGCGCCGCCCGATAGGAGTCATAGTCGCTGGCGTAGGGATGCGTCTTCGCATCCAGCTCCTTTGCCAGAGGCAGCTGGAACCCGAAAAACTCGATCTGCACCCGGTCGCCGTATTCCCGCTTGATCTGCTGCAGCGCGTCGCCCAGCAGCCGCGCCACGTCCCCCGCCCTGTCCGCCGATCCCGCGAAGCCGATCCTGACCGGCGCCTCCGGGTCGTGGGGCTTGTAGGGCACGGGGTTGATCGACGGCTCCCGCGTCAGCAGCGCAGCCCTGCCGTCCACGGCGTACTTCTCCAGCAGCAGCGGCGATGGCGAGAGGATGGCATGGCTCAGCTCCAGCATGCGCTGGATGCTCCGCTGCACCTTGGCATTCCCGTAATGCCCGGCGCTCGGCAGGGATTCGGGCACATGGAGCAGGTCGTCGTCCAGAATATAGATCAGGTACTTGCCCGCCCTGCGAAGCCGCTCAGCCAGCCGGGCCTCCGTGGGGCCGTCCAGCCGCCCCAGAAGCACGATGTCCGCCCAGCGCAGGTCATCCTGTGTCAGCCGCTGCTCCTGCAGGTGCCGGTAGGCGATGCGCCCCAGCCCTGCCAGCGCCTCCATCTGACAGTGTCCGCACAGGCGGATCGACGGCGGCATATCCTTATAGATCAACAACACATGAGGCAGTCCGCGAACCGTCTCCGCCATGCCTTTACCGCCTTTCCTTCGAGCACATGCGCTCTCCGCTTTCGTTCATTGTATCGGATTCTCCGCCTCCTGTCAATCGAAGCGAACGGTGGGGCTCCGGCGCATGATGGAATTTTTGGGTTGATTTTAGGGGACAGTTATGCTATAGTAGCTTTGGTATACTTTGCTTCGCAGCGCATTCCGATAAGAGAAGGTGACGATATGAAAGGCATCGTATTGGCTGGCGGCGCCGGCACGCGGCTGTACCCGCTGACCATGGTAACCTCGAAGCAGCTTCTTCCCGTCTACGACAAGCCCATGATCTATTACCCGCTGTCCACGCTCATGCTGGCGGGCATTCGCGATATCCTCATCATTTCCACGCCCGAGGATACCCCTCGCTTCGAGCACCTGCTTGGTGACGGCGCCCAGTTCGGCCTGAACCTGAGCTATAAGGTGCAGCCCTCCCCTGACGGCCTCGCGCAGGCCTTCCTGCTGGGCGAGGAGTTTATCGGCGACGACGCCTGCGCCATGGTGCTGGGCGACAACATCTTCTACGGCAACGGCTTCGGCAAGCTGCTCCGCGCCGCCACGGCCAACGCCGAGCAGAATGACCGCGCCACCGTCTTCGGCTACTATGTCAACGATCCCGAGCGCTTTGGCATCGTTGAGTTCGACGAGAACGGCAAGGTCATCTCCGTCGAGGAGAAGCCCGCGCAGCCCAAGAGCAACTACGCCATCACCGGCCTGTACTTCTACCCCAAGGGCGTCAGCGCTATGGCGCATGAGGTCAAGCCCTCCGCCCGCGGCGAGCTGGAGATCACGACCCTCAACGACATGTACCTGAAGAAGGATACCCTCGACGTGCAGCTTCTGGGCCGCGGCTACGCGTGGCTGGACACCGGCACGATGGACTCGCTGGTTGACGCGGCGGACTTCGTGCGCATGATCGAGCAGCGGCAGGGCATCAAGATTTCCGCGCCTGAAGAGATCGCCTACAAGAACGGCTGGATCGACAAGGCGACGCTGATGGAATCCGCGGCGCGCTACGGCAAGAGCCCCTACGGCGAGCATTTGAAGGCCGTTGCGGAAGGAAAGGTGCGTTACTGATGAAGCGAATTGATACGGCGCTGCCCGGCGTGTGCATTCTGGAACCTGTGGTTCACGGCGATCACCGCGGCTACTTTATGGAAACCTACAGCCAGAAGGTGCTGCACGATGTGGGCATCGACAACGTGTTCGTGCAGGACAATCAATCTTTCTCAGTCAAGAAGGGTGTGCTGCGGGGCATTCATTTCCAAAACGGCCCGATGGCTCAGGCCAAGCTGGTGCGCGCCAACCGCGGCGCTGTGCTGGACGTGGCGGTCGACCTGCGCAAGGGCAGCCCGACCTACCGTCAGTGGGTGGCCGTTGAGCTGAGCGAGGAAAACCGCCGGATGCTTTTCGTCCCGCGGGGCTTCGGCCATGGCTTCGTCACGCTGACGGACAACGTGGAGTTCTGCTATAAGGTGGACAACCTATACAGCAAGGAGTGCGACCGCGGCATCCGCTTCAACGATCCCACTATCGGTGTGGACTGGGGCATTGACGAGCCGATCCTCTCCGAAAAGGACACCACTTCCCCGCTGCTGGATGACAGCGACTGCAACTTCACCTACGGCGAATACTGATACAGGAGGCATATCCCATGACAATCATCGTAACCGGCGGCGCGGGCTTTATCGGCTCGAACTTCATTTTCCATATGCTGGGCAAGTACCCGGACTACCGCATTATCTGTCTGGACAAGCTGACCTACGCAGGCAACCTGTCCACCCTCAAGCCCGTGATGGACAACCCGAACTTCCGCTTTGTGAAGGCGGACATCTGCGACCGTGAGGCTGTTTTCCAGCTCTTCGAGGAGGAGCATCCTGACATTGTCGTGAACTTTGCGGCGGAGAGCCATGTGGACCGCTCGATCGAGGATCCGGGCGTATTCCTGCAGACCAACATCATGGGCACCGCCACGCTGATGGACGCCTGCCGCAAGTACGGCATCACGCGGTATCATCAGGTGTCGACCGACGAGGTCTACGGCGATCTGCCGCTGGACCGCCCCGACCTGTTCTTCACCGAGACCACGCCCATCCACACCTCCAGCCCCTACTCCTCCTCCAAGGCGGGCGCTGACCTGCTGGTGCTGGCCTATCACCGTACCTTCGGCCTCCCGGTGACCATCAGCCGCTGCTCCAACAATTACGGCCCCTATCACTTCCCGGAGAAGCTGATCCCGCTGATGATCGCCAACGCGCTGAACGACAAGCCCCTGCCCGTCTACGGCGAGGGCCTGAACGTCCGCGACTGGCTCTACGTCGAGGATCACTGCAAGGCCATCG
This sequence comes from Christensenellaceae bacterium, assembly GCA_022510815.1. GTDB lineage: Bacteria > Bacillota > Clostridia > Christensenellales > Aristaeellaceae > UBA11524. Next base: position 7,031 of record JAFLST010000012.1, on the reverse strand, counting down.
ACCTGATCATCCACAAGGGCCGCGTCGGTGAGGTCTACAACATCGGCGGCCACAACGAGATGAAGAACATCGACATCGTCAAGCTCATCTGCAAGGAGCTTGGCAAGCCCGAGAGTCTGATCACCCATGTCTCCGACCGCAAGGGCCACGACATGCGCTACGCGATCGACCCGACGAAGATTCACAGCGAGTTAGGCTGGCTGCCGGAAACGAAGTTCGCTGACGGCATCAAGAAGACGATCCAGTGGTATCTGGACAACCGCGAGTGGTGGGAGACCATCATCTCCGGCGAGTATCAGAACTACTATGAGAAAATGTACGGAAATCGGTAAATCGCGGATTCCGCAGTCATGCGGCGCTGCAAACGGACAGGGTCAGCCGTCGGAAATCCGGCCGCTGGCCCTGCCGCCGCGTCCCGGCTTTTCCGCAAGAATCGCCGCCCCATCCGCGAATGCCCAATTCTGTCATATAACGAGGTTTATGCCATGATTAAACGCCTGTACACTGAAGTGACGCAAAGCAGGTTCATCATCAAAAATCTGGTCAATCAGGCACTGACGGTGAAATATAAGCGCAGCATCCTCGGCTTCTTCTGGTCGGTCATCAATCCGCTGGCCAATATGCTGATCCTCGCTGCTGTTTTCAGCAACATCATGCGCCTGAACATCAGGGACTATGTGGTTTTCCTCTACTCGGCCATGCTGCCATGGAGTTTCTTCGCGCAGGCCGCCGAGATCGGCGCCAGCTCCATCGTGACCGCTGAGGGCTTCATCAAGAAAATCTATGTGCCGAAGATCGTCTTTCCCCTCTCCAATGTGCTGACCATCTTTATCAATGTCCTGTTCCAGTTTGTCGCGCTGTTCTTCATCCTGCTGTTCAGGCAGGCGACCATTTCGCCAGCGCTGCTTTTCCTGCCGGTATCCTTCGCGATTCTGTTCGTGCTCGTCACCGGCGTATCGCTGCTGACAACCACCGCCTGCGTCTATTTCCGCGATATCCCCTACCTGATCAACGTGCTCATGAGCGCATGGTACTACCTGACCCCGATCATCTATCCGCTGGATCTCATCTCGGAAAACCTGCAGCCTGTTTTCCTCATGAACCCGATGTATTACTTCATCCAGCTTTTCCGCGGCCCGATCTACGATCACATGATTCCGTCGGAGCAGACCCTTGTGATAACGACCGTGATCGCGGTGGTCGTCCTGTTCGTGGGCCTGTTCGTCTTCTACCGCCGCGAGCGCGACTTTGTCTACAGACTGTAAAAGGAGTTTCATGATGGCAGAGAGCAAACAGCCGGCACGCGTTGAATTCAAGGATGTATCCTTGCTGTTCAAGCTGTACAGCGACAAGGGCCTGTCCATGAAGGAAGCGATTGTGAACCGCTTCAAGAAGCGCTATCGCGAGCAGGCTTATAAGGAATTCTGGGTTCTCAACGATATCAATCTGACCTTTCAGGAAGGCGACCGTGTCGGCATCATCGGCCGCAACGGCGCGGGCAAGAGCACGTTGCTCAAGCTGGTGTCCCGAATCTACACGCCCACCAAGGGCGTCGTCGACATTCAGGGCTCCGTCGCGCCGCTGATCGAGCTGGGCGCGGGCTTCAATGCCGAGCTGACGGGCCGCGAAAACATCTACCTCAACGGCGTCATTCTGGGCTTCAAGCCTGAGGAGATCAAGGTGCTTGAGCAGGAAATCATTGAGTTCGCGGATATTGGCGAGTTCATTGACTATCCCGTCAAGTATTATTCCTCCGGCATGTACATGCGCCTTGCCTTCACCGTGGCTACGGCCATCAAGCCCGATATCCTCATCGTGGACGAAATCTTCGCCGGCGGTGACGTCAACTTCATCGATAAGGCTACCCGGCGCATTGAGACGCTGTTCCAAGAGTCGAAGATCATGCTCATGGTCTCACACAGCATGGAGCTGGTCGAAAGCATGTGCAACCGCTGCATCGTGATTGATGACAGCCATGTTGTCTTCGACGGCAGTGTGAAGGAAGGCATCCAGCGCTATCGGGAGCTGAATCTCGGCTGATTGCCGAACCCATATCAACGGCTGTGGAGTGTATCCCAGCCGTTATTTTATTGCGCTTTCATACTCCCGGATAACCTCAAGGAATGCCTCGCCGTAGCTGTCCGCCTTGACCTCGCCAATACCGTAGACCTTCAGCAGGTCGTCCCGGTCTCGCGGGCGGCGCCGCGCCATGTCCTTGAGTGTCCTGTCGCTGCAGATCACATATGCCGGAACACGCATCACCCTCGCCAGTCCCAGCCTCGCCGACCGGAGCCGTTCATACAGAGCATCCGAGCGATCGGAAACCCCTGCAAGCTGCATTGCCTCGCCATTCTCAAAGGCCCGGATGGCCTCCAGAAACGCTTCGCCATAGCGGTCCGCTTTGACCTGACCGATGCCGTAAACCCCGAGCAGTTCGCTTCTGCTGCCGGGCTTGCGCCGGGCCATGTCCGCAAGGGATTTGTCGCTGCAGATCGCATACGCCGGGACCTCGTTCGCCCTTGCCAGCTTCAGCCGCGCCGCCCGAAGCCGCTCAAACAGCGCCTCTTCCGCAACATACCGATCCTGCTGCGCCGATTCCCGCAGTGTCTGCCTGTCCTTTGCGTCCCGACGCGACCGCCTCGCCAGAGCCGCTTCGCCAAAGCGCCCACCCGTGCAGCCGCCGCAATCTCCGCAGTCCTCACCCGCCGCATCGCCGAAGTAGTTCAGGATGCGCCGCCGGAGACACCCCGGCTTTGTGCAGTAGTCAATCATCGTGTTGAGCCGCTGCAGCTCCAGCCGCCGTACCTGATTCTGCTCCACCAGCGACAGCTCCTCGTTGGGCGCGCCGTGCTGGATCATCCATTTGCCCGTGACAATGTCCTGCGGACTGTAGAGAAGCACGCACTCCGCCGCGTCGCCGTCGCGTCCGGCGCGGCCCGCCTCCTGATAATAGGCTTCCATCGACCGCGGCATGTTGTAGTGAATGACATATCGCACATTGCTCTTGTCGATGCCCATGCCGAAGGCGTTGGTCGCCACCATCACCTGCACCCGGTCATACTGGAAATCCTCCTGACTGGCGCGCCGCTCCTCGTCGGACAGCCCCGCGTGATACCTCGCCGCCGCAAAGCCCTCCGCTTGCAGTCTGCCGCAGACCTCCTCCACCGTCTTGCGCGTCGCGCAATACACCACGCCTGCCTCGCCGCGCTTTTCCGACAGAATCGCCGTCAGCGCCCCGTAGCGGTTCTTCGGCTTCAGCACCTCAAAGTACAGATTGGGCCGGTCAAAACCCGTAGACGCAATGACCGGCTCCCGGAGCCCCAGCAGACGGATGATATCCTCCCGGACACGCTCCGTCGCCGTAGCTGTGAAGGCGCCAATCACCGGGCGCACGGGAAGCTGCGCCACAAAATCGGCGATACGTAGATACACCGGGCGGAAGTCCTGTCCCCACTGGGAGACGCAGTGGGCCTCGTCCACCGCGATCATCGAGACGCTCACCGACTTCGCGAAATCCAGAAACGACGGCGCTTCCAGCCGCTCCGGCGCGATGTAGATGATGCGGTACTGTCCTTCCCTCGCCCGGCGGGTTGCCAGCTCAAGCTGCGACGGAGAAAGGGAGCTGTTGAGATACGCCGCCGGAATTCCCGCGCTGCGCAGCGCCGCCACCTGATCGGCCATCAGCGAAATCAGCGGCGAGACCACCAGCGTCACGCCCGCCATCATCAGCGCGGGCACCTGATAGCAAATCGACTTGCCCGCGCCCGTCGGCATGACGCCCAGCGCGTCCCGACCAGCAAGCAGCGCGTTCACCAGCGTCTCCTGCCCCTCTCGGAATTCGTCGTAGCCAAAGTAGTGTTTCAGGGTTTCACAGGCGTTCATCTGTGCGCCTCCCGTGTCAGCATTGGCATCATTGTAGCGCATTCTGTTCCCTTTGAAAAGCGAACACCGCACAAAGTTTTGAAAAAGCTTCATCGGCCGATGCGCCGTTGTTATCGCTCCCCTTCTCCGCGCATACCCTTTTCTGAAACAGGAGGGATGCCCATGCGCTCCACGCCGCTGACCCGCCAATATGTGATGCTCCGCCCCGTGGGCTGCCATGCCGCCGGATTCGCCCGGCTGGAGGTTTGCCGCAATCGGGGACTGGTCACCGTTCACGCCTCATCGCTGCCGGACTGCGACACGCTGCGTACCGTGCTGCTCTCCGGCCACAGCCCCGACAGCGCCGTGCTTGACCTCGGCCTGATCACCGTCACCCCCAGCCGCATGGGCACGCTCCATCGGGAGAATCTGCCCCTGACCGCGCTGCAGGGCTATGACGCCATCCTGCTGACCTCCGACTGGCCCGACCCGCAGATCAGGCTCTGCGGCTTCCTTTCCAAGCCGCCCCGCTGCACCCTCTGGCAGCTTCAGGAGGCCCTGCGCCGCTATCTGACCGTCCCCTGCGGCGATATGACGCCCACGCCGTCCCTCGATATCCCCGACCCGCCAGCACCGCCGCTGGAGCCTGTTCCGACCCGTGCCGCGCTGATGATCGACTTCCCCGGTGAGGAAGAGGCGCTGCCCTCCGACAGCATGCTTCGGCTGCACGACCTGCGCTGGCCCGACAGCGTGACCGACCTGCGGGAATATTTTGACACACTGACCCCCTGCGCGCCTTTTGAAGCCCCCGGCTGGCGCTTCGTGCGCGTGCCGCTCAAGGCCGGAAGTCCATCGGAGTATGGCATGGTCGGCGTTCACGTCAGCGGGCATGCCATCGACCGCGCCGCCTACGCGCTCCCGGGACGGCAGGACGTGCTGCCCCCCGGCGGATTGCAAGGGTATTCATGGCAGCCGGGCCGCGACGGTCAGGGCTACTGGCTGCTGATTCAGGAAGCATAACAAAGGAGACCTTCTGCTGAAGGTCTCCTCTTTGCTATGGCCGCCAGTAGACGCCGCTTTCCCTGCACAGCAGGCCTTCGCCGATCATGTCCCGGCGCAGGGTGCAGAAGTCGTCGTAAGCGTCCGCAAGGATGATATTCACCTCGCGCTCGGTGTACTTGCGCCCCGGCTCGAAGCCTTTGACCAGCTCCTCAAGCACGATGCGCTCCTTCTTCTTCTGCGCGGGGATGCTCTTGAGCTTGCCGTACTCAAAGAATGCCGCGATCACCTTCTGGCGGTAAGCCTCGTCCCTCTTGGCCTGCATGTCCTCCTCTCCGGCGTCCTGCCGGATCAGGTCGATCATCCGCGCCTCGAGCATTTCCCGGCACAGCGTGTACATGGCGTAATACTGGGTGCGATAGGAGCGGACAAGCCCCGCCTCCGCTAACTTTTTCAGATGGAACGACACCGTCGGCGGCGTAACGCCCAGCCGCTCGGCCAGACGCTCCACATACATATCCTCCAGCGCCAGCGACTGCAGGATCTGCAGCCGCGATTTGTCCGCGAGGCACTTGAACAGCGCGACTGCCTCCAACTCTTTCATGCCTGCTCACCCCGCAATGCCTCATAGCTACGGCGAATGTCCTCCGCAACCTCCAGCTTGACGCGCTCGATATACGCCTTTTCCGCGTCGCCGTGCTGCTGGGCCAAGTCGCGGCTCCGCTGCCATGCCGCCGGGATGTCCTCCAGCCGCTGCTCGAACATCTGCCATGCAGCCGCTTCATTGGGCTGTGCCCGATGGATGGCTTGCACCGCCGTGCGGAACAAATCGTATACATTGACCCGGATGCGCTCGAACTTGGCTTCATCGCTCCGTCCGTCGGCGGCTAACGATGTGCTGCGCGCTTCACATGCCGCAACCCTGTCGGTCAGCCATGCCGTCAGCTTTTCTTTCATGGTATCCCTCCTCGCATCCAATTATATCTTTATCTTATCGCTTTGTCAATATCTTTTTAGATATTTATCTAAATAAATGCTCCGCTTGACAATCTGTCCCATTGCTGTACAATAGAACCAAAACAATGCACATAAGGAGGGCCTATCCATGTCTATCACGACTCGTCCCTTCGGCACGACCAAGGCCGGTCAGGCTGTCACGGAGTACACGCTGACCAACAAGGGCGGCGCATCCATCAAGCTCATCGACCTCGGCGCGATCCTCACGTCCATCATCGTTCCCGACAGGGACGGCAAGCTGGCTGACGTGGCGCTGGGCTTCGACACCCTCGACCGCTACGACGGCCCCCACGGCAGCATGGGCGACACCATTGGCCGCTACGGCAACCGCATCGCCGGCGCGCAGTTCACGCTGGACGGCGCCACCTACACGCTGGCCGCCAACAATGGCCGCAACAGCCTCCACGGCGGGCCGAAGAACTTCGCCACCAAGCTGTGGGAGGCGACCCCCGTTGAAGGCAAGGGCAAGGACAGTGTGAAGCTGCATCTGGTCAGCCCCGACGGCGAGGAAAACTTCCCCGGCACGCTGGACGTGACCGTCACCTATAGCTGGGATGACCTGTGCAATCTGGGCATCCGTTATGAGGCGACCACCGACAAGGCGACCCTCTGCAACCTGACCAATCACACCTATTTCAACCTCGCCGGTCACGACCACGGCACCATCCGCGACCACATCGTCTACATCGACAGCGACGTGCTGACCGAGGTGGACAGCGAGCTGATCCCCACCGGCAACTACTGGCCCGTGTCCCAGACACCCCTCGACCTGCGGGATGGCCTGCTCCTTGGCGACGGTCTGGACGCCATGAACGACTGCCAGACCATGATCGACGCGGGCGGCTATGACCACAACTTCGTCCTGCGCAAGGGCAGCGCGATGGGTCTGGCGGCCTGCGTGCACCATGAGGAATCCGGCCGCACCATGGAGGTCATCACCGACCAGCCCGGCGTGCAGCTCTACACCGCCTGCACCACCAATGTGAAGGACGGCAAGGCCGGCGCGACCTACGGCAATTTCAGCGGCCTGTGCCTTGAGACCCAGCACTACCCGGATTCCCCCAACCAGCCGCACTTCCCCACCACTGTGCTGCGCCCCGGCGAGAAGTACGACACCACGACCATCTACGCCTTCAGAATCGACTAAGGTCAGT
>JAFLST010000011.1 GCA_022510815.1 Christensenellaceae bacterium | reverse complement strand
CAGCTCGTGTCGTGAGATGTTGGGTTAAGTCCCGCAACGAGCGCAACCCTTGCCAATAGTTACTAACGAGTAAAGTTGAGGACTCTATTGGGACTGCCGGGGACAACTCGGAGGAAGGTGGGGACGACGTCAAATCATCATGCCCCTTATGACCTGGGCTACACACGTGCTACAATGGCCACCACAGAGAGGAGCGAGCCTGTAAGGGGGAGCGGATCTCAAAAAAGTGGTCCCAGTTCAGATTGTGGGCTGCAACCCGCCCACATGAAGTCGGAGTTGCTAGTAATCGCGGATCAGCATGCCGCGGTGAATACGTTCCCGGGCCTTGTACACACCGCCCGTCACACCATGGGAGTTGGGAGCGCCCGAAGCCGGTGAGGTAACCGCAAGGAGCCAGCCGTCGAAGGTGAGACCAATGACTGGGGTGAAGTCGTAACAAGGTAGCCGTATCGGAAGGTGCGGCTGGATCACCTCCTTTCTAAGGAGCAAAGGCGAACCGAAAGGGGAGTCTTTCATCCTAAGGTCGATACGGATGGGGAACCGTCCGTGAAGGAAAGCTGTCAAAGACAGCGAAAAAGAGACGCACAGCGTCGAGGAATACTGTTGAGCGAGAGCGTTGTTCAGAACCTGTATCGTTTTCAGGGTTTGAAAGAATCCTGAGCGCGCACCTTGACAACTGCACAGAGAATGATTCGAGAGAACGAAGGCCAGTTGCGAATCAAAGAATCCATCGGGATTTGAGAAAAGAAGACAATTGGTCTCAGGATAAGAAGAATCGACGAAGAAAAATCAAGCTACGAAGAGCACAGGGTGGATGCCCAGGCACCATACGCCGAAGAAGGACGTGGCAAGCTGCGAAAAGCTGCGGGGAGTCGCAAGCAGACATTGATCCGCAGATATCCGAATGGGGAAACCCGGCGGGAGTAATAGCCCGTCACCGACAGATGAATCCATAGTCTGTCGGAGGGAACCCGGGGAACTGAAACATCTAAGTACCCGGAGGAAGAGAAAATAAAGAATGATTTCCTAAGTAGCGGCGAGCGAACGGGAAAGAGGCCAAACCGTGGAGCATGCTCCGCGGGGTTGTGGGCCGGTAACATGTACGCGAGACTTTAGCAGAAGAGTGTTGGAAAGCACCGCCAAAGCGGGTAACAGCCCCGTACGCGAAAAGGTCAGACGACTAACCGGTACCAGAGTACCGCAGGACACGAGGAATCCGGCGGGAAGCAGGGAGGACCACCTTCCAAGCCTAAATACGATATGGTGACCGATAGCGCATAGTACCGTGAGGGAAAGGTGAAAAGAACCCCGGGAGGGGAGTGAAAGAGAACCTGAAACCCTGTGTTTACAAGCAGAGAAAGCACGATTAAGGTGCGATCTTGTACTTTTTGTAGAACGGACCGGCGAGTTACGTTATGCAGCGAGGTTAAGAACTGGAGGTTCGGAGCCGGAGCGAAAGCGAGTCTGAACAGGGCGATAGTTGCATGACGTAGACCCGAAACCGGGTGACCTATCCATGGCCAGGTTGAAGTGGGAGTAAAATCTCATGGAGGACCGAACCAGACGTCTGTTGAAAAAGGCGGGGATGAGCTGTGGATAGGGGAGAAATTCCAATCGAACCCGGAGATAGCTGGTTCTCCTCGAAATAGCTTTAGGGCTAGCCTCATGGGTCATTGATGGGGGTAGAGCACTGAATGTGCGCGGGGGCAGCGATGCCTACCAACCACTATCAAACTGCGAATACCATACAATGTAGACCATGGGAGTCAGTCCGCGAGAGATAAGTTCCGCGGGCAAAAGGGGAACACCCCAGACCAACCGCTAAGGCCCCCAAGTACACGTTAAGTGGAGAAGGATGTGGAATTGCACAGACAACCAGGATGTTGGCTCAGAAGCAGCCACACATTTAAAGAGTGCGTAATAGCTCACTGGTCGAGTGATTGTGCGCCGAAGATGTCCGGGGCTCAAACGTGACGCCGAAGCGATGGGTGCGTGTAAACGCGCGGTAGAGGAGCAATGTGTGCGGGGCTGAAGCACGACCGAGAGGACGTGTGGACTGCACACAAGAGAGAATGCCGGTATGAGTAGCGAGAGGCATGCGAGAAACATGCCCGTCGAAAGCCCAAGGTTTCCTGGGGAAGGTTCATCCACCCAGGGTAAGTCGGGACCTAAGCCGAGGACAGCGGTCGTAGGCGATGGACAGCAGGTGTAGATTCCTGCACCACCGAGGAATGAAGCAGTGACACAGAAGGATAATCCGAGCGGGGTGATGGTCAACTCCGTACAAGCATCGAGGTTGGGGTATAGTGAAGTACGTACTCCTGTAAGCTGAGGTGTGATGTGGACCGAAATGAAAGTAGGGAAGCGGATGAGTTCACGCTGGCGAGAAAAGCTGCTAGTATATCCGAAGGTGCCCGTACCGGAAACCGACGCAGGTGGGCGAGGAGAGAATCCTGAGACGAACGGGAGAACCCTTGTTAAGGAACTCGGCAAAATGACCCCGTAACTTCGGGAGAAGGGGTGCCTACGCGAGTAGGCCGCAGAGAATAGTCACAAGCGACTGTTTAGCAAAAACACAGGTATCTGCGAAAGCGAGAGCTGACGTATAGGTGCTGACACCTGCCCGGTGCTGGAAGGTTAAGGGGACATGTTAGGGCAACCGAAGCATCGAACCGAAGCCCCAGTAAACGGCGGCCGTAACTATAACGGTCCTAAGGTAGCGAAATTCCTTGTCGGGTAAGTTCCGACCCGCACGAATGGTGTAACGACTTGTGAGCTGTCTCAACAGGGGGCCCGGTGAAATTGAAGTATGGGTGAAGATGCCCATTACCCGCGACTGGACGGAAAGACCCCGTAGAGCTTTACTGTAGCCTGATATTGGATTTCGGTAACTGATGCACAGGATAGGTGGGAGGCAGAGAGGCATGGGTTTCGGCCTGTGCGGAGCCGCTGTTGGGATACCACTCTTCGGTTATTGGAATTCTAACATGGATCTGTGAAACCAGATAATGGACAGTGTCAGGTGGACAGTTTGACTGGGGCGGTCGCCTCCGAAAGAGTAACGGAGGCGCCCAAAGGTACCCTCAGAATGGATGGAAACCATTCGCAGAGAGCAAAGTCAGAAGGGTGCTTGACTGCGAGACCAACAAGTCGAGCAGGTACGAAAGTAGGGCTTAGTGATCCGGCGGTAAGAGAGTGGAATTGCCGTCGCTCAACGGATAAAAGCTACCTCGGGGATAACAGGCTGATCTCCCCCAAGAGTCCACATCGACGGGGAGGTTTGGCACCTCGATGTCGGCTCGTCGCATCCTGGGGCTGAAGCAGGTCCCAAGGGTTTGGCTGTTCGCCAATTAAAGCGGCACGCGAGCTGGGTTCAGAACGTCGTGAGACAGTTCGGTCCCTATCCATCGTGGGCGTAGGAGTCATGAGAGGAGCTGTTCCTAGTACGAGAGGACCGGAATGGACGCACCACTGGTGCAACTGTTGTTCTGCCAAGGGCACAGCAGGGAAGCGAAGTGCGGAGCGGATAAACGCTGAAGGCATCTAAGCGTGAAGCCCACCTCAAGAATAAGACTGCCATCCGCAAGGAGTAAGACCCCTGAGAGACGATCAGGTGATAGGTCATCGGTGTAAGCGCGGTAACGCGTGCAGCTTGATGATACTAATAGGTCGAGGGCTTGATTTCAGGTCGGTTCAAAGCTGGAGGAAAAGGCCAGCGAGAGACTGAGATCAATTGAGCGGAAAGAGCAAGAGAAAAGGTCAAGCGTTGAGACGAATCATTCGATGTGCAGTTGTCAGGGTGTGTGCAAAGAGCGGGGAAGAGCGAGCGGGACTGAAGAGGTAACGCGCGAGAGAAGCCCTGCAACAGAATAGCTACCATTTCCGGTGGCAATGACGAGAGGGTTCCACCTGTTCCCATCCCGAACACAGCAGTTAAGCCTCTCAGTGCCGATGGTACTTGGCTGGACACGGCCCGGGAGAGTAGGTCGCCGCCGGATTCCAATTGAGGAAGTCTATGTGACTTCCTCTTTTTTCGCGCCTTTGACAGGCGCATTGGTGCGATGGTATAATGCTTGCAGGAAAGAGACCGGGGATTGGAGGGCCTGCCGGATGAAGGTGATTGCTATTGCGGCTGTGACAGCGGGCGGGAAAACCACAGTTGTTCATGAACTCAAGAGGAGACTGCCCAGAGCGGCTGCGCTTCATTTTGATGACTATTCTTTTGATGGAGAGGTAGAAGACTATTATCAATGGGTTTTGGATGGAGCGAATTACAATGTGTGGGATTTGACCCCATTGGAAAAGGATATTCAATCAATCAGGAATAATGGGTTGTACGAGTATTTATTATTGGATTATCCGTTTGCGTATCAGCATAGCCTCATCAAAGACGATATTGACTGCGCGATATTCATTGACACGCCTCTGGATATTGCAATGGCAAGAAGGGTGCTGCGGGATGACAGGGATGCGACCGCTGAAAAGATATGCAATGATATGGAAATGTATCTTCAATATTCGCGAGCAGCGTATGTGCAGATGCTGAAAGACATCCTTCCTTCGTCAGACTATGTGATTGATGGAACGAAGAGTTTGGACGCGATTGTCGATGAAATCATCAGTATCATTACAGAAGATTAGCCTTTGCCCCTCGTTGGACACGGCCCGGGAGAACGGCTGCCGCGGGATTCTGATGCCAAAGGGAGCAGAGAAATTCGGGGCGACAATCTTGCTAACGCGCATGCTGATATTTCAGATGATGAGCGAGTACGCAGGCAGCGCGGTGAAAGAACGGTGCAAAACAGTACAAGGAGAAGCAATATGAAGATTATCAGAGCGGAAGTGAAGGATCTTCCGCTGATCGTGGATATGAAGATGAGCATGTTCAGAGAAGTCGGGTCGATCACGATGCTGCAGGACCATGCGGAAGCGCTGATTGAGCAAACATACGCATCGCTGTACAGGGAAGACAAGTGCTGTCATTTTATCGCCTATGACGAGAACATGCGGGCCGTTGCGTGCGGCGGCGCGGTGATTAAGAGCGACGTTCCGTTCTGCTTTTTCAAGGCTCCGAGCTATGGTTACGTCATGGATGTATATTGTGTGCCGGATCAAAGGCGGAATGGCTATGGCTCAAAAATCATGGAGGCAATCCTGCATTGGCTGAAGGAGAAGGGCGTGCATAACGTCAAGCTGAAGCCCTCCGGCACAGGGCGAATCCTGTATGAAAAGCTGGGGTTCCAAGATTCCGGCGAAATGGAAGCGTGGATCTGATGAATGGCTGCACAGATTTCAAATGAGCGCCCTTTTTCGGCGATTTCCACATCGCATTGAGCGATCACCCGAAGGAAGAAAGACCAAGTGGCGGCAATCTATTCAGATGTCAAAGCTGACTTCAAACTGGTGAACGGAATTGTTCTTGTGCCGGCGGCTGTGAATGAAGAGCAGGGATATCTGATTTTTGATACAGGCGCCATGAAAACGGCGCTGCATAAGGAGCATTTCCCGGATCTTCAAGGAAAGGAACTGGAAATTGCGAAGTTCAGCGGTGATATGAAAAGCGATACGGCTGCGGAGATCACCATCGGCAGCCTTTCCTTTGCAGGTATCACGCTGACCGATTGTCAGGCCATGCTGATGGATCTTTCCTATGTGGAGGACAGCTTAGCAGCTTTTGATGCCACTGTACGTCTGCTTGGAACCATGGGCATTGATATCATCCGCCATTTCTCCGTGATGATGGACTATGGGAACATGAAGATCACGCTCAATCCGTCAGGCGGATTCGATCAGTTTATCTGCGTTCCACTTCAGGTGGAAGCTCTGCCTGTTGTTGGAATAGAGATTGACGGTGAAGAATATCGCTTTGTGTTGGATACGGGCGCAAACACCTGCCTGCTGGGAACGGGACTGCAAGATCGGTTGTCTGTGCAGCCGGTAGAAGGCGCGCCGAATATCTTCCAGATTCCGTCTGTGTCTTTGCAAAACCGTTCGTACAGCAACATCACATCTGTGTTTGCGGATATTTCGGCTATACAGAACAAGGTTTCCGTGGACGGTGTGATTGGATATCAGATTCTCTCCGCCCAACGGTCATGGCTTGACTTTTCAAATTATAAGCTCTATTTGGAAAAGGCGTAATGAAATAAGTTATTCATGGAGACGTATCATGCGAGGAGGTCCAAGCGGCTTCCTCTTTTTCCGTTCGTTGACAGGCTTTAAGGCGGGATGGTATAATGCCAAGGATGAGAACGATCTGGATTTTGAGGTGGAACGATGGAGAATGTGTTTGACAAAGCTATATTTCACGGCTGCCTGATCAAGGGAGATGTGGCGGGTGCCATGCAGTATCTGGCGCATTTTCCCGAGCAGGCAGAGCTGTATCAACGATATGTATCCGTGTTTGAAAAGGAAGCGTATCCCGCTTTATCGGCAGACGCTCGTCTGAACGCGATTCTCACCATTTATCAGAAGTACTATCGGGACGTCTTCTATCTGCATCGGGATGCGGAGCAGGCCGCGGAGGCGATGAAAGACAGGTTCAGGCGCCTCTTTGGTCTCGATGACGCCGACATGCAGCTCGGTGCCTTGGAGAAAGGGCCTGTTGCCGGGGCGTTTGAGGAGAAGGGATATCACTTCCTGGGCGGAAAGACGGGCGGCCATTGGGGGCCGTACATCTGGAAAACCATAGAATCAAAGACGTTTGAGGTTGAGCTGCCGGACGGCAGACAGCCGTATCTGGTCAGATTTCTGGACGGCTTTCTTTCCAAAGGCTGGTATGACGCTGTTTCCTTCGGCGCAATCAGCACAGGCGGCTGGACGGACGGCGACGGGGTTATTCAGTGCGTGAAATCCTCGTATGATCTCGAGGCTGAAAGCTTTACCGTGTCCCTGCTGAAGCACGAAGCGCAGCATGTGATGGATTTGTCCCGCTACCCGCACATGTCATCGGAGGAGCTGGAGTACCGGGCGAAGCTGGTGGAGCTGATCTATTCCAGCAAGCGAAACCTGCTCCGGCAGTTCATTCAAGAGGCGGATGATTCCGAGGAAGACAACGGGCATTCGCTGGCCGCAGACAGGATTAAGAAAGGGTTCGAGAACAAGCTGCGCATGGATGGCGGGCAGCTCAGCAACCTTTCGATTGCTGATATTCAGAGGGTATCGAAGGCGCTGTTTGCCGAGAGCAATGAAGCCATGAGAACGGAATACGCCGGGGACTGATATCGAACATGGCGGAGGTGTATCCATGAGAGACCGCAGCATCGCACTCGTGGTTCGAGACCGTAAAATCCTGTCGGTACGAACGCGCAGACTCGGTCATTTGATCAATGAGCTGCCCGGCGGCGGAATTGAGCCGGGTGAAACGCCGGAGGCAGCGGCGCTCAGAGAGCTGCAGGAGGAATGCGGCCTTGAGGGCGTCATCAGAAGGCAGCTCAATATCCTGCATTGGAAGGACGGCAGCACGGAGTACGTTTATCTGTTTGATGTGCCATGCGAGCAGCAGGAAACGACAGGCTTTGACCCTGAAACGCCGGAAGGCGAGGAACAGGCCATTCAAGACGTCCGGTGGCTGTCGCTGCGCGAGTTTACAGAGCGGGAGAGGGCCTTCCTTTGGGCATACGGTCTGCTCGACGTCGAGGGCTTCTTTGACGAGGTCGTGCGTTGGGGCAAGGAGATCAGCTATCCGGGTGACCGGTAAATCCACCTTTGCGGAGGGATGATCCATGCAGTACGCCATTGAACTGTACTATGACAAGGAAACCGAAGGGGAGCTTTACCGTCTGGCGCAGAGCGTGGCGGATGGAGGGCTGAGCACCCGATTTCTGGAATGGAAAACAAGACCGCATCTCACGCTGGCCTGCTTCAACGATGTGGATGAAGCGGCGTGCGCGGAGCAGCTGAGGAGATTCGCGCAAAGTCATCAGGTGATGCCGGCCTATATTGGCTCCATTGGCATGTTTAACGATACGAAGACGATCTTCGCGTCGCCCATCATGAACCGCGGCATGTACCAGATGCAGGCGGAGGTGCACGAATGGTTCAAGGATTGTGATACAAAAGGCTGGGAGTGGTATCATCCTGACCGCTGGGTGCCGCATTGCACCTTGGCGCTCATGAAAGAGGATGAGGACGGCGCGTTCTACAAGGCAAGCAACCTGCTCCTGCATGAATTCAGGAAGATGAGCGGCGAGTTTGTCGCCGTTGGCTTGGTGAAGATCACCTTCCCTGTGCAGGAGATATGCGCCATCGACCTGCGCCGGTGAATCGGGACGGAGGGGCCGGACAGCCTGTGATCAGCATGGCGAAAATCATCGTGTTCAAGGAGAATGATTTGATGAAGAAGCGTTTTCTATGCCTGATGCTCGTTCTGGTGTGCGCGCTGTCCCTGAGCGCCTGCGGCTCCCCAAAGGAGTTCAAGCCCAATTACGAAAAGGCGATAGGGATGATTCTGGTGAACAGCAGTCAGGCGCTGCCGGAGGATGAAAAGGTATACGCGGCTTTCAGCGATCATCAATATCTGTTTCATTTGGATGCGGCAGCGGTCTACTACTTTAACGCCAGTGCGGAAATAGCCTACGCGGGCGATGAAAACTTTGCAAAGCTGAGCTTTGTGGCGCAGATTGATGAGGATACCGTTGGGGCGCAGGGAACGGTCAATTATTGGCTGAATGACGGTTCCGATAATACGCTGGATGCTTATTATGTTTATCACGATGAAACGGGCGTCTACTTTGAAAGCGGCAAGGCGGTCGCTCATGTCGATATGGGCGGCGGCGCGGCGCAGACGGTGACGCTGTCAGAATTCCCCTGCGCGATTGAAGTCAAAGCCGCTGAGCCGATCCGGCGTTTTGTCGTTACCTGCTTTGATGAAACTGGAGCCGTCGTCATGGTCCAAAGCTACGATGCAGAGCGCGTGGAGGACGGAGAACAGATCGAGGTAGAAAACGGAATCGTCAAGATAACGGTTGAAAAGTATGCTGACAGCGATGAGCTCATCGAGACAGAACAGATGACAGCGGAAAACAGCACTACGAATATTGGCTGTGAAAGCGGCGGACAAGTCTTGGGCAGTAAGCTCATCAGACTGATCTGGGATATGGAATGAGGTGATCTGATGCTTTTTCAGGTGTTGGCGATAGCGATCATGCTCGCGTTCTATGCGTTTTATCTTGCGAAGCTGATCTTGCTCAATAGGCAGTCCATCAAAACGAATCAAATGGGCACGGGCAACAAACCCAGGAAAGTCCTGCTCATTGAGCGGCTGATGAGCGTGGCCACAGTTTTGACGATCGTCGTGGAAGCGGGCAGCATCTTTCTTGTCAGGAATCCTCCTGCTGTTCCGGTGAGGGTTGCCGGTCTGCTGGTTGGCGTGGTCGCCGTGACGCTCTTTGCATCAGCCACCATGACAATGAAAAACAGCTGGCGGGTGGGCATACCGGAGGAAAAGACCTCGTTGGTCACAGACGGCATCTATCGGTGGAGCAGGAATCCCGCGTTTGTCGGCTTCGATCTGCTGTATTTGTCGATATGCCTTTTGTTTTTCAATATTCCTCTGCTCATGATTTCCGCTTGGGCAGCGGTCATGCTGCATCTTCAGATCCTGCAGGAAGAGGATTATATGAAAGCGACCTTCGGAGACGAGTATGGGGCCTATATGAACCATACGGCGAGATACTGGGGAAGAAGGTAAGCCCCTTGAGTCCGGCGCTGTCAGACGAAAGGAGATGGATCGTCATGGATTCAAAGAACTACATCGGTTGGCTGAGGAGCAAGGTCGGGCATGAGAAAATCATTCTGGTCTTTGCGGGCGGATGTGTTTTTAATCAGGCTGGCGAGGTTTTGCTCCAGTGCCGCGGAGACAGCCGCAAGTGGGGCTTCCCGGGCGGAGCCATCGAGCTGGGAGAAACGCCGGAGATGGCTGTCATCAGAGAGGTCAAGGAGGAAACCGGGCTTGATGTGCGGGTGACCGATCTGATTGGCATCTGCACCGACAGCGACATGACGTATCCGAACGGCGATAAGGCGCACAGCATCTGCATTTTCTATGAGCTGGAAGCGACAGGCGGTCAGCTGCAGTGCGATAACCTCGAGACGGTTGGCCTGCAATACTTCGCGCTGGAGGACATGCCGGAGCTTTTCTGCAAGCAGCATGAGGAAGCAAAACAGGCATTGCTGAAGCGGCGGAGGAATGAGGCATGACCAAGAAGCGGCTGGACAGGGACAGCAAGTGGTTTTTTCAGGGATTTCCGTATTATCAGATGCGAATGGATACGGACGCGTTTCATGGCCTCGTCAGCATCATCGAGCTGAAGGCCGGGGACTACATGTTCTGGAATATGCCCAAGGCCGGAAGGGCGCCGGTGTGCGGTCAGGATATGCTGTGGCTGCAGTTGATTCCCGATGGGCAGCATCGCGCGATCACGGCGAAGTTCCTGCCTCCGTCGCGGACAGTGCAGGGCGTGGCGTATGACAAGTCCGTTTCCGTGTGGTATGTCGATGTGATCGACAGTTGGGGATATGACGAGGATCAGGTCGTGTGGTTCAGGGACCTGTATCTGGATGTGATCTTCGACGTGGAGGGCGACGTGGTCGTTGATGACCACGATGAACTGGATGCGGCCTACAGGTCAGGCGAGCTGACGGAGGCGCAGTATCAAATGGCGCTGGCGGAGGCCGACGCCATCGTCGATGAGCTGTGTGCTGACGCGGCAGAGACGCAGCGGTGGTGCGAGCATATCCTTGCGCTGGCGATGGAGCGGATGGAGCGGCAGGACGGCGTATTCAGGAAGAACGCGTGACGGAGGCAGTACCATGGAGATGCATGAGGTGACCATGCTTGTCATTCTTTTTCTCACAGCGGCAGGTTTCTTTGTCATGAGCTATCTCCATTTCAGGGAGAAGGGGCCGCTGCTTAACAACTCGGCGCTTTTCGCGACGGAGGAGGAGCGCGCAAAGCTGGACAAAAAGCCCTATTACCGGCAGTCCGCCATTTCCTTTGCCCTTTTAGGCGTGATCTTCCTGATGATTGCCTTGGCGGTGCTGCTGAAGGCAGGATGGCTGTATCACGGCGTGTGGATTGTATCCCTTGCGACGGTTGCGTACGCGGTAGCCTCGACCATCAAGCTGCAAAGATGAGTTCCATAGCGGAAAGCACTTGACAACAAACAAATGTTCGCATATAATGGAGCCGGTAATGAAGTCTCAATAAGGAAGGAGCAAACCCATGGAAGACATCATCCGGCTGAATCTGGACAACCAGTTTGCCAACGACTGCGCCTACTCCGAGGTGGTCGCGGCAGGGGAGTGGGTATTCCTGAATTTCTGCGTGGGCAATATTGGCGGCAGCGTCGAGGAGCAGGTGCGCGGCGCGCTGGATAACATGGAGGCGCGGCTGGCGCTGGTGGGTCTCACGCTGGCGTCGGTGGTGAAGGTGGACGTGCTGATGCGGGACCCGTGGAACATTCCTGCGATGGAGAAGGTCTTTGCGGAGCGATTTCAGGGGCGCTACCCTGCCAGAAAGACGATTGCCACGGAGTTCGCGCATCAGGGCGGCGAGCATGGCCTGCAGGTGCAGATCGACGCGATCGCGTACCGGGGAAGCAATGCGCCCCATGCGTGAACCGGCATGTCCTGTGATAGGAGGAAGCTATGAAGAAGTGGTATGATGAAGAGTACGAATGGGAGATCGAGGTGACGGGCTTTCTCCGGGGCGAGCGCACGGAGAACTACTGCCGCAACGGCGAGGAGATCGGCGACCGGTATACCTGCACCTACGGCTGCCCGGTCAACGCGCAGGGGCAGGGCATCTGCTCGAAGGTCATGATGATGATGTTCCCCATCATGGAGGCCGTCAGAAGCGGCGGCGACCTGACCAATCTTGGCGGCAGCGGGAAGTATTGCAAGGAGATCGTCTGCCCTGACGGCTGCGTCATATTCCGGATGACCGCGAAGAAGCTCGGCAATGAGAATTTCCACACGGGCGGGTTCTACAAGGCGTGAACCGCCGGAAGGAGGATGCCCATGACGAAGGAAGCGCTGTGTCAGGCGATCGGGGAGCGGCATCAGGCGCTGGTGGAGGCGCTGAAGGGAAACGACATCAGCCGCATCCGGTCGCTGGCGCTGGAGGTGCATGCCATGGTGCATCCTGCCGAGGTGTCCGGGCAGAGCGGTAGAACCATCGCGGATGCTGTGCTTGATGACATGATGAGCGGGCATCAGAATGATCTGGTGCCCAGAGAAGCCTGCGAAACGGACCTGCACTACGCCGGGACGAAGACTGTGCCGCTGGTCTGGCAGTTCTGGCACCTCTACCGTATTGAGGATCTGGTCAGCAACATTCTGATGGCGGATCAGGATCAGCTTTTTAACGCCGGATGGCAGCGGAAGATCGGCGCGTCCATCACGGACACAGGCAATGCCCTGACGCTGGAGGAGGCCGTCGCCTTCGGGCGGGAGATCAACGTCGCGGCGCTCCGGGAGTACATGATCGCCGTGGGAAAGAACACGCGCCGGATCATCGGGCGGCTGACCCTTGAGCAGGTTCAGTCCATGGTGCCTGAGGAGCGGGTGATGCGCATTCTGGAGGTCGGCGGCGTGACGACGGATTTCCGCTCGGTGTGGCTGCTGGTCTTCTGGGGGCGGCTGACGCGGGGCGGCATGATTCTGACGCCCATGACGTATCATCACATGCTTCATCTGCCCGCGTGCCTTGACCGTCTGCCGATTCCCCAAAATTGATGTGTTTTCCATAAAAATTCCTATGATTCGGCATCTGGCTGTTTCAATTTCCTGAAAGTATGATATAATGATGGTAATTCGGATCCAATTCACAATGATGGAGGTAAGATGACATGAAAGAGCTGAAGGGCACCAAGACAGAGCAGAACCTGATGGAAGCCTTTGCCGGCGAATCCATGGCCCGCAACAAGTACACCTATTTCGCTTCCCGCGCCAAGAAGGACGGCTATGTGCAGATCGCCGAGCTGTTCGAGCAGACCGCCAACAATGAGAAGGAACACGCCAAGATGTGGTTCAAGTATCTGGAGGGCGGCAGCATTCAGGACACCGCTACCAACCTGCTCCATGCCGCGGAGGGCGAAAACGCCGAGTGGACCGACATGTATGCCCGCATGGCCAAGGAAGCCCGCGAGGAGGGCTTTGAGGAGATCGCCGCGAAGTTCGAGATGGTCGGCGCGATCGAGAAGGCCCATGAGGAGCGCTATCGCAAGCTGCTGGCCAACGTCGAGGGCGGTCTGGTCTTCTCCCGCGAGGGCGACATGATTTGGGAGTGCGGCAACTGCGGCCACATCGTGGTCGGCAAGCAGGCCCCCGAAATCTGCCCCGTCTGCGCGCATCCGCAGAGCTACTTCGCGATCAAGGCGGAGAACTATTGATTCGAGCAACCACAGAAGCGGGAACGCCTCAAGGCGTTCCCGCTTTTACGCTGTCAGCAAAGTCCCGGGTGGCGTCGGAGGACCCGCAGGCCCTTCGATTTTTGTGTTTTCCTGCGATTACTGATTCTCCCGCCGCATCATCCAGACGATCTCCTCAAACCGGCTGATGAACTCGTCGAGGCTCGCCTGCCCGTCAAGATAGCGCTGCTGCAGGCTGTAAAGCTGATCGGCGGTGTTGGCCGAGTAAGGCGTGACGGTCGTGAAGGTCAGGTAAGGCGCAATGTTCTCCCGATACCAGAGGACCTCCTCGGCGGTCATGGCCCAGCGGTTTTCCTCGTAGTCCTTGATCTCATAGCGCACATACCTCAGTTCATCCTCGATGTCAGCGCGGTTTTCCTCCGGCGCGTCGGCAAGGCGCTGCTCCCACAGCGCGGCCCGATCACGCAGGCGCTGCAGCTCATCCTCGTAGTTCATGCGCTCGATGGGGTCGTTTTCTTCCGGCATCATGGCGACCTTCTGCACGACGGGCAGGTTTTCCGCGATGAACTCGAGGAATGTCACGGCGATGCTGGCGTTCGGGCTGTAGGGATTGATGACCATCAGGTTCAGGTGGGCGTTGATGGTTGGGTCGGACTGGCTGTCCAGCGACAGGGGCATCGGACGGGCGCTGTACATCTCGTCGAAGGGATATTCCCGGATGATGACGCCGGCCTCGACCATGTCGGTGAACAGCGCGTTGCCTGACATGGAATCCTCGTCATCGAACCGCGGCGGCGCGACTTCGTTGATGACGGGGGTGAGCTCCTCCAGCCGGGTCAGCAGACTGCGCACAGCGGGGGTATCGAGAGTCAGTTCCCCGTTCGACTGGCAGGCCCGGAGCTGGGCGGCGTAAATTTCGCTAAACAGGAACTGCCGCATGTCCGCGCAGTACTCAAAGAGCTCCATGCCTTCGTTTTCCTCGAAGTAGTCCTCGTGCCAGCGCTCAATGAAGTCCAGCAGGCCCTCGTAGCTGGTGGGCACGTCCTCGGCAGTCAGTCCGGCCTTTTCCAGCCCGTGGAGGAAGTAGCCGTTCATCATGATGTCCAGCGCGTAGGGCAGGGCGTAGAGCCTGCCGTCCACCAGCACATCCTTGGTGATGTTGGGGGCCATGCGGCTGACCACGCTCACAAGGGCCTCGGAGGATATGTCGGTCAGATACTTTCTGTCCCGGAGGGTGATGAAGTCCCGGCCAAGGCTGGTGAAGAAAACGTCCGGCGCGCTGTCCGCCTGCATGACGCGGGTGAATGCCTCCAGCCCGTCGTAGGAGCCCTCTGCGTATTCGACGGCGATTTCCGGGTGCTGCTGCGCGAAGGCAAGAATCAGTTCGCTGATCTGCCATGACGACTGCAGCCGCAGGGTGCGCTTGGGAAGCAGCGTCGGGTCAATCGCTGACTCAACCCAGTCGTCATAGATGTTGAAGCAATAGCGCCCCTCCCGGATGACGACGTCGATGTCCCGACCGTTGGCGCCCCTGAGGGCCAGATAGCCCACGGGCTGGGCGGTGTCGCCGTCAATCCGGTAGACGTAGGACTGGTTGCTGAAGTAGACCGCGTCGCTCTCGGGGTCGTAGATCAGTCCGCTGCAGCTCCCGCCGGTGATTTGAGCGATAACCCCGATGCCCCCGGTGCCGGGATCGATGGTTATGATCTCCTGCGTCTCGCCGTTCCGATCATCGCGCTGGGCCAGCAGCAGACCGTCCTTGTAGCGCGTCACGGATTGCAGCGAAGCGTTGAGCACCTTGGCCGCTTTGCCGTCTGACAAATCAACGCGGTAGAGCAGGCGGGTGCTCCGGTCGCTGCTGTTCACGGCGATATAGGCTATGCTGTCCTCAACTACGAAACCATAGAACTGCGGCCAGTTGTCCGCGTCCACATCCCAGTTGATCTCCAGCGTGTCGCCAACGCCGGTCAGCAGGCCCTGACCGTCAAGCATGGCAGGGCTGATCTCATACCACGCTCTGTTTTCATCCTCCCTGCGAATCAGGAACCAGACGCTGTCGCCGTCGGCGCTGATGGCCCATACGTCGTCGTAGACGCTGCCTGCCGGGAGCCAGCTGTTGTTCAAGCGCCGGTACATCATGCCGTCGTAGGTGAAGCCGTAGATCTCGCCGCCGCGGCTGAACAGGAACCGGGCGTTGATCTGCTCCGCCGGGGCGGAAGCGGCGTCTGAAGCCTCTGCCAGCGCGGCGGGGAGAACGAGGCACAGGATCAGCATCAGGCTGATCAGTCGGGAAAGCGCGTGTTTCATGTCGTATACCTCCTCTGTGAGCGGCAGGGTTTTCCTGCGCTCCTTACCGCTATGACGGCGCGGCGGAGGGAAAGGTTTTTATCCTCCCCCGGCATTCCCGGCTTTTTACATCTGTAACCTGTGGATTCTTTTCCGGCCTGCCGCCTTTCCATCCGGCGGCGCTTGTGCTATAATAGGAGCGATATCGAGTGAAGGAGCGAGCGCCATGGCCAAGGAGAAGACGCTGTTTGCCTGCACGTCCTGCGGCTACGAGACCTCGCGGTGGGTCGGCAAGTGCCCGGGCTGCGGAGCGTGGAACACCATGGAGGAGACGGTCGCGGCCCCCGCGGCAGCGTCTGCCAAGCCAGCCAGGCAGCGTCCCGGCACAGGGGCGCAGGCCTGCCTGCTCAAGGACGTGCCGGAGGATAATCAGATCCGCATTACGACGGGCATCAGCGAGCTGGACAGGGTGCTGGGCGGCGGCATTGTCGAGGGCGGGCTGATGCTCATCGGCGGCGATCCGGGCATCGGCAAGTCTACGCTGCTCCTGCAGGTCTGCGCGAACCTTGCCAAGGACGGCAAGCGCGTGCTCTATGTCAGCGGCGAGGAATCCGCGAGGCAGCTGAAGCTCCGGGCCCGGCGGCTTGGCATTGACGTGCCGAATCTCTATGTGCTGGCGGAAAACGCGCTGGACAACGTGGAGGAAAAGCTCGGGCAGCTCCAGCCGGACGTGGCGGTGGTGGACTCGGTGCAGACCATGTACCGCCCCGAGCTGGCCAGCGCGCCGGGATCGGTCAGCCAGATTCGCGAGTGCACCAGCCTGATCATGCGGCTGTGCAAGGAGAGCGGCACGGCCATCTTCCTCGTGGGTCATGTGACCAAGGAGGGCAACATCGCCGGACCGCGGATGCTGGAGCATATGGTCGACGTGGTGCTGTATTTTGAGGGCGACCAGCAGCAGGAGTACCGCCTCCTCCGGGCCGTGAAGAACCGCTTCGGCTCGGTCAACGAGCTGGGCGTGTTCCAGATGACTGAGGAGGGCATGCAGATGGTGCCCAACCCCAGCGAACGGCTCCTGTCACGGCGGGCCAAGGGCGCCAGCGGCTCGGTGGTCTACTGCGGCATCGAGGGCTCCCGGCCGCTCCTGTGCGATGTGCAGGCCTTGGCGGCGCAGTCCTATTTCGGCACGCCACGGCGGACGGTCGGCGGCGCGGACACGGGCCGGGTGTCGCTGCTGCTGGCGGTGCTGGAAAAGCGCGCCGGGCAGAAGCTCTATAATCAGGATGTATACATCAATGTGGCGGGCGGTCTTGAGTTGTCAGAGCCCGCCGCGGATTTGGCCCTGTGCATGGCGGTGGTGTCCTCGCTCAAGGACATGGCCGTTGGCGCGGAGGTGGCCGTCATGGGCGAGGTAGGCCTCGCGGGCGAGGTGCGGGCGATTCCTCACTGTGACCGGCGTGTCGCGGAGTGTCAGCGTCTGGGCTTTACCACGGTGCTGCTCCCACGGGAAAACCTGCGACGCCTGAAAACCCCCGAAGGCATGAAGCTCATCGGCGTCGACACCGTCATGCAGGCCGCCAGCGTTTTATTCTAATTGGTGCCGCAAAACCACAATGCGGAAAAGAGAAACTATGTTGCGGTAAGTCGCCGCCTTTCGGGGGAGAGCGCGAGAGGGGAGCTTTCAGCCTGAAAGCTGTCCCTCTCGCAAAAAAGGAGATCGTCATGATGAAATCAAAGCTGGTGCAGCGGCTTCTGCGGCTGCTGATCGCACTGTCGGGCGCGGGGGTCGGGATGGCGCTGTCGCTGACGGTGGTGCGGGTGCATACTTGGACGCGGCCCGGAGAGGCTCTGCCGATTGAGTGGATCATCGGGCTTTATCTGGGCGCGGCGGCACTGGGCGCGCTGATCTTTTTCCTGTTCAGCGGCGCGATCATTGCCAAGGGCAGCGAATGGGCCGCGACGCTGGAGAACCGGCTGGACAAGCTGACCATGGCGCAGCTCTCCTCGTCGATACTGGGGCTTGTCTGCGGATTGCTGATCGCGGCGCTGGTGTCACAGGTGGTTGGTTTCTTGGGCGCGTCGATGTTCACGACGGCATTTTCGGCAATCCTGTATGTGTTTCTGGGCGCGGTGGGCCTGTCCATTGGTCTGCGGCGCAGCGACGATATGGGGCAGCTTCTGGGCCGTATCCCCGGCATCCGGGAGCGCAGGGCCAGCCGGAAAGCGGCGACGCATGCCCGGCTGAAGCTGCTGGACACGTCGGTCATCATCGACGGACGCATTCTGGATGTGTGCAGGACAGGCTTCATGGAGGGAGAACTGATCGTCCCGGATTTTGTGCTGGATGAGCTGCGGCACATTGCCGATTCGGCGGACAGCGGCCGTCGCACCCGGGGCAGGCGCGGACTGGATATCCTGCAGAAGCTGCAGGAGGAGCCGGGCGTGACTGTGCGCGTGGAGCACACCGGGGAGAGCGATGAGACGGAAGCGGACGTGCGGCTTCTGCGGCTGGCACAGCAGATGGGCGGAGCCATTGTGACCGGCGACTACAACCTGAACAAGGCGGCGAGCATCTCCGGCGTGGGCGTGATGAACCTCAACGATCTGGCCAAGGCGCTGCGGCCCGTGGTGCTGCCGGGCGAGGAGATGAGCGTGGCCATCCTCAAGGAGGGCAGGGAACCCGGGCAGGGCGTGGGCTATCTGGAGGACGGGACGATGATCGTCGTCGAGGGCGGCCAGCGCCATCTGGGAGAGGTGGTGGCGGCAACCGTCACCAGCGCGCTGCAGACCAGCGCGGGACGCATGATCTTCGCAAGGCTCAAGGCCTGATCCGATTCGACACAGAAAACATCCTTCCGCATAGGATGGGAGTGGCGGTCAATATGCCGCTATTCTCACTCAGGAAGGATGTTATTTTTATGGCGTTTGTACTGAACTGGCCCTGCCCGGTCCCCTGCACGCCCGCTGAGGAGGCTTCTCTGCCGGCTGCGGCTTCCGCGGTTCCGGCTGCGGCTGCTGCGCCCGTTGTGGTTCAAGCTGCCACGGCTGAGCAGACCGACGCGATGGTGACCGTCGTCCCGCAGGTGCTCACGCAGATCATTCAGCCTGCGCAGGCGCTGCCGCTGGGTACGCTCTATCCCGAACTGAACAAGCCCCTGACCAGCACCTCGTCGCCCGTTACCGCCCGCCCCACGCAGAAGCAGATTTATTCCTTTGCGGCGTGGGAAATGCGGCTTTATCTGGACACCCATCCGACGGATACGATCGCCCTTGCGCTCTATCAGCAGATGGCGGCGCAGGCCGGCGAACCGAACTATGCCAGCACCTTTGCCACCTCGACGGCGACCGGTCGCTGGACTTGGCTGGATGATCCGTGGCCTTGGGAGTATGGCGCGTCCTCTGCGGGGACGACGACAGCGGAGGTGTAACCGACCATGTTTGTTTATGAAAAGCAGCTTCAATACCCGGTTCGCATCGCGACGCCCAATCCGCGCATGGCCAACATTATCATCAGCCAGTACGGCGGCCCTGACGGCGAGCTGAGCGCGTCCATCCGCTACCTCAGCCAGCGCTATGCCATGCCCTTCCCGGAGCTCAAGGGCCTGCTGACCGATATCGGCACCGAGGAGCTGGGACATCTGGAAATCGTCGGCGCGATGGTGCATCAGCTTACCCGCAATCTGACCGACGCGCAGGTCAGGGCTGCTGGCTTTGACACCTATTATGTCGATCACACGCAGGGCGTGTACCCGCAGGCCGCTTCCGGCGCGCCGCATACCGCCGCGTTCATTGGCGTGAAGGGCGACCCGATCACCGATCTGCATGAGGACCTGGCAGCAGATGGTGCGATGGCCTAAGTACAAGGTTTTGGTGGGACAAGCCCTTCCTGAACGAAAACAAGGCGACTTCACTTTGAAATCGCCTTGCTGCATGTGATATGCCTTACCGCTGTTCCTGTGCCCGGATGAGGTTTTGATAGAACCGAACCGCACCGGGCAGGCAGCTGCATTCGATGTTCTCGTCGATGCCGTGCATGCCCTTCATCTGCTCGGGGCCATAGACCACCGGAGCGAAGCGGATGCAGCTGGGACAGACCTCCTGATAGAAATAGGCGTCGGTGGCCCCGGTCATGACGTAGGGGCTGACGGGAAGGCCGGGGAAGGTCTCCGCGACGACCCGCTCCACCTGCTGGAACGCCTCGCCATGGATATCTACCGGGATGGAGTAATCGTTGGACAGCAGGACTTCCGTCTCCAGACCGAATTGCTCGGCACGCTTTTTGATGAGGGCCAGACTCTCCGCCTCCCCCTGATGAGGAATGAACCGCATGTTCACCCCGACGCAGGCCTCCTGCGGCAGCACGTTGTAAGCCTCGGAGCCGGAGAGCACCGTAAAGGCGGTCGTCGTCTGGAGCATAGCCCCCGCCTGCGCGCTGATCATGGGCAGGACAATCTTGAGCAGCGGGCCGAACAGCCAGATGTTCCCAAAGACCAGCCGAATCCCGAAAGGCGCGTAAGGAGCCAGCCGCTGGAACATCGCCGTGACCTCCGGCAGCAGCTTTTTCTGAAAGGGCGAACGGGTCTCCATGCTGTGAATGAACGCTGCTACCCGTGCAGCGGGGGTGTTTTTCACGGGCGTGCTGGCGTGACCGCCTGTGCTGCGGGCTGTGAAGCGCACGTTGGCCTTGCCCTTTTCAAACACGCCCACCATGGCAAAGTTGCCGTGGATGCCGCCGATCGGCTCGGAGATAATGCCGCCGCCCTCATCGCAGACGAGGAACAGCCGGACGCCCCGGCGCTTCAGCTCCGCCACGATCTTCGGAGCGCCGTCGCCGCTCCATTCTTCCGTGCAGGAGGAGGCCAGATACACGTCCTGCGCGGGCACATAGCCCTCTGCCAGCAGCTCCTCGACGGCTTGGAAGAAGGCCATCAAAGACGCCTTGGTGTCCGCCGTGCCGCGGCCCCAAACCTTGCCGTCCGCGATGTCGCCGGAAAATGGCGCGTGGCTCCACTTTCCCTCTGCCGGGACGACGTCCTGATGGCTCATGAGCAGGATGGGGTCCTCCTGGCTTCTGCCCTTCCAGCGGAACAGGAGATTGCCGTCGATATCGGTCTTTTCCAGATGCTTGTGCACCAGCGGGAACAGCTCCTCGAGCACCTGATGGAACGCGTGGAACTTTTTCGGCTCCGCCTGACCCGGATGGGAGGTCGTGTCACACTGCACCATGGCCGACAGCTTTTCCGCCAGCTTGGCCGCGGGCGCGTCGTCCTCCACGGGCGGGCGATAGCGTGATTCCTTGGTCGGCATCAGCAGCGTTCTGACGACCGCAATGCACAGAAGAAGCAGGAGCAGCCCCACGGCTGCAGCCAGAACCAACAGCACGGTCATCACTGGGCGGCCTCCTTCGTCTTCTTGAGGTGAATCACATAGGCAATGGCGATGGCGATCGCGCCGGAGGGGATGATCATGAAGCTGGTGGAGCCGGTCAGGCCGGGCACGAGAATGAACAGCACGCTCATCAGCACCAGAGGCGTCAGAGCGATGTTCATGTTCCTGCGATAGTAGCGGTAGGCCATGGCACCGAACAGCGCGGGCACCACGTTGTCAAAGGCAGGCTGGAGGACGGGAGACTGCAGCACAGGCTGCAGCGGCGCCAGCAGGAGCACGCCCACCGCCAGCACGAGGATCGTCACCAGAGACGACGTGGCAATCGACAGGGTCGAGATGATCTCGTTTTCCGGCGTGCCGGTCTTTGCGCCTACCATATCGCGGGCGTTGACCGCGCAGGGAATCTTCATGTTGATGAGGTTGCCGGTGATGAACGCGAGATATCCGCCGCCCGCGCCCAGCATGGGCGTATAGATCAGGAATTCCACCACGCTGCTCACTGTCCACACAAGGCCGACGGAGAGGAATGCCCTGCCCACGGCGGAGAGATCCGGCATGGCCCCGAGGACGCCGCCGATCAGGAAAGGAGCCGCCAGCAGCATGATGAGCGTCAAAGCGGTGACAATCCGCCCGATGACATGGGTTTTCTTATTATAGGCTTCAGATACGGCTTTTTCGTTCACGATGATTCCCCCTTTACACCAGAGCGCCCACGATGACCGCCGCCGCCATGCCGATGATCATGCTTCCGGCAATGGAGAAGCTGTCCAGCCATGCGTGCCCCTTTTTCTCCGCCAAGTACACGAATCCAGCCATGGCAAGGCAGGAAACCGCGACCACGACCAGCGGCATCCAGTCCCCGGCAAAGGCAAACGATCCGCCGCCGGAAACGAAGCCGCCGATGTAGCTGCCAATATAGGCGGAGACCAGCCCGATGAACATGGCTGTCATGGCCATGTCGCCAAAGCCCGCGCCGCCAGTCTTGCTCCCGCCGCCGAGCTTTTTCGTGTAGCGCTTGTTGAAGAAGATCGACAGCACCATGCCCCACATGATGCACAGGCTCATCAGCAGCGCGATGGTGGCAAACGCGGAAGGCGTCATCTCCGCGGCGGAGAGCGTCTGCATGCCCACCTGTTCGCCTGCCGCCTGAGCCACCTGCGTCTCATAATGGAGCGCTCCGATGACGGAAAGGCGCAGCCAAGGCCAAGGCGTCCCCAGACTGCCGGACAGCGCGATGACGCCCAGCAGGATGCCGACGCTGGGCAGGAAAGAGAACGTGGCGCTCGAGGTGATGGCCCGCTTCATTTTAGTCCGATCCATGCCGATGGCAATGCCCGCCCGGTATGCCCGCACCAGAAAGATCACGCAGATCACCGCGACGAAAGCGATGATGCCGCCGCAGATCAGGTAGACCGGCGCGCTGTTGAGCTGTGATAAGATCTCCATGGTTATCCTCCTTCACAGTTTGTTCAATGATAATACTGATCCATATCATCCATTACCTGATTCGGTTTCTCCCGCCGGAATCATGTCCTCCGCCGCCGCGAAAAACGCGGCCACGACTGCCGGGTCAAAATGCGTACCGGATTCCTCCCGGATGATCGCGTATGCCTTTTCAAGCGGCATGGCGCTCTTATAGCAACGCTTGGATGTCAGCGCGTCGAAGACGTCCGCCACCGCCATGATCCTCGCGCAAAGCGGGATCGCTTCCCCGCTGATGCCATAGGGATAGCCATTGCCATTCCACCACTCATGGTGATACGCCGCCATGTCCACCGCCATGTTCAGATACTCCGATGTTCCCAGCTCCTCCTTGGCGTGGTTCAGCAGCTCCTCACCCGCGGTAGTGTGGGTCTTCATCGTCGCGAATTCTTCGTCCGTCAGCCTTCCCGGCTTGTTGAGAATGGCATCCGGAATATGAATCTTGCCGATGTCGTGCAGCGGCGCCGCCACCGCCACATCCGTCATATACCTGTCCGTCAGGATATCGCTGTACGCGCCCTGTTTTTTCAGCTCTTTGGTGATGCCCTTCACATATTCCGCTGTTCGCCGGATGTGTCCACCGGTATTGTCGTCCCTGTTCTCCACGACCTCGGCCATGAACGAGATCATCCCGGACTGCATCTGGGAGACCTGCTCGTGGTAAAAAGAACGCTGATTGCCCTGCATGATCAGCACGATGATGATGATCGTCATCATAAACGCCGCCATGCTGCTGATGCCGACAAACGCCGCCATCTCGTGTCCCAAACCGCCATCCGTCGCCTGCGCGCCTCTCACGATCTGCATGACGCCCGAGGTGGAGAAGAACATCATCAGAATGCCGACCATCCAGAGCAGATATTTCTCTGACTTCCGCAGGCTCCTGTGCCGCATGTTCTCATGGAACCATGTGCGCCAGCGCTGACCTTTCACATAAAACAATGCCAGCAGCGCGGCCAATACCACATAAACCACGAGCTGATAGATGAACGCTCCCCGCTCAGTCAGGGAGAGCAGATACGGCGGCACAAGCATGATGGGAATCAACAGCCCGTTGATGATGCCCAGAAAGGGAATCATCATGAGCAGCCCCCACAGCCGATGCTCCTTGCAGACTATGCAGATGTTCAAGCCAATGAGCGCCAGAATCGCCATCGCCGCCGCATCCTTGCCAAAGGCGAGAAACACGCAGGCGATCAGGATAAAGCTGACGGCGTAAAAGACGCGCTGCTTTTTGGGCTCCATATCCGGCTCTAAGAACACATACTTCTTGACCAGAAAACCACTGACCGCAATCGTCGCCGTTTCCAATACGCTCAAGATTGCCGTTTCCATCTCCATGCACCTCTCGGCCTATGCTATGCTTGATTTTTGCATCTGTTTATCGCCGCCACGGGAGCTCGCCGCGCAGCGCTTCCATGGTGCTTTGCCTGAAGGGCTTTTCCTCCCGGTCATGCCAGATAACGGGCAGATCAGGCTCGAGCGCGGAGGTCCAAGCCGGGAGCTCTTGGGGCAGGAAGGGCCTCATGGGCTGCTGCTCACGGATGGCGCGGACGTAATCATCCACCGAACGCAGGGGATGCTCGAATGCCACGCCAGCCAGATTGGACGGATTCATCCATTCCGCGGAATGGTTGTCGGAGCCTGCGGTGATGGGTAGGCCGCGCACCTGCGCGTATCGCATACCAAGAATATTCCAGTGCTGCTGATTGCCTGCGTTGTATCCTTCGATGGCGTCCGCCAGCCAAGGGGACAGATGGATATCGCGAATATAGGATGCCGCCCGGAAGGGGTGGGCATGAACGACGCAGCCGCCGTATCGGTGCACCTCCTGATACTGCCGTTTCCGATCCCAGGCGGTCACCTCGGGATGGTCCAATAGCCACTGCTTGTCCAGACCGTAGACGAGATAATCGTCGCCCTCAAAGGATTCCTCCCAGCCGAAAAACACCGGGAATCCGCGCTTGATCCCTTCGTTCAGCGCGTCCTCATATCCCGCGCAGAACTGATGGACAAACTCCGTCCATGGAAGCAAGCGGTCGATGCCGCAGTTGCCGTGCCAGAAATGATCGGTGATGATGATGCCGGCGTATCCCGCGTCGATATACCGCGGCACGTAATCACGGCCCCGCGATTTGGAACATGCGCTCGACGGCATCGTGTGCATGTGGGTTTCATAGATAAAGGAAGGCATTCTTTTCCTCCTTTGTGACGTATCAGCCGTTAGCGGCGCCGCCGATTGCGGCAAACACTTCCGGAAGATTATGTTATAGTATATCCCAAAGGAGGAGCAGCCGTCAATCTGGAAAAGTTCTATGGATGATGCTTAACATGGAACAGCCTCATGTGCTATACTGTTGAAGGATTAGGGTTGGGTCGGATCAGGATGGAGGATTGCAGGATGGTCACGAACGAAGTATTGATTGGTGTTCTTCTCCCGCTGGCTGGAACGGTGCTGGGCGCGGCCTGTGTGTTTTTCATGCGGCGCGAGATGAATCAGGCGGTTCATCATGGCCTGCTGGGGCTTGCGTCTGGCGTGATGACGGCCGCCAGCGTCTGGAGCCTGCTGATCCCTGCGATGGATCAGGCGGAGACGATGGGAAAATGGGCGTTTTTTCCGGCGGCGATGGGGCTGTGGATCGGCTTCCTGTTCCTGCTGCTGATCGACCACCTGATCCCGCATCTGCACAAGAACGGCAGCGAAGCGGAAGGCCCCAAATGCAAGCTCCCGAAATCAGCGATGATGGTGCTGGCTGTGATCCTGCACAATATCCCGGAAGGAATGGCTGTGGGCGTGGTCTGCGCCGGATGGCTCTCGGGACAGAGCGGAATCGGCATGACGGCGGTGATAGCCCTTGCTTTGGGTATCGCCATTCAGAATTTCCCGGAGGGCGCCATCGTTTCTCTGCCCCTGCGCAGCGAAGGGGTCAGCCGCTCCAAGGCGTTTGCATGGGGCGCGCTTTCCGGCATTGTGGAGCCCATTGGAACCATTCTTACCATCTGCCTGGCGGAGCTGTTCGTGCCGGCGCTTCCTTATCTGCTGGGTTTTGCCGCTGGCGCAATGCTCTATGTGGTTGTGGAGGATCTCATCCCTGAGATGTCGTTGGGCAAGCACTCCAATATCGGCACGCTGTGCTTTGCCGCCGGTTTTGTTCTGATGATGGCGCTGGATGTGGCGCTGGGGTAAAAGATCGCATATGTTCAGGCATGAAGCCTTTGTGACGCATACGGGGTGCGAAGCGGATGGAGCGAATCATCGGGGATAAAGCCTGCCGCCTATACGGCGACAGTCGGGCATCTGACGTGCTGATACAGCCCGTTGATGAGCACGACTTGGAGGCGTTGGATCAGGAGATTGCGTGCGTCAGGGAGCTCACATCCGGTCAGCGGTTTTTGCTTGCTGCGTTTCAGATCTCGGATTGGAACAGGGAGCTGTCGCCGTGGGAGGCCCCTGCCGTATTCGGAAGGGAAAGCTTCGGAGCAGGAGCAAAGGACACGCTGGCCTATATCACGGGAACCCTGATGCCGGAGATTGCGTCATGCTATCCGACGGAAGAAACGAAGCGATATTATCTGGGAGGCTATTCGCTGGCGGGTCTGTTTTCCCTGTGGGCGGCTTATCAGACCGATCTGTTTCAGGGCATAGCTGCCGTGTCGCCGTCTGTCTGGTTTCCGCAATGGACTCGCTATGCCGAGGAGCATGAGATGCGGTCTCCGCGTGTTTATCTCAGTCTCGGGGATAAGGAAGAAAAAACGAGAAACAGGGTGATGGCTGAAGTCGGCAGCGGCATTCGTCGGCAGCATGAGCTGCTGCGCCAACAGGATGCGGTCAAAGCGTGTACACTGGAATGGAATCCGGGGAATCACTTTGTCGACAGCGGGCTCAGAACAGGCAAGGGCTTTGCGTGGCTGCTGAATCAAACCTGAAAAGAAGGCGCACAGCCGCTTTGCGGCTCCTCGTTCCGGGAACGGCCTCCCTATCAGAAAAAGCTCTAAGGGTTTACTTATGACGGATATCTTTTCCGTCATCAACAAGTCCCTTAGAGCTTTTATATTGTCTGCGGTAAAAGGGCGATCCCCACGCGATTCAACGGGCTTACAGCACGCCGTCCGCGCCCGCTGCTTCCTCTGACGAGCGATAGGCGTGGCAGTAAATCTCCCGGCGCGTGGCGGTGAGCCCGTCGCGCATGCGTGCGATGAAGGACTCGTCGTCAAACAGCGCGACGACCGCCGGATCATAGCGTGTGCCGCTGCCTGCGCGCAGCTCGCCAACCAGCGTTTCAAAGGTCTTGACCGCCGCGTAGCAGCGACCGATATTGTCCGTGCCCGCGTCGAGCGAGTCGGCAACCGAGACAATGCCTACCAGCGGCCGCGCCGAAGCGCTGCAGGGCTCGCAGTCCTGCGGATAGCCGCCGGTGCCGTCATAAAAGAGATGGTGATACAAGGCCACCTGCTGCGCGTCCTTGCCCGCGCCGCACATGCGCAGAAGCCGCGCGCCGAAGATGGGATGCCACTTGATGTTGCCGAATTCCAGATCAATCAGCCGCCGGTGATACAGGCTTACGGCGCTGAGCAGCATGTTCTTGCCCATGTCGTGGTAGAGGGCGCACTCGTACACATGCTGCGCGATCTCCTGAGCGCGGGCGCGAACTCCGTCCTCGTTCTTCACGCCCAGTACGCCGATCAGCGCGCTCGGGGAAACCTCCGTCATCCGCCATGCCAGCTGTCCGGCCAGCCAAGCGACGACGTGGGAATGCACATATGTCGGCCGGTGGCAGCTGAGGATGTATTCAAGCTTGTGCTCGCGGAAGCTCCTGTCACCCTGCGCGCGCAGAGCAACGATCTCCTGCACGTTGTTGTTCAGCAGGAACATGTATTCACTCGCGTTCATCCTCGCGAGGTATTCGGAGACCTTCGAGAAGACCTCGCGCCGCTTTGTGCGCCACATGGCGCGCTCTTCGCGGGGCAGCCTGCCAGTGTAATACTGGATATAGCAGGGGACGTTGACGTTGAAGACCAGACCCTTGTCGGAATAGTCAGACCAGTCGGCATGCTCGTAGAGCTCGAAGAGCATGGAGAGCAGCGCGTGCAGTGTGATTTCCCCGGCATGGTACCGCGCCGCCGCATAGAGGTAGGATACGCGAGAGCTGGTAAAGCGGTTGTTGTTGCGCTCGTGCTCCTCCGTGTGCTCGTAGATGTAGCGCGCGGAGGCGAGCACCTGCTGCGCGCGCAGGGGATCGTCGCTAAAGCGCATCGCGTCGGTCAGCCCGGCCCGGTCGGCGTGCATGGAGTATTCAAAAGCGTCCCACGGCAGATTGGGGTTCATCGCGCGGTATTTGGGCGACGTGATCACGTCCATCGCTTCGGTGAACAGCTTGTCATATTCGTCCCAGCTCTTGTTCGTGCGTTCCAGCCCCAGCTTGCGGTTGGCGAGGCTGCGCACGATGAAGCTGCGCGTCTGCTCGCTCTCGATCTCCTCGTAGACAGCCATATACTCGGCAGCGGCGTCAAACGCGGCCCGTACCTCGCCCAGCAGCGCAAAGAGATTAAGGTCATTGCAGCTGATCTTCATATACTGGAGCGTGATGCCCACATAGTACAGCTCCCGGATGCGCATATCCCGGTCGCCGCGCAGCGTTGCCACGTCGAGCAGCAGGCGATGGATGCGGTAAGCGGTGCCGTCGTCGATGCTGTGGTTGTAGAGGAACAGCCGGTCAGCAAACGTGCTCAGATCGCGGATATCCTCGTCGGTGATCTCCGCGGGATTTCTGCCCAGCAGGAATTGGTCGAGGATCTCATTGTTCTGGAGGATCAGCTCGTGAACCTCCTGCGCGTTCCGCTGGATGCCCTCGAGCAGTTCACTGTCGCTCAGCCCCGGCTCAAAGGTCGGCCTGTTGAGAACCGCGCACCGGGCGACGTTTGCCAGATAGCGCTCAATCAATTCCTGCACGCGGCTTCCTCCTTGCCTGCCGGAACAGCGCCATGCTGCCAGCTCAAAATGATGCACAAAACCGATGGAAAGAAAAGGAACAGGTCATATCAGACCGTATCAATTTTACAACGTCCGCTCCCGCATGTCAATCGCGGTCTTTGCAAATACCCGCACAATGTGGCACGCAAAGACCGTTTTCAGCACAGTCGCCAGACGGCAGGGCTGGCTTTCTGTCGAGGCAGAGGATGTGTCCCATCCCTTGACTTGCAGCCGGTTATGGCATGGGGTGACACCAGCTTGAGCATACAGAGTTCTCTGTGCTGTCCAATGAGGGCGGCGCTTCGGCGGTCATAGTGGACATGCCGCGAGTCATAGGGTGCAATAGCCGTTTTTTGAAAGGAGATGGGCGATTGGAGCATACCGGGAAGGCGATAAGCGCGAGTCCATGCAAAAGCGTTTTCCGGAGCGGCGAAAGCACGATAACGAAGGAGCAATTCACGCAGATATGGATTGCGATGATTAACCGAATCGAAAAGGGCAAAAACGTCAGCGTTGTCCGGCGGGAGTGATAGGCCGTTTTCCGCGCGGCGCCATCCGCGTGAAGAAGGTTTTTATCGCTAAGGAGATCAGAGCATGAAAGTAGCGATTTATTGCCGCTTATCCGAGGAGGACAGAAACAAGCAGTTTGAAACGGATGACAGCAACAGCATCCAGAATCAGAAGATGATGCTGCTCCAGTACGCCATGGAACAGGGGTGGGAGCTTTACAACATATACAGCGATGACGACTATACCGGCGCTGACAGACGGCGCCCGCAGTTTAACCGGCTGCTGCAGGATGCGGAGCAGCGCAGGTTTGACGTCGTTCTCTGCAAGACGCAGTCACGGTTTACCCGCGAACTGGAGTTGGTCGAGAAGTATATTCACGGCCTGTTCCCGATATGGGGCATCCGCTTCATCAGCATCGTCGATAACGCGGATACCGCCAACAAGGGCAACAAAAAATCCCGGCAGATCAACGGGCTGGTCAATGAGTGGTATTTGGAGGACATGTCGGAAAACATCCGCAGCGTCCTGACCAACAGACGGAAGAACGGTTTCCATATCGGCGCGTTTGCCCTTTACGGCTATAAGAAAGACCCCGATCAAAAGGGCCGCCTGCTCGTCGACGAGGAAGCCGCTGCCGTTGTCCGCGAGGTGTTCGCGCTTTTCGCGCAGGGGCACGGGAAGTCCGCCATCGCCCGCATGCTCAATGACCGGGGCATTCCTAATCCGACCGAGTACAAGCGCTTGCACGGCTTGCGGTATAAGCAGCCGAAGACAAAAAGCGGCACGCTCTGGAAGTACTTTGCGATCTCCGACATGCTGACGAACGAAATCTACATCGGCCACATGGTGCAGGGCAAATACGGCAGCGTATCCTACAAGACCAAGCAGAATAAGCCGCGCCCCAGAAGCGAATGGTATATCGTTGAGGGGACGCATGAGCCGATCGTTGACCGCGAACTGTGGGACAGGGTGCAGGCGATGATTGCGCAGAAGGCCAAGCCCTTTGCGGCGGGCAAGGTCGGCCTGTTCGCGGGGAAAGCCCGCTGCGCCCACTGCGGCTATGTGATGCGCTCTGCCAAGTGTCAGGACAAGCGCTATCTGAAGTGCTCGAACCGGCATGTATCCAAGGACGCTTGCGTCGGTTCCTTTATCTCGGTTGACAAGCTGGAGCAGCTTGTGCTCGACGAGCTGAACCGCCTGTCAGCGCAGTACCTTGACAGGGACGCGCTGGAGCGGAACATCGAGTTCTGCGATAACCTGCAGGGACAGAAATCACGCCTGCTCTCTGATATCGCCGTCTACAGGAGCAAGATTGCGGAGTATTCCAAGGGCATCCGGGAGCTGTATATGGATAAGGTGAAGGGCCTGCTGTCCGAGAGCGACTTCACAGACCTGTCCAAGGGCTTCGCTGCAGAACGTGATCGCTTGGAGCGGCTCGTTGCCGACAGCGAAAAGCAGCTCTCCGGCATTGACGCCAGAATCGCGTCCGGCGACAACCGCCGCGAGCTGGTGGAGGCCTACACCAACCTCGACCACCTCACCCGTGAGATGGTGGAAACGCTCATTGACCATATCACCGTCAGCAAGCGCATCCCCGGCACGCGGGTCGTCCCCATCGAGATCCACTGGAGTTTTTGACTTCAGCTTGTTCTTATGTGATTGCAGCAGAGCAAAAGGCTCGCACCACCTACGAAAACCTCCTGCGGCAGGCGGACGATCCCGACGTGAAGGACGTCCTGCGCTATCTGCGCGAGCGGGAGATCGTGCATTATCAGCGGTTCTCCGAGGCGCTGAACCTGCTGCGCGCAAGGCTGAACGAGCAGAACTTCTATGCTGTCAACACGGCCCTGAACCGGAGCAACTGACCGGAAGGGCGGACGTTCGCAGCTTTGCAGACAGCGACAGAGCAGCGAAGGCTCATCCGAATGTATCTGATGAACCCATGAAATACTGAGCAGAAGCAAGCATACAGCAGGAAGGGCCTGCCGGCTGTGAAGAGCAGACGGCAGGCCCTTTGAAATTCGCTTTGATTGGGCGGTATCGCGGCCTTTAGGCTGTTGACGCTGACTGATCGCCTAGCGGCCCGGCCACCAGCTTATTCCTTTGTCAGCACCTTTTTGTTCCAGCTCCTGCGGCCTTGCGGTCGTTTTCCATGTCGATGGCGCCTCCTTGTAACAATTCGTTGACGCTGATGCCCAGCAGCGCGCACAGCTCGAGCATGATCGAGGAGTCCGGCAGCCCTCTGCCCGTCTACCACTTCGACACAGCCCGGTCGGTGATGCGCAGCTTCTCCGCCCGTTGAGCCTGCGTCAGACCCTTGGTCCTTCTGTTCTCTGCGATGAACCTGCCGATTTTGATTTGATCCATCGGCTTGACCGCCTTCCGGGAATATCATAGCAAGCAGCAGGCGCGGCGTCCACGAACCGCGCGTTGAGCCGGGCGAAAAAGCGCTCTACGAATCGTAGAGTTCAGGAAATAACCGCCTTTTCATGGCACCCTCCTGCCGGATCAGTCCGGCTGTCAGGCCCTTTTATCTCTTCAGCAAACCTGTGCGCTGCTGGTTTGCCCCGCATCTCGGCGGCTTGTTACAATGCGCACGCTGGCGTATAGCATATGGCGGCGGAAAAACAAACGGCGCAAGGATGCTGCCATCCATGCGCCGCTATGCCGTGCAGAGCGAATCAGAACGCCTGCTTGAGCATCTCTTCCAGCTCGTCCTTGGGCTGGTAGCCGATGCGCTTGTCGACGATCTCGCCGTCCTTGAACAGGATCAGGGTCGGGATGCTCATCACGCCGAACTGCTGGGCCAGCTCGGGGCACTCGTCAACGTTCACCTTGCCCACAACAAGGGTGTCGGCATGGGCCTCGGAGACCTCCTCCACGATCGGAGAGAGCATGCGGCACGGGCCGCACCACGTTGCCCAGAAGTCCACCAGCACGGGCTTATCCTGCTTCACAAAGGTGGAAAAATCCTCCTGCTTGATTTCCGTTGCCATGAAAATACCTCCTTCATGTTCAGCGTATGTTTCCGATACGATAATAGTCATAACCGCGCATTCGCGGCTGCGGGGATCACCTCGATGAGGGTCGGCTGCCAGCGATCGCTCTGGCGGCGGCGCTTTTCGGTCAGCACCACGAAGGCGAGCGGAATCGCCAGCCCGATCAGCGCGCCAATGAGCCCCGCGGCATTCTCAGCCTGCGGGAACAGCGCCATGCCCGCGAACAGCCCGATGAACAGCCCGATCAGCGGCAGCACATAGGCCAGCAGGGACGCCTTCATCACCGTGGACGCGGGCATTGACACGACCGCCATGTCGCCCGGATGAGCCTCGCCCCGCACCATGATGCTGGTCTTCTTCTGGCCCATGCCGCAGGCGTTGCACTTCTCGCAGTCCGCGGGACGGCAGAACGTCACCTCGAGCCACTCGCCCTTGACGGCGGTTACCTCGCCGGTTCTCTCCATGGCCAGCCCTCCTTTGTTCATCGCCCGTTCAGTATAGCACAATCACGGGCGGATTGCAACGAGGACAGTATGCCCGGATAACGGTTTTTCAATCCGTGGTGATGACGCTGACCTGCGCGGGCAATGCGCCGGCATGGAGCTGGGCCATGGTCATGAGCAGGGCCGTCTCGTCGTCTGTCAGGACGGTTTTTTCTGTGACGATGGTCACCTGACCGGCGCTGATGACGGCCACGCAGGGGGACAGGCCGCTCTCCAGCAGCGCACCCTCAAGCGCAAGCTGCTTTTCCCGGGTGTCCACCAATGCCCGGAGCTGGGCGGCGGCTTCGGCGCGGGTCTGCTGGTCGAGCTGCTCCTGATCCACCAGCGTTTGCAGCGCGGCCATGTCCTGAAGCGACGCGGCGTCCCGCTGCTGCCGGAACAGCTCGATTTTGCCGGCGGGCTCCGAATAGGGCTCGACCACCGGCAGCGAGACTGTCGCCGCTTCCTGCGCAATGCGCTCCTGATTGGCCAGCGAGCTCACCACCATGGTCACCAGCAGCAGCAAAATGAGCAGCAGATTCCTGTGCCGGGTCATGAAATCGCCTGTTTCGCGCATGTCAATGCTCTCCTTCCCGTTCATAGACCGCCACGCGGCTCGCGTCCAGTCCCAGCAGGGTGGTCACCGCGCCGGATAGCCGGATGCGCACCGCCGCGTCCCCCGCGCCGTCCGCCACCACCACCGCGCCGCAGGGGACCGTGCCGTCATAGTACACCGCCACATCGACCTTGCCCGCGCCTGCCATGGCTGAAAGCACCCGGCTCAGGCGCGCCTCGTCGCTGGTCTGGGCAGCCTTGCCGCTCTCCGCGCTGCCCAGCATCAGGCACAGCGCGACCACCAGCGCCAGCGCCGCCACCAGCCACCCGTCCCTGCGAAGGTAATCCTTTAGCTTCTGCGTCATGGCGACTGTGTCACCTCCGGAAGCAGCTCATCGGCAATCTGTTGTACCGTAGTGCCGGTAGGAGCAAGCGCTGTGTCGGGCAGCGCGCCGCCCTGCGGCAGGCTGATCAGGCTGATCAGCCCCTCGGCCCAGCAGAGGGTCAGCAGCAGGCCCATGACCAGCGCCGCCGTCCTGCGCAGCGACCCATCCGGCAGCAGCACCAGCAGCGCTCCCGAGATCAGCGCCAGCGTCGCGAATGTTTTGAGCAGGGCCATGACGTACCTCCTGTCGCAGAATCAGGATGTTGATAAGAGCAGACAAGCGTCTTGTGGGTCGCCGCCTTTCGGGAGGGTGCGGGAGGGGCTTTCAGCCTGAAAGCCGCCTCCCGCTGTTTTCCTGTGTCCCTCGTCGCCTCCTACCGCAGCATCATCGTCATCCCGCTGACGGCGATGAGCTGGGCGATCAGCATGAGGAACATGGCGGCAGTGCAGAGCTGGATGATGAACAGGAGCATGAGCACCTTGGAGAAGTCGTGGATGCAGCCGCCCAGCTCGCCGTCGGACACGGGCTGCATCAGCGCCGCGGCCAGCTTGTACATCATGGCGGCGGCAAGGGTCTGGCAGAGGGGCCCGAGGGTCCAGGCGGCGATCATCATCAGGCCTGTCACACCCAGCGCGCCCTGCACCAGCAGGCTCGAGCCGATGAGCGTGTCCACCGTATCAGCGAACAGCCCGCCGACCACCGGGATGAAGTTGCTCATGGCATACTTGGCGGTGCGCAGGGTCACGCCGTCGAGGGCTGCCGCGGTGACGCTGCGGGTGGTCAGCACGCCGATGAATACCGTGAAGCAGATGCCCAGCGTCCAGTTCGCGGCCTGCTGTGCCAGCTCGGACAAGCGGTTCAGGCGGATGCCCTCGCCCAGACGGCAGAGCATGGTCAGCATGGCGGCGGCGGTGGCCAAGGGGAGCGTGACCCGCTCGATGACGCCGGTGATCGCGCTGGCGGAGGCCACCACCGCGGGCTGCATCAGCGCCGAGCCTGCCGAGCCGCCCACTGCCGCCATCATCGTCAGCAGCAGCGGGAACAGTCCCTGCATGCCGCTGGACATCCGCGTGACCGACTGGCGGCACAGGGCGATGTGCTCGGAGAGATCCTGCGTCAGGAAGACGCACACCAGCAGCAGGCATACCGCCTTGCCGGATTCGCCCGACTTGCCTGTCAGCCGCCGCAGCAGGCTCCAGACCATCGCTGGGGCCGCCAGCCGCGTCAGCCGCCACACAGAGGACTGCGCCGCCGCGAGGAAGCGCCCCGTCAGCAGGGAGATGACCTGCTGAAAGTCCAGCGACAATTCGCCCCGCGCGATGGCCATGAGCGTCGACCGGAAGCCGCCCGTCGCCGCGAAGGGATCACCCTGCCGGAGGGCTTCCTCCAGCGCGGTGGTGTCAAGGCCCTGAATCACCTGTCCGATGCTGTCCGTCAGGGACTCCGCCAG
Organism: Christensenellaceae bacterium; assembly: GCA_022510815.1. Lineage (GTDB taxonomy): Bacteria > Bacillota > Clostridia > Christensenellales > Aristaeellaceae > UBA11524. Next base: position 35,583 of record JAFLST010000011.1, on the reverse strand, counting down.
CGCCATGCCCGGCAGGAGCAGCAGGAGCGCTACGGCGACAAGGATAATATTTGCGTGAGCAGCGTCTGCATGGAGGGCAGGGCGAGGGTGAGCAGCATGACGCGCCCGGCCAGCTCGGCCTTCATGGCAAGCCCCTCCTCTCCGGCGTCCCGGCAGGTCTGGGCGGCGAAGTCCATCAGCAGGGATACCCCTGCCACCTTGAGGAGCTGCGCCGTGTACTGGTTCGACACACCGCCCGTCTGAGCCAGCGCTGACAGCCCGCCGATGAGCCGCGCGAGGGCCGGCAGCGCCAGCAGCATTACCAGCGCCCCGGCGGAGAGGGTCAGCGTCATGCCCAGCTCGGGTCGGATGCGCCGGATGATCAGCGCCATGACGGCTGCGCTCACCGCCAGCGCCGCGATTTTCAAGTAATCCATTCATCCGCCTCACCGGTCAATAGAGCTGAAAGATCGTCCGGACATTGGTGAACAGCTCCGAGAGCAGGTCGAGCACCATCAGCAGCACGATGGCCAGACCGGCCACCGTCGAGAGCGTCGCCAGCTCGTCCCGGCCCGAGCGCGTCAGGATGGCCGCGATGACCGTGGTCAGCACGCCGACTCCGGCGATCTGGAAGAGAAGATCGAGTTGCATGGTTGTCCTCCGTTACAAGAGCATCAGGGTCAGGCAGGCCCCGCCGATGAAGCCCAGATTGCGCCACATGGCGGCGTCCCGGTCGGCGCTCTCCCGGCTTTGACGAGCCAGCAGCGCCAGCTCCTCCGCCGTCTGGGAGACCGCCTGACAGCGCATCTCGAGGGAACCGCGGCCAAGGCGGTTCATGAGCCGGACCAGCGCGTCATGCTCGGGGCCGGGCAGGGCATGAGCAGCATAGAGAGAGGGCAGGGGCGTCAAGGGCTGGCGGCGCAGGTCGGCGGCGAGGGAGAGCAGCAGCTCGTCCGGGTCAAGGGGGCTTGTCGCGGCCCGCTCGAAGGCCTCCGGCAGGGTCGATGTGCCCTCGGAGAGAATCAGCGCCAGATGCTCCAGCACCTCCGTCCAGCGGTGGAGCCGCGCAGCTGAAGCTCTGAGCGCCGCCGCGTGCCGCCATCCAGCCAGCGCGCAGAGCATCCCTGCCATCACAGCCAGCATGGCGCGGGTCATGCGGGCTTCACCGGGCTGCCGGAGCGGTCGTAAAGCGCCGCCACACGCCCGCCGCCCTCGGGAGCCAGCACCGCGTACACGCCGAAGGCACGCCGGGCCATCAGCGCCGCCATCGCGGGCCGGGAAGCAACCTCCTGCATGGAGGTTCCGTGGGCCGAAGCCAGCACTGCCGAGCCGCAGGCGATCGCGTCCAGCACGCAGGCGGCGTCCGTCTCATCGGCCAGCTCGTCGGTTACGATGACCTGCGGAGCCATGGAACGGATCAGCCACGGCACCGCCTGTGCCTTGGGACAGCCGTCCAGCACATCGGTGGAGTGGCCCACGTCAAGCTGCGGCACCCCGTCCACGCAGGCCGCCAGCTCGCCGCGCTCGTCGATGACCGCCACCTGACAGGCCGCCTTGCCGGAGCCGAGCTGCCTTGCCGCGTCCCGGAGCAGGGTTGTCTTTCCGGAACCGGGCGGGCCGATGATGAGGGCGCTCTGGGGCAGACGGCCCTGCCGCAGGTGGGGCATCAGCATGTCCGCCGTGCCGGGCCACTCTCCGGCGATCCGCACGCAGACTGAGCCCACTGCCGCGAGCTGCCTCACGCCGTTTCGCCCGTGCACCCGGCCGCACAGGCCCATCCGGTGTCCGCCGCGCAGGGTCACATATCCCTGCCGGGTCTCCTCGGCTCTCGCGCACAGGCCGTGCTCCGCCAGCGCCTCCGCCAGCGCTTCCACCTGATGCTGCCCCGGCGACCAAGGCAGCGGCACCACCCTGTCCGCCGTGATGAGCACCGTGGGCCTGTCCGCCCGGACGCGGATCTCCCGCAGCTCGCCGGGCAGCAGCAGCTCCAGCTCGGCCCGCACCTCCTCCGGGAAGCAGGGAATCAAGAAGGCCTTGGTGTCCTGCCAGTTCATCGCCCTTCCTCCTATTCAAACAGCGTCAGGCCGATCGCCTGATAGAACGCCCAATCCACCTCGCCCTCGGGAAGCCCATATGCCTTGCGGGCCGCCGCCACTGCTCTGTCCGTCGCCTCGCCCCACACGCCGTCCGGCCAGCCGTAGTAGAATCCCAGTGCCCGGAGCTTGCGCTGCACGGCCCGCACCATGCTGGATCGGTCGCCGTTCTTCAGGGGCCGCAGGGACACGCCCAGCTCCCCGTAGGGTCCGCATTCGATGACCACCTTCGTGCCGTTGGGGACCATGGCGTAAAGCTCCTCGGCGTCCTTCACCTGCATGCGGACGCAGCCGTGGCTGGCGTTGGCGCCGATGCTCTCAGGCTTGTTGGTGCCGTGGATGCCATAGTTGCCCCAAGGCACGTTCAGCCCCAGAAAACAGGTGCCGAAGCCGCTCATCTCCCCGCTGAACCGGCTGTTGATGCGGAAGACGCCGATGGGGGTCGGGGTGTCCCACGCGCCGGTGGCGATGGTGTAGCGCCGCACCTGACGGCTGCCCTGCCAGAGGGTCAGGGTCTTGCTGTCCACGTCCACATGGATGATATAGGGCTCCCCCTGCTCTCCCGACGCGCCCGTCTGCATGGCGATGGTCACCGCCAGAAGGAACAGCATGAGCGCCAGCAGAAACGACCGCCGCATGTCGCGCCCCCTTCCGTGTCTGGTGGAATGTATGCGTCCGGGCCGGACGGCATGACGATGGCTTTTTGTCGATTGGCAGCCGGATATGCGAACAGATTAGAAAAACAATCTTGCAAATCCGTTGGAAGTAGCCTATAATAGACGCTGGAAGCCGTATCCCTCACAACACAAAAGGAGGATAACCTACCATGAAGAAGTTTCTTGCGCTGCTTCTGGCCATGATGATGCTCCTGAGCGTCACCGCGATGGCCGAAGAGGCCACCGAAGCCGGCCTGACGCAGGACGTCATCATCCTGTTCACCAGTGACGCGCACTGCGGCATTGATCAGGGCTGGGGCTATGCCGGCGTTGCGGCGATCCGCGACAATCTGGCCAAGAGCAACCATGTCGTGCTGGTTGACAATGGCGACGCCATTCAGGGCGAACCCGTCGGCACCATGACCAGCGGCAAGGCGCTCGTCGAGCTGATGAACGTCGTCGGCTATGACATCGCCACCATCGGCAACCACGAGTTCGATTATGGCATGGACAACTTCCTTGACCTTGCCAAGAACGTGGCCCAGTATCCCTATATCTCCGCCAACTTCTCCTACAAGGACGAGCTGGTCTTCGACCCCTATGTCATCAAGGAGTTCGACGGCGTGAAGATCGCCTTCGTCGGCGTGACCACCCCCAAGACCATCACCTCCTCGACCCCTGTGTACTTCCAGGATGAGGAAGGCAACTTCGTCTACACCTTCAAGCAGGACGACACCGGCGAGAAGCTGTACGCCGCCGTGCAGGAGGCTGTTGACGCGGCCCGTGCCGAGGGCGCTTCCTACGTCGTGGCCATGGGCCATGTCGGCACCGAGGCTGAGTGCTCTCCGTGGATGTCCACCGAGATCATCGAGAACACCACGGGCATCGACTTCTTCCTCGACGGCCATGCTCATGAGACCGAATCCTGCAACGAAGTGAAGAACAAGGACGGCCAGACCGTTCTGCGCGCTGGCTGCGGCACCAAGCTGGCCAATGTCGGCTATGCGAAGATCTCTGCCGACGGCAAGCTGTCCACCGGCCTGTATCAGTGGAACATCGACATTGCCGCTCCCGCTCTGCTGGGCCTGTCCGGTACCGTGGCTGACGCTGTGGTCGCCGCGACCGACGAGCTGAAAGAGGTTCTGGGCGAAGTCGTCGCCACCAGTCAGGTGGAGCTGACCATCAACGATCCCGAGACCGGCGTGCGCATCATCCGCAGCGCTGAGTCCAACCTCGGCGACCTGTGCGCCGACGCTTATCGTGCCATGACCGGCGCCGACGTGGCGATCGTCAATGGCGGCGGCATCCGCGTGTCCATCCCCGCGGGCGACATCACCATGAACGACATCTACAAGGTGCATCCCTTCGGCAATGCCCTGTGCATGGTCGAGGTCACCGGCCAGCAGATTCTCGACGGTCTGGAGTGGGGCGCTCATGCCTTCCCCGGCGAGAACGGCGGCTTCCTGCAGGTCTCCGGCATGACCTATGAGATTCACACCTACCTCGAGTCCACCGTCACGCAGGACGAGAACACCCTGTTCACCGGTGTGGCTGGCGAGTATCGCGTGAAGAACGTCATGATCGGCGACGAGCCCCTCGATCTCGAGAAGACCTACACGCTGGCTTCTCACAACTACATGCTCAAGGATCAGGGCGACGGCTTCACCATGTGGGCCGGCAGCACCCTGCTGCTTGACGAGACCATGCTCGACAATCAGGTGCTGATCACCTTCATCCGCGACAATCTGGGCGGCGTCGTTGGCGAAGAGTATGCCAATCCCTACGGTCAGGGCCGCATCGTCGGCGTGGAGGAAGCTCCCGCGGAGTAAGATTTCCCGGATCATTGCAGGAGGAGGGCTTTCATAGCCCTCCTCTTTTCGTGCTGGCAAAGCCGGGCCTTTGCCGGTATGACCTTTTGTCAGACGGCAAAACCTCTTCGCTGGCGAAAAGCTCATAGATGAGCTGGATGCCTGTGCGCAGCCCGAAGGCGAAGGTGGCGTAGAGGTCCATGTATTGCGCGTCGCCCATGAGCGCGATGACCTTGTCCATGCGGGCGCGGCCCTCGCTGCCCAGCATCTCGATGATCGCGTTGATCTCTTTTTCCGATTCCTCGACGGTTTGCGCGTATTCGGGATTCTGCGGGACGATCAGCTCGGAAGGGAGAAAATCGCCGACATAGATTCGTTCCAACAGGCTCCTGCAATCCTTTCTCATGGTTCATCCTTTCCGCAACACTGGGGCTGCTGACAATTTAATTTCATTTCTCAATAATATGCTATATGATTTCGTTTAATTTGTCAATGATATCTTATAAACCTATACAAAAAGCCTTAAAAGATTTTGTTGACATTGTCAATATTTTAGCTTACATTATAAGTCGGAGGGTATAAGATGACGGCAAGAAAAATGATTGATCTGGGGACGGCCTATGCGGGTATCTCAAAATCCGAGCTTGCCCGGCGGTTGGGCTGGTCGCCGCAGCTGCTGAACAACAGGATCAAAACAGGCAAGTTCACCGTGGAGGAATGGGAGGACATCGCGAAGGCCTTGGGCGCGGAGCTGCGGCTGGGCTTTGTCTTCCCCGACGGCAAGGAAGTGGGCTGAGTGTCAGGCAGTGTTCTTTTTTTGGATACAGGCTTGACAACGGGCTGCTGCGATGGTATGATCGTCCTTGAACCGAACAGAAAGGCTATGAAAAGCAGCAGTAGTCGGTGAACGATCTTTCTCAGAGAGCCGCGTCAAGGTGCGAGTGCGGCAGGATCGACCGGTGAAGGAACAGCTTGGAGCCGCCGCCCGAACGGCATGCGCCCAGTAGACGCGGACGGGGGGAGCCCGTGACAGCTTCGAGCAGTCGCCGACAAGGACGTTGGCCGCTGTGAATGAGATTGCCGCTTTACCGCGGCAAAATTGGGTGGTACCGCGTGAGACGACCGTCTTTCGCCCCAGAGAAGGGGCGGAAGGCGTTTTTTCATGCCGGGCCATAAGGAGGAAGTTTTGTATGATGCGGACGCACTATTGCGGAGCTATCCGCAGGGAGCACATGGGTCAGCAGGCGGTGCTGTGCGGCTGGGTGCAGGTCAAGCGCGACATGGGCGGCGTGATCTTTCTCGACCTGAAGGACAGGGAGGGCGTGGCGCAGGTGGTCTGCGATTTGCAGTACCTGCCGGAGGAGAGCTTCCATGCTGCGGAGGCCGCTCGACTGCAGAGCGTGGTGAGGGTGTCGGGCGAGATACGCCACCGCAGCGAGGAGACCTATAACCCCCGCATCCTGACAGGCGAGGTGGAACTGGTGGCCCGGGAGCTGACGGTGCTCTCCGAGGCCCGGCCGCTGCCCTTCTCCATGGATGAGGACGCGAAGGTTCGCGAGGAGCTGCGGCTCAAGTACCGCTACCTTGACCTGCGCCGTCCCGCGCTGCAAAGGGCGCTCAGGTTCCGGCATGAGGTGCAGTTCGCCGCGGAGCAGTTCCTGAACGGCGAGGGCTTTGTGAACGTCGAGACGCCCATGCTCTGCAAGTCGACCCCGGAGGGCGCGCGGGACTACCTCGTGCCCAGCCGCGTGCATCCCGGCACCTTCTACGCGCTGCCTCAGAGCCCGCAAATCTTCAAGCAGCTCCTGATGGTCGGCGGCGTCGACCGGTACTATCAGGTGGCGCGGTGCTTCCGGGACGAGGACCTGCGAGCCGACCGCCAGCCGGAGTTCACGCAGGTGGACATGGAGCTGTCCTTCGTCGATCAGGAGGACATCCTGCACCACCTTGAAAGGCTGTTCAAGCACATCTTCCGGCAGGTGATGGGGGAGGAGATCGGCTATGCTTTCCCGCGCCTCACATGGCAGGAGGCGATGGACGCCTACGGCTGCGACAAGCCCGATCTGCGCTTCGGCATCCCGATCCGCGACGTGACAGAGCTCGCGGCGGCGTGCTCCTTCTCGGTGTTCCGCAAGGTGGCCGACGCGGGCGGCAAGGTGCGGGCGCTCAACTGCAAGGGCTGCGCGGAAAAGTTTACCCGCACCATCATCGAGACCCTCACCGACCACGCGCTGGGCTACGGCGCGAAGGGCATGGCGTGGATTCTGATTCACGAGAGCGGCGAGATCAATTCCATTCTGCAGAAATACTTCACCAAGCAGCAGTGGAAGGAGCTGCTTCGCCAGCTCGACGCCGAGGAAGGCGACTTTATCCTCTTCTGCGCGGACAGATACGAGGTCGTCTGCCGGACGCTCTGCGGGCTGCGGCTGGAGGTCGGCGATATGCTGGGCCTGCGCCGCAAGGACGACTACCGCTTCTGCTTCGTGACGGATTTCCCGCAGTTCGAGTGGTCGGAGGAGGAAGGGCGCTATCTGGCGATGCACCATCCCTTCACCATGCCCTATGAGGAAGACCTGCCGTACCTGCTCACCGATCCGGGCCGGGTGCGCTCGCAGGCCTATGACGTGGTCTTGAACGGCGTGGAGCTGGGCAGCGGCTCCATCCGAATCCACCGCAGCGATGTACAGGCGCTGATGTTCAAGGCTCTGGGCTTCACCGAGGATAGCGCCCGCAAGCGCTTCGGCTTCCTGATTGACGCGTTCAAATATGGCACGCCGCCCCACGGTGGCTTTGCCTTTGGCCTCGACAGGCTGGTGATGCTGCTCCTCGGCGCGGACAGCCTGCGCGATGTGATTGCCTTCCCCAAGGTGCGCGACGCCTCCGACCTGATGACGAACGCCCCGGACTTCGTGGACGCGGAGCAGCTCGAGGTGCTGCAGCTGGGCGTCAGCGCGGGTGTGGCCGAGACCAAGGCCGAGAAGAAGCGTCCGGCCATCGCCGTAAAGCAGGTGGCGGAGCTGGCGAAGCTGTCGCTGACCGAGGAAGAGGAGGAGAGCATGGGCGCGGAGCTGAACACGATACTCGCCTTTGCCCAGCAGCTCCAGCAGGTGGATACCGCCGATGTTCCCATGACCGCCCATGTCATTCCTACGGAAAACGTGCTGCGGGACGACGTGCCCGCGCCCTCCTTCGACCGGGAGCTGCTGCTGCGCAATGCTCCGACCCGTGAGGAGGCCTGCGTCACCGTGCCGAAGACCTTTGAGTGAAAGGAGGAACAGCCATGAGCATTGTTTCGATGACCCTGACGGAGCTTAGCGAGGCCATGAAGCGGGGCGAGCTGTCCTCCCGCGAGATCACGCAGGCTTATCTGGACAGGATTCATGAGGTTGAGGACAAGGTCGGCGGCTACATCACCGTCGACGAGGAGGGGGCGCTCGAGCAGGCGGAAAAAGCTGACAGGGCCCGTGCGTCAGGGGAGAGGCTGTCCCCGCTGCATGGCATCCCCGTGGCGGTGAAGGACAACATCTGCGTGGAAGGCCTGCCCGCCACCTGCGCCTCGAGGATGCTGGAGAACTTCGTGCCGCCCTACAGCGCCACCGCGTGGGAGAAGCTGCGCGCCGCCGGATGCGTGCTGCTGGGCAAGACGAACCTCGACGAGTTCGCCATGGGCTCCACCACCGAGAACAGCGCCTTCCACCCGACGCGGAATCCCCGCGATCTGACACGGGTGCCCGGCGGCTCCTCGGGCGGCTCGGCAGCGGTGGTTGCGGCGGAGGAAGCGCCCTTCTCTCTGGGCAGCGACACCGGCGGCTCCATCCGGCAGCCAGCGGCCTTCTGCGGTGTGGTCGGCATGAAGCCCACCTACGGCATGGTCAGCCGCTATGGCCTGATCGCCTTTGCTTCCTCGCTCGATCAGATCGGCCCCATGACGAAGACCGTCGCCGACAACGCGCTGGTGCTGGACGCCATCGCGGGCTACGACCGCCGGGATACCACCTCCGTCAAGCGAGGCTACACGCCCATGAACCGCGAGCTGCGCGCCGGGGTCAAAGGACTGCGCGTTGGCCTGCCGAAGGAGATGTTTGCCGAGGGCTTGTCTGCCGATGTGCGCAAAGCTGTCATGCGCGCCGCGAGGAAGCTGGAGGAGTTGGGCGCGACGGTGGTCGAGGTCAGCCTGCCCTCTTTGCAGTACGCGCTGCCGGCCTATTATGTGCTCTCCAGCGCGGAGGCCTCCTCCAACCTTGCCCGCTTCGACGGCGTGCGCTACGGTCACCGGGCCGCGGAGTATGCCGATCTTGAGGAGCTGTACGTCAGGAGCCGCAGCGAGGGATTTGGCGCGGAGGTCAAGCGGCGTATCCTGCTGGGCACCTATACGCTTTCCGCGGGTTACTTTGACGCTTATTACAAGAAGGCCTTGCAGGTGCGCACGTTAGTGATCCGCGACTTCAACAGCGTCTTTGAGACCTGCGACTGTCTGCTGGGCCCGGTCGCGCCCACAACCGCCTACAAGCTGGGCGAGAAGACCATGTCGCCGCTGGAGATGTATCTGGGCGATATCCATACCGTGCCGGTGAATATCGCGGGCATTCCGGCGCTGTCGATGCCCTGCGGAGTTGATCGGGACGGCCTGCCCGTGGGCCTGCAGCTCATGGGCGCGACGTTCTCCGAACCGACGCTCTACCGCGTCGGTCAGGCATTGGAGGAAGCGATGGAGGTGAGGCAGTGATGGCACAGTGGAAGATGATCGACGGCTATGAGATGGTCATCGGCCTCGAGGTTCATGTGGAGCTGAAGACCCGGACGAAGATCTTCTGTTCCTGCTCGACGGCCTTCGGCGCAGCCCCCAACACCCAGTGCTGCCCGGTGTGCATGGGCTATCCGGGGACGCTCCCGGTGCTCAACCGGCAGGTGGTGCACTACGCCGTGCTGGCGGGCCTCGCCACCGACTGCACCATCGCCCGCTATTCCAAGCAGGATCGCAAGAACTACTTCTATCCCGACCTGCCCAAGGCGTATCAGATCAGCCAGTATGATCTGCCGCTGTGCGTGAACGGCCACCTGATGATCGAGACCGAGGCGGGCCAGAAGCGCATCGGCATTACGCGCATTCACATTGAAGAGGATGCTGGCAAGCTGGTGCACGACCCGGAGAAGGGCACGCTCATCGACTGCAACCGCTGCGGCGTGCCGCTGATCGAGATCGTCTCCGAGCCGGATATCCGCACCCCGCAAGAGGCCGTCGCGTACCTGCAGAAGCTCAGGGCCGTGATCGCCTACACAGGCGTCAGCGACTGCCGGATGCAGGAGGGCTCCCTGCGCTGCGACGTGAACCTGTCCGTTCATAAGCCCGGCGAACCCTTCGGTACCCGCACCGAGATGAAGAACCTGAACAGCTTCGTCTCCGTTCAGCGGGCCATTGAGGAGGAATATCGCCGGCAGGTGGAGGCTGTGAAGAAGGGCGAGGCCATCGTGCAGGAAACCCGGCGCTTTGACCAGAGCACGGGCAGAACCTCCTCCATGCGCCGCAAGGAGAACGCCAACGACTACCGCTATTTCCCTGATCCTGATCTGGCGCCCATCGTGCTGGGGGACGACCTCGTCAGCCAGTGGGGTGCGGAGCTGCCGCAGCTCCCGGATGCTCGAAAGGCGGCCTACATGGCGGATTACGGCCTGACCAGCTATGCGGCAGAGCAGCTCGTGTCCGGCAAATACCTCGCGGACTATTTCGAGACCGCCGCGCAGGGCTGCAAAGCCGTGAAGACCCTCGGCAACCTGATGATCACCGAGGTTTTCCGGCTGATGGAGGGCGAGGACGCGCTGATTCCCATCGTGCCGGCCCATCTGGCAAGGGTCGCCGAGCTGGTGGAGAGCGGGGCCATCAACAGCGGCGCGGCCAAGAAGACCATCGCGGCGCTGTGGGAGCGGGATGAGGAGCCGGAAGCCTATGTTGACCGGATGAATCTCCGGCAGCTCAATGACGAGACCCAACTTGCGGCCTTTGTGTCGCAAGCGCTGGCGGAGCACCCGGACATGGTGGCGGGCTACCGCAAGGGAAAGCTGTCACTGAAAAAGGCGCTGATGGGCGCGGCCATGGGCCTCTCCGGCGGCATGGCCAACCCCATGCTGCTGCAGCGGCTCGTGGACAGGGCGCTGGATGGAACAGAAGCCTAATAGACGGCCATATGGCAGGAAGCGGATGCTGTTCTGCGCCACAGGCTATCACATGTTTTCAGAGCGTTGAGGGCCATTCTCAACTGTTGTCATGCGTCATTCTCAGTCTTTGTCGTGTACTTTCTCCGTCAAAGAGGCTATTTTGAATGCGAAAGGAGGCAACGATTTGTGAACCAGCAAAAGGTGGGTCGGTTTCTCAAGGAGCTACGCCATCAAAAAAACCTCACGCAGGAACAGCTCGCTGAGGTGCTGGGGATGTCCAACCGCAGTATCTCTCGTTGGGAGAACGGCGTCACGATGCCCGATCTCGATTTGCTCATTCAGCTGGCGAAATTCTACGATGTCGACATTGGAGAGATTTTGGATGGAGAAAGGAAAAGCAGGGCCATGGACGAACAGACTGAAGAAACCTTATTGAAGATGCAGACTACAGCAATACTGAAAAAGCAAATCTGTCCCAAAGGCTGCAACATGTATGTATTGCAGGGCTTGTCAGCATGACGGTCTATCTCGCCATTGACGCTTTTGGTCTGACGGAGGCGCAGCCATATAAAACCCTTGTGGATATTGCGCTCGGACTTATCATTGGCGCTTTGATCACAGGCGTGATATACACCAGCCGACACCTGTCAAAAATCAGAGCAGCGAAAACGCGCTTATGGAAACGTATTAGCCGCGGAGGGCAGGGCGCATGAGCAAAAGAGTAAAGCGCATCTTGCGGATGACTGCGCTCCTTGCGTATACGGGGCTGCTGCTGTCCATCATTTTTAGCGATAACGCGCACTTGGAATTGCATGCTGCGCTGTTGCTACCGTATGCTCTTGTATGCTGTTCTTTTCAACGAAGAGTCCGAAGGATTAACGAGCGGAATGCCTGCCAACAGAGAAAAAACGCATAGGAAAAGTCACAGATATTGGATCAATATCTGTGACTTCTGTTTTTCTGCTGATCTTACGGTCTCGGCGAACAGCACAGGCCGATGCCCAGCGCTCCTTCGCCGGTGTGGCAGCTCACGCCCAGCGACAGGTAGTCGCAGGTGACCGGCATGCCCGGGAAAGCGGCTTCGATCTCCGCCACCCAAGAAGCCGTTTCCTCCGCCGAGGCGCTGGATGCTGCCATCAGGTGAAGGTCGCCTCGGAGGTGAGCGTCGCTGAAGCGGGTGTCCAGATCGTGGCGCACCGCCTCGATCATTGCCTCGCGGGCCTTGGTGAAGCCCCGGCAGTTCTTGAAGGGTTCCAGCAGGCCGATCGATAAATGAAGGATGGGCTTAATATGCAGCAGCGTGCCGACCGCCGCCACGGTGGGGCTGATGCGCCCGCCCTTTTTGAGGTGCTGGAGGGTCTGCACAGCCACATAGATGACCATGTCGTCCTTGGTGCGCTCGAGAATCTCCCTGACCTCGGCGGCGGAGTGACCGGCCCTGACCAGATTGACCGCATCCGTCACCGCGCTGCGCAGGGGCACAGAAACCCGGCCGATGTCCACCACGAATACCCGGCCCGCGTAGGGCTCTTCCTCCGCCAGAGCCATGGCCGCGCCGCAGGAGCCGCTGAGGCCGCTGCTGATGGGCAGATAAAGAATCTCGTCATAGGTGGCAAGCATCTCGTCCCACAGGGCAAGGACGTCCGTCGGCGCGGGCTGAGAGGTGGCAATGTCCGCGTCCGCCTGCTGATAGGCGAAGAATTCCTCCCGGGAGACCGTCACGCCCTCCAGATAATTCTCACCGTTGATGGTGAAGGGCATGGGCAGCACCCGTATGCCCAGTGCTTCCGCGTCCTGCGGGCTGATGCCGGAATGGCTGTCGGTGGCAATGCCGATGGAATGCATAACAGGGCTCCTCCGATTCGGGCTTTTGAGAAAATAAATACGCGCTTATTGTACCATCTCCTTGATCGAAATACAATGAACTCCCGTTGATGTTTGCCGGGAATCAGCCGCATTCATCAAAAAAAGAGCCGGGTAACCGGCTCTTATCATATGTCCTGATTAGTCGGGAAGCGCGAAGGTTCCCACGAGGGTCGGCGCGTTGGGCAGCCAGTTGAACAGCTCCCGCAGCTCGATCTCGATCGGGCTTTCGGCGTCGTGGAGCTCAAAGGCAGACTGTACTTCAATCGACGCGCCGTCCATAGCGTCCATCAGGGATTTCATGCCATTGACGCTGGGCGTTGTGAAGAGCGCCATTTCGCACTCGACGCCGTTCTGATAGACCGATTTGGCAATCGCCATCGTGAAGGCGGCGGCGTCTGAGCCGTTGTTGGTGAACAGGAAGGACAGGATCACGCAGGGCGTGTTGCTGCTGCCCGTCGCGCGCTGGATATCCGTCAGCGCAACGTGGTATTCGCCCAAATCACCCTCCAGCAGGGTGCCGCCGGCCAGAAGCGGGGTCGCGGAGCGGGCGGAGAGCTCAGCGTCGATGTCGGCACGGAGCTGCAGCAGCTCCTCGTCGGACATGGCGGAGAGATCAATGAACGACGCGAACGCAGGCACAGCGCCGATGCACAGGATGAAAGCGAACACAAAGGCCATCAGCTTTTTCACGGTCTGCATTCTCCCTTCGGCTGGATCGGGTTACTGGATAATCATCCTCCCGCAGGTTTCGCACTCAACGATCTCGGAGCCGCTCTTGATCTTGCGCAGCAGCGCCGAGGGCTGGGATGTATTGCAGCCGCTGCACTGGTCGCCGATGAGCCGGGCCATGGGCGGCACGATGTGCTTGCGGATTGAGGCGTAATGCTCCATCAGCTTGGGGTCGATGCCCTGCGCCTTTTCCTTGGCGACGGCCCGCTGAGCGTCCAGCGCGGCCTTCTTTTCGGGGCTCTCCTTGTCATACTGTGCCTTGAGCTTCTCAAACTCCGCGCGCAGGCCGGCGGCCTCGTGGCTCAGGGTGCGCTGCTTCTGGTTGTGGTCGCCCACATCCTTGACCATGCGCTTCATCTCACCTTCGTAGGAGGCGATGGTGTCCTTGCAGCGGGCAACCTCGATCATCAGCGCGCGGACAGCGTCCAGATCCTGCGGCGGATCGTTGGCGAAGCGGTCGGACAGGCCCTTGAGCTGCTCCTCGCAGCGGGCGATGGCATCGCGGATGGCGTCCTTGCGGTCAGCCAGCACGGCAACCTGCTCCTGAATCTGCTTGTGCTGCTGCTTCTTCTCCATATACAGATTGCGGTCCTGCTCCAGCTTCTGCCGCAGCGGATTGCGCTTGATCTCATTGGCAAGGCGGTCGGCCTTCATATCCTCCTGCTGATATTCCCATAACATGGCGAGCTGTTCCATGCGATACCCTCCTTGATTTGTCAGCAATAAGGTCGTGCCGTCGATCTGGACACGTGTACCTTATATTGTAGCGCATTCAGGTGATTTTGTAAAGCGTCGGCCAGCGCAAAAATCCCCGGCTCCTCGGTGGCGTGATGCCCGGCTTCCAGCGTGACCATGCCCGCCTCTGCCGCCGCCAGCGCGTGGTGATGCTTCATCTCGCCGGTCAGGAAAGCGTCCGCGCCCAGCGCCCGGGCTTCCTCCCAGTACTCGCTGCCCGCGCCCGAGGACACCCCGATCCGGCGGATTTCCAGCTCCGGACGGCCCATCAGCCGCACCGCGGTATGCAGCGCCTCGCCCGTCTGCCGGGCAAAGGCTTCGGCGGTCATGGGCGCGGGAAGATCGCCGACGCGCAGGTAGCCCCCGCCGGACACGTTTGTCAGCCCGAGCGCCGCCGCCAGCACGTCGTTGATGCCGCCGGGGGCCATGTCGAGGTTGGTGTGCGCGGCGATAAGCGCGATCTCATGGCGGATCATCCGGCAGAGCAGAATGGCTTCGCTGTCCGTCTCGACGAGATTCTTCCGGGCGGAGAACATCATCGGGTGATGCGTGACGATCAGGTTCGCGCCGTTCGCAATGGCCTCGCCCAGCACAGAGGTGGTCACGTCCATGGCGACATGGATGCCGCGCACCTCCCACGCGGGGTTGCCAACCAGCAGCCCTGCGTTGTCAAAGCTGTCCTGCGACGCGAAGGGCGCGAGGCTGTCGATGGTATTGTAGATGTCCTTCACGGTGAGCATGGTCATTCCTCCTTGGCAAGATACCAGTCAAGGTCTCTCTGGGCCTCGGCGATGGCGGCGTGGTCGGGTGCGGCGGCGGAGAGCAGCCCCTCCAGCTTCGACCGGATGAACTGGATGCGATGCCGGAGATACTCCCTTAGCAGGGGGGTATCCTCCAGCCAGAGCAGGCTGCCGTAGCGGATATCCTCGTCGGATATAGCCTGCGCACCGGGTTCGGCGCGCCAGAACACATAGAATCGCCCTGCCGCCTTGCAGAGCGCTTCTCTGGTCAGGTGATAGCCGATATCCCGCACCGCTTCCCGCACCAAGGGCTGTTCCGTATGCGCCGAGAGCACCAGCGCCGCGCCATGAAGCCGGTCGCGCCCTCGCCGCAGGATATACGCGATGGTGCCGCCGCCCATGCCCATCACCGATACGCAGCCGCAGGGCTCCGTCAGCGCGTCAAGGCCGTCGGCGCAGGTCAGCAGGGCCCGATCCTGCAAATGCAGGGCATGCACCAGCTCCTCCGCGTGGCGCAGCGCTTTGGGGCTGACGTCAGCAAGGATCATGCGCTGGCAGACGCCGCTCTCCAGCAGGTGGCAGGGGAGCAGCCCGTGGTCGGTGCCGATATCCGCGCCTAACTCGCAGGGCTCATAGAGCGACGCGGCAAGGGATAATCTTTCGTCCAGTATCATGCGGCCTCCCGTCATCGCGGCGTCCTTCGTCTCATGGCGCGCAGAAGGGGCGCAGCGGAAAGCGGCCATGCCGCAGCTCCACCGCGCCCCTTCTTGCGTATCTCAATCAATATAATCCCGCAGCTTCTTGCTCCGGCTCGGATGCCGCAGCTTCCGCAGGGCCTTCGCCTCGATCTGGCGGATGCGCTCGCGGGTGACCTTGAACTCCCGGCCAACCTCCTCCAGCGTGCGCTGATGCCCGTCGTCGAGGCCGAAGCGCAGCCGGAGCACCTTTTCCTCCCGGGGTGTCAGGGTATCGAGCACCTCGAGGAGCTGCTCCTTCATCAGGGCGAAGGACGCGGCCTCGGCGGGCGCGGGAGCGTCGTCATCCGGGATGAAGTCGCCCAGATGGCTGTCCTCCTCCTCGCCGATGGGGGTCTCGAGGGAGACCGGCTCCTGCGCGATCTTGATGATCTCGCGCACCTTGGCCTCCGAGATGCCCATCTCCTTGGCAATCTCCTCGGGCGTGGGCTCCCGGCCATACTCCTGCAGGAGCTGGCGGCTGACGCGGATCAGCTTGTTAATGGTCTCGACCATGTGCACCGGGATGCGGATGGTGCGGGCCTGATCGGCGATGGCGCGGGTGATGGCCTGACGAATCCACCATGTCGCGTAGGTGGAGAACTTGAAGCCCTTGCGGTAGTCGAACTTTTCGACGGCCTTGATCAGGCCCAGATTGCCCTCCTGAATCAGGTCAAGGAAGAGCATGCCGCGGCCCACATAGCGCTTGGCGATGGAGACCACCAGCCGCAGGTTTGCCTCAGACAGCTTGCGCTTGGCCTCCTCCTTCTCCTCGGGGGTGCCGTTTTCGAGCTGCATGGCGATGGCCTTTTCCTCCTCGGCGGTGAGGAGCGGAACCTTGCCGATCTCCTTGAGATACATGCGCACCGGGTCGTCGATGCTGATGCCTTCGGGCACGGAGACGTCGATGGGCTCCTCCGGCTCGTCGGAGGGTGAGGAGGGCGGAATGGGATCGTTCTCGTTCACGACCTCCACGCCCAGCGCCTCGAGGGTTTCCAGCACCTTGTCAAGCTGGTCGGGCTCCATCTCCATTTCCATCAGGCGGTCCATAATATCCTTGTAGGTCAGCATGCCCTTGGTCTTGCCATACTCATAAAGCTCGTTGAGCTTCGACTGCCGGGCGTCAGGTGATAATGTCATCGGGACCACTCCTTTACGGGTCGCGGGAGGCTTCGCAAAGGCACAGGGCGCTTTTGCGAGGCAGCTAAAGAAGGAATACAGTCAGCGCTGTCAACAGGCGGTCAATCAGCTCATCAGCTTGCCAAGCCGGCTGGACTGGTGCAGCTTGCGCAGCGCCTTCACCTCGATCTGGCGGATGCGCTCGCGGGTGACGTGGAATTCGCGGCCAACCTCTTCAAGGGTGCGTTCACGGCCGTCGGGCAGGCCATAGCGCAGGGAGAGCACGTCGCGCTCCCGGGGCGTCAGCGTACCCAGCACCTCCTGAAGTTGCTGGTGCATGAGGGTGGTCAGGGCAGCTTCGTCGGGAGCCGGCGCGGAGGTATCGGTGATGAAGTCCCCGAGGCGGCTGTCCGCCTCCTCGCCGATGGGCGTCTCGAGGGAGATGGGGTCCTGCGCCAGCCGGGTGATTTCCTGCACCTTGCTTGCGCTGATGCCCATGCGCTCGGCGATCTCCTCATGGGTGGGCTCCCGGCCCAGCTCCTGCAGGAGCTGGCGGCTGATGCGGATCAGCTTATTGATGGTCTCCACCATGTGCACCGGGATGCGGATGGTGCGGCCCTGCCCGGCGATGGCGCGGGTGATGGCCTGACGAATCCACCATGTCGCGTAGGTGGAGAACTTGAAGCCCTTGCGGTAGTCGAACTTTTCCACGGCCTTGATGAGGCCCAGATTGCCCTCCTGAATCAGATCCAGCAGGGACATGCCGCGGCCCGCGTAGTGCCGGGCGATGGAGACTACCAGCCGCAGGTTTGCTTCGGACAGTCGCTGGCGGGCGTCGGCCTGCTCCTCGGGCGTGCCTTCAGCCAGCAGACGGGCGACCTCTCGCTCTTCCTCGGAGGTCAGCAGCGGGATGCGCCCGATATCCCGCAGATAGATGCGAACCGGGTCGTCCAGCTCCGCGCCGCCCTCAAGGGGATCCTCGGCCGGAGCAGAAGGTTCAGCGGGCTGAGCGTCGGGAGTCTTGTCCTGAACGGTCACGCCCATGGCGCTCAGCGACGCGAGCAGCTCCTCCATGGCTTCCGCGTCCAGATGCAATCCGGCGGCGCGCTCCGTCAGGGTCTCCCATGTCACGGCGCCGGCTTCATCGGCCTCGGTTAGTAATGCGTTGAGCCCTGCCTGACGGTCATCAGGAGAAAGCGTCAAACGGAATCCTCTCCTTATTCCAGACTGCCGCCGTTTCGGTTCAGGCGGACTTGAGTCGTTTCAATTCGGTGTTCAGGCGCTGCGCTTCCCGCATGGCGGCGGCTTTTTCCTCGCCGTCCAGGGTGTTGATCGAGCGCATGATGCCGTTTAGCCGCTCCTGACAGCGGATGATCCGCAGCCGGTTCAGGCAGTCGCGGGCCATCTCGATGAGCTGGTCGCGATCCTCTCCGGGAGGCGCCATCAGCAGGCGGCTGACCCGCTCCCGGGAGCCCTCGTCCTGCTGGCTTTCGGCGAGCCCCGCGGGAGACGCGCCGCCGCTCAGCTCCTCATAGAGCAGCCGGAGCAGCGGGTCGTCAAAGTCCTCCGCAGAGGCAATGTCAACGGGCACGCGGCCCGTGGCAAACAGGGATATCAGCAGCTCCTGCGCGCGCGTGTCCTCGCTGACGGCGGCGTCAGGGCGTCTGGCGGGCCGGGGCTGCTGCGCAGGAGAGGGAACGGCGGCGGTCTGCGGCGCGCGAACGCCGATCTGCGCCACCAGTACCTCCCGGGTAAAGCCCGTCTGCACCATCAGCTCCTGCAGGTGGCCCTCCAGCTCCACAGGCTCCAGATCGCGCAGGATGTTCGCGCAGGCCCGGGCATATTCGGTGCGGCCCTCCTGCGAGGAGAGGTCGTACTCCTCCTTCAGCCGGCGCATGCGGTAGGTCTCCGGCGTCAGGGCGGGGAGCCTGTCGAAGCCCTCCAGCCCGTCCCGGCGGATGAATTCGTCCGGATCAAGGCCGTCGGGGAAATCCAGCACCCGGGCGGGGATGCCCTCGGCCTTCAGGATGTCAAGGCCCCGGAGAATGGCGTGCTGTCCGGCGCTGTCGCCGTCGTAGGCCAGATAGACCTTCGGGGCGAATTTTTTGAGCAGACGCGCCTGTTCGTTGGTCAGCGCGGTGCCCAGCGTCGCGCACACGCCCGTCACGCCGAACTGCGAGAGCGATACCACGTCCATGTATCCTTCCACCAGCACAACCCGCTCCAGATGTCGTTCCTTGCGCAGGAGGTTGGCCGCATACACGCCCAGCCGCTTGTTGAAAACCGGCGTGTCGGAGGTGTTCAGGTACTTGGGCTGCTGATCGCCCAGCGCCCGGCCGCCAAAGGCCAGCACGTTGCCGTACTGGTCGATGATCGGGAAGATGGCGCGGTTGCGGAACATGTCGAAGGCGCGGCGGGGTCTGGCGGGCCTGTCCTCGGTGGCGGGCTCCGCCTCCTTGATGACGGTCAGGCCGCACAGCCGCAGCTCGTCGTCCGTGTAGCCCAGCTCCCGCATGTGCTTTGTCAGCGAGTCCCAGCTCTCCGGGGCCGCGCCCAGACCAAAGCGGCGGATCACGTTATCCGTCACGCCGCGGCGCTTGAGGTAGCTGAGCACGGGCTTGCCCGCGTCAGTGAAAAGCATCTGATGGAAATATCGGGCGGCTTCCTTGTTTGCGCCGAGGAGCCTGTCCCGCTGGGTGCGGCGGCGCTGATAGTCCTCGTCGTCCTCCATCTGGGGCAGGGGCATCCGCTGCTGATCCGCCAGAAAGCGCACGGCTTCCTGAAAGTCCATCCGCTCGATGTCCATGACGAACTGGATGACGCTCCCGCCCGCCTTGCAGCCGAAGCAGTAGTAAAGCTGCTGCTCCGCGTCGACGGAGAAGGACGCCGTCTTCTCCCCGTGGAAGGGGCACAGCCCCCAGTACTTGCGCCCGTTGCGCTTGAGCTGCATGTAGCCGGATATGACCTGTACGATGTCGGACCGCTGCCGCAACTCGTCCAGCCACGCGGCCGGAAAGCGTGATGCCATTGCTCATCACCTGCCCTATATTTCGCCACGCTTCGCTTATTTCCTGCCCGGAAAGTCGCAAAAGTGACAGGGTCGCCTTTGCGAGGGCCGCAGGCTTTGTCTGTCTGATTCCAGACAGACAAAGCACAGGATGATCTCCCTCTGCGGAGCGATCATGCCGCATGCGCGATATGCAGCATGATCAGGAATGCGCAAGATAACTTTTCCGCTCCATGAGCGGAGGAGCCGGCAGGGGGGGTGGGGTTTCAAAGCCGCCCCCTGTATCGTCTCCCTGCCGTCACAGCGTCGCAAACCCCGACGGCACGAAAAGCTGCTGATACAGCCGGATGGCGTATCGATCCGTCATGCAGGAGAGGAAGTCGCAGACCGCCCGCGCGGTGCCTTCGCGG
This sequence comes from Christensenellaceae bacterium, assembly GCA_022510815.1. GTDB lineage: Bacteria > Bacillota > Clostridia > Christensenellales > Aristaeellaceae > UBA11524. The sequence goes on along the minus strand of JAFLST010000011.1, from coordinate 15,554 downwards.
TAGCCGATGAGGATGTACTCCTCGGGCATCTCGCCGGGGTGCTCGCTGTAGTGGCGGAAGAGCTCGCGGATGACATGGTCGCAGCGGTCTTCCTCGGCTTTGCGCCACTTGTCGCGGTAGACCTTCTCGAACATGAACTCCCGCAGGCCGTCCATCGCGGACTGCATGAGCGGGGACATGGCGATCTCGGCGCGGTCACGGCTATTCTCGACAATGTCAAGAATCATGCGGTTAATGCGCTCGCCGTGGGTCGGGCCAAGAATCTTGAGACAGTCAGAGGGCAGCTCAAAGGGCTGCAGGACGCCGCCGCGCATGGCGTCGTCGAGGTCGTGGTTCAGATAGGCGATGCGGTCGGCCCGGCGGACGCAGTGGCCCTCGAGGGTGGATGGAGCCTGTTTGCCCGAGTGGCAGAGAATGCCGTCACGGACCTCCCACGTCAGGTTGAGGCCGGAGCCGTCGTTCTCGAGGGTCTCCACCATGCGCAGGGACTGCTCGTTGTGCCGGAAACCCTCGGGCATCAGCTCATCCAGCGTGCGCTCGCCGATGTGGCCGAAGGGGGTATGCCCCAGATCATGTCCCAGCGCGATGGCCTCGGTCAGATCCTCGTTCAGGCGCAGGGCGCGGGCCAGCGTGCGGGCGATCTGCGCGACCTCAAGGGTGTGAGTCAGGCGCGTGCGGTAATGGTCGCCCTCCGGAGAGAGGAAGACCTGCGTCTTGTATTTCAGCCGGCGGAAGGACTTGCTGTGAATGATCCTGTCCCGGTCGCGCTGGAAGTCTGTCCGCAGCGGGCAGGGCTCAATGGGTGTTTCCCGCCCGCGGGACCGCGCCGAGCAGACGGCATGGGACGACAATCGCCGGGCTTCCTCGGCCTCCAGCTCCTCGCGAATGGTCACGGCAAGCGCCTCCTTCCGTAGTGTGTCCAATGAATGATTCCACATGCACAGGCAGAAATCCTTTGCCGTGCCGCAAATCCATGAGCTGGAATTGTTACAAACGCGATTTTGACGATGGTGAGGGGGAGAGCGTCTTATAGGCTGTCATATCCGTTTCGCGGAATCGCACAAGGAGGAATTGTCATGAAGATAGTCCGTAGGATGATGGGCCTGATGCTGTGCGCGCTGTGTCTGTTAGCGCTGCCCGCGCTGGCGGAGGGGACGGCCAACTTTGCTGATCTTGCGGTCATGGACGGACGGCTGCTGGCCCTGAACCGCCACGGCATCCAGATCGAACAGGACGGCGCGTGGATCGAGGCGTGCCCGGTCAGTGAGGGTCAGCTCATGACCGTCAGCGGCGAGACGCTCTATGTGCTTTGCGGGGAGGGCGTCGTCCGCTTCCGCTGGCAGGAAGAAACGCTCGAGCGGCAGGATGTGCTTATTGACCATGACACGCTGCCGGACAGCTTCTTCTACGACATGGCGGCGGAAGGGGATACGGTCTGGCTGCTGGGCCTGCCCAACACGGACATTCCCTATAACCGCCGGAGCGTCTATGTCATCGAGAACGGCGCATCCCGGCAGCTTGCCGAAGGCGATTACATCAATCTGGCGCTGACCGATGACGGCGTGCTGCTGACCCTTGCCCGCGGCGATGGAGCCACCGCGCTGACGGCCATCAGCCGGGACACGGGCCGGGAGCGCGCTCTCGCCACGCTGAACGAGCCGGTGGATCAGGGGCAATTGACCGGCCTGACCACGGACGGCGGGTATGCTTGGGCGATGGGGCAGGCGCGGCTGTACAGGATGAATCTGAGTACCGGCGCGGTGGAGATTGCCGCCTACGTCCTGCGGGATGAGAGTCGTGCCTCCCGAAGCGCGGCGGCGGCTGTATCGGGCGGCGCGTATTATTTTCTGCACAGCGAGCAGGGTCTGATGTCGGCGGGAACCGATCCGGCGGCGCTGGAGGGCAGACCTCTGCGGGTGTCGCAGTACAGCATGGGCTGGAACGAGCAGACGCTGAAGGCCTTCGCGAAGCAGCACCCCGAGACGGCTGTGGAGCAGAAGGTTCCGCTGTACGGCAACGGCATGTCGGACATCGTGCAGGCGATGATCAATCAGGACGGAGGGATAGACGTCTACTGGATGGCCATGCAGTCGACCGGCTATGTGGCCATGCGGGACAAGGGCTACTGCCTGCCGCTCAACGGCAGCGAGGTTCTCATGGACTATGTCGACGGCATGTACCCTGCCTTCGGCGATCTGCTCTGGCGCGGGGACAGCCTGTGCGCGGTGCCGGTCAGCTTCGAGACTTCGGGCGTGGTCTACGATCCGGCGCTGCTGGAGGAAGCGGGACTGACGGCCGATGACCTGCCGGGGACGATTATGGAGCTGATGGACTTCATCGCCGCGTGGGATGACGACAGGCCCGTGAAGCTCCTCGAGGCCAGCGCGGCCATCCTGCGCAGGCAGCTCTTCTATCTGATCCGGGATACGCAAGAGGCGTGGTGCGCGGCGCATGGCGTCTCCATGACATGGGATGCGCCGGAGGTGCTGGCGCTGCTCAGGAAGCTGGATGAGATCACGCCGTCGCTGGAGCGCTTTGCCCCAGCTGACTCGTCCATGAGGAATTGGGGCCCGACGCTGCTGAATCTGATGGGTAATTTTGCGCCCAGTGCCTATTTGCTGTCCGATCAGGGGCAGATGCCTCTGCCGCTCAGCCGCGCGGAGGGCGAGGATTACTATGTTTCGGCCTATGTCGACCTGCTGTCGGTCAACCCGTACAGCGCCTCGCCGGAGGAGGCCGTCGATCTGCTGGAATGTGCTGTGCGGTACGGGGAATATTACGATTTGCTGATGATGCTCCTGCATCCGGATGAGAACGACCCGGTGGAGGACCCGCGGTATCGGATGGAGATGGACCTCATCGCCGAGGAGAGCGCGCGTTACACGGCCATGCTGGAGGACGAGTCCCTGTCCGTCAACGAGCGGGACAACGCCCGGTATGTGCTGGCGCTGTACGACACCCGGGAAGAGCAGGCGGAGGCATTCCACTGGGCCATCTCGGCGGAGGGAATCGCCCGGTGGCGGGAAATCGTGCCGCATGTGTATGTGCTGCCCACGCCCGGCGACGACGTGCTGCTGAACGTGCGCGACCGCTACATCGGCGGTCAGCTCACCGCGGAGCAGTTCGTCCGGGAGGCGGAGAGCATCATGTGGATGATTCAGATGGAGCAGGAATAAGGGAAGCCGCCAGATGCAAGTCCGGCGGCCTTTTCATGGCGGAGCGCCTTATGGGGTTGTAACATGTGTAAAGGATGAAAATTTCCGGTTTCTTCCGTTTTCATAGCGCGTGACAAATGAAAAACGGGAGTGATCCACATGAAAGAACGATGCCTGTTGATCTCGCTGGCGCTGTGCCTGACGATGACATGCGCGGCGGCGGAAACGCTGCGGGTGCCGGAGTACGCGAACTTCACCAACGGGGGCTATGGCGCTGCGGAGGCCTTTGCGCAGCGGTATCCCGACCTGTCCGTCGAAATCGCCGGAACCGGAGCTGCGCCGGACATGAATGATATCGTGCGGGCCATGACCACACAGGATGGCTCGCAGGATGTGCTTTGGGTGATGATGCAGACCCGGGGCTACAGGGCGATGCGGGAGCGCGGCTACTGCGCCGCTCTGGAGGCGAGCGAAACGCTGCGCGGCTATGTTGAAGCCATGTATCCGTTCATCGCGGACGAGCTGTGGCATGACGGCAGGCTGTGCGCCATCCCGGTGGGCATCAGCTGCCTGACCGCCGCCTTTAGCAGAGATGCCATGGAGCTGATGGGGCTGTCGGAGGAGGAGCTGCCGGCAAACCTCATGAGCCTGATGGATTTCATCGCGGATTGGGACGAGGACGCGCCTGTCCGGCTGTCTGATTGGGACGCGGAGATGCTGCGCTTCCGGCTGTTCACCCTGATCCGGGACGCGCAGGAAGCGTGGTGCGCCTCGCAGGGCAAGCCCCTGACCTATGACGACCCGGTCTTCCGCGCGCTGCTGGAGAAGCTTGAACAGATTACCCCGATGCTTCAGAAGGCGGGAGCAGGCGGCGGGCAGACAGTGCTGATGAATCTGGCATACGATCTGGCGCCGGGGATGTACCGGAATGAAGTGTATATGAAGCCGGTGCTGCTCGCCCGCGCGGAGGGCGAGGAGCCGCATCTCAAGGCCTATGTCGACCTGTACGCCGTCAACCCGTACAGCTCTCGTCAGGAGGAGGCCGTCGCGTTCCTGGAGTGCACCGTGCTGGAGGCGGACAGCGCGCCGCTGATGAGCGTGCTGCTGCACCCCGATGAGGACACGCTGATTGAGAACATAACATATCAGGCTGAGGCGTCCATGCTGAATGACATGCTCGCCCAGCAGGAGGGCATGCTGCAGAGCGGCAATCTTTCCGGCGATGAACGCATCCAGTTCGAGGACAGCGTGGCGTGGACGCGCGCACAGCTCGCGGCGCTGGAGACGTCCCAATGGGTTACCTCGCCGGAAAAGCTCGCCCTGTGGCGGGAGGCCGCGCAGCACATGACGGTGCCCATGGACTCCGGCGGGTCGGACGATCTGATCATGCTGCGGGACCGCTACATGGCTGGTCAGCTCTCCGCCGATCAGTTCATCCGCGAGGCGGAAGGCGTGCTGTGGATGATGCGGCAGGAGTAACCGCAAAAGACCGCCGGGCGCAGGCCCGACGGTCTCTTTACTGTCCTTGCTTTATTTCCCCAGCATCGCCGCGCCGATGATGCCCGCGTCGGGGCCCAGCTCGGCCAGTTCGATCCGGGCGCAGGGAAGAGTCTTGTAAAGCAGGTACTCCGGCACGGCCTGACGCACCGCGTCCAGCAGGAATGCGCCCGCCTTGCTCACGCCGCCGCCCAGCACGACGATCTCCGGGTCGAGGAAGTTGATGATGGTGACGATGGCCTGCGCCAGATAGCGCACGAAGCGGTCGAAGACGGCCTTGCCCACAGGGTCGTTCTCTCGGGCTGCGTCGAAGACGATCTTGGCGTTGATCTTCGCCGGGTCGCCTCCGGCCATTTGGAGGACGAGGCTGTCAGGCGTCTTGGCGACCTCCTCGCGGGCCATGCGGATGATGGCGGTGGCGGAGCAATAGCGCTCGAGGCAGCCGCGGTTGCCGCAGTTGCAGGGCTCGCCGTCCACCTCGAAGATCATGTGCCCGATCTCGCTGCCCACGCCGTGGAAGCCGCTCCACACCTTGCCGCCCAGCACGATGCCGCCGCCCACGCCGGTGCCCAGCGTGATGAACACGCTCGAGTGCGTCCCGGCGCTCACGCCCGCGTGATACTCCGCCAGACCGGCCACTGTCGCGTCGTTGTCCATGTGGACAGGCTTGTCGATCCAGCGCTGCATCTCCTCGCGGAAGGGCGCGTCCTTCCAGCCCAGATTGTTGCAGAAGGCGATATGCCCGGTGCGCGGGGCGACCACGCCCGGCACGCCCACGCCGATGGAGCTGATATCTTCGACGCTGTGCCCGGAGGCCGCGATTGTCTCCAGCACGCAGTCCGCGATGGCCTTGACCTGCTGGTCGAAGGGAATGTCCGTCCGGGTGACGATGCCGCCCTTATGCGCGATGCGGCCCTGCTCGTCCACCAGACCGAGCTGAATGCCTGTGCCTCCGATGTCGATGCCGATGCTGTACATGGTCGTGCCTCCTTGCGTTTCGATGAAGATCGCGTTTGGGAAAACGGTTTGTTTATTCCATCTCCTGCGCCTTTTTGAGCACCATCTCGTTCATTCGGCGGTCCAGCTCGTGAGGCGCGGAGTAGCCGAGGCGCTTGAGGAAGAGGTTGCGCGCGGCCACTTCGATGATGATGGCGAGGTTGCGGCCGGGACGCACGGGCATGATCTGGTAGGGAACCTTTACGCCGAGGATGGTGATGTGCTCGTCGGTCAGGCCGAGGCGGTCGTAGCTCTTGCCTTCGACCCACTTTTCCATGTGCATGACCAGATCGATGCTCTTGCTGACGGACACCGCGCCGACACCGTACATCGCGCGAATGTCGATGATGCCGATGCCGCGGATTTCCATGAAGTGGCGCACCATCTCAGGGCACTCGCCGATCAGCTCGCTGTCGGAGAGGCGGCAGATATCCACCACGTCGTCCGCCACAAGCTGATGCCCGCGCCGAACCAGCTCCAGCGCCGCCTCGCTCTTGCCCACGCCGCTCTCGCCGGTCAGCAGCACGCCCACGCCGTAGACGTCCACCAGCACGCCGTGGCGCGTGACCCTCGGGGCCAGACAGCGGTTCAGATAGGTGATGGCGTTGAAGGAGAACCGCGTGGTCACCATGCTTGTCTGATAAACGGCGATATCGTGCCGCTTTGCCGCGTCCAGCAGGTCCTTGGGCGGGTTCAGCCCCCGGCAGCACACCACGCAGGGAATATTATAGGAAAAATACGTCTCCAGCATCCGCTTGCGCGTCTGGGGATCCATCGCGTCGAGATAAGTCATCTCGACCTTGCCGATGACCTGCGGGCGCTCGAAGGCGAAGTATTCATAAAAGCCGCAGAACTGCATGCCGGGCCGGTTCAGGTCGGCGGTGCGGATATCCCATTCCTTCCTGCTGGAGGGGGACAGCTCCGTCAATTGCAGGTGCTTGGCAAAGCTGGCTGCCTGTATCATGCGTTTCCTCCTGATAAAACGTACTGTTCGATATAGTGGGCGAGGCCGTCCTCCTGATTGCTGCCGCAGACCGTGGCAACCTGCGCCCGGACGTCCTCCCTCGCGTTGGCGACGGCGATTCCGTGCCCTGCCGCCGTGAGCATGGACAGATCGTTGAGGCTATCCCCGAAGGCCGCGGCGTGCTCCATGGCAAAGCCGAACCGGTCGGCGCACCATCGGAGCGCGTTGCCCTTGGTGGCCCGGAGCGGGTTGACCTCGAGGAAGTAGGGCTTGGAGCAGGTCAGCGAGACCCGGCCTTCAAAGAGCGCCTGCGCTTCCCGGAGCAGCTCCGCGATCCGGGCAGGGGTATCCATAATGAGTATTTTGGGCGTCGGCTGGGCGATATATGCCTCCAGATTGCCGACGTACACGCCCCGCAGCTCGGAGCTCTCGGCGTAGGCGTCGGCCCACTTGCCCTCCTGATTATAAAAGAAACAGTCCTCTGCGTAGGTCTGGGCGTAGCAGCCGCGCGCCTCCGCGAAACGGGCAATCTCGACGGCCAGCGGAACGTCCAGCAGCTCTCGCATGAGCGACTCCCCGGCCGGAGACCAGACCTCTGCGCCGTTGCAGGAGATGGAACACGTCGCGCAGCCGATCTTTTCCACGAAGCCGCGCATGCTGTCCCTTGTGCGGCCGCTGGCGGGGATGATCCGAATGCCCTTTTCCGCCGCCCTGCGCAGCACCGACAGCGTGTATGGCGAGATGGTCCTGTCGTCCCGCAGCAGCGTGTCATCCAGATCAAAGGCGATGGCGTCGATCCTCACGCGCGTATCCTCCGTGTCCGCCGATATCTTCGTTCCGTATTATACCAGAGATTTCCCCGTTTCGCTACTGCCTGATGAAAATTCGGCGAATTTCCCCCGGCGCAGGCAGGATTCCGGCGGCGGAAAAGGGAATAAATCTGGCAGCATTTCATTCACCCGCGTGAAAGGAGTTATTCGCCTATGATCGACCGCGCGCAGGCCCGGACGTGGGCCCACGAACTGGTATCCAAGATGACGCTGGAGGAGAAGGCCTCCCAGCTTCGCTATGACGCGCCGGGCATTCCGCGCCTCGGCATTCCGGCCTACAACTGGTGGAACGAAGCGCTGCACGGCGTGGCCCGGGCGGGCACGGCGACGGTGTTCCCGCAGGCCATCGGTCTGGCGGCGATGTTTGACGAGGACTTCCAGCAGCGCATTGCGGAGGTCATCGCCACCGAGGGCCGCGCCAAGTATAACGGTCAGGCTGCCCATGGCGACCGGGATATCTACAAGGGGCTGACGTTCTGGAGCCCCAACATCAACATCTTCCGCGATCCCCGCTGGGGCCGCGGCCATGAGACCTACGGCGAGGACCCGGTGCTCACCGCGCGGCTGGGCGTCAGGTTCATCAAGGGCCTGCAGGGCGACGGCAAGTACATGAAGGCGGCGGCCTGCGCCAAGCACTTCGCGGTGCACTCCGGCCCGGAGAAGATCCGCCACGAGTTTGACGCGCAGGCCAATCCCAAGGACATGAACGAGACCTACCTGCCCGCTTTTGAGGCCGCGGTGAAGGAGGCGAAGGTCGAGTCCGTCATGGGCGCGTACAACCGCGTCAACGGCGAGCCTGCCTGCGGCTCCAAGACCCTGCTTCGGGACACCCTGCGCGACAAGTGGGGCTTCGAGGGCCATGTGGTCAGCGACTGCTGGGCCATCCGCGATTTCCACACCAATCACATGGTCACGTCCACCGCGCCCGAGTCCGCCGCCCTCGCGCTGGAGAACGGCTGCGACATCAACTGCGGCAATACCTATCTGCACATGCTCGAGGCCTATCAGGAGGGCCTCGTCACCGAGGAGCAGATCACCGAGGCCTGCGAGCGGGCGTTCACGACCCGTTACCTGCTGGGCCTGTTCGCGGATGACTGCGAGTATGACGCCATCCCCTACACCGAGTGCGACACCGACGCCCATGCCGCCGTGGCCCTCGAGGCTGCGGAGAAGTCCATGGTGCTGCTGCACAATGACGGCATCCTGCCGCTCAAGGCCGACGGCATCAAGACCATTGCGGTCATCGGCCCCAACGCCGACTGCGTTCCCGCGCTGGAAGGCAACTACTGCGGCACCTCCAGCCGTTATGTGACTTTCCTGCAGGGCATCCGCGCCTATGCCGCCGAGAAAGGCATCCGCGTGCTGTACAGCAAGGGCGCGTCGCTGTTCCAAGACCGCATTGAGAATCTGGGCCGTCCCGACGACCGCCTTGCCGAGGCCGTGCTCTGCGCGGAGAACGCCGACGTGATCATCGCCTGCGTGGGCCTTGACGCGACGCTCGAGGGCGAAGAGGGCGACACCGGCAACTCCTATGAGGGCGGCGACAAGCCCAACCTGCTGCTGCCCGAGTCCCAGCGCCACCTGATGGACGCGCTGATGGCGACCGGCAAGCCCCTCGTCACGGTGGTTGCGGCGGGCTCCGCGCTGAACGTCCCCACCGGCAACGCGCAGCTCCTGACGTGGTATCCGGGTCAGGCGGGCGGCACGGCGCTGGCGGAGGTGCTCTTCGGCAAGGTGAATCCCTCGGGCCGCCTGCCGGTGACCTTCTACGAGACCGTCGATGATCTGCCTGACTTCACCGACTACAGCATGGTGAACCGCACCTACCGCTACTTCATGGGCAAGCCCCTGTATCCCTTCGGCTACGGCCTGAGCTACACGACCTTCTCCGCGGACGGCCTGCGCCTCGAGCTGCCGGGCAAGGCGGAGATCGCCGTCACCAACACGGGCGATGTCGCCGGCGAAACGGTGGTGCAGGTCTACGCGAAGAACCCGACGTCGAAGTTCGCACCGCCGCATCCGGTGCTTATCGGCTTTGCCCGCACGAAGCTTCTGCAGCCCGGCGAGACCTGCAAGGTCGCCATTCCGCTGGATAGCACGGCCTTCACTGTGGTCAACGACGAGGGCGAGCGCATTCAGGATGGCAGCAAGTGGGAGGTCTACGCGGGCCTGTATCAGCCCGACGAGCGTTCCAAGGAGCTGACGGGCGTCGAACCCATCGCAATGACCGTGGAGCTGTAAGAAGCCACAGACGCGAGAAAACCGCCGCGCATTAGGTGCGCGGCGGTTTTTGTGATGGTCTGATATGACGCGCGGCTTCGTCCTTACGATGAAAGCCACTGTTCAAAGTCCATCCTCATCTTATCAAAGATTTCCCGCACCCGCTCTTCGCGGCTGCCGTGCAGGTATTCGTGCCAGAAGGCAAAAGACGTAATGACGTTCGCGGCGCTCATGTGCCGCATGATCGCCTGCCGGTCGAGCTGCCTGCCCGAGCGCTCCCGGATGGCGGACACATAGAAATCCGTCAAACCTGCCGGATTGAGCTGAACGCCGTCTGCGCCCAGTCTGCTCAGAAAAAAGCTCAGATCACCGGACGCGCCGCCGGAATGGACACCCTGCCAATCGCACAGGAGGATATGACCCTGTTCGTCCTGCAGCAGATTGTCCCAATGAAAATCGCCGTGCGCCATCACGCGCTCCTCGGCGTCATGCCACAGGATGAGCTCGTTGATCCTGCGCGCGATTTTCTCCGGCACGCTTTCATCAAATGCGCCCGGATGCCTCGCAAGCACGCTCGCCCATCCGCTTACGCACTCCGCAATTCTCTGGTCGGAGAACGGTTCCGCCAGCTCCGTGCCGCGGCGAAGAAAGGGCGGCAGATCGTCCGTGTGAAGCGCCGCTAATGTCCCCATGATTTTCCGAAGCATTGAGGCGTCGAGGGCGCCGCGCCTGAGAGGAGCATACTTTTTGATCAGGATCAGGATCTCGTCCTCGGATGTCTCCGCTGCCAGCATTTTCGGAAGATACACCGGCTGACGGTCGAACTGAGCCTGATAGAACTGCGCTTCCCGCCCATAGGCATCAAACTGCTCCTCCGGCAATGCCCCGCGAACCACATGCTTCAGGACATACTTCTCGTCGATTTCATAGACGTCCGCGCCGCTCTGGCCGACCGTGATTTTTACCGCCCTGTGTTCGGTCAACAGCTTTTGAACGTTCATTTTCCTGTTCCTCCGAAAGGTGATAGGACTATCCTACTATCAAACCGGCAAAAAATCAATGCCGCGCGCTTTCTTTGATGTTTCATCTTGCCTTTGAAAGCGTTTTGCTGTATACTGACATTCATCGAAATCGTTTTCATACGGAGGCTCACCATGTCAGTGACGATCAAGGATGTGGCGGCGAAGTGCGGGCTGTCGATCTCGACGGTCAGCAAGGCGTTCAACAATTACGCAGATATCAGCGACCAGACCCGGAAGCTGGTGCACAAGGCGGCCCGGGAGATCGGCTATTACCCCAATGCCATCGCCCGGACGCTCAAGACGAACCGCTCCTATAACCTCGGCGTGCTGTTCCAGCAGGAGGGCCGCAACGGGCTGATGCACTGGTTCTTCGCGGGGGTGCTGGACGCCTTCAAGCGCGAGGGCGAGCGCCGGGGCTACGACCTGACGTTCATCAATCACAACATCGGCTGGACGGGCATGACCTATCTGGAGCACTGCCGGTATCGCAATGTGGACGGCGTGTGCGTGGTCTGCGCGGATTTCACGCACCCGGAGGTGGTTGAACTGGCGACGGGGGGCATCCCCTGCGTGACCGTCGACCATGCCTTCGACGGGCGCTCCTGCGTGCAGTCGGAGAACAGCGCGGGCCTGGAGGCGCTGGTGGATTACGCCTGCCATCTGGGGCACCGGCGCATCGCTTATGTGCACGGTCAGCGGAGCTCCTCGGTGACGCAGAAGCGGCTGACGGGCTTTTATCGCGGCATGAAGGCTCACGATTTGACGCCCCGGCCCAGCTACCTGATTGAATCCGCCTATGACGAGCCCGATGCGGCCTTTGAGGCGGTCATGGCGCTGATGCGGCTGCCGGAGCCGCCGACCTGCATCCTGCTGCCGGATGACCGTGGCTGCCTCGGAGCGCTGGAGGCCGCGAAGACGCTGGGATTGCGCGTGCCGGAGGACCTGTCTCTCGGGGGCTTTGACGGCAACCCGATGATGCAGCTCATTCATCCGCGGCTCACGACCATCGAGCAGGATGCCCGGCGGATCGGCACCCGGGCGGCGGAGCTGCTGATCGAGCGCATCGAGAGCCCGCAAACGGCGGGGAGCATGACCGTCGAGGTGCCTGCGAGACTGCTGCCGGGCGAGAGCATCGGCCCGGCGAAGGGGTAAGGCTCGGCTGTCAGGAGAATCAGCAGGGAAGCGGCGGCGACCCGATAGGAGCTGCTGGAATGTCCCGACGCTGGCCCGCTCTGTGACGAGGAGGCGCTGTGCTTTTCGTGCATCCGAACAATCGCGGCATGACCGTCCTTCTGCGCAGGCACGGCTATGCGGTGCGGAATCTCATCGAGATCAGGAAGCCCTGTGCGGGCGAGCGGCTCGGCGACCTCATCCGGGTCGGAGCGCGAATTCAATGATTGACAGCAGCGCGAAAAAGTCCCCGATGGACGGCTTGTCAGGGACGGCGCTGGTCAGGGGAGGCTTCTGGAAGGGCAGGGAAGGAGTCCGGCAGAGACGGGTCATCGGTGCGCCCGAGGATGTAATCGGTGGTTGTGCGGTAGTAGTCCGCGAGGCGGATCAGGATGTCTGTCGGCACATCACGATACCCCTGCTCATAGCGGAAGTACTGGGGCTGCTTCATGCCAAGATGGGCGGCGATCTCGCTCTGCGTCAGGTCGTGATCTTCCCGCAGATCACGGATGCGGCGATAGCAGGCCATGGCAGACACCTCCTGTTGATAACCGAACGGATATATTGACAATAGCCCACGCGCTGTAGTACAATGTTGAAAAATAACCGTTCGGTTATACGCGGAGGATGAGCATGGCCTACGTCTTTCTGATAGGAGCGATCTATATCTGCTGGCGGACGGTTTTGGGCGTCGTGGCCTGGAGAGTGACATGGAACAGGGGACGCTACGGAGGATTTGCGTGGGGATTCTTTCCGGGCGTTGTCGGCATCATCGTGCAGGCGATGAGACCATGGAAATAGCGGGCGGCTGTGATTTCTCCCTCCGTGAGGGAATCGCGGCCGCTTTCATTGTTTTGTATGGCATATAGTTGGTAAAAATCTCCCTGAAAAACCATGAAAATCAGCGGTTCCTGATTGACATATTCATCACAAGAGCTTATAATTGAACCGTTCGAGGATATCCCGCGTATTTGTCATGCCGCGGCGGCGGACGAGCGTGTCGCGTCACACGTCCGGCGGCCGGGTTACGGCAGCGGTGCGCGGCTTTTCCGTGCCGGGAGGCAATCCGGCCCTCCGGCTCATCACGCGTAAGGAGGTACATCCATGGCAATCAAAATGACCGTTGACGGCAATACTGCTGTCAGCCATGTCGCGTATGCGTTCAGCGATGTGGCCGCCATCTACCCCATCACGCCTTCTTCTCCCATGGCGGAGGTCGCCGACGAGTGGTCCGCTCAGAAGCGGCAGAACCTCTTCGGCCAGACCGTGAAGATCGCTGAGATGCAGTCCGAGGCGGGCGCGGCGGGCGCTGTGCACGGCTCTCTGGCCGCGGGCGCGCTGACCACCACGTTCACCGCTTCTCAAGGCCTGCTGCTGATGATCCCCAACATGTACAAGATCGCTGGCGAGCTGACTCCGTCCGTCTTCCATGTCAGCGCCCGCGCGCTGGCCTATCACGCGCTGTCCATCTTCGGCGACCATTCCGACGTTATGGCCTGCCGTCAGACCGGCTTCGCGATGCTGGCGAGCAACTCCGTTCAGGAAGCCTGCGACATGGCGCTGGTCGCTCATCTGGCCACGCTGGAGAGCTCCGTGCCCTTCCTGCACTTCTTCGACGGCTTCCGCACCAGCCACGAGATCCAGAAGATCGACGCGCCCACCTATGACGAGATCGCCACGATCACCCCGTGGGACAAGATCGACGAGTTCCGCGCCCGCAGCCTGAACCCCGAGCATCCGCATCAGGCCGGTACCGCCCAGAACCCCGACATCTACTTCCAGGGCCGTGAGGCGGGCAACAAGTTCTATCTGGCCGTTCCCGAGATCGTCGAGAACTGCATGGCGAAGGTCAAGGACCTGACCGGCCGCGAGTATCACCTGTTCGACTATGTCGGCGCGCCCGACGCGGACAAGGTCATCATTGCGATGGGCTCCGGCTGCGACGTTGCCGACGAGGCCGTCACCAAGCTGGTGTCTCTGGGCGAGAAGGTCGGCCTGATCAAGGTGCACCTCTATCGTCCCTTCTCCGTCAAGCACTTCATTGACGCGATCCCCGCGACCGTCAAGAAGATCGCCGTGCTCGACCGCACCAAGGAGTCCGGCTCTCTGGGCGAGCCCCTGTACCTCGACGTCTGCGCCGCGCTGATCGAAGCGGGCCGCAATGACATCAAGGTTGTGGGCGGCCGCTATGGTCTGGGCAGCAAGGAGTTCACCCCCACCCATGTCAAGGCCGTGTTCGCCAATCTCGACGGCGAGATGAAGAACCACTTCACCGTGGGCATCGTCGACGACGTGACCAACACCAGCCTGCCCGTGGGCGAGCTGTTCAACGCCGCTCCCGAGGGCGCCATCTCCTGCAAGTTCTATGGTCTGGGCTCTGACGGCACCGTCGGCGCCAACAAGAACTCCATCAAGATCATCGGCGACCACACCGATAAGTATGTGCAGGCGTACTTCTCCTACGATTCGAAGAAGTCCGGCGGCATCACCGTGTCCCACCTGCGCTTCGGTGACAAGCCGATCCAGTCCACCTACCTGATCGACTCCGCGGACTTCATCGCCTGCCACAACCCGGCGTATGTCACCATGTACGACATGGTCTCCGCGCTGAAGCAGGGCGGCACCTTCCTGCTGAACTGCCCCTGGAGCGCCGAGGAGCTGGATGCTCAGCTGCCCGCGTCCATGAAGCAGCTGCTGGCCAAGAAGGAAGCCAAGCTCTACACCATCGACGCCATCTCCCTGGCCCGTCAGGTCGGCATGGGCGGCCGCATCAACACCATCATGCAGGCTGCGTTCTTCAAGCTGGCCGAGATCATCCCCTACGATCAGGCGGATGAGTACATGAAGGCCTACGCCAAGAAGACCTACGGCAAGAAGGGCGACGAGGTCGTCAAGAAGAACTGGGACGCCATCGACATCGCGATCTCCGGCCTGAAGGAAGTTGCGGTTCCCGCCGAGTGGGCGACCGCCACGACCGGCGCCGTTGCGATGAAGGTTGAGGCCCCCGAGTACTTCGACACGTTCATCCATCCGGTTCTGGCCCAGGAGGGCAACAAGCTGCCCGTGTCCAAGATCGACGCGCAGGGCCGCGTACCGGTTGGCACCACCAAGTATGAGAAGCGCGGTATCGCGGTCATGGTGCCCGAGTGGCACATCGACGCCTGCGTGCAGTGCGGCAACTGCGCCATGGTTTGCCCGCACGCCTGCATCCGTCCCTACCTGATCGCGGACGGCACCGAGGTTCCCGCCGGCTTCGAGATGAAGAAGGCCATCGGCAAGAACTTCGCGGGCTATCAGTACCGCATGCAGGTCTCCCCGCTGGATTGCACCGGCTGCGGCAACTGCGTCGGCGTCTGCCCGGTCAATGCCAAGGGCGACAAGACCGCCATCGAGATGAAGCCGCTGGCTTCCCAGAAGGCTGAGGAGGCGAACTGGGAGTTCGCGCAGACCCTGCCCGAGTTCAAGGGCGAGCTGAACCTCAAGGCCGTCAAGGACAGCCAGTTCAAGAAGCCGCTGTTCGAGTTCTCCGGCGCGTGCGCTGGCTGCGGCGAGACCCCCTATGTCAAGCTCGTTACCCAGCTGTTCGGCGATCGTATGATCATCGCCAATGCCACGGGTTGCTCCTCCATCTACGGCGGTTCCGCTCCGACCTGCCCCTACAC
This sequence comes from Christensenellaceae bacterium, assembly GCA_022510815.1. Lineage (GTDB taxonomy): Bacteria > Bacillota > Clostridia > Christensenellales > Aristaeellaceae > UBA11524. Next base: position 38 of record JAFLST010000011.1, on the reverse strand, counting down.
CGTCAATGAGGACGGCCATGGTCCGGCTTGGGCGAACA
>JAFLST010000010.1 GCA_022510815.1 Christensenellaceae bacterium | reverse complement strand
GCTTGAGGGTGATCTTGTCGGCATCCTTGCCGTACCAGCGGAATGTCATTTTCATTGTTTTTTACACTCCCTTATCTCCGGGTGTCCCATCGGCCGCAGAACACCGTTTCGCCCGCCTTGCCCATGAACTCGCTCTGGCCGCATATCTTTTCGATGGCAGCGCGAATATGCGCGCGCGTAGAGCCATAGGCGTTGACAAAGGTGTGCAACTGCGGCACGTCAATCAGGTGGTTAGTGAAGTTGAGGCTCACGCCGACGGTCGGAACCTCCTCATTGTACCAGGGCAGCTCGCAGCTATGGTTGCAGCTCCAGCGGACGCGCACCCAGTTTTCCTGCGCGTAGCCTTTGATGTTGATGAAGAGGAACACCACGTCGTGGTTGTCAATGAACTCGCCGCGCGTGCCATGGCCCAGCATCTTGATAAAGTTCATCGGGGAAACGCCGTTCTCGACCTCCAGGTCATGGTAGTTCGGGCAGACGTCCACCTCAAATCCAGCGCGCTGCAGCTCTTCGATGATCACGCCCTTGACCGGATCGCCCTTGTAGCCCTTGCTGGTAGGCGTGGACTGGACGTAGACCAGATAGGCCCGCTTCTTCTGCGCGGGATCGACGGGGATGAGCTGCCGCGTGTCCTTGACCAGCGTCACGCAGGTATCGGCAGCCTGAACGGCATAGCGCTCGTGTTCCTCGCAGCCAACCATGGCGAGATTCGCCCGGTCAGGGCAGCGCACGCTCTCATCGTATAGATGCAGATGCGCCTTCATGCCGAGGATGCGATGCAGCGCGTCCGAGAGGCGCTCCTCGGTGATGATACCCTTCTCGTATCCGGCCTTCATGTAGCCGATATCCTCCGCCACGTCGTTGGCAAAGAGGAACATGTCGCATCCGGCGGCGATGGCGCCCGGCACCGCGTCGCTGCGCTTGGCCGTCGCGGCCATGCCCACCATGTGGGATGCGTCAGTGATCACCAGGCCGTTGAAGCCCATCTCTCCGCGCAGCAGGTCGGTGACCAGCTCCGGGGCCAGCGAGGCGGGCTTGATCTCAGCGTCGGTGATGTCAGGGCGCAGGTGGCGGCTCATCTCAGGCAAGGCGATGTGCCCGACCATGATGGTCTCCAATCCCTCGTCAATCAGCGTTTGATATACCTTGCGGAAGCTCTCGTTCCATTCCTGCACGCTCAGGGAGTTGACGCCCAGCGCCAGATGCTGATCCAGCTCCTCCACGCCGTCGCCGGGGAAGTGCTTGAGGCAGCAGGCCATGTTGGGATTGGCGTCCTTGATGCCCTTGATGTAAGCCCGGGCATGGGCGATCACGTCGTCCGCATGTTCGCCATAGGCGCGGGTATTCACTATGGTGTTGCGCCAGTTCATATAGATGTCGCCCACCGGATTGAACATCCAGTTGCAGCCGATGGCGCTGGCTTCGCGCCCGGCCACGAGGCCCACATGATAGGCGTTGTCGGTCCCCTGCCCGGCGCCGCACTGGGCGGCGGTCGCCACAAAGGTACCCTCCGGCAGGCAGCCGCTGCCGCCGTCGTCGCAGTTGGCCGCAATAAACAGCGGAACCTTGCTGTGCTTTTGATAGGTGGTGTTCTGCAGCCAGACGGTTTCCTTGTCGCCGCCCTGCCAGCGCAGCCCGCCCTGATGCGACGCCGCCAGCTCGGCCTCAATCCGCTCCTCGTTCACACCGGGAACCGCCTTGAGCAGCACGAAAAGCTGTCCGAGCTTTTCCTCCAGCGTCATACCAGCAATGGTGTTCTCCACCCACGCGATCTCCTCGTCGTTCAAATAAAACGGCTTCGCGCGAAGATCAACCATGATGTCACGCTCCTCACTTGATCGTCGGGCGGTCAGCCGCCCAGGTTTTGCAGGAAGGCGGCCATGCGCTCCGCCTCGTAGGGGCCATAGTCGCCGCTTTGCAGCCGCGCAAAGCCGTTGCTTTGCAGTTCGGCCCAGCTCTCCGCCTCCTGGCGCACCAGAATCGGGTAGTAGTACACGCCGTTTTGCCGGGCGGCATCCCGGTCGCCGGGCGCGTCGCCCACCATCAGCACATGATCTGGGGCATAGCCGAATTTCATCATCTCGGCAATGCAATGGGCTTTGCTCCCGCAGTCCTGCGCCAGCATGATATCCACATGGTCGAGCAGACCGTATTTCGTCCACTCCTCCATCACAGCGTCGCGGTTGGCGCTGGAGACGATGGCCACGTCGGCAAAGCGGGACGCCGCCGCCAGCCCTTCCTTTGCGCCCGAGAAGGGGCGTTTGAGCGCTTCGGGCAGCGCGTCGATGGCCGCGTTGACAGCCCTGGACCAGCTCAGCGCCTTTGAGAGCATCGGGCTGCCGGTCTCGTCGATGGCCTTTTGCAGCGCGTCGTTGCTCGGCGCGGCGCCGCTGTCCACCCAGGCTTGCAGATCAGCGAGATGGTCGATGGCGGTATATTGCGCGTCGATCTCCGTGAGGGCCATGCACAGGCCCTTGAAGCGGTTGATGCCCCGGGTCATGCTGTAAAGATTGATCTCATTCCAGCGCGCGAGAATCGGCTGTTCCCATTCCTGCAGGCCCCACTCGGCGACCATGCATGGGCCGAAGCAGTGGATATGCTTGCAGTCCATGGTGTCCATGGCGCAGCCGTCAGAGTCCACGCAGACCAGATAGTCATGCCGACGCTCAAAATCAGTCCAGCTGTGATACATCGTATGCCTCCTGTGAACAGTTGGGGGAGGCCAACGGATTGGTCTCCCCCGGAAAGCTGTAAAGATTATTTCCTGATGGCGGTCAGCCGCGCGTTCAGCGCCTTGCACTGCTCGTCGGTGAACTCGCCCTTCATGTAGTAGAGGATGCGTTCCAGCTTCATGGAGCCGCCGCGTTCGCGCATCTGGGAGGCCAGCGTGGGAGAAAACTCTTCCAGCACCTGCATGGCTTCGTCGTACTTAAGCAGCGTGTCGCTGGACTCGCGGATGGACAGCCGCCCCTTGGGGAACAGCTTTTCTTCCTCCAGCATGTCGGTGAACCAGTTCTTGACGTTGAGGCCGGGGTTCGCATCCACGAACGTATAGGATGGATCAGGCTCATCCACGCCGCAGAAGTGCACCTCATCCGCGCAGGGGCCGCTGACGGCCCGGACGGTATTGTCCCCCTTTTGCAGCGCGATCCCCTCAAAAAGGAACACGCCGCTGTCGGAGCGGGCCGTTCGCTCCACGCCCCCCACGGAGAGCGTAACCTCTTCCTGATTGGCGTACACCTTGACGGTGACGGTCTCTGCCGCGCGGTTGGCATACCGCTGCTGCGCGATCTTCACGAAGGGCTGGCCAGACCACTGGGCCTTGTAGTAGTAGAAAGCATCCTTCCTGATCTGGCGGTCGAAGGTGATGAGGCCCTTGGTGTTTTTGTACTTCACGCCGCCCTCGTCCCGGATCTCGCTGCTGAAGTCGTAGAAGTTCCAGATGTAGGTGCCCCAGACATACGGCTTCGACCTGAAGATCGGGTAGACGGTCTCATGATAGAGCGCCTGATATTCCTCGGAGTAATCCTTTACCTTGGGCGTATCCGAGTGGTAGGCAGGGTTGCAGTCCACGCCATACTCGGTGATGCACAGCGGAATGCCCGGATTGTCCCGGTGGAAGCTCTCCACAAAATCGAGGTTGTCCTTCATTTCGCCGTAGTACCAGCCGAAGTAGATGTTGTAGCCCACCGCGTCGGTGATCCTGTTGAGCGGGCTGTCGTTGCGCACGCAGTACAGGTTGGCGCAGGCGCTGATGCGGGTGGGATCAAGGGACTTGACCAGCGCGTTCAGCTCGCCCATCCGGGCGTAGGTGTAGTCGCCTTCGCCAAACATGGCAATCTCGTTCTGTATGCCCCAGAAGCAGATAGACGGATGATGCAGATTTTGCAGGATCAGCTCCGTCATCTGGCTGCAGGCGTTCTCGAACAGCGGGATGCTGTCATCCAGCCGCAGCATGGGAATCTCCGCCCAGACGATGAGGCCGTTTTCGTCGCAAAGCTCATACGTCCGCTGGGGATGCTGGTAATGGGAAAGCCGGACGCTGTTCGCGCCAACCTCCAGGATGTCGCGCAGATCCCGTTCCCAGTGCTCCGGCCCGGTGGCGCTGAACACGCCGCCAAAATCCTGATGCTTGGCCACGCCCTGAATCTTCACATGGCAGCCATTGAGGAAGAAGCCTTCTTCCGCGTCCAGGCGCACGCTCCGGAAGCCGAAGGACAGCCTGACCTCGTCCAGCAGTTCGCTGCCGCGGCACAGCTGCGCGCGCAGCGTGTACAGGGTCGGCGATTCCTTGCCGTTCCAGAGAACGGGGTTGGGGACGGTCAGTTCGGCGCGCTGCGTATCGCACGTTTCCTTTGCGACCGGCTGCCCGTCGGGGCCGCAGACCTGACAGACGACGCTCGTCGCCGCTTCCGCGCCCAGCACATGCGGCTCCACCGAAACCGTGCCCTGACCATCCGCGGTCAGGGACGGCCGGACAATCACGCCGCAGGTGCCGTAGTAGGTGCGGTCGAAACAGCAGCCATCGGTGACAATCAGATTCACGTCCCGATACAGCCCGCCGAACACTGTGAAATCTCCCGCCAGCGGGGAAATCTCATCAAAGGAGCGGTTGTCGAGGAAGACGAGCAGCTCATTTTCGCCGTTCTCCCGGCAATGTTCCGTAATGTCGAAGGCAAAGGCCGAATAGCCGCCCTTATGCTCGCCGACGAAAGCGCCGTTCAGGTAGACCCTGCACCAGCGGTCAGCGGCCTGAAACTGGAGGAAGGCCCGCTGCGACGCGCCAAGGCGGACGCTCAGCTCCCTGCGGTAGACGACGGTGCCCTTGTAAGCGTTGCCGTCAACATACCAGGTGTGGGGCAGATCGACCGGCGCGAAGCAGGATTCGTCAAAGGAACCCTGCCACGCGCCGCCGAGGGCGTCGACGCTCTCCCGGGGCAGCATCTGAAACGCCCAGCCGGCGTTCAGGTTCATCATCTTAGTCATTCTGCTCCTGCCTCATGCGATGAATGGTCGCCTGGACTTCCTTCATCTTCTCAGGGGTCAGTTCGTAATACTTCATGGCGATCAGGTTGCACACGGCGCCGATGATCTCCAGGCCGAAGTAGAAGCAAAGACCGAAGACCAGCAGCGAACGGGTGTAGGGCGTATCGAGGTCCGGCAGCTTCTCCTTGAAGCCGATCGCGACAAAGCCGAGGCCCACCAGCATCGGGCCGAAGGAGGAGATCATCTTATCCATGAAGCTGAACAGAGTGCCCACCATGCCGGGGATGAACTTGCCGCTGCGGCTGGCCTCGTAGTCGTTCACGTCCGCGATCATGGGCGGGACGATGGAGCTGGTGATCATCTGGAAGCCGCCGCCGATGACGGTGACCAGGAACAGCGCGACGGTGAACAGGGAGAAGCCGCTGAAAGCCTCACCATAGCCGTTCACATAGCCGGGCAGGCACAGGGTCTTGGGATCCAGCAGCAGGAAGCACAGGATGCCGATCGTATCAAAGATCAGCACGCCCCAGCTGCCCATCTGCATGGCCTTCTTCATGCCCAGCTTGCGGCCGACGGTACCGATGCCCAGAGTCATCATGATCAGGCCCACGATGGTGGTATAGAGGGTGAAGCCGCCGTTGAGCTCATAGTTGCCGATGACGATGCCGAAGATCACCAGAACCACCGCGCTGGTCTTGCAGGTGGTGGCAAACATGTCGGTGGCGCGGGCCACGATCATCATCTGCAGCGGACGGTTCTTGGTCAGCACGCGCCAGTAGTCCTTCAGGCTGACCTTGGGCGCGTTCTTCTGAGAGGTTGCGCTGAACCGCGGGATATCCTTGGGCGCGATGGAGATGTAGGCGATGATGATGCCGATGGTCGCGGCCACGGCGGTCAGCAGCCAGTAATCGTGGAACAGCTCCGCGCTGGACATCCGGCCATACTTGACCGCCAGATAGGAAACGTACATCTGGGTCAGGGCGCGGGAGATGCGCACCAGCACCGTGCCGACGATGCTCAGGATGGGGCGCTGGGAGGGATCGTTGGTCAGGCAGACGTTGCCCACGTGATTGCTGATGTTCAGGAAGGTGTAGCCGATGTAGAACAGCAGCGTGAACACCACAAAGAACACCGGACGGATCGGCCCTTCGGGGAGCCGGTCGGTCACGTTGAACATCAGGAAGCTGTTGATGAACAGAATGATGCCGCCCGCGATCAGGCACAGGCGGGTCTTGCCGACCTTGCCGCCGAACTTGTCAACGACGAAGCCCACCAGCGGGTCGGTCACGCCGTCCCACAGGCGCATGATGGTGGAAAAGCTGGACGCCAGGAACACGCCCAGGCCCACGTAGCCGTTCAGGTAGAACGACATGATCATCGTCAGGCCCATGTACAGGTTCACGGCCATGTTCGCGCCGCTGAACCCGACAATCCGCCATACCGGCACCCGATGGATGCCATTTTCGCCGACGTACTTGCTGTTCGTCGATTCCATAGTACCCTCTCCTTCAAAGATATGAATTTGCCATAGCGAGTCCGGAAGAATTCATACCGGAAACGCCATGTCTTTCTGAAAAAGAAGGTATCATATTTCGACAAAATGTGATAGAATAAAATCACCGATAATAGAAGAATTCCCGGATGGAGGGAGAAACATGCACCCAGCCTTCGATACGGTCAGACAGCTGATAGGCGATATTTTCCACCTGTCCATACAGCCCCTGGGCAGCGAAGACGCTATTTGCGCATTCAGCCGGAGCAATGCGCTGGGCGGCAGTCAGAGCTTCTTGCAGCCCGATTCCCTGACGGATTTTCTCGCGAGCATGCAGGCGGGTAATCTCTATCTGGTCACGGACCGGTTTCAGGTGCAGTTCGTGATCGCGCGGCTGGAGGGAACGCCCGTAGTGATCGGCCCCTTCTGTTCCCTGATCTGGACGCTGCAGGACTGCCGGGGGTATCTGCGCCGCCTGGATATCTCCCACCTCAAGCCGGAGGAGCTGCTTGCTTACCGGAGCCGCTTCACGGTCATCAGCGAGCGGGAGGCGCTGCATATCGCGCAATCGTGCATCCGTTTGCTCGACCCCGCCTCCGAAAAATGGGATACGATCAGGCTCGACTACGGCAGTCCGTCACCCACGGCGGAGCAGCGGGTGGAGCATGCGCCGCTCCGGGTCAACTATTCCGAGCTGATTCAGGAGCGCTATCAGATTGAGCAGCAGCTCATCAGCGACATCGAAAGCGGCAACGCCCACGCCGCGATCATGAATCTGCGCAAGCTGCAGCGGGACGTGGATTTTTTGAAGAAGATGGGAACCACGCTGGAGAACGAGCGCGTCGGCGCCGCCATCGTCCGCACCATGCTGCGCATGTCCGCGCTTCGGGCGGGTCTTTCCGCGCCAACCATCGACCTCCTGTCCCGCCAGAACACGGTTGCGACCATCAACGCGACCACCGTTGAGGAAATCTATCAGGAAAAGGAAAACATGATCCGGCAGTTCTGCCGCGAAATCCGCTCGCATCAGAACCAGCAGTACAGCAATCTTGTGCTGAGCGTGATGCGGTATATCGAGCACCAGTATGCGGAGGATCTTTCCGTCCAGCAGATTGCGGATGAGCTGAACGTTAACGTCAACCACCTCGCTGCGGTGTTCCGCCACGAAACGGGCAGCACCCCCAACGCCTACATCCGCCAGGTGCGCACCAAGCAGGCGGCCCGTCTTCTCGCCAGCACTGACCTGAGCGTTCAGGATATCAGCAACCGGGTCGGCGTTCCGGACGCGAACTATTTTATCAAGCTGTTCAAAAAAGAATATGCGATGACGCCGTCTGAATATCGCAAATATAACAGATTATAATTCTCCCAACCATTATGCGATGATTATGCCGCTTTCGCCGCTGCAAAATACTTTTGCGCTGCCGTGAGGAAACGCGCCCGTCATCCGTCCAATAGGCGTAACGTTACGAAGGCGGGTTGGTCACGGATAAGGCGGCCTTCATCAGGGGCTTGAGCAGGCGGGTGACATGCTGTTCAGGGTCGTGTGGGCGATGCTGCACAGAGAGGAGGATTTCAGGGACGCGTTGCAGGAGGCGATGTTCAAAGCGTGGCAGCATCGCGGGCAGCGGCGGGAGGAACGGTATTTCGGCATGTGGGTGACGCGGATTCGCATCAACGAGCGGAAGTCGATTTGTCAAGGTGTTCTGTATTCTTGTTTATTCCATGAGTAACACCGCCACAGTTGGCGCGAGTGTAGCTGTGGCCATAGCCATCGAGGAAGCCAGCAAGTAAGATCATTGCAAAACTGAAATCGGCGAAATTCAAAAAGTTTGGCCAAGCCGTTTTGTCCAAGCTTTTAGAACGGATATAAAACCCCATCTGCGTTCTTTACCAGCGTCGGCAAAAGATGAATGTTGCTCGTTTGCAGTAAACTTCTTTAGCGTATGATAGAATCATGGTGAGTCGAATATACATGCTTGTCTTTTTACCCCTGCTACCCTTGCCAAGTTGTATCTTTTCTATCGTCCATCGGATCAATGACAGACACGAAAAGCCTTTTCTTTTTTGCGTAGTCAATCGTATATTTTGTGCCGCCTTTTTGCCCGTCATAGACGGCAATTAAGTGTGTCGCTCGATCTGCCATATAGCGATTCCTCGCCAGCAAACAGCCGTCATAATAGCGATGGGAAACGATATCTAATGAGGACGAAAGTATTGTAAGCGTTGGTTGTTTCAAACAGAAGGAGGATTAAACAGCCATACAATACAGCCCATTATATGCGACTTTCCCGCGACGACAAGAACTACGGCGACAGTGTTTCCATCGAGACGCAGCGCACCATTTTACGCCAGTATGCCCGCGACAATCAGCTACACGTTGCGGACAAGTCCATCGACGACGGATGGAGCGGCACGAACTTTGAGCGCCCGAGCTTCAAGCGGATGATGGACGATGTGGAAGCAGGCAAGATCAACTGCATCGTCACGAAAGACCTCTCCCGCTTCGGGCGTGAACATGTGATGATGGACTACTACTTGGAGTTCGTGTTCCCGGAGAAACAGGTACGCTACATTGCCGTAGCAGAGAACGAGGACACGGAAAAGGGCCTGTCTGACTTTGTGCCGTTCAAGAACCTGTTCAATGAGTGGTTTGCGAAAGACACAAGCCGGAAAGTCAAAACCGCTTTCCGTGCAACGTTCGCCACTCGCGAGCGCATCTTTGCCTACGCTCCGCTTGGGTACATTCGACACCACGAAATCATAAATTCTCTTGCCATCGACGAGGAATCAAGATGGATCATCGAAAGGATTCTTGATCTTGCCGCACATGGAGCAGGCGCTGCCAAGATTACCAAGGCGCTGATCGCAGAGAAGGTGCCGACCGCCAGTTGGATAAATTTCAAGCGATATAGGAAATTCGCTCATATCTACGAAGGCCAGCCGGAAGAAAAAGCCTACGCATGGACGATTTCACAAGTCAAGAACATCCTCCGGGATGAAACCTACATCGGCAATAGCGTCCACAACAGGCAGACCAGCATCTCCTACAAGAACAAGAAGCGGGTGCGCAAACCGAAAGAGGAATGGTTCCGCGTGGAGAATGCCCACGAAGCCATCATCTCCAAAGAGGTGTTCGCACAGGTGCAGGAACAGATTGCCAACCGTCGCAGGCATATGAAGGACGCTACGACGCAGATCTTCGCGGGGCTTGTGCGCTGTGCAGACTGTGGATGGTCCATGAGCTTTGAAACCAACAAGAGTAACAAAACTCCGTATAGCTATTTCGACTGCACCTCTTACCGACATTCGGTAGAAACGGCGGCATCTGTACAGCTCATTATATCCGCTATGATGTTCTTTACACCTATGTACTGTCAAGGATTCGGCATTGGGCGAGATGCGCAGAGCTGGGCGAGGAACAGCGATTGCAACGACTTGTGAAAAGTGGTGACAAGGAACGTAACGTCACTGCATAGAAGCAGGCTGGAAAGCTCCCTCAAAGCTGAGAAACGTAACGAACCATATCGCCCTCCGCACCCTGAACGCGCATTTCCACCTAAAAGAGAGCGGCCAGGTTGGTGGAAGGAAATCCTTGCGATTGATAGAATATTCGCATGACAACGCAAGGAGGAACGCCCCATGAGCTTCGGACAGAATCTGCAATGCCTCAGAAAGATGCGCAACATGACGCAAGAAGCGCTGGCGGAAAAGATGGACGTCAGCCGTCAGACCGTCTCCAAATGGGAACTGGACGCGATCTATCCAGAGGTCAGCAAGATCATCGACCTGTGCGCGCTGTTTTCCTGCACCATGGATCAGCTCGTCCGGGAGGACATGAACGTGCTCGACGACGCCTATTCCGACATCCGCGAGGAGTGGGTTGAGCCCATGCGCTACCTCGCCTATACCGCCATCAGCACGGACCCGGAGGCCGACGCGATCGCCCATGTGGAGGTCTGGGCCAAAAAGCTCGGACTGGTGGAGCCGTTCATCATCGGCTGGGACTTTCCCGTGCCCTCTCAGGAGCTGATCAACGTGCACAACATGCACGGCTATACCGCCGCGCTGGTCCTGCCCGAGAGCGTATCTGCCGACGGGGTCGACGCGAAGGTGCTTCATCAAGGCAGGCAGAAGTACATGACCATTACCATCAGGGAGCCCTTCCTCTCGCCCTTCCGGCTGATTCCCAACGCTTACAAGGCCCTGATGACCTACATGCACATGAACGGCATCGCTCATCGGCAGGAAAAGTATTGTATCGGCTGCTTTGAGAAGGAATACACGCGGGACGGCGTCACCTATATGGACATCTACATCGCCGCGGAATAACAAAAAGAGCAGCGTGCGCCTTGCACGCTGCTTTTCTGCTGCGATGAATCACCGGTTTGCGTTCATTTCGTTTTCCCTGACCAGCTTCTGCAGCTCAGACATAAAGGTGCCCAGATCGGTGAACTTACGATACACCGCGGCGAAGCGGACATAGGCTACGTCGTTGATGGCCTTGAGCTCGGACATGACCATGTCGCCAATGCGCTGGCTGGGAATCTCGCCCTCCATGCCGCCGTATGCCGCCTGCTCGATGTTCGAGCAGATGGCCTCAACCTGCTGCATGGAGACAGGCAGCTTCTCGCAGGCATGCAGGATGCCCGCCTTGATCTTCTGCCCGTCAAAGGGCTCCCGCCGGCCGTCGCGCTTGACGACCATCAGCGGCACCAGCTCAATCTTCTCATAGGTCGTGAATCTCCGGCCGCAGTTCATGCACTCCCGGCGGCGGCGAATGCTGTTGCCCTCCTCGGTGGGCCGGGAATCAATCACTTTGCTCTCCGTGCAGTTGCAATACTGGCATCTCATGCTTCGGTGCCCCCATCCTGATTTTTGCTTATTCCAGTATACCCTATTTTCCAACGCCCGTAAAGGCTTAAATCTCCAGCGCTTCGCATTCTCTGAGCCACGCGGCGCTCTGCGCGTCGGAGGGCATGCGCCAGTCGCCCCGAGGGCTGAGCGCGATGGAACCCAGCTTCACGCCGTCAGGCATGCAGTTGCGCTTGAACTGCTGATTCCAGAACCGACGATAGAAATTCTTGAGCCACTTGAGAATGGTCGCCCGGTCGAAATCCTCCCGGAAGGCCATGCAGCACAGCTCAAAAACCTTCTTCGGCGGATAGCCGAAGCGGATGGCATAATACAGGAAGAAATCATGTAGCGCATAGGGGCCGACAAGGTCTTCCGTCTGCTGGGCGATGTTGCCCTGCTCGTCAGGGGGCAGCAGCTCGGGGCTGATGGGCGTGTCGAGAATGCGCTGCAGCACCGCCTTGCTGGCCTCAAACTCGGGCCGTTCCGCCGCCGTCTGGATGACCCAGCGCACCAGCGTCTTGGGCACGCCGGAGTTCACGCCGTACATGCTCATATGATCGGCGTTGTAGGTGCACCAGCCGAGGGCGATCTCGCTCAGGTCGCCGGTGCCCAGCACGATGCCGCCGGTCTTGTTCGCCACATCCATCAGAATCTGCGTCCGCTCCCGGGCCTGCGCGTTCTCATAGGTGACGGAATGATCGCTCTCCTCGTGCCCGATATCCCGGAAATGCAGCCGAACCGCCTCGTGAATCGGAATCTCCCGCTGCTCCACGCCGAGGGTGCGCATCAGTTCCAGCGCGCTCTGGTACGTCCAGTCCGTCGTGCCGAAGCAGGGCATGGTGATGCCGAGAATGTTTGTGCGCGGCAAGCCCAGCAGATCGACGGCCTTGCATGCCGCCAGCAGCGCGAGGGTTGAGTCCAGCCCGCCGGAGATACCCACCGTCACCCTGCCGCCGGTGATCTTGAGCCGCTGAGCCAGCGCCGTCGCCTGCATGGCAAAGATCTGCTCGCAGCGGGTCTGCCGGGAGGCCCTGTCCGACGGGATGAACGGATGCTTGGGCACATAGACGTCCGGCGTCACGTCCTCCGGCAGAAGCAGCTCCTGCTCCACCACCACGATATCGGTCGCCTGATGATGCGTCTGCGCGCAGTCGCCAAAGCTGGTCTGCTTCATGCGGTCAGCCCGGATGCGGTCGATGTCAATGTCCGCGGTCATCAGATAATCGTCGGCCAGATAACCGTCGTTCTCCCGGATCGCCGCGCCGCACGAGGCGACCATGCTGTGGCCCGAGAACACCAGATCGGAGGTCGACTCCCCCGCGCCCGCCGACACATAGACATAGCCGCACAGGCACCGGGCGCTCTGCTGGCGGATCAGCTCCTGCCGGTACTCCCGCTTGGCGATCAGCTCGTTGGACGCGGACAGGTTGACGATCACCTCTGCGCCGGAGAGCGCCACAAAGGTTGAGGGCGGCAGCGGCGACCACAGGTCCTCACACAGCTCTACGCCGAAGCGCACGCCATCCGCGCTCTCAAACATCGCGGAACCCACGAGTTCCTCCGGCATATCCAGCGCGACACTGTCCTCCGGCAGCCCTTCACCGCTGCGGAACCAGCGCTTCTCATAGAACTCGTTGTTGTTAGGCAGATAGGTCTTCGGCACGGCGCCATGGATGCAGCCCTTCGAGAGAACCACCGCGCAGTTGTACAGCCCGCTCTCCAGCCGCAGCGGCGCGCCGACCACCGCAATGAGACCTTCCGGCATTCCGTCCCGCAGGCGAACGAGGCCGCTCACCACGTCCTTCAGCAGCGTCTGCTGGAAGAACAGGTCGCCGCAGGTGTAGCCCGTCAGCGACAGCTCCGGAAACACCACCAGCGAGGCGTGCTTCGCCTTGGCCTCCCCGAGCTTGTTCAGGTGTTCCGTGACATTCGCGTCCACATTCGCCAAGTGCAGGTGCGGCACTGCCGCCGCCACGCGCAGGATTCCTTGCATCGCTTATCGCTCCTTTATGATTTCCGAATCAGTCGGGCCGCGGCCATAACCAGCCAGCCGATGGCCAGATAGACGCCTGCATACAGCAGGAAGGCCGTCTCCCCCGGCGCGAAGATCCGCCGCGCGCCTATCAGAAACATGCCCGCCATCGCCGCAGGCCAATACCACTGCCGCCTGATGCCCGCCAGCGCGCCCATGCCGGCAGAGACCAGCGGGTTGACCGCATAGAACAGCGCAAAGCACGCCGCCATGCCCGCATCCCCCGGGATGAATGTCATCGCCAGCCACGGCAGAAGCAGCGTGACCAGCAGGACAGCTGCCATAGGTAAAATCAAACGCTTCATCCTTCCGCCCCGTATAGTTTCACCGGCGGCTTCCATGGCGGCGGGCTGAGCAGCGTCGTGCGCCCGATATCCGGCAGCACGTCGTAAACCGAGCACCCCATCCGCCGCTCGAAATCCTCCTTGATGCGGAAGGTTTCGTTCCAGCGCTCTACCGTGTTGGGCCAGATGCCGTAGCGTCGCGCCACATCGACGAAACGCCGCTCCAGAATGCAGAACCCGTAGTCCACTGCCAGACTGTCGCACAGCATGATCAGCCGGTCATCGTCATCATAGGCGAGGTTCGTCAGACAGGCCTTGATCTCGGCTTCCACCGGGTCATCGTCACCCAGCTCCACCGCGCCCAGTGGCCACGAGTGCGTCATGCAGATGCGCGCCGCCTCGTCCCAGCCCTGCGCTGTGCAGTAGCGGTAGCCTTCGATCACATGGGTCGAAATACCGACCACGCCGACCCGCCGGCCGATATCATGCAGCAGGCCGAAGATATACGCCCGCTCCGGGTCCATGCCGGGCACCCTTTCCGCGATGTTCCGCGCCGCGATACCCACGTTGCGCGAGTGCTCCGTCCACGGGCCAGGATTCATCGTCCCCGCCAGCTCCAGCGCCGCTTCCGCCGTTTTGATATCCGGGATCATGATTCCTCCGTCATTTCAGCGCGTGCTTCCACACGCCATCCTCTTTGAAATAGAAGAATTCGCTCAGATCATCGTCCAGAAAGACCTTGAGCATCTCATCCATATCATTGGAGAGCTTTCGGGTCGCCAGCTCGCCCTTGTCCATCCAGAACACGGGACCCTCCGGCGAGGGCCGAAGCTCCCCCGTGAACCTGTCCGCCCTGTAGAGCAGCACCATGTACCGGGAACCGTCGTCATTCGTCCAGTCCTTGACGCCGCACAGGCGCGGAGCGGCAATGGTCAGCCCGGTCTCCTCGCGAACCTCCCGGATCACCGCATCCGTCATGGACTCTCCCGGTTCCACATGGCCGCCCGGGAAGGTCAGGCCCTTCCAGTCAGCGTCGACCTTGTCCTGCACCAGCACTTGATCGCCCTTGCAAACCATGCACATGTTGGTGATGGTCGTCATAGCCGCTCTGCTCATAGAGCCGTCTCCTGCTCATACCGCGCAAGATAGAGTGCTTTGGCCTTTGCCGTGCAGGCAGCGACCATCTCCGTCTTCGCAGCCGTATAGCCGTCCCGGTCATGCTCAAACCGCTTCCACAGAGACAGCTTCAGTCGCTCGTATTCCCCAGCCTCGGCGGGGTGCTCCCGCAGATAATCCCGGAAGCAGAGCTCGTCACAGTCGCCCCAATGGCGCAGGTGCAGGTGAAACACCCGCTCTGCAAAGCCCTCCGGCGTATACCCGAGGTTGAAGGACATGCGCCGCTCATCCGCGCTCATGCGAATCCACCCAGCCCGCACAATCGCGTCCCCGGCAGGTTCCAGCGCGCTGCCCTCCGGCACCTCCGCCAAGATATCGACAATCGGCTTGGCCCAGATGCCCTCCACCGCCGTACTGCCAATATGGCTGATGCGCGTCCCGGCGGGCAGGATCTCCTTGAGCCTCGCCGCTTCCTCCTCAAACCATTCCGCCCATTCCTTCCGGTGCTCCGTCAGGAAGATCGGAAAGAGCTGCCACAGCTCCTCAAGGCTCATTTCCGACAATTGCTTTGGCATCGTTTCTCCCTCAATAGCTCAACAGGCTCACTCGGGGCCGACCGTCCTCAACCTCCAGCAGCGCCAAGCGACCGTTGCAGGCCGCGCCGGGATTAATCATCATGGTGCGGCGGGTCTCCACGTCAGGACAATGGGTGTGACCATAGAGCGCGATGGTGCAGCCCGCCTCCTCCGCCGCGTGGTCGAGGAACTCGAGGGTCTGCTTGACCCGAAGATAGTGCCCGTGGGTCAGGAACAGATTCGCGCCGCCGAAGCGCACAACCATCCTGTCCGGAGTATTCATGACCGCGAAATCGTTGTTGCCCTTCACGGCGTACATGATGGCGTTCGGATCATGGGAGCGCAGGAACATCTCCGCCCGCTCGAAGTCCCGCACGCCGTCGCCGAGGCAGAAATACGCGTCCACCGGGCCGGTGCGCAGCCACGCTTTCTCCAGCGTGACCCGCAGCGTGGAATCGTCGCCATGGATGTCGCTCAGCACAATGGCCTTCATCCGTGCAGCTCCTTCATGATGGCCAGCATCTTCTCACAGGCCCTCGCCCGGTGGCTGACGGCGTTCTTCTCCTCCTCGGTGAACTCCGCGAAGGTCTTGCCCAGCGGCTCATAGAGGAACAGCGGGTCATAGCCGAAGCCGCCCGTGCCGCGCTCCTCATGCAGCAGCGTGCCGGGGCAGGAGCCCTCCGCAATCAGCGACTCACGGCCCGGGAGCTTGAGGGCAATGGCGCACTGGAACGCGCAGGCGCGGTTCGTCTCCCCCTGCATGCGCTCAAGGAGCAGATTGTTGTTGGCCTTGTCGTCGCCGTGCACCCCCGCGTATCTTGCCGAGCGCACGCCGGGTTCGCCGCCCAGCGCATCTACCGTCAGGCCGCTGTCGTCCGCAATGGTCGGCAGCCCTGTCGCCGCGCAGACCTGCTCCGCCTTGATCGCCGCGTTGCCGGCAAAGGTATCTGCGTTCTCGTCGATCTCCTCCGCAAACCCGGCCTCGTTCATGGAAATAATATGATAGTACGCCCCGAACAGCATCCGCAGCTCCCGGAGCTTGTGAGCGTTGCCCGTGGCAGCCACCAGCGTGGGCTTCGGCTCAAGGCAGGCAGCCCGGTCGCCCAGCGCGGCCTTCTGCGCCTCCATCAGCGCCTGAATGCCCTTCTGCCCGTAGGCCACCAGCGTATGCAGCTCGTCCATGGTGTAGGCGCGGCCCTCGCCGGTGCCCTGCAGCTCGATCAGCTCACCCTTTTCGTTCATCACAAGGTTCATGTCTACCTGCGCGCGGCTGTCCTCCTGATAGCACAGGTCGAGGCAGGGCACGTCGTCGACCACGCCGCAGGACACCGCCGCCACCTGATGAACAAGCGGCGATTCAGCCAGCTTGCCCTCCCGGAGCAGCTTGTCCACCGCGCAGGTCAAGGCCACCATCGCGCCGGTGATGGACGCTGTGCGGGTGCCGCCATCGGCCTCCAGCACATCGCAGTCCAGCGTGATGGTATATTCGCCCAGCTTGGTCAGGTCAATCGCCTGACGGAGACTGCGCCCGATCAGTCGCTGAATCTCCACGCTGCGGCCGTCCTTCTTGATGCCGTCGCGCTTCTTGCGGCTCCCGGTCGACGCGGGCAGCATGGCGTATTCCGCCGTGACCCAGCCCTGCCCCTTGCCCCGCAGGAAGGGCGGCACACCCTCCTCCACCGAGGCCGTGCAGATCACCCGCGTGTTGCCCGTCGCGATCAGGCAGGAGCCCGCCGCCGTGCGCACAAAATCCGTCTGAATGCTGATGGGCCGCGCCTGATCCGGCTGACGGCCGTCGTATCTCGTCATGTTCGTTTCCTCCTGCTTGCTTCTGCGCTGTATTTTTCGCCGCAAAAAACGCATTTCCTGCCAATTCCGCGCTGCCGCATGGTCGATCCCTGCACAGGCTATACTAAGCCCGGCGCCTTACCTCGCGCCGTACTTTGCCACAAGGCCGTCGATCCACGCGTTCCACTCCTCGTCGATGCCCTGCAGCTCGGGCTTGCTGTCCACGTTGCGGATGCTCTCGCTCACGCCGTCCCTGTAGGAGATGTGGAACTGGAATCCCGGCACGAACCGCCGCAGCTTGCTGTTGTCGAAGATGGCCGTCTGCGCCATGTCGCCCAGCAGATCCTGCCGCAGCGATTCCTTTTCGCGGACGAGGTCGTCAGTCGTGACATGCACAATGGTCGGCGCGGGCGCACCGGCAGCCTGCGCGAGCAAGGCGGCAAAGGCGTCCCACGGCATGCTCTCATCCTGCGTGATGTGGAAGTCCTCGCCCAGCGTGTCAGGATTGAGCATCAGCGCCAGCAGCGCCCGGGCAAAATCGCCGCTGTGGGTTATCGTCCAGAAGACGCTTCCGTCCCCCGGCACGACGATGGGCTTGCCCGCCCGCAGCCGGCTAAGGATGGTGTTGGGCTTGTCCATGGGTGTCATGATAAAGGGCACGCGCTCGTCGCCATAGGTGCAGCTCGGGCGCACGATGGTCAGCGGGAAGCCCTGCGTCTTGTAAGCCGCACGGAAGATGCCCTCACAGAGGATCTTGTTCTGCGCATAGGGCGAGAACGGATTGTCCTGCGGCGCCTTTTCACTGACGGGCATGACGCGCGGCGGCTTCTCGTAGGTCATGGCGGTGGAAATGAACACATACCGTCCGCACTTACCCCGGAACTGCTCCACCCGGGTGCTGGCCTGCTCCGGGCCATAGGTCAGGAAGTCCACCACCACGTCGAAGTGACGTCCCTCCAGCGCTGAGGTCATCGCGTCCGCATCGTTCACATCGCAGATGATCTGCTCCACGCCGGAAGCCAGCGGCCTGTGCCCGCGGTTGATGCAGGTCACCTCCATATGGTGCGCCGCCAGCAGCCGCATCAGCGCCGTGGAGATGGTACCGGTGCCGCCCAGCAGCAGCCACTTTTGAGAAAGGGCGGGTTTCTCGCCGCCAAGGAAGGTTTTCAGCCGTTGCATGTCGAATATCCTCCTGTTTCCATCTTAGCGGAAATCTTTTCCGCCGGAAAGGTTCGATCTCGTGAGCAAGTTTCGTGAAAAATATCTGTCGGACATCTGGAATCTGCCCAATGTCCTGACCATTCTGCGGATGGCGCTGATCCCGATCTTCGTGGTGTTCTACGCCACCGGACTGGAGAAGCTGTCGCTGCTGGTCTTCCTCATCGCCAGCTTCACCGACTGGCTGGACGGGCATCTCGCCCGCAAGCACCAGCAGATCACCGCTTTCGGCAAGCTGATGGATCCGCTGGCGGACAAGCTGATGGTCTGCACAGCGCTGATCTGTCAGGGTGTGCGGGGTATCTTCCCGTGGCCGGCCATCCTGATCGTCATGACCAAAGAGCTGGCGATGATTGTCGGCGGCACCTACATGCTGGGCCACGGCATTGTCGTTTACGCCCACTACCTCGGCAAGGCCGCCCAATTCAGCTTCATCATCGCGCTGATCCTGTCCTTCTGGCACCGGGAGTTTGTCGCCATGGCGCTGCCGCTGGACCGCGTTTTCCTCTGGATTGCCGTTGCCATCGCCCTCGCCGCGCTGATTGAGTACGGAATTTCTTCCGTCAAGACGCTGTCGGGGCGCTGCCCCGACACCCCTCAAGAGAGACGTCGCTCCTCTTGACTCCCTTTTTCGCGAAGGAGGAAGCTTCCTTCGATCACGCAATATCCGCCTGCGCATCATGCTCCCTTTGGGGAGCTTTTTATTTGTCTGCCCAGTCGCGGGCACGGTCGACGGCTTTGTGCCACCCTCGGGTCAGGCGCTGGCGTTCTTCCTCGGGCATGCGGGGCTCAAAGGTGAGATCGCGCTGCCAGACCTGCGCGGTTTCCTCGATGCTGCCATAGACGCCCACCGCGAGCCCCGCCAGCAGCGCCGCACCCAGCGCCGTGGTTTCCAGCACCTGCGGGCGCACCACCGGCACGCCCATGATATCCGCTTGGAACTGCATCAGGAACGCGTTGGCGCTGGCCCCGCCGTCCACCTGCAGCCGCACCGGCAGCTCGCCGACGTCCTGTGCCATGGCTCCCATCAGGTCGGCTGACTGATACGCGATGGCCTCCAGCGCCGCACGCACCACATGCGCCCGGCCCGTGCCGCGGGTCATGCCCACCAGCGTACCCCGGCTGTACATGTCCCACCACGGCGCGCCGAGGCCCGTGAACGCGGGCACCAGATACACCCCGCCGGTGTCCTTGACCGAGGCCGCGACGCTCTCGCTCTCCGCCGCCGTGGTCAGCAGCTTCATCTCGTCCCGCAGCCACTGGATGGTCGCGCCGCCCATGAAGACGCTGCCCTCCAGCGCGTAGGTAGGTTTGCCGCCAATGCGCCACGCCATGGTCGACAGCAGGCCGTGCTCCGAGCGGACCAGCCGATCGCCTGTGTTCATCAGCATGAAGCAGCCCGTGCCATAGGTATTCTTGACCATGCCCGGCGTGAGGCACGCCTGCCCGAACAGCGACGCATGCTGATCGCCCGCCATTGCCGCCACAGGGATGGGCCTGCCAAGGATCGCCGTGTCCAGCATGCCGATGACCTCGCTGGTATCCACCACCCGGGGCAGCACAGCCTTGGGAATATCCAGCATGCGCAGCAGGTCATCGTCCCAGTCCTGCGCCGCGAGGTTGAAGAGCATCGTCCGTCCCGCGTTGGTCGCGTCGGTCACATGGGGCCTGCCGGACACCATATGCCACGCGAGAAAGCTGTCCACCGTGCCAAAGCACAGCTCGCCCTTTGCCGCGCGATCCCGCAGATTCAGCTCATCCAGCAGCCAGCACAGCTTTGTCCCGGAGAAGTAAGCGTCGGGAATCAGCCCCGTCTTCTCCCGGATCATCTCGCCGTACCCTTCCGCCGCCAGCCGATCCACCATCGGCGCGGTCCGGCGGCACTGCCACACGATGGCATTGTGGACACACTCGCCCGTTTCCCGATCCCACAGCAGCGTCGTCTCCCGCTGGTTGGTGATGCCGATCGCCGCGATATCCGCCACGTTTACCCCGCTGAGCCGCACCGCCTCCTGCAGCGCCGTGATCTGGCTGTCCAGAATCGCCCGCGGGTCATGCTCGACCCAGCCCGGCTGCGGATAAATCTGCGGGAACTCCTCGCTGTGCGCCGCCAGCATCCGCCCCTGCGCGTCAAAAACGACCGCCCGCGAGCTGGTCGTCCCCTGATCCAGCGCAATCAAAACCTGACCCATAATCAACCTCCTGTCTCATTCCGCACGCGCTTATACCTGAACCGAAGGCATTCCACACCACCGCGAAAAAGGAGTCCTGAAGACCGATGTCCCTTTGGCAAGGGCATTAGAAGGCAGCGCCTCCAACAAAAGCGTCCGCCAGAAAACCCGACGGACGCTGTGGTAAAGCACGTTACTGAAGCTTGATGCCGTAAATGAAGCTGGTGTTCTTGCCGGTGGTGCCGATGACGAGGGTGTCATTGTACACCGCGGGCGACGCGTCGATGGTGCCCTCCACCTTAAGGGTATTGACGACCGTGCCCGTCAGGCCATCCATCAGGGTAATGAGACCGCTGGAGGATGCCTGAATGATCCAGCCCTGACCGTCCTCGCCATAGACCGCCACAGGCGATGAATAGCTGTAGGCGTCCAGCTGATGCGACCAGACGACACGGCCCGTGGTCTTGTCCAGCGCCAGCAGCACGCCAGCCGTATCTCCCGTGCCGCCGAAGACCGCCTCCGCGCCCGCAGAGGACACGTTGGACAGCGTGAAGTACACCAGATTGCTCAGTTCGTTCTGACCGATCACCGGAGACGCCATCGCGCCGGGGATCATCTTGTTGTTGGCCTTGACGGAGTTGACCGGCAGCGCCCAGCTTTCCTCGCCCGTCAGCGCGTTGTAGCGGCGGATGGTCACGTCGGCGCGCTTGGCGCTGCGGGTATCCAGCGTGTTGGCGGTGTAGAGCCACAGGCTGCCGTCCTCGTCCATGTCAAGGGCAATCGCCGCTTCCACCGCGTCGCCGGTATCCACCGCCCAGACCGTTGTCATGGTCATGGTGTCCACGCAGCGCAGGATGCCCTTCATATCGGCATAGTAGACATAGCTGCCGTACATCGCCGGAGAGGACTGCACCGCCGTGTACTTATCGGCCTGCCCCTTCGTGCGGGACTTCATGCTGACCACGGACGGATTGATGGTGACCTTCTGATCCGCCACGCTGTACTCGGTGTTCAGTACGGCGGTGTAGAGCATGCCATTGGTGCCGATGGCAACCAGCGTATCCGAGTTCGGGTCGATCAGCGCCGAGGTATCAAACGCGCCAACGCCGTTATAGGGGCGGTTCGCCTTGCCGTCGAGGCCGTCAATCCAGTAATCCTGCTTCTGGGTCAGGAGGTTGTAGAAGCGCAGGCCGATGTCGCCGGTGCCGCTGGCCATCTTGCGGCCATACTGGCCCACCGTCATGATCGGGTAGCCCAGCGGATGCAGGCTCGGCGTGCCGCGCATGGGATAACCCAGATTGATCGCGTTGCGGGTGGGCTGGCCGTCCGCCAGATCGAGGAAGTAAATCTTGCCGTCCATGCCGGCCACGATGACTTCCTTGAGCGCGGTGGTCTCCCGCTTTTCTTCAACAATGTTGGTGGCGGAGCGGACTTCCTTGCTCCACTTGATAATCGCGGGCTGACCCGTCCAGCCAATGCCATAATAGGTGGAGGAAGAGCCCTTCACGCTGCCCGCCTCGGCAGTCCACGCCAGCACCATCTCGCTGATGCCGCTCACCGTGCCGACGGACGCGTTCTGCCGGAAGGCGTTGCCGCGGTAGGTCAGCACGCCGTAGGGCTGGGTGAGGTACTTATCGGCGACGGGCATGTTCATCAGCCGCTCGCGGTAGTAGGTGTCCACCTTGGAGGAGCCCTTATAGATCACGGCGTCCCGGATCAGGGCGGGATCGGCGCTCTTCACAGCTTCGCCCATCAGCGGCGGGGTAGCCGTAGGAACAGCCGTGGGCGTCTCTTCCGCAGCATCCGCCGATTCGACGATCAGCGCCTCCGTCGGCTCAGCCTCCTCAGGAACAGGCGTGGCCGCTTCGTCCGAGATGGGCGCCTGCGTCATGGCCAGCTCCGCCGGGAGAGGCGTGGGCGTTCCGGCCGTCGCCACAGTGGGCGTCGCCGAGACAGCCAGCGTCGGGGTTGCCGTGGGCTCGTTGGTCGGCTCCTCCGTGGGCGCGTCCGTAACCAGCTCCTCATAGGGCTCTTCCGTCAGCTCCGGCACAGGCTCCTCGGTCGGTTCCTCCGTGGGCTCATCGGTCGCCTCGCTGAAGGCCGCCACGTCGATGGTCGCCGCCGGGGCAGGCATCGCGATCTCGAGCTGCTGGCTCATGCCCGTGTCCTTCCACTCCGTGCCGTCGAAGATCTGCGCCAGCACAAGGCCTTCAAAGCCATCGGTCACGGACAGATTCATCATCCAGATGATGTTGTCGGCATTCTCGGTCACCGCGACGCTCGTCGCGCCCAGCGATACGCCGTCCTCATTGACCAGACGCACCTGAGACACGGACTTGTCGGTCGTCAGGTTGAATACGATATCCAGCGGGGCCGTGCCGCGATCAATCGCAGCCGTAAAGCCGCTGGCCATCGCCGCGACAGCCGGTTCCTTCTCCTCGCCGCCCCTCTGCCCAAGGATCATCACGCCGACGAGCACCAGACCGACCACCAACAGCAGGATCACCAGCGCCACCAGCAGGCTGCGGCCCGTGGGCTTCTTCCGTCCGGCGGTGGGCTGCTCCCGGTTCAGGGACGCAGGCCTGCGCGCGCTGTTCGCCGTCGGCTGGGCAGGCATTCTGGGGTTCGACCCGGAGCCGCCGCGAACCGCCTGACCATTTCGGCTCTGATCGCGCGGATCAAGGCTCATGGGCTGGCGGGGCGTGAAGCCGGGAGGCGTGCCCATCGGCCTGCGGGTGGTGGCAGCAAAGCCATCCTCCTGCGCGGCGGACTGCTCGACCCTGTTCAGCACATTGGGCCGCGGGACAGGCGGGCGGGACGAGGCTTCCTGCGGCGCGACCACACGGGTCTGAGGCCGCGTGGCGGCAGGCTCGCTCTCCTCGCGGACGGTTTCCTCATCTTCCGGCGCCGCGAGTTCCTCCTCCGCCGCTGTTTCCTCAGCCGCAGGCAGCTCCGACTCGGGCGCCTCCTCCGCATATCGGTCGCTGCGGCGACGGCGCGCCGGACGTGCGGACGCTTCAACCGGCTGCATGACTCGCGTCTGCTGCTCCTGACTTTCCTGCTCCGCTTCCAGAGACAGATTTTCGTTTTTCTTATCGCTCAAAGCAATAACTCCTTTGCGATCAAGTCGTCGTTTTTGATTTTCAGGGCATATACCGCTTCTATTATAACGCAAAATGCTGCCAATCACAAGCAAGAATCGGCATTTCGGGCAAATAATCCTCGATTTATTACACTTATGACACAGAATTGGGGCTTTGATACGCATGCCGCGGCCCGCTGCCGGGCAAAATGAGGGGGATTCATCCATGAAAGGAGCGATTTTCCATGTCCGTTGCCTTTGAACAGAGCCAGACCAGCCTGAACCTGATGCGCGCCTTCGCGGGCGAGAGTCAGGCCCGCAACCGCTACACCTTCGCCGCTTCCGTGGCGGACAAGCAGCACCTGCACGTCGTCGCCAGCACCTTCCGCTACACCGCCGATCAGGAAAAGGAGCACGCGGAAATCTTCTACGGCCTGCTGGCAGGGCTGAACGGCGAGACGCTGCATGTGGACGGCGGCTATCCTGTCAACCTGTCCAGCAGCGTGTCCGACCTGCTGCGCGACGCCCGGCACAACGAGACCGAGGAATGGGAGACCGTTTACCCCGACTTTGCCCGCATCGCCCGGGACGAGGGCTTCACCCGCATCGGCGACGCCTTTGCCAACATCGCGGAGATCGAACGCAGCCACGCCATCCGCTTCGGCCAATTCGCCACGGCCATCGAGGAGGATTCCCTGTTCCGCTCGGATGAGCCCGTCGCGTGGCTGTGCCAGAACTGCGGCCACATCCACATCGGCGTGGAAGCCCCCAAGGCCTGCCCGGTCTGCCACCACGATCAGGGCTACTTCATCCGGCTCGACCTCACGCCTTTCCGCCTGTCGCTGTGAGCAGGACGGGCTGCTCCTCCCGCAGGGTCTGAAGGGTCAGCTCGTCCAGCCGCAGGCTCATCGCCATGGCTTCCCGCAGGTCGCCCCTGTCGAAGGCGTTCTCAATCCACCTGCGCGTGAAGAACGCTGCCGTTTGCCGCTGAAACATGTCCATTGCGACGCCTCCCTGCCGTATGCTGTCGATTTCTACTCCTATCTTACACCTTTCTGACAAACCTTGCAACGACAAAGCTTGCCGAATCGCGTCGAATATGCTATAATTTGCCAGAAAAATTCGTTGTGGGCGCAGAATCGCTTTCAGGCTGCTTCCGGCCCGCGCGCACTGTCGAAAGAAGAACGGTCGGCACGGCGGCAAATTGTCGAATCGCCGCGCGATGAAAGGAGAAGGCACTGTGGAGAAAACCTTGGTGGCGCTGGTTCCTCTGGGCAGCTACGACCAGCCGCTGGTGGACGAGGCGGTCCGGCAGGGCGTGGAGCTGCTGGGCGGCATCGGGCGTTTCGTGAAGCCGGAGGAGCGTATCCTGCTCAAGCCCAACCTGCTGTCCCGGGCTCAGCCCCAGAAGGCCATCACGACGCATCCTGCCGTCTTTGCCGCCGTGGCGAAGCTCCTGCGGGACGAGGGCTACGCGCACCTGAGCTACGGCGACAGCCCCGGCAGCCCCACCACCTCGCCGGAAAAGGCCGCTGACACCTGCGGCATCACGGCGGCGGCGGAGCAGTACGGCATCGAGCCCGCTGATTTTGCCACCGGCAGCCTCGTGCCCTTCCCCAAGGGAAATGTTGCCAAGAGCTTCTACCTGTGCAAGGGCTCTCAGGAGGCCGACGCGATCATCAACATCTGCAAGATGAAGACCCATGCGCTGGAGCGCATCACCGGCGCGGTCAAGAACATCTACGGCTGCGTCTGCGGCGTGAACAAGGCCACGGGCCACGCGACCTATCCCAACGAGAACATCTTCGCCGACATGCTCTGCGACATGCACCGCTGCCTGCCAATGCGCCTTCACGTCATGGACGGCGTGGTCGCCATGGAAGGCAACGGCCCCGCCTCCGGCACGCCCACCAGCATGAACGTGCTGCTCTTCTCCGCCGACCCGGTGGCGCTGGACAGCGTCTTCTCGGCGCTGGTGCATCTTGATCCGGCCTCCGTACCCACCTGCCTGAGCGGCGAGAAATACGGTGTCGGCGTGATGAGCCACGAGAGGATTGAGGTCGTGACCCCCGACGGCCCAATGACCGTGAAGCAGGCGCAGGAGCGCTGGGGCAAGCCGGAGTTCGACGTTTTCCGCGGCAAGCTGAAGACGGGCAGGCTGTTCAAAATCATGTCCCTGTTCCCTTTCCTTGAGAACCGCCCGAAGGTCGACAAAGTCAAGTGCGTGGCCTGCGGCGTCTGCGAAGAAGCCTGCCCCGTGGAGGGCAAAGCCGTGCACTCCGGCAGCGGCAAAAAAGCCGTCTACGACTACAAGAAGTGCATCCGCTGCTACTGCTGTCAGGAGATGTGCCCCGCCAAGGCCATCGAGCTGCACCGGCACCCGATTATCAGGATGCTCAGCGGCAAATAAACAAGCAAGCCTCCCTGCGGCAAACAGGGAGGTTTCTTTCGCGCAGGCGCTGCGCGCGGGCGCACCCAAAGCCTTGACAAATGCCCGCTTCCCGTTATAGAATGTGTATTCGGTAACGCGACTTTATCCGGGAGGGATACCATGCTGCCAGCCACCGATACCCCGGCCTTCCGCGAGCTGCTGCACGAGCAGGTCAACAAGCGGCGGACCTTCGCCATCATCTCGCACCCTGACGCGGGCAAGACGACCCTCACCGAGAAGCTCCTGCTCTACGGCGGGGCCATCCGCTCGGCAGGCAGCGTCAAGGCGCGCAAGAGCGACAAGCACGCCACCTCGGACTGGATGGACATCGAGAAGCAGCGCGGCATTTCGGTCACCTCCTCCGCGATGCAGTTTGAATACTGCCCGCATCCCGTGCCCGCCTATCCCGGCGCACCGATGGACGAGGTTTCCGACCCGGTCACCTACCGCATCAACATTCTGGACACTCCGGGCCATCAGGACTTCTCCGAGGACACCTACCGCGTGTTAGTGGCTGCCGACGCGGCGGTCATGCTGATCGACGCGGCCCGCGGCGTGGAGGCCCAGACGATCAAGCTGTTCAAGGTCTGCCGGATGCGCAACATCCCCATCTTCACCTTTGTGAACAAGATGGACCGCGCGGCGAAGGACCCCTTCGCGCTGATGGAGGAGCTGGAGCAGGTGCTGGGCATTCGCTCCTGCCCGATCAACTGGCCCATCGGCGTGGACGGCGACTTCCAAGGCGTGTATCACCGGGACACCCGCATGGTGGAGCTCTACGCGGGCGGCAATCACGGCCAGACCATGGTTGAGAAGACCGACATTGCCCTTGACGATCCGGCGCTCGAGACCGTGCTGAACAAGCACTACCGCGACCGGCTGGAGGAGGAGATCATGCTCCTCGACGAAGCGGGCGATCCCTTCGATCTGGACGCGGTGCGCCGGGGTGAGCTGACGCCCTTGTTCTTCGGCTCGGCCATCACCAACTTCGGCGTGGAGCCTTTCCTTGACCGCTTCCTGCAATACACCCCGCCGCCCCTGCCCCGTCTGTCCGATCAGGGGGAGGTCGGCCCGGAGGAGCCTTATTTCTCCGGCTTTGTGTTCAAGATTCAGGCCAACATGAACCCCGCGCACCGCGACCGGCTGGCCTTCATGCGCATCGTCAGCGGCGCGTTCGAGAAGGGCATGGAGGTCTGGCACTCCGGCACTGGCAAGCCCGTGTCGCTCAAGCAGCCCCAGCAGTTCATGGCCGACGAACGCGAGGCCGTGGAGGAAGCATGGGCAGGCGACATTATCGGCCTGTTCGACCCGGGCATCTATCAGCTCGGCGACACGCTGTCGACGGGCCCCAAGATTCGCTATGAAAACATCCCGGTCTTCGCGCCGGAGTTCTTCAATCGCGTCCGCCCGCTGGACAGCATGAAGCGCAAGCAGTTCCAGAAGGGCATCAGCCAGCTTGCCGAGGAGGGCGCCATCCAGACCTTCCTGCGCACCGAGACGGGCCGCGAGGAGTTCATGGTCGGCGTGGTCGGCGTGCTGCAGTTCGAGGTGCTGGAGCACCGTCTCAAGTCCGAATATCAGGTCGATATCGTCATGGAGGGCATGCCCTTCCGCTTCGTGCGCTGGGTGGTCAAGACCCCCAAGCCCGTCGAGGATCTGAAGCTGACCTCCACCTCAGGCCGCGCCAAGGACAGCCGCGATCGCGACGTGCTCCTCTTTGAAAACGAGTGGAGCATCCGCCTCGCCTGCGAGAACAACCCGGGGCTGGAGCTGGCCGAAACGGCGAACAGGCTGTAAATGCGAGAGGAACGCTTTGGAGCCCAAAGCGCCCCTCTCGCGCTCTCCCCGAAAGGCGGCTCGCGGGCTGCGCCCGCGCTTGGGGACATCGTCAGTTCCTCCCTTACCTACAAGCATTATCATTGAGGTGAAAGATACCCATGATTCGTGAGGATATCCGCAACATTGCCATCATTGCCCACGTTGACCACGGCAAGACGACGCTGGTCGACCAGATGCTCAAGCAGGGCGGCGTGTACCGCGAGAACCAGCAGACCGTCGACCGCGTCATGGACTCCAACGATCTGGAGCGCGAGCGCGGCATCACCATTCTGTCCAAGAACACCGCCGTGCATTATCAGGGGCACAAGATCAACATCGTCGACACCCCCGGCCACGCGGACTTCGGCGGCGAGGTGGAGCGCGTGCTGAAGATGGTCGACGGCGTACTGCTGCTGGTGGACTCCTTCGAGGGTCCCATGCCCCAGACCCGCTTCGTGCTGAAGAAGGCGCTGGAGCTCAAGCTGAAGGTGCTGATCGTCATCAACAAGATCGACCGTCCTGACGCCCGCTGCGAGGAGGTGGTCGACGAGATCATCGACCTGCTGATCGACCTTGACGCGGACGAGGACACGCTGGACAACCCCATCCTGTACGTCTCGGCGCGCAAGGGCACCGCGACCCTCGATCTCAATGAGCCCGGCACCGATCTGCGTCCGCTCTTCGACAGCATCCTCGAGACCATCCCCGCGCCCGAAGGCGACCCGAACGGCCCCGCGCAGGTGCTGATCTCCACCATCGACTACTCCGAGTATGTGGGCCGCATCGGCGTGGGCCGCGTGGTTCGCGGCATGTTCCGCGAGGGCATGAACGTCGTCCACACCAACCTCGAGACCGGCAAGACCTCTCCCCAGTGGCGCCTCGGCGGCCTGTATCAGTACGACGGCCTCAAGCGCGTGGGCGCCAAGGAGGTCTCCATGGGCGATATCGTGGCGCTGTGCGGCGCGGAGGATATCTCCATCGGCGATACCGTCTGTGCGCCGGACTGCATCGAGGGCCTGCCCTTCGTGAAGATCAGTGAGCCCACCGTGACCATGACCTTCCAAGTCAACGACAGCCCCTTCGCGGGCCGAGAGGGCGAGTACGTCACCAGCCGCCACCTTCGCGCGCGGCTGATGCGCGAGCTGCAGACCGACGTGTCCCTGCGCGTCAACGACACTGACTCCACCGACGCCTTCGAGGTCTGCGGCCGCGGCGAGCTGCACCTGTCCATCCTCATCGAGAACATGCGCCGGCAGGGCTACGAGTTCGCCGTATCCAAGCCGCAGGTCATCTATAAGGAAATCGACGGCGTGATGTGCGAGCCCATCGAGCGTCTGGTGGTCGATACGCCGCAGGCCACCGCGGGCGCGGTCATCGAGAAGATCGGTCGCCGCCGGGGCACGCTGGAGCACATGTCCGGCATCGACCGGGTGCGGCTGGAGTTCCTTGTTCCGTCCCGCGGCCTGTTTGGCTACCGCAGCGAGTTCATGACCGATACCCGCGGCGAGGGCATCATGTCCTCGGTGTTTGAGAAATACGAACCGGTCAAGGGCGACATTCCCCACCGCAACGCCGGCGCGCTGGTCTGCCACGAAACCGGCACCAGCAGCTCCTACGGCCTGTTCTACGCGCAGGAGCGCGGCACGCTGTTCATCGGCGCGGGTCAGGAGGTCTACATGGGCATGGTCTGCGGCCAGCACTCCCGCCCGGGCGATCTGGTGGTCAACGTCTGCCGCACGAAGCACGTCACCAACATGCGCAATGCCTCCGCTTCCGAGGACGCGCTGCGGCTGATCTCCGTGCACCCGCTGACCCTTGAGGAGTGCCTCGAGTTCATCGACGACGACGAGCTGCTGGAGATCACCCCCAAGAACCTGCGCATGCGCAAGAAGATCCTCGACGCCAACCTGCGCAGCCGCGCCAACCGGCAGAACAACGCCTAATCATCCCGAGGATGTCTTACGAGGACATCCTCTTTTTTGCGCCATGATTTACAAGTTGATGACAAGTCATTTACAAGTCGATGATGACTGTTATAGGATTCTCTGCTATCATGGAGGTGCAAAAGGAGTGAACGCCATGAAACGCCTGATAACCATCCTGATGATGCTGCTCTGTGTGAGCTGCGCCTCCGCCGAGACCCTGCGCGATCAGACCGGCGCGCCTGACGCCGTGCAGGAGAGCTGGAAGAGCACCGCCGTGCCCATGTCCATCCTGATCGACGCGGCTGTGGAAATCCCGGAAACCGAACAGGCCTTCCGCGTGGAGGTGACGCGCCACGAGTTTACGCCGGAGGAGCTGGAGCGCATCGGCTCGGCCGTCATAGGCACAACGCTGTCCGGCCTGCGCTACGAATGCGACTACAGCGGCTGGTATGACTCTTGGCTCTGCCGCGTGAAGGTCGGCGACTGGCAGCTTGACGGCTCGTACAGCATCCTGAAGGGACGACGGCTCCGAGATGATGTCCATGTGCTGCGCAGAAGCGAGGATATCCCCCCCAGTCTGGCAAACTCGAATTCCATCTTCGAGCAGCATCAGGCCCGCGAGAATCCCTACTCGCCGGAGGCCGCGCAGGCGTTGGCAGACGAGCTGGTTGCCGCCTTCGCGCCGGGGAGGATCATGTCCGCATGGGGTACCGAGGAGCTCATCCCGGTTTCCGCGAGCAATCAGGGATGGACAGAAACGCAGACGGAATTCGTGCAATATCCGGAGGCGTATGTGTTCTGCTATACCCCGATGATCGGCGGCATCCCCGAGCTGTGCGCCTTCGACGACTGCTTCATGGACGAGGACAACTCCTATTTCCCCTTCCGAAACGACCGGATCTATGTCCTGATCTGGCCGGACGGCGTGAGTGAGGTTCGCTGGCAGTCCCCGCAGGATTACGGCTCACAGACGCCCTGCGATCTGCTGCCCTTTGAGCAGATCATGAACGTCGCCCGGGAGCTGCTGCCGCTCAAGCAGGTTGCTGTGGCGACACGGTTGGGCGACAAAGCGGGGCTGGTCGTGGATCGTATCACGCTGTCCTACTGCCGCGTGCGCAAGCGGAACACGAAGGATGAATACGAGCTGGTACCCGTATGGGACTTCTTCGGCAATTCAGCCCGTTTGCTCAACGGCGAACTTCATCGCGAGGACGCTGAGGGGGAGATGCCCTACGCCTCCCTGCTGACCATCAACGCCATCGACGGCCTCGTCATCGACCGCAGCTACGGCTATTGAGTCTTCGCTTTTCCTCTTGCCAAACATGGGAAAAACCTCTATAATAGAGGCATCATTTCCAACGTCAATAACATGAGGAGGTTTGATCCCATGGATGTTCAGACTGCTTATCAACAGTGGCTCAAGGATTTTGCTGCTGACGCGGACACCATCGCCGACCTCAAGGCCATCGAGAACGATCCCGCCGAGATCGAGGATCGCTTCTACACCGAGCTGTCCTTCGGCACGGCTGGCATGCGCGGCGTGCTGGGCGCGGGCATGAACCGCATGAACCGCTACAACGTCCGCCGGGCGACCAAGGGTCTCGCGAAGTATCTGCTGCAGAATCCCGCCGAGGCTCAGCGCGGCGTGGTGATCGCCTATGACAGCCGCCGCTGCTCCGACGAGTTCGCCCGGGACGCGGCGCTGGTGCTCTGTCAGGAGGGCGTGCCTGCCTATCTGTTCGACGCGCTCCGGCCCGTGCCGGTGCTCTCCTATGCCGTGCGGCACCTGAACGCCATCGCCGGCATCGTGGTCACCGCCAGCCACAACCCACCGCAGTACAACGGCTACAAGGTTTACGGCGAGGACGGCGCTCAGGTCGGCCCCGAAGCTGCCGACGGCATCACCGCCATCATCCGCGCCACCGCCTATACCGACTGCACCCTCATGGACGAGGAAGAAGCCAAGGCGAAGGGCCTGCTCAAGATCATCGGCGCGAAGGAAGTCGACGACGACTACATCGCCGAGGTCAAGACGCTGTGCATCCAGCCCGAGCTGCTTAAGGAAGAGGGCGGCAAGCTGTCCATCGTCTACACGCCCATCCACGGCTCCGGCAATGTGCCCGTGCGCCGCATCCTCAAGGAGGTCGGCATCTCCAACGTCTCCGTCGTCAAGGAGCAGGAGCTGCCCGACCCGAACTTCTCCACCGTCAAGGTCCCGAACCCCGAGGACCCCGGCGCCTTCACGCTGGCCTTCAAGTTAGCGGATGAGGTCGGCGCGACCGTGATTTTCGCCACCGACCCTGACTGCGACCGCCTCGGCGTGGCCGTGCGCAAGGCGGACGGCAACTGGCAGCTCCTGACCGGCAACCAGATCGGCTGCGTGCTGCTGCACTACATCCTCTCCACCAAGCAGAAGCAGGGTAAGCTGCCCACGAACGGCGCGGCGGTGAAGTCCATCGTCTCCACCTCGCTGGCCAACCGCATCTGCGAGAGCTTCGGCGTCGACATGTTCGAGACCCTCACGGGCTTCAAGTTCATCGGCGAGAAGATTCAGCAGTTCCAGGACACCGGCAGCCATACCTTCCTCTTCGGCTTTGAGGAGAGCTACGGCTTCCTGTCCTCCACCTTCGTGCGCGACAAGGACGGCGTGAACGCCTCGATGCTCATCGCTGAGGTCGCCTGCGCCTGCCACGCCGAGGGCATCACCCTCTACGACCGGGTGCAGCAGATCTTCCAGCAGTACGGCTACTATGTCGAGAAGGTCGTCTCCAAGACGCTCCCCGGCAAGGACGGCCTGACCCGCATGAAGGAAATCATGAAGGAGCTGCGCGACACGCCGCCTACCGAGATCTGCGGCATGAAGGTCACCGCGGTGCGCGACTACCTGAAGGGCGTCCGCGTCGCCGATGGCAAGAGCGAGCCCACCGGCCTGCCCACCTCCGACGTGCTCTACTTCGAGCTTGAGGGCGGCTGCTGGGTCTGCGTGCGGCCCTCCGGCACCGAACCGAAGATCAAGCTCTACGTCAACACCAACGCCAAGACGCAGGCTGACGCCGAGAAGCTCAACGAGGAACTCCGCGAGGCCAGCGAGAAGCTGTTGGACTAAGTTATTTCGAGAGGGGCAGCTTTCAAGCCGAAAGCTCCCCTCTCTCGCTCTCACGGCAGGAGGATCAAATGCTCTATCATGTATCTCCAACGGCAGGATTAAAGGCGCTTATGCCGAAGGTCTCAACCCACGGCACGGCCTATGTCTACGCCATCGAGAACATGGTCACGGGGCTGCTGTTCGGCGCGAAGTGCGATGATTTCGACTTTGATATCTCCACCAACGGGCAGGGCAAGCCTGTGCTCCTTGAATGCTACCCGGACGCTTTCCGCACGGTCTATCAGGGCCGGAGCTGTTCGGTCTATATGGTGGACGATGCTGGCTTTGAGCGGGGCAGAACCTCATGGGAGCCGGAGCTCGTCTGCGGGCATGAGGTGCCGGTGTTAGAGGAGATTGCTATCCCCGACCTCTATGAACGGCTGCTGAACGAGGAAGCCCATGGGCAGCTCACCATCCGTCGCTACGAGCATACCGATGAATACCGCCAGAAAATCGCGGCACACATTGTTGACAGGCTGATTCGCTTCGGCATTGACCTCGACCATGCCGCGGAGAGCGACCCGCGCTTTGCGACGCACTACAGGGGCATCATTGAGCAGCTGCGCCTCGCCGCCGACGGCCATCTGCTCCCCTGATATGCCAAAGAAAGGAATGATTCTCATGGATAAGAAGGATTACCTGCTTGACCAGTTCTACAGGCTGGCTGCCATTCCCAGCCCCACGGGCATGACCCACGAAGCGACCGCTCATGTGCTCGCCGAGCTGACCCGTCTGGGCTTCCAGCCGGAGCGCACCCGCAAGGGCACCGTCGTGGTCTGCCTCGGCGGGGTCGGTCACCCGCTGCTGCTTTCCGCCCATGTCGATACGCTCGGCGCGGTGGTGCGGGCCGTCAAGGGCGACGGGCATCTGCGCTACAGCCGCATCGGCGGCTTCGATGACAACAACATCGAGAATGAGAACGTCCGCATCCATACCCGCGACGGCAAGGTCTTCACCGGCACGGTGTACTCCACCAAGGCCAGCGGTCACGTCTGGGGAAATCAGACTGGCACGCCGCGCTCGGACGAGTTCCTCGAGATCATCCTTGACGAAGAGGTTTCTTCCCGCGCGGAGGTTGAGGCGCTGGGCATCCACTCGGGCGATTTCATCAGCTTCGACCCCCGGACAGTCATTACCGACAGCGGCTACGTCAAGAGCCGTCACATCGACGACAAGGCCTCCGCAGCGGTGCTGCTGACCCTCGCCCGTGAGGTCGCCGAGGGCCGCGTGACGCTGGGCCGCAAGGTGTATCTCTCCTTCACGGTCTACGAAGAGGTCGGCCATGGCGGCTCCGGACTCGAGGCGCTGTCCGACGTGGAGGACATGCTGGCCGTCGACATGGGCTGCGTCGGCGCGGACCTGAGCTGCAAGGAGACGCAGGTGTCCATCTGCGCCAAGGACTCAGCCGGCCCCTATGATTGGGACTTCACCAACGAGCTGATTGCCCGCTGCCGCCGTCTTGATCTCGACTACGCGGTCGACGTGTACCCCAGCTACTCCTCCGACGCCTCCCCTGCCCTCAAGGCCGGCATGGAGATCCGCTTCGCGCTGTGCGGGCAGGGCGTGTTTGCCTCCCATGGCTACGAGCGCACCCACGTCAAGGGCATGCTGAACACGCTGGCGCTGGTCACGGACACCGCCGAGCACCTTTAAGCAGATTTTTTCCTCGAAAAACCATTTTTTCTTTAAAACACCGCTTGACAATTCCGGCATGATTTGATATAATAGCTCTCGCAGTCAAGGCAATGGCTGCGAGAGCGTTGGGGAATGGTGTAACGGCAGCACCTGCGACTCTGACTCGTATTGTCTAGGTTCGAATCCTAGTTCCCCAGCTTATATGCCTCCGTTGTCTAGAGGCCTAGGACGCCGCCCTCTCAAGGCGGAAACACGGGTTCGAATCCCGTCGGGGGTGCCAACAAAAGCTCACCATATGCGGTGAGCTTTTTTGCTGCCAGAAAATATCAAAAAAGATGACCCACTTGTCCGTCCTGCTCCGTCTTTATGGGTGAAAGGAGGCATGAAGCATGACGGATACCGAACGTTCGGCAGCATTGGAGCATCTGATGCAGGCCTATGGCAGTGGTATCAAGCGCTTTTGCACGCTGCAGCTCAAGGACCCCTTCCAAGCGGAGGATGCCGCGCAGGACACCTTCGTGAAGGCATGGAAGGCTCTGGACACATTCAGAAAGGAAGGCAGCGAAAAGGCGTGGCTGATACGAATTGCCGTCAACGTGTGCCGGGACTATCAGCGTACGGGATGGTTCAGGCATACCGAGCGCCGTGTCACCCCAGACAGCCTGCCGGAGCAAGGGCAGGACGCGCACTTCCCCGACGGTGAGGTGTCGCGCGCGGTGGGAGCCCTCCCGCAGAAGCTGCGCATGACCGTGCTGCTGCGGTACTATGAGGCGATGACCATCGGGGAAACGGCCGATGCGCTCGGCGTATCCCATGCGACAGCCAAACGGCAACTGAAAAAGGCGAATGAAATCCTTCGCCGGAAGCTGGAAGGATGGTATTACGATGACTGAACAGGATTTCCGCTGCCGATTGGACGCCGAGCTTTCTCATGTGACGTGGACACAGGGGAACAGATACCATGTGATCAGCCGTCTCAATGAAGGAGGTAGCCCCGTGAAAAAGAAGTTTTCAACGGCTCTGGTTCTGGCTATGGTGCTGATGCTTCTCGCGGCCAGCGCGGTGGCGGCGACACTGCTATGGAAGGACGCGGGTGAAAGGGTCGCTCCGCTGGAAGCGCAGAATGGTTACTACGACACTTGGAACACCGACGCGAAGCTGGAGCTTGTCCGGGCGCTCTGCGATCTGGGCGAGCTGGAGGACGACCCTGACGCGCAGCGGCTGCTGACCGGCGACCTGACAGACGAAGAGAAGGACGCCCTCGCCGATCAGATCATGACCGCATACGTCAATGGAACGGCAGATACCGTGACCCTGATGTCCATTCTGGAAAAGCTCCACGGGCCCATGGAGAGCTGGTCCATGGAGGATCGGGTGTGGTACAGCGGTCTGCTGGCGGATAACAACATGCTCACCGACGAGACCACACGCTATACTCTGCCCGCGGGCGAAGAGCTCACCCAGCCGCAGGCCGTCGAAAGCGCCAAGGCCTTCCTGCATGGTCTGGGCGTAGAAAACCTTGACGATGCGTCGGTCGAAGCCACCATGTACGAGGAACCCAACGACCACTGGTACGGCGATATGCAGATCGCGTATGCCGGCCGGCGGGTCTGGTCGATCATCTTCCGCAAGGGTGAAGGCCGCTCGTGGCATGTTGACCTGACGGCCAACGGCGCTGTCATCCTCTACGACCGACCCGAGACCAGCGCGCTGTACACCACAGGGCTGCTCCCCGGCGATGACGCCATGACCGAGGAGAGGGCCATCGCCATCGCCAATGAAGCCCTTGCTGTCAGCTCCGCCGCCAACGCCTACTACGGCTACATCAACATCGTCGATGCGGACGCTCATGCCGAGCTGGGCCAGCGCGTCTGGCAGGTCGTCTATGAGGACGGCAGCCGCGTCATGCTGAGCTTCGACGGCAGCGTGCTCTACACAGAAGAATAATCCCCTCCCCGCAGGGCTCCGTGCTCTGCGGGCCTTTCTTTTTGGAAATCAATTCCGCGAAAGATTCCCCGGACGCATTGCAATTTCGGTTAGGACATGCTACTATTAAGATATCAACTCATGATCAGGCAGGTGGCGCATATGAACATTCATGAATCTGCGGAGGATTATTTGGAAGCGATCCTGATGCTGCAGGAGGAAAAGGGCTACGCCCGCTCGGTGGATATTGCCGGGATGCTGGGCGTGACCAAGCCGTCGGTGAGCTTCGCGATGAAGAAGCTCCGGGAAAACGGCTATATCACCATGGATGAGGACAGCCTGATTGCCCTGACCGCGGACGGCGAGGCCATCGCCCGGCGCATTCTGGACAGGCACAACACGCTGTCCAGCTTTCTGGAGTCCCTCGGCGTGGACGATCAAACCGCCCGGGAGGACGCCTGCAAGATGGAGCACGACCTGTCCGAAGCGTCCTACGAGGCGATCCGCCGCCGGATGCAGGGCTGCGAGGAATGCCCCAAGCAGACCCAGTAAACCAAAGAAACGGAGGTCTTCCCAATGGCGAAGCTCTATTTCCGCTATGGCGCAATGGGCTCCAGCAAGACGGCCAACGCCATCATGGTGCAGTACAATTATCAGGAGCGCGGCCAGAAGGTGCTGATGGTCAAGCCCGGGCTGGAGAACCGGGACGGCGCGCGGATGGTCAAGTCCCGCGTCGGCATGGAGACGGAATGCGTGCTGATCGAGGAACTGCCGGATATCGACGTTTCCCAGTACGACTGCGTGATCGTGGATGAGGCGCAGTTCCTGACCAAGGCACAGGTTCACGAGCTGGTTCGCATCGTCGACGAGTTGAACGTGCCCGTCATCGCCTACGGCCTGCGCACCGACTTTCAGAACAATTTCTTCGAGGGCAGCCTGTGGCTGATGGCATGGGCTGACACCATCGAGGAGGTCAAGACGATCTGCTGGTGCGGCAAAAAGGCCGTCTGCAACGCCCGGGTCATGGACGGCAAGGTGGTCAAGAAGGGCGAGCAGGTGCTGCTGGGCGGCAACAGCCAGTATGTCTCCCTGTGCCGCAAGCACTTCAATGCCGGCGACCTCGGAGGCTTCTCCGAGCTGCATCTGGGGAATTGACGCAATAAAAAGAATCGGGACATGGCGCGCTGATGAACGCCATGTCCCTTTTTGATGCGACGACGGGCAAGGCCTGCCGTTCACAGGGAAATCACATAATATTGGCTCATTCTTCCCTTCGTATACCTGTCGCTTTCCGAAAAGAGAACGCCGCCGCTCCTTTTGATCGTCGTCGCCGACGCCAGATTATCCTGATAGCAGCCAAGGATCACCTGATTCATTCCCTTTTCCTTGCAAACGGACAGAGCATGCCGCAGCATCGCTGTCGCATAGCCCTTTTTTCTCTCGGACGGCCTGACGCCATAACCGATATCCCCATACGTCTCTGATTGCTCCTTTGACAGCTCATACCTGATGCTGAGCAGACCAATCAGCCGCGTTTCATCGAAGCACAGATACAGGAGCGACTTTCCCCATTCAGCATTGCCAATCGTTGCATTGCTCTGGATTTTTTCAACCCACTCGCTATAATCGGACGCTGAAAGGCCCATACTCGCGCCGATATCGAGTTCCCCATGATCGTAATGCTCCTGCACATAGTCGCGAAGCAGCATTGCATCACTTAGCTGCGGTAATCTATAGTTCACTTTTTCACCTGCATATGATGATAATTCCTTCAGATTTTGATACTACCCTTCCTGAATCTCCGTGACCATGTACCCGGCCTTCGCAACAAGCTGGCGGATGCGGCCATCCTCGATGGGCTCCCGGCTGTAGACATCGGCGCGCTTCTTCGGGAGGTTCACCTCCGCCATCAAGCCGTCCTCCTGATTGAAGGCGTTGGCCACCCGGGCTACGCAGTTCTCGCAGTGCATGCCGTCGATCAGGGCGATCTTATGGCAGGGATAGTCCCCTGCCCTTCCGGCCTTTTCCACGCGGGTCACCTTGTCGCCGCCCGCGCCGCAGCATCCCGATGCGACCTTCTTCCTGTAGCTGACGACCGTGTAGACCGCCACCGCCGCGAGAATCAGCAGAATGACGAGC
Organism: Christensenellaceae bacterium; assembly: GCA_022510815.1. Taxonomy (GTDB): domain Bacteria; phylum Bacillota; class Clostridia; order Christensenellales; family Aristaeellaceae; genus UBA11524. The sequence continues at coordinate 32,427 of JAFLST010000010.1, read as the reverse complement.
GTCGGCAAGTTCATGGCGCTTCCTCCTTCAGCGCGGCGTCCCACGCCGCCAGATAATCTCCGATGGACGCGTACCTGTCCTCCCTGCGCTCGCTGACGGCCTTCATCGCCGCCCTGTACAGCGCCTCGGACGCCTGCCACTTTTCCCGCGCGTGATCCGTGCCGCCGCCCAGCAGCTGGAAGGCCGTCTGGCCCATGGTGTAGACGTTCGACCGCTCGTCGATCACCGCGCCGAGGGTGAACTCCTCCGGCGACATGAAGCGGCTCGAGCCCCACATGCGGCCCATCTCATTGACCACGGGCATCCGGCGGTAGAACTCCACGTCGCACAGGTGGGTTTGTCGCTTCTCGAAGTCATACATGATGCAGCCGTCGTAGAAGTCGATCGCGATATAGCCCCGGCGATGCACATGATCGTGAAAATCGAGCACCGTGCGATATATGCCGAGCTTCTCCGCAAGCGGAAGAGCCATGAAGCGCTCATGCTCGCCATACATGGGGCTCATGCAACGACCCTCGCCGTATTCAAAGACCTGCACATAGCCTCCGGGAACAGGCCCGTCCTCGATGAGCCGCAAAAGCGCCGGATGCTCCAGCTCCCTCCAGACAACGGAGCAGGCGCGCATACGCCGGATAGCCTCCTCGGGCGTCACGCTGCCCCGCGCCGTCGCCGCGCCCGCCAGCTTGACGAATCGTTTTTTCTGTCCCTTGCGCGTGCCAAAGCAGATATTCCCCGAGTCCTGCTGGTCAAAGACCGAGAAGGGCTCGCCGTATTCCTCGAGAAAGGAGAAGTCAAAGGGCTCCTTCAGCTCAAAGCTCACCGTTCCCAGCGTCACTCTCATGCTTTTCCCTCGATCCTTGCCTTTGCCTCTGCCACGGCCCGCTCAACCGCCTCTGCCATGGTCATCTTCTGCGCTCCAGCCACACTCGCCTGACAGCGGCTGACCGGCACAAGAATCTTGTGCGCAGGGCTCCTCCCGACAGCGCAGGCCATCGCGGCGGTCACCTCGCCCAGCATCGCGTCGCACAGCACCATGCCGATGGGCGCAAGGATCAGCTCCGCCTGAGCCGCGCACACGACCACAGCGTTCTCTCCCGTCGCACCCTGATCGGCCCCGGCCCGCAGCATGGCGGAGGTCGCCAGCGCATTGGTGCCAACGGCGATCACCGGCTGCTCGGGCAGCGCCTTCTTCAGGCCCTCCACCAGCAGACGGCCCATGCCGCCGCCTTGCGCGTCCATCACGATCACCCGCACGCTTCCGCCTCCCTCGCCAGCAGATAAGCGCCCATCACGCCGCTGTTCACGCCCAGCCCCGGCGCGACGATATAGTCCTCCAGCCCATTGTCCACCACCGGGCTGGACAGATAGCCGCCCAGCAGCTTCACCGTCCGCTCCCGGATCATCGGCAGCAGGAACGCCTGTCCCATCACGCCGCCGCCCAGAATGATCTTCTCCGGCGAGAAGGCCATGATGGCGTTCAGGCACATCTGCGCGAGATAATCGGCCTCCAGCGCCCAAGCGGGATGATCCGGCGGCAGTTCCTGAGCCGGGACGCCCCAGCGCTTCTGAATCGCCGGGCCCGCCGCAAGGCCTTCCAGACAGTGCTGGTGGTAAGGACAGAAACCCTCCGGCGCGGGATCACCGGGCATGGGAGCCAGCAGCATATGCCCCAGTTCCGGATGGGTCAGCCCATGCACCGGCCTGCCGCCGATGATAAGTCCGCCGCCGACGCCCGTGCCGATGGTGACGTACAGGCAGCTTTGCAGACCCTTCGCCGCACCGAGCTGCGATTCCGCCAGCGCCGCGCCGTTCACATCGGTGTCCAGCCCGATAGGGATGCCCAATGCCTCCCGGAAGGCAGGCACGATCGGATAATGCCGCCAGGGCAGCTTCGGCGTGGCGGTGATACAGCCATAGGTCGGCGACGCCGGATTCAGATCCAGCGGGCCAAAGCAGCCGATGCCCAGCGCCGTCACCGGGTGCTCCTGAAAGAACGCAATCATGCCCGGCATCGTGTCCTCCGGCGTTCCCGTCGGCATCGTCGCCCGTTCAAGGATGGTTCCCGTCTCGTCCAGCACCGACAGCACCATCTTCGTGCCGCCGGCTTCCAGCGCGCCGTAATACTTCATGGCAAACGCTCCTTTGCTCATCGGAATGCCTTTATTGTAACGGTCCAAAGCCCGCTTGTAAAGAGGCGCTGCGCAAATCGCCCCCCGCCATTGACACCGCATGATGTTCACCGCTATAATGGAATCAATCCTGCTACGGAGGAATCGCCCATGAAGAAGGCCTCGAAATACCTGATGATGCTCCTTGGCGCTGCAGCCGGCTTCGGTCTCGGCATAGGACTTGTCATTCTGATGGACCGAATCCCGACCGCGTCCAAGGGCATGCTCATCGCCCAGTTCATCCTTGTGTTTGCGGCGCTGTACGCGTTTTTCTTTGCGGAGCTGATCCTGCATGAGGCGGGGCATCTCCTCTTTGGACTGATGACGGGCTGGCGGTTTGTATCCTTCCGCATCGGCAGCGTGCTGTGGCTCCGCGGGCCGAACGGCAGGATCACCCGCTCAAAATTCTCCCTCGCCGGAACCGCCGGACAGTGCCTCATGGCCCCGCCGCCATGGCGGGAGGAGGGCTTTCCCTGCGTGCTGTACAACCTCGGCGGCGTCATCGTCAATCTTGCGACCGCGGTCGTCTGCGGGCTTATGGCGTGGGCGCTGTGGGAGCACCCGCTGGCTTCTGTCCTGCTGGCGGAGGCCGCTGCCGTCGGGCTGCTGCTGGGGCTCACCAACGGCATCCCCTTGCCCGGCATGATGGTCGCCAACGATGGCAGCAATCTGGTCAGTGTGCTTCGCAGCCGGGACGCCCGCCGCGCGCTGTGGGTGCAGATGAGCTTTGCCGCGGCACAGGCGGAGGGGATGCGCCTCTCGGAGATGCCGGACAAATGGTTTGAGCCCTTCCCTGAAGCCTCCATGGACAACACGCTGGTGGCAAGCGTCGCGGTTTTCGCCGCCAACCGGCAGCTCGACGCCCTCGATCTTCCCGGCACGGAGAAGGCCATCCGGGCGCTGCTTGCCCGCAGCAAGGGCATTCTCCCGCTGTACCGCGCCCTGCTGACCCTCGACGGAGCCTGCTGCGAGCTGATCGCCGGACGCCCTGCCGACCTCACCGAAGCCCTCGGCTCGCCCGCCGTTCAGCAGGTAACGAAGGCCATGAAGTCGCACATCACCGTGCTCCGAACCCAGTATATCGCCGCGCTGCTCCGCGACCGTGACGAAGCGCAGGCCGCCAAATATCAGGAGGCTTTTGACAAGGCTGCCTCAGCCTACCCCTATCAGCAGGACGTCATCAGCGAACGAGCCCTGATGACCCTCGCCAAAGAAGCCGCTGCGCATGCGCCCGGCAGCAATATTCAGGAGGGATGATGCCATCATGAAGATCAGACAGGCTGCCCCGGGCGACCTCGCCCATGTCGTGCGCCTCGCGCTACTGCTCTGGCCCGAAAACGAGCCGCGGGAGCTGTCCGCCGAGCTGGCCCTGCTGCTGGAGCGGCCGGACGCGGCAGTGTTCCTCTGCGAGACAGACGGACACGCGACAGGCTTTGCGCAGTGCCAGCTCCGCCGGGACTATGTGGAGGGCTGTGAGTCCTCCCCCGTGGGATACCTCGAGGGTGTGTTCATCGAGGAGGCATACCGGCGGAAGGGCGCCGCTTCGGCGCTGCTCAGGGCCTGCGAGGACTGGGCCAGAGCGCAGGGCTGCCGGGAATTCGCCAGCGACTGCGAGCTGGACAACACCGACAGTCTGCGGTTCCATTTGGGCGCCGGTTTCGAGGAAGCCAACAGGATCATCTGCTTCACCAAGCGGCTGTAACAGAACGAACACAGTCCTCGCGGCCTTCATGACCGCGGGGTTTCAGTTTTTTTAGCATACAGTTCCGCGGGCTCGCCGTCGTCATTGACGTATTGCTTCACAAACGCAAAGCCTGCTTTTTTCAGGATTCTTTTAGAGTAGACATTGGCCGGGTCGGTGATTGCCACGACATCCGCCCCTCGATGCGCTTCGCTCGCTTTCTGGAGCAGCAGCGCCACCAGTTCCGTTCCATACCCCTGATGCCAGAAGGACGGCAGCAGCATGTACTCGATCTCAACGGCGTTGTAATCGTCGTTCCAGTTCAGCGCGCCCATTCCGATGTACTCGCCTTCGCTGCCCTGACCTGCAAGCACTTGATAGAATCCCAAGTCCGGACTTGCGGCGTTGCAGCTCAGCACCATCTGAAAAAACATCGTTGCTTCTTCATCGGTGAAGACCCGCCCCAGATTCATCTTCATCGTCTGCTCATTGAACACCAGCTTCGCGTAAAGATCATAGTCGTTTTCTGTGTATTTCTTCAAGGTTAACATATCGCGATCCCTCCCGGATTCACTGCGAAAGAACGACCCAACGGTGCGTTGGAGTAGGTAAAAACCGCAAAAGGTGCGCACCTTTTGACCTGAAACAATTTAGATTATAATAATGCCGCAAGCAAAGCCAAGAAGCTCTTTGTGTTCAATCGCTAACTTTTGAAGCGTGGTCGCATTGGCAGGAAGCCTCCTTTTTGTTCCATTCCTGAAAAGGTATTCGATTGCCTGTTCCGAATCATCGCAAGCCCCAATGATGGAAAACTTAGCAGCAAACTGTTTTATGTTTGATTTTAGAGAGAGGTTCTTTACCATAGGGGGATAGAGCAGCCAACTATAGCAGAGAAATGCTTTGTATCGTGTTGAAAAATGAGTTGAAAAGAATCGTTTTGCGCTTTGGAAGGACGCTTCAACCGCTTCGGGGCTCAAATCTGCGTCTTGCTGGATGTGACAGTTTATCACGGGCGCACCGGCTGGTAATGCCTCTTTCTGTTCCTTTGCAAATGCCATGTACGGCTCACCAATCGTTTCTTCATCTAAATACATCATTTCAAAGGGCTGAAACTGCAGCGCACCTATTTTGAAGATAACGACGTTCATTATATGACGAAACCATATAACGTCTCCCCTTGAGATTCCAACCCGGCCGGTTTTCTCGTAGTACAGTTTTGCCCGCAAGGATACATCTCTAAAAGTATCAAAAATAATGTTGTCGGGAACTTCTTTCGCTTTGTAATCATCATACTTGCGGAGCAAAAGATATGTTACAACAGCCAAACGTGTCAATGGCATGCGTTTGCATAAGGAAAAGTCAAAGTCTTCCCCTTTGTATGCGGTTTCTGCAATCTGCTCAACCAATTTCTCATCCTTGCGGATTTTCTGTAGAACCGCCTGCTCAATATCGCTTGTGTAATGCAGTTCTGATATCATTGTTTCTAAAGTCATATTAGCACTCCTATACATTTTGATTCGTACCTTTTCCTTTTCTGTTCGTATGGTTTGGAATAAAAAACGCCCCTGATAAAATCAGAGGTGACGATAATATCCGTACGAAAAGGTACTTAATCGGCGGACAAAATGACACTTGATTTTATCAGTATAATATAAGTCATTTTGTCCACCTCACTTTCCCTGTTTACTATTTATCGTAGTTATCATAGCACAAACTGCAATAAAACACAAGGGATTTGTGTCACATTTCCGTGATACCCGTAATCTTTCTGTGGTTAAAATCCTGTCGCCTATAGGCATTCCGATCGCTTTTTCGACAGGATTTTCGTCAATTTCGAGCTATTGTGCCTCGGAATGCATAAAAGAAACCTCTCTTGTCTTGGTAGACAAAAGAGGTTTCTTTCGTGGTACACCCGGCAGGATTCGAACCTGTGACCTTCAGAGTCGGAGTCTGACACTCTATCCAACTGAGCTACGGGTGCGCAGGCTGCTCATCACAGCCTGAACATGATAGCACATTCCGCCGGGAAAGTCAATCCCTTCCGGGGCGATTTTGCGTTATCTCAGCTCGAAGGTCAGAGTCACCGAAGCGGTGACGCTCAGCTCCTCGGGCATGATGGATGTGCCGGAAGTCCGCGCCGCCGTGTCATAGGCGACGGTCACGCCGTAGGACTGCATGCCGTTCTCCTGAACGCCTTCGAGCTGCCCCAGTTCACGCCCGCTGGCCTCAGCCATGAGCTGCGCCTTACGCATACCCTCCTGAACGGCCAGCGTCAGCGCCCTGTCATGCCCATCCGCCATCTGGGAGGAGCGGAACGTCACGCCGTAGACCTGATTCGCTCCGGCCGCCGTCGCCGCGTCGATCACCGCGCCGATCATGTCGATGTCCCGCACGATGATGGTCAGGTTGTTGTTCACGCTGTAGCCCGACAGCGCCGCGGGCGAGACGCTGTAATCATACTCCGCGCCCACATAGTAGTTCCGCGTGGACATGTCGTTCTCGGCAACGCCCGCCGCCTTCAGGGCCTCGATGACGGCGTTCAGCGCCTCGCTGTTGCCCGTGACGGCGCCGTTCACCGTGTCAGCCCGGGTCTCCACGCCGACGGTCAGCTCCGCCATGTCGGGCGTCAGGGTCACCGTCGCCGTGCCGATCACGGTCAGCTCTCCCTCCGCCAGCGCCAGCACGGGCATCGTCAGCAGCGCCGCCAGCAGGATCACAAGCAGCTTTTTCATCATGGATTACCTCCTTTTCCGAACCGCCTTGCGGATGATAACAGCGATCAGCCACACCGCGACGATAATGCCGATGAAGGGCAGCGCCGCCGCGAGGAAGACCACCGCGTTCTCCATGAGCTTCACGAAGGCCTCCGCACCCGAAACAAGCGCGCCGCGCAGCCGCTCGCCGAGGGTCTTCTCCGCGTCGACAATGACTGCCGCTTGGCTTTCCTCCCGCAGGGTCACGTCCACGGTGGCGAAATTCACCTGTCGCTCGGTGGAGTTCAGGCTCGTCTGCAGCCGGTCGATCTGATACTGGGTGTCGGCGATCTTCGACTCCAGCTCCAGCAGATCGCCAAGGGAGGCCGCGTCGGTCATCAGCGCCTGCAGGCGGGCCATCAGGGCCTGCTGTGTCTCGAGGCGCGCGCGGGTGTCGTAATAGTTCTCCGTCACATCCTCGACGTTCTCGGAGCGGCGGGTCACCCGGCCCAGCCCGTCCGTGCCGGAGAGGAAGTCATCCAGCTTCTCCGCCGGGATGCGCAGGGTCAGGTAACAGGTGCGCAGGCCGCTGCTCCCCTCGCTCTCGGAGGTTGAGGCCATCCAGCCGCCCGCATTCTCGCACAGCGCCAGCATCGCGGACAGGCTCTCGTCATAGCGCTGGGTGCTGACGGTCAGGCTCGCCGTGCGGATCAGCATCCGCTCCGACGGCGCTTCTTTCATGGTCATCGTCATCGTGCCATTGATCCCGCCGTACTCGACCGCATCCTCTTCCATCGCGCCCAGCAGGATGCCGAAACCGGCATCGTACTCATACTCCGTCGCTATGTCGTAGCCTCTGGTTTGGGCGGCTGATTTCTCCAAGCCAGCCGGTTCCTCCGCCCGCCGGGCCAGCAGCGTGCCGCCGACCACAAACACCAGCGCCGCCGCGGCAGACAGCGCGCGGATCAGGGTCGTTTTCGTGAATTTCTTCGGTTTGGTCTCCATCGCCTCATCCTCCAGTCGTTGGGCCCAGCCCTCGTGGAAGCCCTCCGGCATCGGAGGCACATCCATGTTCAGGCTGTCCAGCCGCTTCAGGAGGTCGTCGTGCTCATGGTCGATCATCGCGCGTCCCTCCTTCTGCTCTGTTGGACGACGGTTTCCCCGGATTGTTCCCGCTCCGACAAAATTTCCTGCAGTCGCTGCCGGGCACGGTTGAGCCGGCTCTTGACCGTCCCCACCGCCGTGCCCGTGATGACCGCGATGTCCTCGTACTTCTTCTTTTCCAGCGCGTAGAGGATGAGCACCGTGCGCATGTCCTCCGGCAGCATCGCCATGGCCCGGCGCAGTTCCTCCCGCTCCTGACGCTGCTGCGCCTGCTCATCCGGCGCGGCGGCAGGGTCCGGCAGATCGAAGCCCTCCTCCGTCATCACGGAGAGCGATTCAGCCGCATTACGCCTGCTGCGGCGCTGGAAATCAATGCACACCGACGCGCAGACCCGATACAGCCAGCTCTCCAGCGAGCAGTCCTGCCGGTACGCGCCGATGGAGCGCCACGCCTTGAGCAGCGCCTCCTGCGCACAGTCCCGGGCGTCCTCGGTGTGGCCCGTGTAATGCCAGCAGACCCGCCAGATCATGGACTCATAGGGTGTCACCAGCGCCTCAAAGGCCCGCGCGTCGCCCTTCTGCGCCCGGCGAAGGCTTACCTCGTCCATACCGTCACCTGCCTTCCTCTCTCTATCAGACGAGCGAACCGCCCGTTTTGTTCCCACGGGAAAACCATTCCTTCCCTGCTCCTTATTCTACACGATTTCCCCGTCCCGCGCCAGTCCCTTCCGCAAGAAAAGGGGTGCCCCTTGCGCGAATCCGGCAGATGGTGTACAATAACGGGTGTATATGGATTGAAAGGAGTGTCCTTTCCCTTGACGAAGCTGGACATGGAACTGCTGGATCTTCTGCAGGAGGACTGCCGCCTGCCGCTGGAAAAGCTCGCCGTGATGACGGGCTCGACGGTGACCGAGGTTGCCGAGGCCATCGCGCGGCTGGAGGAGGAGCGCGTCATCCTGCGTTACGCGCCGACCATCAACTGGGACAAGACCGACCGCGACCGCGTGGAGGCGATGATCGAGGTCAAGGTCACCCCCCAGCGGGACATGGGGTTCGACGCCATCGCCAAGCGCATTTACCGCTTCGAGGAGGTCAAGAGCGTATACCTGATGTCCGGCAGCTATGACCTGCTGGTGCTGGTGCAGGCCCCGACGCTCAAGGAGCTGGCGCTGTTCGTGTCGGAGAAGCTCTCCCCTCTGGAGACCGTCACCGGCACCGCGACCAGCTTCGTGCTCAAGCGCTATAAAGAAGAGGGCGTCATCTTCGAGGGTGACACGCCCGATAACCGGCTGGTGATCTCGCCGTGAATTACGAACGCTATCTGAATCCCGCCATCGCGGCAGTCCCGCCCAGCGGCATCCGGCGCTTTTTCGATCTGGCGGCGACCATGAAGGACACCATCTCCCTCGGCGTTGGCGAGCCGGACTTTGTCACGCCTTATCACATCCGCAACGCCGCCATCAACAGCCTGCTGGACGGCGAGACGCAGTATACCCCCAACCGCGGCCTGCTGCCCCTGCGCAAGGAGATCAGCCGCTATCTGGAGGATCGCTTCGGCACGCCCTACGACCCGGAGACCGACATCGTGGTGACCGTCGGGGCCAGCGAGTCCATCGATATCGCCCTTCGCGCGCTGGTATCCGCCGGTGATGAGGTGCTGGTGCCCGAGCCGAGCTACGTCAGCTACAGCCCCAGCGTGATCTTCGCGGGCGGCACCCCCGTGGGTGTGAAGACCGACCAATCCAACGCCTTCCGGCTCACGGCGGAGAACGTCCGCGCGGCCATCACGCCCCGCACCAAGGCGCTCATCCTCCCCTATCCCAACAACCCAACCGGCGGCATCATGGAGCGGGCTGATCTCGAGGCCCTCGCGCAGGTGGTGCGGGAAAAGGAAATCATGGTCATCAGCGACGAGATCTATGCTGAACTGACCTACGGCGACAACACGCATGTTTCCTTCGCGTCGCTGCCCGGCATGTGGGACTACACGCTGACCATCAACGGCTTCTCGAAGGCTTTCGCCATGACCGGCTGGCGCGTGGGCTACATCTGCGGCCCGGCGGCGATTCTCACCGTGCTCAACAAGATTCACCAGTACGGCATTCTCTGCGCGCCCCGTCAGGGTCAGGTTGCCGCGCTGGAGGCCCTGCGCATGGGCCGCGAGAACGGCTATGAGGACGTCGAAAAGATGCGCCAGAGCTACGACCGTCGCCGGAGGCTCATGGTGGACGGCTTCCGCTCCATGGGGCTTGACTGCTTCGAGCCGCTGGGCGCATTCTATGTGTTCCCGAGCATCGCCAAGACCGGCCTGACCAGCGAGGACTTCTGTGCCCGGCTGCTCAATGAGACCCACGTCGCGGCGGTGCCCGGCACGGCCTTCGGAGCCTGCGGCGAGGGACACATCCGCTGCTCCTACGCCACCGGCATCGACAAGCTGAACATCGCGCTGGAGAAGATGGCGGACTTTGTGAACAATCTGTGATGCGGGATACATTCAATCCGCTGATTCGTTCATAGAATATACCGATGATATCCCTTGGAGGTACACCATGCGAAAGCTGGCCCTATTGATCGCGCTGATGACGGCGCTGACCCCATTTGTGCTACCGGCCGCGCTGGGCGAGGAGGATGATCTCTCCCTGGAGGAGGTGCTCTCCGGCGCGGATCCGTCCATTGTGGCAAACACCTTCATCGCGCCGCCTGACGAGGCGGAAGACGCTGTTCTGCTGGACGCGCCGAGCATCTATGAGCCCGACGGTTCGGTCCTTATCACCATCACCGGCACCGGAGACTTCACCATCGGCGGCGATTCCCGCAAGAGCACGGACATTTTCAACGACGAGCTCAAGCGGCAGGGCGGCGACATCAACTTCACCATGCGCAACATGCGCGATATTCTCCTTGAGGACGACCTGACCATTGTCAACTTCGAGGGCACGCTGACCGAGACAACTTACGTTCCCTCCAACAAGCGGGAGAATCAGTTCCTGTTCAGCGCCCCGCCGTCCTATGTGACCATGCTCTCCGACAACGGCATCGAGGCTGTGTCGCTGGAGAACAACCACGTCATGGACCACGGCGAGGACGCCTATCAGGAAACCATCAACACGCTGGTCTACGAGGGCATCGTGTACTCCAACTCCACCCATGTGGGCGTGATCGAGGTCAAGGGCGTCGAGATCGCGATGCTCTCCTACCTGTGCATCGACCGCTACGAGCAGCTCTGGGACAAGGTGCCCGCCGACATCGCCGAGGCAAAGGCCCAGTACCCCATCGTCATCGTCAGCTTCCACTGGGGCAACGAAAAGGACTACTCGCCTACAAACAATCAGATCAAGATGGGCCGGCTGGCGGTCGACTCCGGGGCCGATCTGGTGCTGGGCCACCACAGCCATCGCCTGAACCCCATCGAGCAGTACAAGGGCGTATATATCTGCTACTCGCTGGGCAACTTCTGCTTCTCCGGCAACAAGAATCCCAGCGACATGACCAGCTTCGTCTTCCAGACCCGGTTCCGCGTGCTGGACGGCGTGGTCAGCAGCGAGGGCTTCCGGATCATTCCGATCCGTATCTCCTCCCGCACCGACCGCAATGACTTCATCCCCACGCCCCTGACCAAGGACACCGCCATCGACTCCGTTCTCAAGACCCTCAAGGAGAACGGACGCAAGCTGGAATACGCGGTAGAAAACTATCCGCTGGAATGGTAAAAACATCGGACGCAGAAAACGGCATGACCGGGATGGTCATGCCGTCTTTTTGTCTCCGGGGTATGCGGCGAAAAAAGCGCACTGTCACCTGCGCCATCTCGGGCGCATCACAGACTGCCGCGACACGCAGCCTCAGCGGTTTCTGCCTGACCGCAATTCCGCGCCGTCATGATCCGCGAAGGATTTCCATCACCGCATAAAGATGCACCTTGGGCAAAAGCACATCCGTCACGCCATCGTGAGCGCAGGTTTCCAAGGGCGAGCCCTCCGGCAGCAGCACTGCCCGCAGATTCTCGCCGGGTACGGTGATCGTGATATCGCGCATGGGCACAACCGGGGATTCCTCCTGCTGGTTCAGCGCCGCAAAGTATTCGCGCCCCTCCTTCTCCCAGTGCAGGATTTCCACGAACTTCGGCGCATCCGAGACAAAGGAAGGCGTGCCGATCGCCCGCTTCATCAGGCGGCCCACCGCCCGGCGGGTCATGTAGGGCTGGCTTACTTCAATCGGCGCGGCGGCCCAGATCAGCGTGCTCTCTCCTACCTGACGGCAGGTGATGGACGGCTGTTCGGTGTGGATACCCGGCGGATTGGAGTGAATGGCCGCGAACCTGTCGGTCCCGGCGGGCACATAGGGCCGGGTCAGGGTAGCCAGCACCGTCACATCGTCCTCCACGACCTCCGCGACGTATTGGCAGCGATCCACCGTCATCGGTGCCAGCGCGCTGAACCCCTCCAGCTCGGCGCACTCCGCGGACGGATTCATGTAAGTGAAGGTATCTTCGGTTTTTCCGGTGACCCGGATGCCCAGCAGCTTCTGCAGCCTCGGGTGACCCACGGGGCCGGACACATAGAGGCTGCCGCCCCGCCGGACATAAGCCTCCAGCGCGTCCATCTCCTCGTCGCGGATATCCGCCACATGGCACAGGGCAATGGCGCGGCCCGGATAGTCCGCGATATTCTTTGTGCCGATCACATGGAAGGGGATGTTCTCCTCCCGCAGCACCGACGCCATGCCGATGGGCGCCTGCATATAGATGGTGTTGCCCCAGCTCTTGTCCATCACGTCGATGCCTGTTTCATCCGGGTCGTACTTCGCGTGAGACGCAAACCAGATGGTCGCGTCCGTGATCATCGTGCCGCCCGCATAGGCTTCGTAGCGCCGGGTATCGGCATAAATGCCTTTCATCAGCGTGTGATAGACCTCGGGCACGAACGTGCCGTCCGGGTTGATGGCGTCCACCAGCAGGAACGCGCCGTTGTGAAGCAGCGCGGTCATGGCATGCAGGGCGAGCTGCTCGGCCGTTTTGGTGGTGGTGTGATAGGACAGTTCCGGGTCGCAGCGGCCGGTGTGGTACACAAAGGGCAGGCGCGGGCTTACGCTGCGGTAATACTTGTTGATGAAGGTCTGCTGCAGATAGCCGCCGTAATAGTCGCCGCCCAGATAGGTCGAGTGCTCCGCCAGCAGCTCAGTGGAGCCGTGTATCCAGTTGGAGGTGATCATGGAGAACTGATGCTCCACCGTCACCTCGGGGTTGATCTCATGGATCGCCCGGGTGGATTCGCTGGCAAAATCAGCCATCCACTGGCTCCGGCGATAGATGAAGTCTTTCCAGCCCTCGTCCTGCCAGTCAATGACGCGCGGCAGTTCTCGCCCCGTTTCATCCAGATAGCGCTGACGGCAGCACGCGCAGGTGCATACCTCCGTCCAGAACGTCATGTCCAAAAACATGCCCTCGAAGCGGTAACGGCTGCACAGCTCCTGCAGATTGGCCCGGACATAGGCCCGGTAGCCGGGATGATTCGGGCAGACGATGCCGTACCGGCCGCTGCGGAAATCGCCCATGCCGCGGTATTCGCGGAAGTTCTTTCCGTCAGGCGCCACAACGCGCCAGTCCGGGTGATGGTCGTAAGCCCAGTTATCGAATATCTGACTGAAGTACACGATCACCGCGATGCCCTTCGCATGGCACAGTTCGATCATCTCGCCAATGAAGTCCCGGCCCTCGAGCCCGCGGTGCATGCGGCCGATTGTCGACGGCCAGTAGCATAGCCCGGTGTGCGGCTTGGCCTTGACCATCGCCGCCTGCACGCCAGCGTCCGCCAGCGCGTCCACATAGGCCGCCGGATCCAGCTTGGACAGAAAATCATCATGCCAGTCGTCGATGTGCATGTCCATGAGATTGCGGCGATAGTTCCCTTCGATCCACATGCTTCTTCCTCCCGTATTCCGTCTTTTCATGATGCGCTGCCGCTCTTGACCAATCGAAAGCCTATGTCGTACGCAGCCTGGAGATCCTTCGGAAACTGTTCTGCCCGCACGCCGCGCTTATGCGCCTCATCGAAACTCCCGGCGGCAAACCGTGAATAATCCTCAAACTGCAGGGTATCGCAGGCGGCGTAGTATTCGCTGCTGCCGCCGAGGCGCTTCATCGCGTCGGCATACTGCTTCATCATGCCGCTGTAGCAGGCATCCGCATAGCTTTCCGGCGCATTCATCGTGAAGAAAAAGCAGGCGTTCACATGGCCGTGAAAGAGCCGTTTGCTGTAATCGTCATAGCTTAGCAGCGAAAAGACGAGCCGCTCCATCAGGCAATACATCATCCCGGAGACGTTGCCGAGATAAATCGGTGATCCCATGAACACCGCGTCAGCCGTCAGCATCTCATCAAGAACCGGCTGCAGATCGTCCTTCCACATGCAGCGCCCGGTCTCCGCTCCCGCCCTTTTGCAGGCAAAGCAGCTCCGACAGCCGGAAAAGGACAGGTCGGAAAGCTGAATCAGCTCCGCCTGCGCACCCGCGTCCGCCGCGCCACTCAAGGCCTGCTGAAGCAGCAGCTCCGTGTTCCAGCCCCTTCTGGGGCTGCCGTTGATGGCTATGGCCTTCATCCTGTTCCCTCCCGGATCAGTGGGCTTCTCCCTCAGTGATGCCGTCAAAGGTATTGTAGAAAACGGTGTGATCCATGTCGAACCGCTTCCAATGCCACGAATGCGGCTCCACGTCGTCAGCGGCATATCCGATCGGCAGCAGCGCCACAGGCACCAGATAATCCGGAATTCCAAAGAGCTCCCGCGCCTTCTGATGATTGAACGCGCCCACCCATGTGGTCGCAAGCCCCAGCTCCGCCACCTCGAGCATCATCTGCGTGGTAACGATGCTGGCATCCACGTCGCCGCCAATGGTTCCGTTGGTTCGGTTCTTCCAGCAGGTGGTTTTATCATAGCAGATCATCAGCGCGAGCGGCGCGTCAAAGTGGCACGATGTGCACTGCTTCAGCCTGCCAAGCGCGGCTTCATCCTCGATCACCAGAATCCGCTGAGGCTGATAGTTGCAGGCCGTCGGCGCGATGCGTCCGGCTTCCAGAATCAGGTCCAGCTTTTCCTTTTCAACCGGCTGGGCCTTGAATTTCCTGACAGAATAGCGATGTTCCTTCGCGAGCTGCAAAAAGTCCATTTTCATCATGCCTCCCTTGCGATATTGAAATCATCATACCACGATTGGAAGAGCTTGACAACGCCCTTCATGGACAAGCCGGGCTTGATCAGCGTCCCCTTTCCGCGTATAATGGGAGCGATATCTCAAAAGACGCTGTTTGGAGAGAAGAGGCTGACCATGAAAAAGACCTACGTCACCACGATGCCGGATCACATCGGCGCGTTTCTAAAAGCAAGCCGCTGCTTCGCGTCGCTTGACCTGAACATCACCCGTGTGAGCTACAACAAGGCTGTCGACTCGCATACGCTGTTTATCGACGCCGAGGGCTCGCCGGAGCAGCTCATGATGGCGGATGAACAGCTTGCGCAGATTGGGTATCTGCAGAGCAGCGAACACGACCAGCGCATCCTCCTGCTGGAGTTTGCCCTGCGCGACGTGCCTGGCAGCGTCCTGCCCATACTGGAGCTCATTCAGGATTTCGACTTCAACATCTCCTACATCAGCTCTCAGGAGAACGGAACGGAGCGCCAGTTCTTCAAGATGGGCCTGCTGGTCGATGACGAGCAGGACATTTCCGCCTTTCTGGTTCGCGCGGAGGAGCTGTGCGAGGTTCGGGTCATCCACTACGACAACACCGAAAAGGTCTACGACAACGGCATCTTCTATCATTCCTTTGTGTCCGGCATTGCCAAGAGCATCGGTCTGTCCGCCGAGATGCGGGAGAATCTGCTGATTCATACCAACCTTGCCATGCAGACGCTGGATGAGCAGGGCCTATCGCCGTATCGCACCTTTGACAGCATTGGCCGCTTTGCCGAGATGCTGGCCTCCTATCGCGGCGCGTCCTTCTCACCCCGCATCACGACGCACCGCCTGACGGAGCGGACGGAGCTGACGCTGATCGAGCCGCCCTGCGGCAGCAACACGGCGATTCTGCGCAGTGGCGACCAGACGCTCATGATCGACACGGGCTATGCCTGCTACCGGGAGGAAATGGAGGCCATCTTCCGGAAGCTCCTGCCGGACTATGACCGCATGGAAAAGACGGTCCTCATCACCCATGCGGACGTGGATCACTGCGGTCTGCTTCCGCTGTTTGACCGGGTGCTGGCCAGCCGCAAGAGCGCAGACTGCCTGAAAGCGGAATATGACCGGCAATACGGATTCCGGGAGCGCAACGCCCTGCATCGGCCCTATATCAACATCTGCAAGACGCTGACCGGCTATCGCCCGCCCGAACCGGACAAGGTCAAGGCGCTGTGGGGCAATGATGAGGAGCAGCATGTTCCGCTCAGTCAGATCGGCTTCTTTGATTTCTGTGACCTGCATTTTGAAGTCTATGAAGGACAGGGCGGGCACCTGCCGGGCGAGATCGTCCTGATTGACTATGAGCACCGTATTGCTTTCACCGGCGACGTCTACGTCAATATCCACGGCTTCACCGACGAACAGGCACGCTATAATCAATATGCCCCGATCCTCATGACATCCGTGGACACAAACGCCGCGATATGCGCAGCGGAACGGAAAGCGATCTTCCAGCGGCTTGGCGCCGGACAATGGCAGATTTTCGGCGCGCACGGATGCAAACTGGATTATTCCGTGGAGCGCCATCCGTAGTGAAGAATTGCCCGCTGCCCCGCATACGTCGCTCCTCCTGATTGATAAAAGAGCATGATAAAACCGCCCGTACCCATGCAGATTGCTTCGGTTCGGGCGGTTTTGTGTTCATCAAATATCCGTGTTCTGTGACTGGTTTGAGATGCGCTTACAGGGCGTCCGGCAGCTCCATCCCCATCTCCCGGAGACGCTCCATGCCCTTTTCCGTCAGCTCATAGGTGGTCGGCGCGGCTTCCTTCGCGGCAATCCAGCCGTCCTCAATGAGGAAGGCGAACAGCGCGGCGCCGAGCTTCCCGCCCAGATGATTGTAGCACTTCTTGCCTGTCAGTTCCGTCGCTTTCACAGGGTGCTTCCTCCTTCATTCAAGTCAATGCCGTTGCCCTTCGCAGAGGCAAGGAATGCCTCCGGCAGCGGCGCGGTGAACGTCATGCGCTCCCCGGTAGCCGGATGCGTGAAGGCCAGCGAGTAGGCGTGCAGCATCAGCCGGGAGACCTTCGCGCCCCTGCCGCTGCCATAGATCGGGTCGCCGCAGACCGGATGACCGATATGCTTCATGTGCACGCGAATCTGATGCGTCCGGCCCGTGAGGATGTGCACATCCAGCAGGGTCACGCCCCTGCCCCGCTCAAGCACCTGCCATTCCGTGACGGCTTCCCTGCCCTCCGGATCGACAGCCATCTTCTTGCGGTCCTTTTTGCTGCGGGCAATGGCGGCCTCGACGCGGCCAGCTTCTTCCCTGATGTTTCCCTCCACCAGCGCCCGATAATGCTTCTCCATCAGGCGCTCCTGAAGCTGGCGGCTCAAGGCAAGCTGGGCCTGATCGTTCTTGGCCACCAGCAGCAGCCCGGAGGTATCCTTGTCCAGCCGGTGCACGATGCCCGGCCGCAGCTCGCCGCCGATGCCCCCGAGGCTGTCAAGGTGATGCAGCAGCGCGTTGACCAGCGTGCCGTCCTCATTGCCCGCCGCCGGATGCACCACCATGCCGCAGGGCTTGACCACCACGGCAAGGTCATCATCCTGGTAGAGAATCGTCAGCGGGATGTCCTGCGCCTCGGGGATGGCAGGCTTGGGCGCGGGCACCGTCAGGCACACGACCTGCCCCGGCTTGGGCTTGGCCCCGGCCTTGGTCTCTGCCTGCCCGTCGACAGTGACGTTCCCCTCGTCCATCAGCGCCGCTACCCGAGAGCGGGTCAGCCCCGATTTCTCCGCCAGCAGCACATCCAGCCGCCGTCCGTCCGCGGGGCACTCAATCCTCTGTATCTCCATGCTTCAAGCTCCAATCCTTCGGAAAGAACAGCAGCGTCACCGCCAGCAGCGCTCCGCCCAGCGTCAGCGCCACGTCCGCCACGTTGAAGATGGCGAAGCGGAACAGCAGCAGCTCAAACATATCCACCACATAGCCCACAAACAGCCGGTCAATCAGATTGCCCACCGCGCCGCCGAGCATCAGCATCGCCGCGACCCGCGACAGCCGCCCCAGCCGGTATCGCCGCAGCACCAGCCAGCCGAAGACGATCAGCAGCAGGGACAGCAGCGTCAGCAGCCATGTGTGCCTGTTCAGCAGGCTGAAGGCCATGCCCGTGTTCTCGCTGTAGCGCAGGCCGATGACACGCGGAATCAGCGTCACCGGGCCGGATAACCCCCGCGCGAGGGCCTTCACCAGCTGGTCAGCGATCACCACCGCCGCCGCGATCCACAGATACCGTTTCATGCCCTCACTCCAATCTGCGCTGCACAATCGTCACGATATCCGCCAGAAAGTCCCCGATCACCGGGAGGTTGCGCTGAGCCAGCCCCTGCAGCACCAGCACCAGCACCGCGCCGAGGATCGTGAACCCCACGGCCATGCCAAGCCCCCGGGCCAGTCCGCCGAGGAACTGCATCAGCATGAACCGCCGTCGGTTCTCGATGTAGCGGATGTACTCCGGCAGGCGCAGCCGCTCCAGCCGTTCCATGTGCCCGTCCAGCCGCTCCAATACTGTCTGCCACTTTGCCCGCATAGCCGCCTCCCCGATGGATAGGATGACGGATTGCGGGCGTTATCATGCGGGATTCCGGCCCTGTTTTTCCAGCCAGACCATCAGCACCGCCACGTCCGCCGGGGACACGCCGGGGATGCGGCTCGCCGCGCCGAGCGAACGGGGCTTCTGCCGGGCCAGCTTCTGCCGGGCCTCCAGCCGCAGGGCCTCGATGGTCTCGTAGGGCGCGTCCTCAGGCAGCAGCGTATCCTCAAGCTGCCGTGCCCGGCGAATCAGCGCGTCCTGCTTGTCCAGATAGCCCGCGTACTTCACGGCGATCTCGGCCTGTTCCCGCGCGTTTTCCGGGAAGGCCGACAGGCCCGGGGTCAGCTCGGACAGCTCTTTCAGGCCAATCTCCGGGCGGCGCAGAAGCTCCTCCGCGGTCAGCGTCGCCGGAGGTACGGGCTGCCCATGGCGGCTGAGCCACGCGTCCCGGTCAAGGCCGGGGGTGTAGCGGGTCTGCCTGAGCTCACCCAGCAATTGCGCCGTGTCACGGGCCTTTTTCTCCGTGCGCTCAAGGCGCTCGTCATCCGCCAAGCCAGCCTCGTGAGAGAGCCTCGTCAGCCGCAGGTCGGCGTTATCCTGCCGCAGGGACAGACGGTGCTCCGCCCGTGAGGTCATCATGCGGTAGGGCTCGTCGGCACCCTTGGTGGTCAGGTCGTCCGCCAGCACGCCGATGTAGGCCATGTCCCGGGTCAGGACGAAGGGCGCCTTTCCCTGCAGCTTCAGCGCCGCGTTCATGCCCGCGAGGATGCCCTGCGCCGAGGCCTCCTCGTAGCCGCTGGTGCCGTTCACCTGACCGGCGAAGTACAGCCCGTTCACCCGCAGGCTCTCCAGCGTGGGCCTCAGCTCACGGCTGTCGATGCAGTCATACTCGATGGCATAGGCCAGCCGGGTCAGCTCGCAGCGCCGCAGGCCGGGAATGGAGCGGTACATGCGCCACTGCACGTCCTCCGGCAGCGAGCTGGACATGCCCTGCACATACCACTCAAGGCTCTGGGCGCCCTCCGGCTCGAGGAAAATCTGATGCCTGTCCTTGTCGGCAAAGCGGACGATCTTGTCCTCAATGCTGGGGCAGTAGCGCGGGCCGACGCCATGAATGGCCCCGGAATACATCGGCGCGCGGTGCAGGTTCTGCCTGATGATATCGTGGGTCTCGGCATTTGTCCACGTCAGGTAGCACATGCGCGTGTTGCGCAGCTCCCGGTCGGTCATGAAGGAGAAGGGCACCACAGGCTCGTCGCCGGGCTGAGGCGTCATCTCGTCAAAGTCGATGGTGCGCTCATCAATGCGGGCGGGCGTGCCGGTCTTGAAGCGCCGGAGGGAGAAGCCCAGCTCCTCCAGACAGCCCGACAGCCTCGGCGCACTCATGAGCCCCTGAGGGCCGCCCTCCCACTGGGCCTCGCCGATGATGATCCGGCTGCGCAGATACACGCCGCCCGCCACGATCATCGCCCGGCAGGGAATCCGCTGCCCGGTCACCGTGGTGATGGCGGTCACATGGCCGTTCTCCGTCTCGATGGAGGCGCACTCGCCCTGACGGATGGTCAGCCGCGGCTGGGTCATCAGCGCCCGGCGCATGCGGTTTTGATACTGCTGCTTGTCCGCCTGCGCGCGCAGGGCATGCACCGCGGGGCCCTTCGAGGTGTTCAGCATCCGGCTCTGGAGGAAGGTGTCGTCGATCGCCCGGCCCATCTCACCGCCCAGCGCGTCCACTTCCCGCACCAGATGCCCCTTTGCCGAACCGCCGATCACCGGGTTGCAGGCCATGAGGGCCACGCCGTCCATGTTGAGCGTGAGCAGCAGCGTGCCGATGCCCATGCGCGCCGCCGCCAGCGCCGCCTCGCACCCCGCGTGCCCCGCGCCAATGACCACCAAATCCGGCATGGTTCGTCCCTTCCTTTCGTCAGGAAACATTATAGCACACTTTCGCTTTTTTGGGAAATGGGCATACAAAAAGGCCCGTTCCACAAGCGAAACGGGCACTGTATCATTTTCTTGTCCTCGATTTTGCCCTTGGCTTTACGCTTGCCTTGGGCTTGACTTCCGGGGCAGTTTCCTTCTGCGGCTGCTGACCGTTGTAGGGTACCGCCGCGTATGCCTCCGTCTCCACGGGCATGTCCATCTGCCGGAGCGAGAACTCCGCCGCGCGCTTGACCACATAGTACAGCGTCGCAAACAGCGGCACGCCGATCACCATGCCCATGAAGCCCAGAAGCTGGTTGAACAGCAGCATGGACGCGATGACATAAAACGCCGACAGGCCCGTCGAGTTGCCCAGAATGCGGGGGCCGATGACATTGCCGTCGATCTGCTGGAGGATGACGATGAAGATCAGAAACGCCAGACACTTGCCCGGAGAGACCAGCAGGATCAGGAACGCGCTGGGGATCGCGCCGATGAAGGGCCCGAACATCGGGATGATGTTGGTCACGCCCACGATCACGCTCACCAGCAGCGCATAGGGCATCCGCATCACCGTCAGGCAGATGAAGCACACCACGCCGACGATCAGCGAGTCAATCAGCTTGCCGGAAATGAAGCCGCTGAAGATGTTGTTCGCCTGATGGAAAGCATCGAGAATCGCGCCGTTCCAGCGGGATTTGCGGCTCGCGGCAAAGAACAGCTTGCGCAGCTGCGCCACATAGCGCTCCCGATCCAGCAGCAGATAAATCGCCACGATCATCGAGATCAGCAGGTCCAGCACCACACCGCTGAGGGTCAGCACGCTGCGGGAGAGCACTGACACGGTGGAGAGCATGTTCGAGCGAATCCAGTCCATCAGCTGATTCTCGATGGACTCAACCCATTGCATGACCTGCTCCGCCACCTCGGTCTGACCCTCAAGCTGCGCGCTGAGCCGGTCAAGCTGCGTCTGCACCATGCCGGGCAGATTCGTCACCAGACTGCGGATGCTCTGAATCAGCTGCGGCAGCACCGACGCGAAGAACATGGCGATGATGCTGACGACGATCAGCATCACAAGAGCCACCGACAGCGGTCTGGCCCCCCTGCCCAGCCTTGTCATGCGCTTTTCCAGCGCCGCGCAGGAGTGGTACAGCAGATACGCCAGCGCCACACCCACGATCACCGGCCGCAGACCAGTCGTCACCGTGTCCCAGAAGTTCTTGATGTCGTCAATCCGCAGCAGCAGGAACACGAAGGTGATCGCCGCCGCGAGACTGACGAAGAGCGTGACACCCAGTCTCAGATAGGGGTATTTCTTTGGTTCCAACGGCTCACCTGCTTTCACAAAACCTTTGTTCTTATTATAGTGTGGCCGGGGCAAGCTGTCAATCCGCAGATTCACCAAAACGAGGCAGGAACTTTCATCCTTCGACCTCCTGCTGCCCGCTTGTGAAATCACCCGCTTCCATGCTATAATAGACCATTCCAACATCGAGGAGGCATCCGTCATGCTGCGCAAGATCGCGTCCTTCACCATCAATCACGATACGCTCGTCCCGGGGCTGTACGTCTCCCGCGTGGACGGCGACTGCATCACCTACGACCTGCGGCTGAAATACCCCAACCGCGGGGATTATATCGCGCAGGGGGCGCTGCACACGCTGGAGCATCTCGTGGCGACCTACGTCCGCTCCTCGGCGCTGTCCGACAGCGTGATCTACTTCGGCCCCATGGGCTGCCGCACGGGCTTCTACATGATCCTGCGGGACAGCGTGCCGCAGGCGGAGGTCATCGCGCTGACGAAGGCGGCCTTCGAGTTCTCCGCTGCTTTCGAGGGCGAGATTCCCGGCGCGAAGCAGATCGAGTGCGGCAACTATCTTGAGCACGACCTGCCGGAGGCCAAGCGGGAAGCCGCCGCCTATGTCAAGGTGCTGGAAGGCTGCACGCCCGAGACCACCGTCTATCCCGCGTAAGGAGGTAAATCGCATGCGCATCGCGATCCTGGGCGACCTGCACGGCAACCTGCCCGCGACGCTGGCCATGGAACGCGCCCTGTCGGAGCTGCGCGTTGATGAAATCTGGTTTCTGGGCGACGCGGTGGGCAAAGGCCCCCAGAGCCGCGAAACCTGCGACTGGGCAAGGGAGCACTGCGCGCGCTTCATCGGCGGCAACTGGGACTACGGCATCGGGGGAAAGCATTTCCCGGCGGACACTTATTACTGGGATCAGCTCGGGCCGGAGCGTCTGGCGTGGCTGAACAGCCTGCCCCGGGAAATGGACGCGCTCATCAGCGGCACCCGGTTCCGCCTCTTCCACGGCCGCCCGGTGACAGAGCTGCTTCAGGTGCAGAACGACAAGGAAAAGCTCAGCGAATGCTTTACCTCCGGCGGCGAAACCTATGGCGGCGTGATCTTCGCGGATTGTCATCGGCCCTTCCTGCGCACCCTTGACGCGGGCTACATCGTCAACACCGGCAGCGTCGGCAACAACATGGGGGTGCCGAAGGCTCACGCGCTGCTGGTCGATGGCAAGCTGGACAGCGCCGAGCCGGGTCCCCTGCAGATGACCATCCTCTCCGTGCCCTACGACAACGAGGCCGCCGTCGCTGCAGCCATGGCAGATGACGGTCTGCCCTTCCGGGACGCGTACATCCGGGAAATCAGAACGGGTATTTACTCCAGAAACAAGTAAGCAGCCTTGACAAGGCTGCTTTTTTCATGTTATAATACGAACATAAGTTCTTGTATCAAGGAGGAAATACAATGAATGTTCTTTTGACCTCCTGCGGCCTTGAAACGCAGGCCATCGCCGACGCCTTTCTGCAGATGCTGCCCAAGCCGCCCTCCGATGCCCGGGCGCTGTTCATCCCCACGGCAGCCAACACCCCGGACGCCATCGAGGTGCTGCCCAAATGCCTCGGCGATTTGCTTAAGATCGGCATCCCGCGGGAGAACATCACCGTCCACGACCTTCATGACCCCATCGACGGAGCGCTCTCTCAGCGCTGGGACATCGTGTACCTGTGCGGCGGCAACACGCGCTATCTGCTGCGGCGCATCAACGAGCAGGGCTTCCGGGAGCAGCTTCTTGCGTACATCCGGGAGGGCGGCGTGG
This sequence comes from Christensenellaceae bacterium, assembly GCA_022510815.1. GTDB lineage: Bacteria > Bacillota > Clostridia > Christensenellales > Aristaeellaceae > UBA11524. Next base: position 8,978 of record JAFLST010000010.1, on the reverse strand, counting down.
TCATCGGCGTCAGCGCAGGCAGCATCATCTTTTCCTCCGCGCATCCGGGGCATCTGGGCCTGCTCCCCCGCCCGCTGGACGTGCACTGCCCCGACGAGGCATGCGAACAGCCCGGCGCCATCAGCGTGCGCACCGACAAGCCCCTCCGGTTGGGAAACCGACAAGCCATCCGCTGGGAAAACGGCATGCCCGTCGTGCTGGAGTGACCCGATACAGAACGCTCACTATATTATTTCCGTTACTTTACAATCGCATTTCTCCATGCTATAATGAACCCATCAACCCGTCTTATACGGGATACAAGAAGGAGGAATGTGAAGATGAAACGCATTCTTTGTCTGCTGATGGCCCTGTGCATGTTCCTGCCCGTGATGGCGATGGCCGATGAAGCCCCCGCCGCTAAGGTCGGCGTGGCGTATGCTGCCTGCCACAGCCATGGTGTTGCCGTGGCGACCGTTGCCGTGGTGGATGGTGTGATCGTTGATGCGAAGATCGACGAAATCTACTTCACCAATGCCAATGATCAGTTTGTTGTTCTGCCCAACGGTGGGGAAATTGCCGTGGTGGACGAGACCACGGTTGTCGCGATCTCCAAGCGTCAGAACGACGAAGTGTACAGTGCGAACATGGTCGCTCGCGGTGGCCAGACCGTGGCTACCAGCTACGACGCCATCGAGGCCTTCGTGATCGGCAAGACCATTGCCGAGCTTGAGGCTGCTGTTGAGGGCTTCACCGCCGACAACAAGGCCGATTTCGTCGATGTTGTCTCGGGCGCGACTCTGGTCGACACCCTGAGCTACACGCTGGCCCTGCTTGACGCCGCGCACAACGCCCAGTAAGGCAAAGACAAAAGGGCGGAGGAACCTGCAAAGGTTCCTCCGTTTTTTATTTGTTCATTACTTCTTGAAGCTCCACATAGCTCATCACGCCAGCGGCCACCGCACCGCCCAGCCGTGCCTGATAGTCCTCAGAGAGCAGCAGTCGCTCCTCCTCCGGGTTTGAGATGAAGCCGCACTCCACCAGCACCGAGGGCACGTCAAGCTGGAGGATGAAGTAATCCCCTGCCATGGCGGCCCGCTGCTTCCGGGGCTGGAGCTGCTCGATCAGCGCCTCCTGCATGCACCCTGCCAGCAGCCGTCCCGCGTCGCTGCCCTGCCGGTAGAATACCTGCGGCCCCGACTCTCCCCGCGCCCGGTACTCATTCATATGGATGGACAGCACCATGTCCACCTTCGCCGACACAGCCATCTCCACCCTCGCCAGCATGTCCTGCCGCTTCTTCGTCAGCGCCGCGGGCCGGTCCGCCGTGCACAGGTCGGCATCCTCCCGTCGGGTCATGATGACCGCCGCGCCCTGACTCATGAGACTCTTTTCCACCTGCAGCGCCACGTTCAGGTTGATGACCTTCTCCCACACGCCGGAATCCCGGGCCCTGGCGCCTCCGTCATAGCCGCCGTGGCCCGGATCAATGAGAATCGTCCAGCCCGTCAGGGGCAGCGGCTCCGGCGTCGCCGTGGGTTGCGGCTCTTCCGAAGGCGCTTCAGCAGTCTTGTTCTGCCCCGTTGCTCCCTGAAGCAGCAGCGCCACGATCAGCAAACCACCAATCAAAACGGTCAACGCTGCCAGCAGGGTGATTGCCCTCTCCTTTTTCATCCTCATGGTGCACCTCCTCGTAGGTTCTATGCGCCCGAGGATATAAAAAATGCGGGCATACGCCCGCAAGTGCCTTTCCGGATAAGCGCGAGAGGGGGACTTTCGGATCGAAAGCCGCCCCTGCCGCAATTTACTTCACGATCTTTTCCAGCCGCGGCATCAGCGCCACGCACACCAGACCCATCGCCACGCCCGCAACGCCCTGAATCACATTGGGCAGGATCGCCGCAATCGCCGCCGCGGAGCCATACATCACGGCTTCAAAGTCAAAGTATCCCAGCACCATCACCACCTCCGCGATGACGAAGGCCACCGCAGCCCACAGCCAAGAGCCCCTGCGGAATAGCGCCCATGCGCAGAACGCCACAAGGCCCTTGATCACCAGCGTGGGGATGACGTAGACCATGTACCCGCCGATCAGATCGGACAAGCCCGAGCCAATCGCCGCCGCCGGAATCCCCAGCGGCCCCAGAAGCAGCACAGCCAGAAAGATCGCGCCGTCGCCCAGATGGATATAACCGCCCGTCACGGGCACGGGCACCTTCGGCAGGTAGGTCATCACGAACACGAGCGCCGCCATCACGCCGGCAAGGGTCAGCTGCTTCACGGATACCTGTTTCATAAATAAAGCACTTCTTTCATAAACAATAAATATAAGGTTTACTTGGTCAGCCGGTTAAGACCGTCCTCCAGACGCCGCAGGGTCTCTTCCTTGCCCAGCAGCCACGCGATCTCGATCGCGCCGCCGGGGGTACTCGCCTGACCGGAGATCGCAATCCGCAGCGGCCAGAGCACCGCGCCGTTCTTGAGCCCTGCCTCGGCAATCGCCGCCATCAGCGCGTCGTGCAGGTTCTGCTCCGTCCAGTGGTCGATGCCCTCCAGCACAGGCTTGACCAGCTCCAGCGAGGCCTTGGCGACCTCGGGGTTGGTCTTCATTTTCTTATGCGTGTAGAGGTCGACTTCATACTCGGGCAGTTCGCCAAGGAAGCGCACCATATCCGGCACGCGGTTGAAGACCTCGGTGCGCTCCTGCATGAGCTGCGCCAGCCGCGGATAGTCGATGCCCTTGCCCGCCAGCACCTGATCGAACCAAGGCGTGACCATCTCGAGATACTTCTCCGGCGGCAGACGGCGGATGTACTCCGCGTTGAACCACGTCAGCTTGTCCACGTCGAAGATGCCGGGCGAGTTATTCAGCCGGTGGATATCGAAGGCCTCGATCAGCTCCTCCAGCGTGAAGAACTCCCGCTCGTCGCCGGGATTCCAGCCCACCAGCGCCAGATAGTTGATGAGCGCCTCTTTCAGATAGCCCTTGTCGATAAAGTCGGAGTAATACGCGTCACCGTCGCGCTTGGAGAGCTTATGCTTCGCGTCGCGCATGACAGTGGTCAGGTGGATGTATTCCGGCGCTTCCCACCCGAAGGCGTCGTAGAGCAGGTTATACTTGGGCGTGGAGCTCAGGTATTCCATGCCGCGCATGACGTGGGTGATGCCCATCAGATGATCGTCGATAACGTTGGCGAAGTTGTATGTGGGCATGCCGTCCGCCTTCATCAGGATCATGTCGTCGAGGGTATCGTTCGGGAAGGAGATGTCGCCGAACACCACGTCGTGATACTTGCTCTCGCCGGTAGTCGGGGCGTTCTGCCGGATGACGAAGGGCACGCCCGCGTCGAGCTTCTGCTGCACTTCTTCCTTGCTCAGGTGCAGGCAGTGCTTGTCATACTTGAACACCTCGCCCTTTGCCTCGGCAGCGGCGCGGCGCTCATCCAGCTCCTCCTTGGTGCAGAAGCAGTAGTAGGCGTGACCGCTTTCCACGAGCTGCTTGGCGTAGGGCATGTACATCAGCTTGCGGTCGCTCTGCACATACGGCCCGCAATCGCCGCCCACATCAGGGCCCTCGTCCCAGTCGATGCCGCAGCCGCGCAGGGTCTCATAGATGACCTCCGTCGCGCCCTCAACGAAGCGCTCCTGATCCGTGTCCTCGATGCGCAGGATGAACTTACCGCCCATCTTCTTGGCGTACAGGTAGTTATACAGCGCCGTCCTCAGACCGCCGAGGTGCATGTATCCCGTCGGCGACGGCGCGAAACGTGTGCGTACTTGCATGTTACCTCCTCGCAGGGGCTCTGCCCCCGCACCCCGCCAGAGGGGCATTGCTCCTCCGGACTCCTCTCTCCGCTGGCGCGAAGCTGTTTACATCATTTGTTCTGCTTGGCAAAGGTATCCCGCAGGCCGACGACCCGGTTATAGACCGGCTTGTCCGGCGTGGAGTCGGGGTCCTTGCAGAAATAGCCGCTGCGCAGGAACTGGAAGGTCGTGCCATCCTCAACAGACAGGACGCAGGGCTCTGCGACGCCCTCCAGCACCGTCAGGCTGTTGGGATTCAGGCGGCTGATGAAGTCCTTCTTATCGGGCACGACGTTCTCGCCGTCCTCGGTCTCCTCGGCTTCCATGTCGCCCTCGTTCATCAGCAGCGGCTCGTATAGCCGGGCCTCGAAGGGCACCGCATCCGCAGCGCTGACCCAGTGCAGGGTCTTGCCCTTGATCTTGCGGTCGGCCCCTGCGCTGCCGGAGAGGGAATCGAAGTCAACAGTGCAGCGCACTTCCACCACATTGCCGGCCTCATCCTTGACGCAGTCCTCGCACTTCACGATGTACGCGCCCTTGAGCCGCACCTCGTTGCCCGGGAACATGCGCTGATACTTCTTGGCGGGGACCTCCATGAAGTCCTCCTGCTCGATGTACAGCTCCCGGCCGAAGGTTACCGTGCGGGTGCCCATCTCGGGATGGTCGGGATGGTTCTCGATTTCGAGGGCCTTGGTTTCGCCCTCAGGCCAGTTGGTCAGCACGACCTTGAGTGGCCGCAGCACCGCCATGGCGCGGGGCGCCTTTGCACCCAGATCGTCGCGCACGCAGTGCTCCAGCAGCGCAAAGTCCACAACGGAGTCCGCCTTGCTCATACCGATCTTGTCCACAAAGCTGCGGATGGCCTGAGCCGTGTAACCCCGGCGGCGCAGCGCGGAGAGGGTGGGCATACGCGGATCGTCCCAGCCGCGAACGTGACCCTCCTCCACCAGCTGACGCAGGTAGCGCTTGCTCATGACGGTCTGGGTCATGTTCAGCCGCGCGAACTCGATCTGACGGGGCTTCGCGGGCAGCATGTCGCGGCTCTTCTCCACCACCCAGTCGTAGAGCGGGCGGTGAATCTCATACTCCAGCGAGCACATGGAGTGGCTGATACCCTCCAGCGCGTCGCCAATGGGGTGCGAGAAGTCGTACATCGGGTAGATGCACCACTTCTTGCCCGTGCGCCAGTGCTCCTTATACAGGATGCGGTAGATCGCCGGATCGCGCATGACGATATTGGGCGAGGTCATGTCAATCTTGGCCCGCAGGGTGTACTTGCCCTCGGGGAACTCGCCCGCCTTCATCCGGCGGAACAGGTCGAGGCTCTCCTCTGCGGGCCGGTCGCGCCACGGGCTGTTTTTGCCCGGCTCGGTCAGCGTGCCGCGGTATTCGCGCATCTCGTCTTTGGACAGCTCGTCCACATAGGCCAGCCCGCGCTTGATCCACTCCTCGGCGATCTCATAGCACTTGTCGTAGTAGTCCGAGGCATAGTACAGTCCGCCCGTCCAGTGGAAGCCCAGCCAGTGGATGTCCTTCTTGATGGCCTCCACATACTCGGTGTCTTCCTTCGCCGGGTTGGTATCGTCAAAGCGCAGGTTGCACTGACCGCCGAAGCGTTCCGCCGTCAGGAAGTCCATGATGAGCGCCTTGCAGTGCCCGATGTGCATGTAACCGTTCGGTTCCGGAGGGAACCGGGTATGCACCTGTTCATAGCGGCCTTCCTTGAGGTCCTCCTCAATGGCGTCCCAGATAAAGTTGCTGCGCGTGGTTTCTTCCATCGGAAATCATCCTTCCTTGCACGCCTTGTGCATTGCTCCATTATAATGGGAAAAGTGGAAAAATACAAGGGTTTCCGGGAAAAAGACAGTCGCCCCGCCATGGGAGCGGGACGACATTGTCACACCGTAGGATATTCAGTTCCAATTCAGCCCAGCGGGATGGCGCCGCTGATAATGTTCCCGATGACCTCCACCAGAAACGTATGCTCCCGCTCCAGCACCCGGGCCGCCAGCGCTTCCGGCGTATCTCCCGGCTGAACCGGCACGGTCGTCTGCGCGACGATCGCCCCGCTGTCATAGGCAGCGTTCACCCGGTGGATGGTCACGCCCGTCTCCGGCTCTCCGGCCTCGATGACCGCCCGGTGAACATTCATGCCGTACATGCCCTGTCCGCCGTACTTCGGCAGCAGCGCCGGATGGATGTTGAACACCCGGTTGTCATAGCGCGCCAGCACATCAGGGTGCAGCTTACGCATGTATCCCGCCAGGAAGATCATGTCGGCCCCCTGCGCCTCAAGCGCCGCCAGGATGTTCGCCGCCAGGCGTTCCTCGTCACCGGACTGCTTCGCGCTCAGGTGCAGCGCCGGGATGCCTTCCTGCCGCGCCCGTTCCAGCGCCATCGAGCCGCTGTTGTTGCTGATGACGGCGCACACCTCCGCAGCCAGCGAGCCGCTCTTGCAGCCGTCGATGATGGCCTGCAGGTCGCTGCCTCCGTGGGACGCGAACACCGCGATACGCAGGGGCGTCATTTGCTGCTCTCCCTTGTAAAGTTCAGCAGGCCGCCGCAGAGGATCATCCCGCGCTGACGGTCGGTCAGGGGCATGCGCACGGCGTACTCCTCGTTCTTCGTGTCATTGCGCAGGGTGAAGCGCTCCTTCCCTGCCTCGATGGCCGCGCGGATACCCGGCAGCGTCAGCGTGTCGTCCTGATCGATGCGGTCGTAGTCCGCCTCGTTCTCGAAGGTCAGGGGCAGGATGCCGTTATTGATGAGGTTCGCCTGATGGATGCGGGCGAAGGACTTCGCCGCCACAGCGCGTATGCCCAGATACAGCGGCACCAGCGCGGCATGCTCACGGCTGGAGCCCTGCCCGTAGTTGCTGCCCGCCACCAGCAGGCCGCCGCCCTCCGCCTTGGCCCGGGCCGGGAACGCCGCGTCCACCGGGGTCAGGCAGAAGTCCGACAGATACGGCACGTTGGAGCGGAAGGGCAGGAGCTTCGCGTCCGAGGGCGCGATGTGGTCGGTGGTGATGTTGTCCTCCATCTTGAGCAGCACCTTGCCGCTCACGTCCGGGGTCAGCGCCTTGCCCAGCGGGAAGGGCTGGATGTTGGGGCCGCGCACGACCTCCGCCTCATCCTCATGACCCGGCTCCACCGGCGGAATCACCAGATTGTCGTTGACCTCAAAGGTCTCCGGCAGCGGAATATCAAGGTCGATATCGAGGCAGCGCGGATCGGTCAGCACGCCGGTGAGCGCGGTGATTGCCGCCGTCTCGCAGGAGGTCAGGTAAATGCCCGCGGACTTGGTACCGCTGCGGCCGAAGAAGTTGCGGTTGTTGGTGCGCACGGAGACGCCGTTGCTCTTGGGCGACTGGCCCATACCGATGCACGGCCCGCAGGCAGACTCCAGAATGCGCGCGCCAGCACCCAGCATGTCGGCCAGCGCGCCGTTGCGGGCCAGCATGGTCAGCACCTGCTTGGAGCCGGGGCCAATCACGAGCGACACGTCCGGATGCACGGTCTTGCCCTTCAGAATGCGGGCTACCCGCATCATGTCAGTATAGGAGGAGTTGGTGCAGGAACCGATGAACACCTGATCCACCTTGATGGGGCCGACGGCCTCGACGGTCTCCACCAGATCGGGCATGTGGGGCTTGGCCACCAGCGGCACGAGGCTACTCAGGTCAATGGTGAGGGTCTCGTCATAGGTCGCACCCTCATCGGCGGACAGGGGCACGAAGTCCTGCTCGCGCTGCTGGGCCTTGAGGAACGCCCGGGTCACCTCGTCCGAGGGGAAGATGGACGTGGTCGCGCCCAGCTCCGCGCCCATGTTGGCGATGGTGGCGCGCTCGGGAACGGTCAGGGTTTTCACACCCTCGCCGATGTACTCCATCACCTTGCCCACGCCGCCCTTGACGGACAGGCGCCGCAGCACCTCGAGGATGATATCCTTCGCCGCCACGCCGTAGGAGAGCTTGCCCGTGAGCTTGATGCCCACCACCTTAGGACAGGCCAGATAGTACGCGCCGCCGCCCATGGCCACAGCCACGTCGAGACCGCCCGCGCCGATGGCCAGCATGCCGATGCCGCCGCCGGTGGGGGTGTGGGAGTCGGAGCCCAGCAGCGTGTAGCCCGGCACACCGAAGCGCTCGAGCTGCACCTGATGGCAGATGCCGTTGCCGGGCTTGGAGCAGTAAATGCCGTGCTTCTTCGCCACCGTCTGGATATACTGGTGATCGTCGGCGTTTTCAAAGCCCGTCTGCAGGGTGTTGTGGTCGATGTAAGCGACGCTCTTCTTGGTGCGCACGCGCTTCACGCCCATGGCCTCGAACTGCAGGTACGCCATGGTGCCCGTGGAGTCCTGCGTCAGGGTCTGGTCGATGCGGATGGCGATCTCCTCGCCGGGGACAAGCCTGCCGGAAATCAGGTGCTCCGACAGGATTTTCTGTGTCAGATTCATGATAGCCTCCCAAACATTCGTATCGGATACGGCATACCGTTTCATGATAGCCGGACAAACAGTTTCTGTCAACGGATGACCGCCGAAAGAACATCAAAAAGACCGGAATCCGCGCCTTCTATTTTCCATCTTTTTTGAAAAAAATCCTGAAAAGTGTTTCAATATACCCGAAAAATGTGTATAATACACTCAAGGCGAAAGCCTACGAATGTTTCAAACGGAGGTAGATGCAATATGAAGTGGGTTTGCAGCGTTTGCGGCTATGTGTGGGAAGGCGAACAGCCCCCGGAGAAGTGCCCCCAGTGCAAGGTTCCTGCTGACAAGTTCGTGAAGCAGGCGAGCGAGATGAGCTGGGCTGCCGAGCATGTGGTCGGCGTGGCGAAGGGCGTGCCTCAGGAGATCATCGACGGTCTGAAGGCCAACTTCGAGGGCGAGTGCTCCGAGGTCGGCATGTATCTGGCCATGGCCCGCGTTGCCCATCGCGAGGGCTATCCCGAGATCGGCCTGTACTGGGAGAAGGCCGCTTATGAAGAGGCTGAGCATGCCGCGAAGTTCGCTGAGCTGCTGGGCGAAGTCGTGACCGACTCCACCAAGAAGAACCTCGAGATGCGCGTGGAAGCCGAGAATGGCGCCACCGCCGGCAAGGTCGCTCTGGCCAAGATGGCCAAGGAAGCCGGCCTCGACGCCATCCATGACACCGTGCACGAGATGGCCCGCGACGAAGCCCGTCACGGCAAGGC
>JAFLST010000001.1:5258-175034 GCA_022510815.1 Christensenellaceae bacterium | reverse complement strand
CCCCCGGAATGACGAAGAATCCGGAAAGCACAACACCAAAAACTGGTGATGGGCCGATGCTTTAGCTGCGAATGCTGTAGTTGTTTTGCTATGGCAGGAGCGGGAGCTTAGCCTGTACATAATTTTAGCAACTGGATCGACATAGGGAAGTAGGTGTATAAGATGAAATCAAAAATCCGAACCGCTCACAAATCAGAAAGCGGTTCGGATTTCAAAGCGTTTGGTACACCATCAGGGACTCGAACCCTGGACACCCTGATTAAGAGTCAGGTGCTCTACCAACTGAGCTAATGGTGCATATGACGTTGGCATCAAACAGCCAACGGTCGTTATTATACTCTGTTTTTCGGCGTTGTCAATAGGTTTTTCAAAAAAATTCGCCAACTCGGCAAATCGGCGGCTTTCTTTGATGCTTTGGCTTGCAAATTGCGCCATTCTTTCGTATAATGGACAAGGTTTAAAAGGTCGATGGAGATGGTACGCCATGCAGGAAATGCAGGACATGATCGAACGGCTGAACCAGTCGGGCAGGAAGCTGAGCAAAGGGCATCGGCGCATCGCTCAGTACATCGTCGATCACTACGATAAAGCGGTGTTCATGACGGCCAGCAAGCTCGGCGAGCATGTGGGCGTGAGCGAGTCGACAGTGGTGCGCTTTGCGGCGGCCATGGGATATGAAGGTTATCCGCAGCTTCAACGCTCGCTGCAGGAGCTCGTCCGGCACCGGCTGACGGCCAATCAGCGGTTCGAGATGGCCGCGGAGGCCCAGCCCATGGAGGCCTTTCAATCGGTGCTCAAGCGCGACATGCTCAATCTCCGCGCGACGCTTGAGCAGGTGAACGGCGACGTCTTCGAGGATGTGGTCAACCGCCTCCTGTCGGCCAGGGCCATCTATGTGATGGGGCTGCGCTCTGCGGCGCCGCTGGCCCAGTTCATGGGCTACTATCTCAACTATATCTTCGACGACGTGCACCTGGTCTCCGTCGGTTCGACCGACGTATTCGAAGAGATCAGCAAGCTCAAGGAGAACGACGTGCTCTTCGGCATTTCGTTCCCGCGCTATTCTTCGCGGACGCTGGAGGCCATGCGGTTTGCCAAGCGCTGCGGGGCACAGGTGGTCGCGCTGACGGACGGGCCCATGTCCCCGCTGAGCGAGATTGCCGACGCGACCCTGACGGCCCAGACGGATATGGCCTCCTTCGTGGATTCTCTGGCGGCGCCGCTGTCGGTTATCAACGCGCTGCTGGTGGCGCTGGGCCTCAAGCGCCGGGACGCGCTGTCGCAGCACTTCCATCAGCTCGAGGCCATCTGGCAGACCTACGAGGTCTATCTGGAGGAGGAGGCCCATGGCGGCAAGCAGCAATAAGATCGTCGTCATTGGCGGCGGCGCGGGCGGCATGATGGCGGCGCTGTTCGCGGCAAGGGAAGGCACGCAGGTGACGCTGCTGGAGCGCAATGATCGCCTTGGGCGCAAGGTGTACATCACCGGCAAGGGCCGCTGCAACGTGACCAACGACTGCACGCTGGACGAGTTCCTCCGGGAAACACCGCGCAATCCGCGATTCCTCTACAGCGCGCTGTCGTTCTTCTCGCCGCAGGACATGATGCGTCTGCTGGAGGACGGCGGCTGCCCCGTGGTGGTGCAGAGGGGACGGCGCGTGTACCCGGCGACGGAAAAGGCCAGCGACGTGACCCGAACCCTGCAGAAGCTGATGACGGAAGCGGGCGTGCGCACCATCACCAATGCCCGGGTCAGGAGCATTGACGCTGCGGATGGCCACGTTACAGGTGTCCTGCTGGAGAACGGCACGCGCCTTTCTGCTGACCGTGTGATCCTTGCGACGGGCGGCAGAAGCTATCCGGCAACAGGCTCAACAGGCGACGGATATGCCATGGCAGCGGCATTGGAGCATACCATTCTTCCGCAGACAGGCGTGCTCTCGGCTATCGAGACGGTCGACGCATGGCCCTGCGAGCTGCAGGGGCTGTCCCTGCGAAACGTCACGCTGACCATGACGCGCGGCAAAAAGACGCTCTATACCGAGCTGGGCGAGATGCTGTTCACGCACTTCGGCATTTCCGGACCATTGACGCTGACCATGTCCTGCCATTTGCCGGAGGAGCTTTCGCAGGCGCAGGTGACGCTGAACCTCAAGCCGGGCCTCACGCGAGAGCAGCTTGACGCACGGATGCAGCGGGAGTTTGCTTCCCAGAGCCGGAAGCAGCTTCGCAACGTGATGCCTTCCTTGCTGCCCGGCAAGCTCGCGGAGCTTTTCCCGCGGCTGTGCGGCGTGGATGGCGGCAAGACCTGTGACCAGATCACGCGGCAGGAGCGGGAGCAGCTTGTTGCGACCATGCAGTCGCTGCCGATCCGGCTGAAGAAGCTGGCCCCGCTGGAGGAGGCCATTGTGACCCGCGGCGGCGTGTCGGTGAAGGAGATCGCTCCGGCGACCATGGAGAGCAAGCACGTCTCCGGGCTGTACTTCGCGGGCGAAGTCATCGACGTGGACGCGCATACCGGCGGCTATAATCTGCACATCGCATGGGCAACCGGCGCTCTGGCCGGTCACAGCGCCGCGCAGACGGACGAAACATGATTGGAGAGAAATTCTTTTGCAGTATATTGTGGTAGATTTGGAGTGGAACCAGCCCGTATCCTATGAGACGAAGGTATATCGGGAGGTCGGCGACAGGCTGATCTTCGAGATGATCCAGATTGGCGCGGTGAAGCTCAACGAGCGCTTTGAGATCGTGGACAGCATCAGCATCCCGATCCAGCCGACGCACTATATCAAGATTCATCCGCGCATCCGACGGATGACGCAGCTCGGGCCTGAGGAGCTGGCCGGAGCGCCGCAGTTCCTTGAGGCGATGGATCAGTTCGCGGCGTGGTGTGGGGAGGATTATACCCTGCTGACATGGGGCTGCGACGATGTGAGCGTCCTCAAGCAGAACATGGACTTCTTCCAGTGCAAGGTGCAGCTTCCGCCGCTGTGCGATATTCAGCGGCTGTTCTCCGATGTGTACAAGTGCAAGGATCGCAAGGGCCTCAAGGCCGCGATGGAGATGCTGGAGATCGAGCCCGACGCGGCCCGCTATTTCCACAACGCTTTGCATGACGCTTACTACACGGCGCTGGTCTTTGCCAAGCTCCCTGATCCTGCGGCAGTGCTGAAGTATCCGCAGGAGCCGCGCTCCCTGATTCATCAGCGGCATGAGAAGTCGAAGGGCGAGGCCTTTGATTCCCTCATGGAGGCGCTGGAGAGCGAAAAAGCGCAGAAGCCCCGCTGTCCTGTCTGCGGCAAGCAGACCGAAGTGGAAAACGGCTATGTCAAGCAGTGCGCGGATAAGTATATTGGCCTGTCGAAGTGTCCGCACCACGGCAGCCTGATGATTCGCCTGCGCTTCCGGGCCATGCCGGACGGGAAGCGCCTCATGACCATGAATGTCGCCAAGGCGACTGCGGTCAACCGCGCCTATGTGAACACTAAGCGCATTCAGATGGCCGAGAAGCAGGCGCGCTATCTCGCCGAGCACGGACAGCTTCCCGATCCCGAAGAGGAGCTCCTCAACGCCGAGCGCACAAGCATGCCGTTCGAGGAGTGATGGGAAAAGCGGCGATTGTCTGTAATCAAGCGGAACTCAATGTATAGCTGGTAGTACAGCAAAGGAGGCATTGCATGAGGGTTTCTTGGAACAACAAGACGATTGAGATCGAGAAGGGTGAGACCGTAATGCGGTGCCTCGAGCTGCTGGGCGCCGGCATGGAGGGTGTGCTGGCGGCGCGCCGTGGGGACGAAGCGCTTGAACTGACTTCGATCGTCAATCAGGATTGCGAGCTGTTCCCGCTGACGCTGCGCGATGAGGAGGGCAGGCGCATCTATGAGCGGTCTGTCCGCTTTGTGATGCTGCTGGCGATCCGGCGGCTGTATCCGGGCCAGCAGGTGCGCATCGAGTTCTCTGTGGGCGGCGGCGTGCTGGTGCGGCTGCCGGGCAGGGTGCTCACAGCGGAGGATGTGGCGGCTGTCGAGGCGGAGATGCGCGGCATTGTCGCGGATGATCTGCCTTTTGAGAAGGCCGTCTGGACGCTGGAAGAAGCGATTGCCCATTCCGAGAGGGACGGTCAGAAGGACAAGGCGGCGCTGCTCAGAACGCGGCGCTTTCCGAGGATTGCCATGTACGGTTGCGGCGGCATGTGGGCGTACTTCTATGGCGCGATGACGCCTTCCACCGGCTATGTGCCCGTCTTTGCGCTGACGCATCACGAGGCCGGATTCGTGCTCCGGCTGCCGACTCAGAACCATCTCGACGCACCCGCGCCCTATATTGACAGGCCGAAGCATCTGGCGGTGTTCAGCCAGTCGGCAAAGTGGTGTGAGATCCTCGGTGTGGTCAACGCGCCGGACGTGACCCGCATGGTCGAGGAAAAGCGGCTTCGCTCCTTCATCCGCGTCAACGAGGCGCTGCACGACAAGGCCATCGCGGACATTGCGGAGCTGATCGTCAATCGCGGGCGGCGCATCGTGCTGGTGGCGGGCCCTTCCTCCAGCGGCAAGACGACCTTCACCGGACGGCTGGCGGTGCATCTGCAGGCGCTGGGCAAGAAGCCCGTGGTCATCAGCATGGACAACTACTACCGCAACCGGGACGAGCTGCCGGTGCGGGAGGACGGAACCATTGACTTGGAGGCGCTGGACACCCTTGACGTTGACCTTTTGCAGGAGCAGCTCATGCGCTTGCTGGCGGGCGAGACGGTCGAGGTGCCGCGGTTTGATTTCACCAGTGGCAAACGCACGGATAAGGGTGTGCCGCTGACGCTGCTGCCTGACCAGCCCGTGCTGATGGAGGGCATTCATGGCCTGAACCCGGAGCTGTCCGACCATCTGCCGCAGGAGCTGATTCACCGCGTGTTCGTCAGCGCGTTGACTTGCCTGAACCTCGACGACCACAATCGCATCCGCACCACGGACGTGCGGCTGCTGCGGCGCATCGTGCGGGATATGCAGTTCCGCGGAACGCCGCCGGAGGACACCCTCGCCATGTGGGACAGCGTCCGGGCCGGAGAGGAAACATGGATATTCCCGCATCAGGAGCAGGCGGACAGCGTCTTCAACACGGCGCTGCACTACGAGCTGCCGGTGCTCAAGCATATTGCCTATGATATGCTGATGGCTGTGTCGCCGGAGCATCCGCAGGCGATCATCGCGAGGCGGCTGCGCAAGGTGCTGAACTATTTCCCGGACATTGATGCCGAGGTGCTCGATGAGATTCCGCCGCTGTCGCTGCTGCGGGAGTTCATCGGCGGCTGCACCATCGACAAGGGATAATGGAGGCAGGCATGAAGTTTGCGCTCATCGGGCAGGACATTCCGATGCTGCTGCCGGCGCTGCTGGCAGACCTGCTGTTCGCGGGCAAGCAAGCCGCTGAGGTAGCTGTCGAGGAGAAGAACAGCGCCATGCGGGACGTGCTGCAGCGCTATGGCGACGCAGTCATCGCTCACAGCAAGCTGCCAGCAACCCTGCTGGTCACGGACAGCCGCAAGGCCGCGCTGACCAATGCGGATTGCGTGATCTACGCGGGCGACTGCATGGCCGCAAGCCGCTTCCGGCAGGACAGGGAAGCCCTCGGCGGCACGGACGAGGACAATCCGGGCCTGACTGATCAGGCGCGGGTGAACGGCGGCATCGGCGGGCTGATGCACACCCTGCGGCAGGGCGAGAATGTGCTGGCCCTCTGCGAGGCAATGCGGGAGAATTGTCCCGAAGCGCTGGTCATCACCTTAGGCCAGCCGGTGGCCCGCACCACTGCTATGTTCCTGCGGCAGGGCTTCCGGTGCTATGGTCTGGGCCGTACCCCCATGCGCGGCGCGAACGGCCTTGACATGCTCACCAAGAAGCTCGACCGCAAGCCGCAGGATGTGCATGCGACCATTGCCGGACTTCCGGGATTCGCGTTCCTCTTGGGCATCGCCGACCGCGCAACGGGCGAGAACCTGCTGCCGTATCTCCTCGACATGGCCGACCTTGGCGATCTGGGGCGCCTGACAAAGCGCTGGCTGGATTGGTACGGCGCGCTGCCCATTGGCGACGTGACCGATCACGCTGAATTTCTGCCCGCGCAGGAGGACTTCATTCCCGAGGAGGAGCCGGAGTTCGGAGAGAGTGTTGAGCGGCGGAAGGAACGCATCCTGCACATGAATAAGGTCGGTGAGCTGGGCGCGGCGGACGGCGAGGGCATGATGGCCCAGTGGCTGCTGCTGTCAAAGGCACCGCCAATCCGTCCCATGCAATTGGCGCTGGCCCTGCTCCGGGGCGACGACATCGACGTCCCGGCGGTCACAAGGCGTAATGAAGGCGAACTGCCGCAACTGCCGCGGGAAGCTGTCATTGAAGCCGAACTTTCCTTGCGAGCGGGTCAGCCTGCACCCCACGGAACCATCCTGCCCGATGGATTGGCGGACGTATGCGGTGAGATCGACGAGACCAACCGCCTTGCCGCCATGGCGGCGGAAGGCGATCGCTCAGCTCTGCGTGAGTGCGTTGAGCTGGATCCGGCGCTTGCGGGACTGGACAGGCTCTATTGTCAGGATTTGGTAGAGAAGCTTATTGAGTTGCATAGCGACGTGCTGACCCAGTTTGACTGAAATAAGCACGCGCATGACGTAAGACCGAAGGAATATAACTGATTTGCGAGAAGGGTGTCGAGAGGGCTGAAAGCCCTTCGCGGGGTACAGGGGCGGAGCCCCTGTCAGGAGTCCAGAGGGCGGAACCCTCTGGCAGGAGGAGTATGTTTTTAGCAGATAGTTGGATGGATTACGAGGTGCTGGATACCGGCGACGGCGAGAAGCTGGAGCGCTGGGGCGAGATCATCCTGCGCAGGCCTGACCCGCAGACCATCTGGCCAAAGGCGGATGCGAAGCTGTGGAAGCAGGCGCAGGCGCACTATCACCGCTCGGAGCGTGGCGGCGGAGAATGGGAATTCCTCGCAAAGCTGCCGGAGCGCTGGACGATCAGCCATCGGGGACTTCAGTTCTATGTGCGTCCCACAGGGTTCAAGCATACGGGACTGTTTCCGGAGCAGGCGGCAAACTGGGTCTGGATGAGCGAGCTGATCCGCAAGTCAGGCCGCAGGGATGTGAAAGTGCTGAACCTGTTTGGCTACACGGGCGGCGCGACGCTGGCCTGTGCGGCGGCTGGGGCGCATGTCACCCATGTGGACGCGGCCAAGGGCATGGTTCAGTGGGCCAAGGAGAACCGGGAGCTGTCAGGGCTGCCGGAGACCAGCTTCCGCTGGATCGTCGAGGACGCGCTGCGGTTCGTGCAGCGGGAAATCCGTCGCGGCAACCGCTATGACGGCGTGCTGATGGACCCGCCCAGCTATGGACGCGGACCTTCCGGCGAGGTCTGGAAGCTGGAAAACGAGCTGTTTGGCCTTGTTGATACCTGCGCGCAGGTGCTGTCGGACAGGCCGCTGTTCTACCTCATCAACAGCTACACCACGGGCTTTCAGGCCAGCGTGCTGAGCAACATGCTGGAGCGGTGCGTTGCCTCGAGGCACGGCGGCGTCGTGGACAGTCAGGAGCTGTGCCTGCCTGTGACCAGCGGCGGCGTGCTGCCCTGCGGCGCGAGCGGAAGGTGGTATCATGCCTAACATCATCTACGAAGATAACCACATTCTGGTGGCCGTCAAGCCGCCGAACATGCTCTCTCAGGCGGATAAAACCGGCGACGCGGACATGCTCACCTGCATGAAGGACTATATCCGCACCGCTTATAACAAGCCCGGCAACGTGTACATGGGTCTCGTCCACCGGCTGGACAGACCCGTCGGCGGCCTGATGGTCTTTGCCCGGACGAGCAAGGCGGCGTCGAGGCTCTCCGCGCAGATGCGCAAGCACGATCTGGGCCGGGAATACCTGTGCATCGTGACAGGGCCGGTGAAGGATACCTTCACGCGTATCGACTACCTGATCAAGGACGAACGGCTGGACAAAATCGTCGTCTGTGAGGCGGATGTGAAGGGCGCGCAGGAGGCCGTTCTGCATGGCAGGTGCATCGCCCGACGGGACGGAACTGCGCTGTGCGCCATCAGGCTGGAGACGGGACGGAAGCATCAGATTCGCGTGCAGATGGCCGACGCGGGCGCGCCGCTGTGGGGCGACAACCGCTATGGCTACGGCATCCCCGGCCAGCAAATCGCGCTGTGGGGCTATCGGCTGACGCTGGAGCATCCCACGACCCATGAGATCATGACCTTTCAGGACCTGCCCTATGGCAACGTCTGGAATGCTTATCTGGATGTGCTCACAGCCATCTCGCAGGGCACGCCGCTGAATGCTATCAACACCAACCTGCGCCCTGAAGACGAAGGAGAAACAACGTGACAAAGCCTTTTTCCTATGAACTAAAGCATATTTGCAAGCAGTCCGGTGCGAGGCTGGGCGTGCTGCATACGCCCCATGGCGACATCGAGACCCCCATCTACATGCCTGTGGGCACCGCGGCCTGCGTCAAGGCCATGACGCCCCGGGAGATGGAGGAGATCGGCACGCAGATTCTGCTGTCGAACACTTATCATCTGCACCTGCGCCCCGGCGAGGAGCTGATTCGCGAGGCTGGCGGCCTGCACAAGTTCATGAGCTGGGATAAGCCTATCCTGACCGACAGCGGCGGCTTTCAGGTCTTTTCGCTGGCGGGCATCCGCAAGATCAAGGAGGAGGGTGTGACCTTCCAGAGCCACCTTGACGGCAGCAGGCTGTTCATCGGCCCTGAGGAGTCCATGGATATCCAAATGGCGCTGGGATCGGACATCTGCATGGCCTTTGACGTGTGTTCGCCCTATCCCTGCGACTATGATACCGCCAAGGAGAACATGGAGCGCACGCTGCGCTGGGCCGAGCGCTGCAAGAAGCACCACAACAAGGAGGATCAGGCGCTGTTCGGCATCGTGCAGGGCGCGTTCTACAAAGACCTGCGCATCGAGAGCGCCAAGGCCACTGCGGCGATGGACTTCATCGGCTATGGCATCGGCGGCTTGTCGGTGGGTGAGCCGAAGCCTATCATGTATGAGATGCTGGACGAGATCAAGCCATATATGCCGGAAAACAAGCCCCGCTACCTGATGGGCGTTGGCACGCCGGACTGTCTGGTCGAGGGCGTGCTGCGGGGCGTCGACATGTTCGACTGCGTGCTGGCGACGCGTATTGCCCGCAATGGCACCGTGCTGACCAGCAAGGGCCGCGTCGTGCTCAAGAATGCGAAATACGCCCATGATTTCGGGCCGATTGACGACGAGTGCGACTGCTATGCCTGCCGGAATTTCAGCCGCGCCTATGTGCGGCACCTGCTGCACACAGGCGAGATCACCGGCGGCAGGCTGGCGTCCATCCATAACCTGCGCTTCCTGCTGCGGTTCATGGAACAGATGCGCGAGGCCATTGCCAACGACAGCTTCCTTGACTTCCGCAAGGAGTTCTACGCCAAGTATGATCTGAGCAGGAATTTCTGACATGCAAAACCCCGTCGGATGCGCATCCGGCGGGGTTGCTTTATGCCTGTGAACGCTCAACGTCAGCGATGATCCGCGCGACGGTCTCCTCAAGGCTTGAGGGTTCAGGAATGATAGCTTCTGTGAATACGCTCGTCAAGTCGTGATCGAGCCACCAACTGCGCATGTGCTCGGGGCCGAACTGCGTCCGCTGAGGGCGGGTCTCATGGCGGCGAAGGGTCTCCTCAAAGGAAATGTCAAAGTAGTAGGCATGGATGTGATCGAACATGGCGGCCATGGCGCGAAACAAGCTGTCATATCGGTCGGTATACAGGATGCCCTCGACGATCGTGACGGGGCAGTGCTCCGCGCCATAACGGGCGATGACCTCTATCAGCGGCGCCGTGGGGCCGTCCGGCAGGTCGCGGGAATAGAGCATTTCCCGGCGCACCGTGTCCTGCGGGATGAGCAGCGTATTTCTTCCAAAATGCTGCTGCAGCGCCCGAGCCACGGTTGACTTGCCGCTGCCGGAATTGCCGCGCAGAAGGATGAGTGTTGCCATCAGTTCGTTTCTCCTTCGGAAGCCGTTTGCGCGTTCTCATCAGCGACGATGATTTCCAGCTCGCGGGGCAGGTGGGTGATGCGCTCCTTGATGAACAGGGGATAAAGATAAGCCGTTTTGACCTGATCAAACGGAAGCCATTCAAAGGTGTGCCGATGACGATTCTCCCGCATGGTAAAGCGCTCGCCGCGGGAGAGCAGATCCGTTTGAGAAACGTCAATCAGATAGTACAGGCACAGCTCATGATAACGTTCATCGCTCACTTCTTCGGTGAAGAAGCTCTGGCAGAGCCACAGGGGACGCTCAATGACCGCGTCAATCGCCAGCTCCTCCCGCAGCTCGCGAAGAACGGCAGCCTCCGCGGTCTCGTGCAGAAAAACGCGTCCGCCGGGCAGGTAATAGTACGGCGAACGCTCATCGCGCATGGCCAGCAGCCGGTTCTGATGGACGATAACGGCGCAGGCGCGGTAGTTGAAGGTTCCTTCTGATGTAGCAAAGGTGAGGTTCATGTCCTGACCTCCGTCCAGCAGAGGGGTTCGCCGCGGGAAGAACCGAATTGCCATGGGCCGTGAGGCGGCAGGGCGAGCTCCGCGTGACACAGCGCGATGCCAAGGTCGAGCTGAGAGCGGTCGCTGCCGTCAAGGATGAAGCGCCGTCCGTCCAGCGCGAGCTGCCATGGCTGCATGTTCATCGCGGAGGGAGCAACCTGAACAGCTTTTGCCACATCGCGGAAGGTGGCGGGCCAGCGGTCGTAGCCCTTGACGATCCGCTCCACGGGCTTCCGCTTGCGGTCAGAGGGATTCATACTGTCGGGCGCAGGGATGCCCACAGCAATAATGCACAGTACGGCTTCGTTGTCCTTGAGCGCCGGGGTGAGCATCCGTTTGCGGTAGGTGCCGGAAACCCAGCAGGTCCCAAGCCCAAGAGAAGTAGCTTCCAGCGCGAAAGCCTCGCCCAGAATGCCAGCGTGCAGGCGGCTCAGAGGCTCCGACGACGATACAATGACCGCCGCGGCAGCCGTGCAGCCCGTAATGCGCCCCATGCCCAGAATCGTGCCTGTGAACAGCGCTTCCTCCACCCGGCACAGTGCCAGGCGCGCGCCCGGCAGGCGATACCGTTCGGCGGCATAGGAAAGGCTGGCCCAATCGGCGGTGGATGGCGCACCCGTATAGGCCCGGCAGGAGACCCTGATAGGAATGGCGGCCGTCAGTCGCTTGCGCTGCGCGGGATTGAAGAGCTTGTCCAGAGCGCTCATGGCGTGTCCTCCACGGGGGTCACAGTGATGCGGGACAGCACCTCGCCGACCTTCTCATGCAGCACAAGGTCAGCTTGGCTGTCCAGCGGGGTTGCGTCGCGGTTGATGAGCACCAGATGCTGTCCACGGAAATAGCGCACCAGCCCGGCAGCAGGGTAGACAGTCAGGCTGGTACCGGCGACGATCAGGGTATCAGCCCTGCGGATGTGATGTAGCGCCGAGGCAACCACGTCATCGTCGAGCCCTTCCTCATAGAGCACCACGTCAGGCCGGATCCGCCCGCCGCAGGTGCAGGCAGGAACGCCCTCGCTGTCCCGAATAAGCTCGGGCGCATAAGCCTTGCCGCAGGTCATGCAGCGGTTGCGGTGAATGCTGCCATGGAGCTCCAGCACGGTTTTCGAGCCGGCCTTTTGATGCAGTCCGTCGATGTTCTGCGTCACGATAGCGCTCAGGCGGCCTGCCTGCTCCAGCTCGGCCAGCTTCCGGTGCGCGGCATTGGGCTGCGCTTCAAGAGGCAGCATCTTGTCCCGGTAGAAGCGGTAGAATTCCTCCGGCCGGTTCATCAGGAAGGTATGGGAAAGAATCTCTTCCGGCGGCCAGTCGTATTTCTGGTGATACAGTCCGTCCACGCTCCGAAAGTCCGGGATGCCGCTCTCCGTCGACACGCCCGCCCCGCCGAAAAAGACGATGCGGCGGCTCTGGTCGATGATTTGCTGGAGCTCCACGGTAATTCCTCCCATTATAGATGGTACAGCTTCGAGAACTTATCCGTCAGATAGTCGGTGTAGCAGGTCGGGTCGAAGGACTCGCCGATGGCGTTTTCAAGGAGCTGCGCGGGGGTGAGCAGCTTGCCGTGCTGGTGGATGTGCTTGCCCAGCCAAGCGGTGACAGGGGAGAAGTCGCCCTTCTCCACGGAAGGCCACGGGCTGAACTCCTTCTCCATGGCCCGGAGCATCTGCGCGCCGTACGCGCTGCCCAGCGAGTAGCTCGGGAAATAGCCGAAGGAAACGCCGCTCCAGTGGCTGTCCTGAAGGATGCCCTCACGGTCGTTCGGCACGGTTACGCCAAGGTATTGCTTGTACATGTCGTTCCACAGCTTCGGCAGCTCATCCACCGTGACCTCGCCGGCGAGCATCAGCTTCTCCAGCTCATAGCGGATCATGACGTGCATGGAGTAGGTCAGCTCATCGGCCTGAATGCGGATCAGCGAGGGCTGGGCACGGTTGACAGCGGCATAGAGCATGTCCGGCGTCACGCCCTCCATCTCCGCAGGGAACAGCTCCGCCAGAACGGGCAGCAGCGCGCGGCAGAAGGGGAGACTGCGGCCGATATAATTCTCATAGAAGCGGCTCTGGCTCTCATGGATGCTCATGGAGGAACCGCTGCCCAGACAGGTGAACTGCAGCTCGTCCGCCACGCCCAGCTCATAGAGCGCGTGACCGCCCTCATGGAGCACAGAGTAGAGGTTGTCAGAGACGTCGTCAACGTAATAGTGAGTGGTCAGGCGCACATCCCACTTGTTGAAGCCGGAGGTGAAGGGGTGCTCCGTCTCGGCAATGCTGCAGCGTTCCCGGTCGATGCCCATCATCGCCATAACCTTGTCGGAGAGCAGGCGCTGCTTCCAGATGGGGAAATCGCCGTGCAGGAAGTCGGTGCGGGGCGCGGGCTTCTCCTTGATGGCAAGGATGACGGGCGTGAGGCGCTCGCGCAGGGTGGCGAAGAAGGGATCCAGCACCGCCATGGAGGTGCCCTTCTCAAAGCCGTCCAGCAGCACGTCATAAGCGGGTCTCGTATCGTCCTTGTAGGCGGCAAAGCGGCGGCGATAGTCGATAAGCTTCGCCAGATAGGGCGCGAACATGGGATAATCACTCTTCTCCTTGGCCTCATGCCAGACGGCGCTGGCCTCGCTGGAGAGAGCGTTGAAGGCGATGTACTCGTCCATGGGGATGCGGGTCATCTCATTGTAGTCCTCCTTGAGCAGCTCCGCCCGGCGAAACTGCGCGGGAGTAACCTTGCCGGCGCTGTCCAGAATGCTCTGCAGCGCTTCCTTGACCTCATCGTTGATCAGCAGCTGATAAGTGATGCCGGAAAGATAGCCGAGGGTCTTGCTGCGTCCGATGACGGACTGCTTGGGCGCGACGGTGTCGCCGTCGACGGAAAGGGTGCCCATGGCATGGAAGTAGGCGCTCTGGGCTTCCTCCAGCTCGTTCATCCGGGCAAGGGCCTGTTCAATGGTCATGGCTGTTACCTCCTGTATGCTTTGATGCTGTTAGATGGCGTTTCTCATGTCTTCGGGCAGCTTCCTGCGCCACAGGCCCATCCAGTAGGCGATGACGGACAGGATCATGCCGAAAATCCACGAAATCAGCAGGCTGGCAAAGATGGCGACAGGCGCGCCGTTGGGATGGAGCTCCGAACGGGTGAGCCAGGCAAGGGCGTAGGCAAGGGGCATGCGGAGCACGACCGTGGTGATGATCGAAATCCACATGGGAATCATCGTTTCGCCTGCGCCGCGCATGTTGCCCTGAAGCACCTGCGACACGGAGAAGCAGATATAGCCCAGCGCCAGCCAGCGCAGGCCGCTGGTGCCGATCGCGAGGGTCTCCGGCGTGGATGTGAACATGCCCATGAGCTGATGCCCAAAGAGCAGGATGCACGCGACCAGCACCGTGGAGCAGGACAGCGCCAGCGCCAGCAGACTCTTGTTGCCCTGACGGATGCGGTCTGCCCGACGCGCGCCGATGTTCTGGCCCACGAAGGTGGTCGCCGCCGTGCCGAAGGTGAAGTTCGGCATCATGGCAAAGCCGTCCACGCGCATGATGGCCGTGTTCGCGGCGATCATGGCCTCGCCCATGGAGTTGGTCAGGCCCTGCACCACGATGGCGGACATGGAGAAGATAGCCTGCGTGATGCCCGCGGGCAGACCGAGGCGGCAGAGCTGAATGGTCAGGCGCTTGTCGGGGTGCAGCGTCTTCCAGTTGACGTCGCAGACGCTGCGCATGGTGCACAGGCGGATCAGGCACAGCGCGCCGGAGATGCCCTGCGCGATGATGGTCGCCCATGCCACACCTGCGATGCCCATGTTGAACCGGCTGACGAACAGGATGTCCAGCACGATGTTCAGCAGGCTGGCGAGGATCAGGTAGAACAGCGGGAAAACGCTGTCGCCCAATCCGCGCAGCACGCCGGAAAGAATATTGTACATCGCGCCGCCGAGAATGCCGATAAAGATGATTTGCAGATAGGTCACCGCGCCGATGGCGACATTTTCCGGCGGATCAACCATGGCGATCAGCGTCGGGGACGCAAAATAGCCGATGATCATCATCAGGATACCGGAGGCAAAGGTCAGCACGATCGCGCAGCCCACGACCTTGTTGAGGGTCGCGCGGTCCTTTGCGCCGAAGTACTGGGCGGACAGGATGCTTGCGCCAGTGGCAACGCCCATGAAAAGGACGAGCAGCAGGTTGAGAATCGGGCCCGCTGTTCCGACCGCTGCCAGTGCCGTATCGCCAATGTAGCGGCCCACGACGATGGAGTCGACGGTGTTATACAGCTGCTGGGCCAGATTGCCGATCAGCAGCGGGATGGAGAACTTCAGCAGGCCCGTGATGGGCTTGCCGATGGTCATGTCCTGAACGCCGAAAAATGCCTTGATTCGCGCGATGGTACTCATCAGTGAAGGTGTCTCCTTGCTTGCGGATTTTCCTTTCTATTGTATCAGCAATAAAAAATTTGCGCAAGGGTATCCCGCAGAAAATAGCAGCTCAACCGCTGGTTGAACGCATGCAAAAAAGGCGGTGGTACATGATGGTTGACGGTCAAGGGGCGCGCTGCTATGATGGGAGACAAGGAGGAAATCATGATGCTGGATCAAAAGCTTTTCGGGCAGCGGCTCAGAGAACGCAGAAAGGCCATGGGACTGCGGCAGAGCGACGTCGCGGCGGGCATTCTGGTGACGGAGCAGGCCGTTTCCAAATGGGAAAAAGGCGACAGCCTGCCGGACTTGAACAATCTGGTGCTATTGGCGCGCCTGCTGAGGGTGTCCGTTGATGAATTGCTGGACGTGAACTGCAGCGAACAGATCATAGACCGTATTCAGGTCTGCGGCGCGGTGATCGACGTCGTCCAGAGGCCGGCGATCATTCTCGCTGGTAAAATTCTTCATGCTGGGGACTATGACACCTATCAGGCCTTCGACGCGGCGATTGGCGATATGACAGGGGAGGCAGAGAAGCTTGTCCTCGGGCAGGTCAAAGCCCCTGTGCTGCCGGTTCGGGATATTCATCTGAGCGTGAATTTCTGGCTCCCGGAGGATATGCGGGCCTATGGATTTATGCGGGAAACGACAAGCGCTGACCAGCCGGATGGGATTGACGTATACAAGGTGCCAGCATCTGTCTTTCTTCGGGCTTACACGGATGCCGCGACAGCTAATCTGCTTGTTAAGGAACGGTGTGAAGTCTGGGAGCTGTTCGCCTATCTTCGCAGCTATGTGATGCCCGCTCATGGATTCCGTGAGGCTTCAAACGGCGCGCAGGAGATGGAGGTGTTCGATACACCCAGCCATCAGACGGGTTATGCCTATCTGCCTGTTCAGTACAAATGAGCGTCAGGCCGTAACTGTCGGAATGGTTTGCTATAAGCCTTGCTTGATGATCACCGGCATATTGACCCTGCCATATCCCAAGGCACCATGAATGAAATGAATCCGTGCGAGCCTTTGCACACAAGCATGGATGCAGCTTTGGACGAATAGCGGGTTCGAGAGCTCCTGCGCGTTCATGCCTGCTGCGTTCACACGCGGCGCAGCAGAAGAAGCTGCATAGACGCCGATGAAAAACAGACGAAATACGTTATTTATTTCATTTGAGATAAAAAAGCAACAAGATTCTGCACATAGAGGCGGCATATTGTTCAAGAATCAAATATTTCACGTTATTATATCTTGCATTGCACATGAAAGTATGTCATAATATGTTAGGAAAGAAACCCCTTTTTTGTCGACCCATGGAAACGGGTTTTTGACATATGTGGTTATCAAAGGAGGTTACGCGGGTGAACAAGATGATGAAGAGGCTGGCCATTCTTCTGGCGGCTGTTATGGCTCTGGGCGCCATGGCCCTTGCCGACAATTACGATGTCAGCGAGGAATTACCGACCGAAGTTCAGCAAGAACAGACTGAGGTCGCTTCTGATGAACACGGCGAGGAGAATGGCGACGTTATGCTTGGCGAAGAAGATGATGAACTCTTCGGGCCCGAGCAGGACGACGAGAGCCTCGAGGATGACGTAACGGCAGAACCGACGGATGAGCTCGTTGACGAGACGCAGGAACCTGATTCCGAGGTGGAGACGTCGGCGCCAGAAGCTGCTGATCCCACGGCAATCCCCGAAAGCGAGACAGAGACGCCTGCGCAGGATGTGAATACTCAGGAGATTACCCCTGAGCCGGTGGTGACGCCCGAACCTGTCGAGGCGACGGACGAGCCTGCTGATGAGACGGAAGCACCCGTTGAGGCGACGGACGAGCCTGTCGAGGCGACAGAAGAACCTGTCGAAGAGACAGAAGTGCCTGCCGAGGCGACAGAAGAACCTGTCGAAGAGACAGAAGCGCCTGCCGAGGAGACGGAAGAACCTGTCGAAGAGACAGAAGCGCCTGCCGAGGAAACGGAAGCTCCCGATGAGATGCCCGAATTGCCCGAGGCTTCTCCGGTTCCTGAAACGCAGGAGCCAGATGCTGAGGAAAGCACGGAGCTTCCCGTTGAGACTGAGGAGCCTGTGACTGCGGTGCGCGTGCGCATTCGGATGCAGAATCAGGATCAGCTGTACTTTGGCGATCAGGTAACCCTTCAGGCTGTCATCGAAGGCGCGCAAACGGATGATGTGATTATTTGGGCGTATTATGATGAGGAAGCCAGCCTCGAGCAAGGCGAGGATGTATGGGTGCCGTGCGCCAAAGGCGAAAAATATGTTTTTGTGCTGGATGAGCACAACGCCTTCCTGACCTACCGCGTGGCGGTGGGCGAGACGGTATCGAAATCCTACACGCTGCCCGAGGTGCTTGCCCGCCCCGAGATAGAGGAACCTGCTGAGGAACCGACGGAAGAACCCACTGAGGAGCCGATGGAGGAGACGGTCGAGGAACCGACCGAAGAATCCGATGAGGGAGCTGTGGAAGAACCCGCGGAGGAGCCGGCGGAGGAAGCCGCCGAGGAACCGGCAGAAGAACCCGCCCAGCTCGTAGATGACAGCGCGCAGAAGGTGGGGAGCATTGCGGACGAGCTCAACTCTGACCGCAGCATCGATATTTATGCGGATTGGGGCGGCGATGTGCTCTGCTTTGGCGACGAGAGCACGCTGATTGCCGTGCTGAATGGCTACGACAACGCGGTATATTCCGTCCAGTGGCAGAGCAGCGAGAACGGCGCTGATTGGGTTGATGTGGACGGCGCGACGGACACTCGTTATACGATGATTGTCACCGAGGACAATTACCTCCATTATTGGCGCGTGGTTGTGACGGTCACCGATGTGATCGACAGCGCGGCGGAGGAATAAGCGCGGCGCATGAGCCGATGCCCGGCGAGTCCGGTCAAAGCGGACCGCCAATGATTGAC
The DNA here is from genome assembly GCA_022510815.1 of Christensenellaceae bacterium. Lineage (GTDB taxonomy): Bacteria > Bacillota > Clostridia > Christensenellales > Aristaeellaceae > UBA11524. The sequence goes on along the minus strand of JAFLST010000001.1, from coordinate 157,111 downwards.
CGGACGTCACAGAACGTAGGAGGACGAGAATGATGAAGGACACTCTGCAAAAGCTGCTCGCATATCTGCTGAGCTTCATGATGCTTTTCAGCAGTCTGCCGATCACTGCAATCGCCGAGGGGATCGCGGCACTGCCCGGTGATGATACAGGTCTGCCCGTAGCCGACACGGACTCGCTGGACGCCCCGCAGGAGCCCGAGGAGCCTATAGAGGGCGGCGTGAGCACGCTGCTGGGCGATGGCTCGGTTGTCGTTGACGTAGCCCCGGGGGCGCAGCCTTTTGCAAACGTGGGGATTATGCCGATGGCGTCGGATGATCCGATAAAGGTGGTGGCCTATGTTGTTAAACCTGGAGAGAAAACCAGCAATGACAATTTGGGCAACTTCGTGTATCAGGATTTTACTGGGGACAGCGGTGCTGAGTATGGCAATGGCCTTCGATATTGGATCCGAGTGAAGAATACCAGCGAAGAACCTATCGAAATCACCATTACTAGTACGCTGACCATTGATGATAAGGAGCCGCTGACCGGTGGCGCGGCACTTCTCAAGACTGGCACCAGACCGAGCAATCGATGGCCAGATGGAAGCGAACCCGGTACGGCGTATGATGTATCGAAATGGGGCTCCAACGAGGCACCCAAAACGCTGACGCTTGATCCCGGTGAAGAAGTTAACGCGAGAAGCAATAGCGACTACACGGTGTCTTTTACTGATGAACGGACCCATAGCATTGTCTATGATGTTGTTGTAACGTACAGCTACAATGATCACGAATATACGGCCTCTGACCGCAGAACGGTGGAATCGACCGGCGTAGGCTTTTCTGTTGTCAAGTCCTATTCAGTGAATGACACCAAGTATAGGACAAGCAACGATGAGATCGTGTTTTCATCTGAGCTCGAAAAGCACATTGTCTATAAAGTTACGATTACAAATTCGAGCGTAAACACGCTCAAATTCACTTATAGCGATACGTTTAAAGTGAATAACGTTACGAATCCGACGTATGCTGAACTCGAATTATCAGCGTCTGAAAGCGTTGGCGCGTCCATTGAGGGCGGTGTTTTGACGATTGAAAGCGACGGATTGGCAGTGTTTGTCAGCAAGAATACATACACGCCCAATCCGGCGGATGCTGACTCGAGCACATGGCCGCAGAAAGATGAAAAGATTTCCAACGAAATAACCGTTACAAGACAGGATACTGGCAAAACCGTCACGAGCTCTATCGTGCTGACAGTTGTCACCGATCCGCCGAAAGAAAGGTGGTTCGGCTACAGCATGGCCATTAAGGGCGCCGATTTCCCCGGAAAACAGCCGACTGGCGAGTTCCGCGATGGCCCGAAGGATAATAAGCATGAAACGGATCCAAACTTGCAGCGCGCGGAGTATACAATCGGCGGCATAACCATGATTGAAAATGGTACGACGTCCGGTGCAGGCGCGAACAAGTATCTGCACTATGGCCCCGTAGCCATTGATGAACAGGTGACGATTTGCAGTATACCGCCCGAGGTGGAAGGGGATACCAGCTACAAATTCCTTGTGTGGTATGATAAAAACGCGGATACGTTCTACAGCCCGGGCGATACACTCTTTAAGGATTCCAGATCCCAGCATACCGTTGATGCGCTTTGGGCCCATATGGACGCTAAGGACGTTTCGAAGATTTACGATGGCATCAAGGACAAGGTGTCGGTGAGCAAGCTGACCCTTGAAGGTGAGCTGAACCTCGACAAATACGATGTTGACAAGGTCATCAAGCAATTCCTTGGTGATACGACCTTTAAGTATGTCATCAAGGATGCTCAGGGGAACGAGATTGAATCCGGTTCGCTGACTTCTCTTGCTGACCTGCCAGGCAAAACAGATGTCGGCGTGTACCACTATGAAATCACGGCAACGCTGACGATGCCCAACAATGATTCGACGGATATCACTGCCAAAGCAACGCTGACCATCCTGCCGCGCCCGGTGATCATTGAGGTCAATTCCTCGACGCACGGAAGGATCACGGGCACGAAGTGGAAGGTCTCGGATGATCCGCTTAAGGATTTCACGGGCGAGTATACGATCTACGACGATTCATCGGCCTATTTTGAGAATGGGAGCCTGAAGGCTGACGTTCTTGACGCCGTGCTGAAAAAAGTCGGCATCTCTGAGCTTCCCTCTGGTATTACATACGGGTCGGAACATGTCTACCTCCATGAGAGCGATGCGATCAGCAATGCGAACGCTTTGACTGTCACTTATACGGATACGAAGACGGAAAATCCGGAAGCCGCCTCGAATGATGGTCAGGAAAAAGCGGGCGTATATAACGTTACCGTTGATTCGGACGAAATCGAGTTAAGCCCGGGTACGAAGAACAACTATGCGTTTGTCGTCATCCCCGGCAAGCTGACCATCATTGAGCCTGAGTGGAAGGTCACGAAGGGCATCTCGGCCGTGACGCATACGACGAACTGCCCGAATACGCAGAAAGACAATAACCATGTCCACGTCAATGACACGGTCACCTACACCGTGACGGTCCAGAATACCGGCGAGGCGACGGTTACGCAGCCGCTCGTGGATATGCTGACCGTGACGGTCGATGGCGTGTCCACCACGGAGGAGCTGACGCTGTCGCTTGTCGGCACAGACGCGGGCGTGACGTTCACTGACGGCGTGCTGACCCTGCCTGTGGGCAAGACGGCTACTTTCAAGGTGAACTATTCGGTCGGACAGTATGTCAAGAAGCTGTACAACATGGTCGTCGTCGATGAAAGCTATGAGAAGGATTCTGGCGATTCCCCCGAGGATCAGGACATCGACGAGAATCACTACGCCGAAGTGGAGACGAACATTGAGGACAATAATGCGCTGCACGTCACGAAGACATCCAGCGTTGCGTGTCCTGTTCCGGTGCCTGAAAAGGGTCACGACGGAGGCAGTCACGACACGACAACCGGTGGCAAGAATATCGCGCATGTAGACGATATCATCACCTATACAGTCACGATCGAGAACACGGGCAACACCACGCTCAAGAATGTTGTCGTGGACGACTCGCTCGTTGATTTCGAGACCTCTGACGATTACAGGATTTCGGCTCAGAAGGGTGCGGAGAGCGTGGCGGCGCCCGTCGTGACCGTGAAGGATGACGGCACGCTGCTTCTTGACGCCATCGGCGTCGGTGTGACGGTGACGATCACCTATACCTACGAGGTGAAGGAGACCGACGATCAGATCGTGAACATCGCCACTGTGACCCCGGAGGGCGTGGAGCCTGAAAAAGGCACCGATACGACTGAGGTCAAGGGAGCGCCCAAGTGGAAGGTGCAGAAGAACTCTGCGCTGGAATGCCCGGCCGGGTCCTCGCACGGCGCGCATGAGAAGGACGAGAATGGCAAGGACATCGCGCATGTGGATGACAAGGTCATCTACACGATCACGGTGCAGAACCTTGGCAACACGGATTTGACCCTGAACCTGACGGATACCTTTATGGTGGACGGCGTGGAAGCTGCTCCGCTGTCCCTCGCGCTGCAGAACTCGGGCGATGGCGTGCAGCTCAATAAAACCACGCTGACGCTGCCGAAGGGCAAGACAGCCACGCTGAAGGCGGAGTACACCGTTGAGAAGGATGACAACGCGCTGTATAACGTGATCAAGGCGTTTGCTCCCGATAACTCTGAAGACACCGACCCGGATCATCAGGACGACGAAGAGAACACCGTCGAAGCGTATGACAACTGGGGCATCACCAAGTCTGTGAACGTCACTTGCCCGGATCCCCTGCCCGCAAAGGGGCATAACGGCGGCAAGCACGATCCGGATGACGATGGAAACACCATTGCCCATGTCGGCGATACGCTCACCTACACCATTACGGTGACCAACACCGGCAACACCGATCTGGAAGGCTTGACCCTTGCGGACGACTTCACCTTGACGAGCTCAATCGCCGGCGCTTCGCCCGTTAAGCTCGTGATCGTCTACGCGAGCGGCGAGAAGGTCGGTCAAACGTATGAAGAAGGCGATCAATTCGGGCTCAAGAAGGGCGCGACCATCTCGTTCACGGCGACGTACACGGTTCAGCAGTATGATAAGCTCCTGACCAATATCGCCACGGCCGCTAAGGGCGACAAGTCTGTGCCGAGCGAACAAGTTAAAACGCCTGTCGAAGACACGCCTGCTATTGATGTCGAGAAGAGTGTCAGCAAGATCGTCACGGCAGAGCAGGAGACGATTGATAACCCTGCGGAGATCGCCGCTTACAAGGTGCATGTGGGCGACGTGGTTACCTACACGATCACGGTGACCAACACTGGCAATGTGGCCTTGACTGACGTGAACGTTACGGACGTGTTCGAGGGGAAGGAACTGACCATCCTCAGCGATGTCAATGGTACGATTGGCACGCTTCAGCCGGGTGAGTTCCGAACGCTCACGGTGGCGTATACCATCACGCAGGACGATATCAACCTGAGCGAAACCACGAAGCATCACAGGCTGACGAACATCGTCAAGGTGACGGGCAAGTATAACGGTACTGAGGTCTCGGACACGGACGATGCTGTCATCACGGCAAATTACGAGCGCAGCTTCTCCGCAGAGAAGAAGGATCCTGCGCAGTATGACGAGCACGGCGCGCTGAAAACCGATTTCCCCGGCTACAAGGTGGGCGAGACGGTTTACTTCGACATCACCGTCACGAACACCGGCAAGATCACGCTGAACAACGTGACGGTCGAGGAAATGCCGGGTGTGACCATCCTTGACACCGAGGAAAAGAACAGCGACGGCGAAACCCTTTACACGGTCAAAACGATCACCAAGAGCGACGGCACGTCGGTCATGGTGGCGACCATCGCCGCCATCCACCCCGGCGAAAACGCGATTGTGAAGGCCTCCTATGTGGTTCAGAAAAAGGATATCGGCAAGAGCAAGCTCGAGAACGTGGCGATCGTCACCGATGCTGAGGATCCCAGTGTGCCTGATGATCCCGAGAACCCTGAAAATGTGCAGGAAGTCACGGAGACCATCCCGCGCAAGGCGTGGACGGTTGAGAAGACGGTGACGGAAGGTCTGGTGGACGTGACGGAACAGGGTGACGGCATTGCGTTGCCCGGCTCCAAGCTGACCTATCAGATCAAGATTGAGAACATCGGCGACACGCCCATCGACAAGCTTGTGCTGACGGACAAGCTTGATGGCGTATCCTTCGATTTCTCGGATGGCGCGAACTTGAAGCTTTCGCCCAATTCCTTCACCCTTGCGAAGGAGAACGGCGTATGGACGCTGTCCGGCAACCTCGCGGCAGGGAAGTCCGTCATCATCGAGTACCAGTACACGGTGTCGGTGAGCACGGAGGCCATGCAGATCACCAACGCTGTCACGGTCAGTGACGGCAACGAGAATCCTGATCTGCCCCCGCCGTCCAGCGAGGTGACCAAGAAGATTGGACACTGGAGCGTCGAGAAGAGCCTGACGCTGGTCGATGGTGCCGCAATCACCGGCCAAACCAAGGTGAAAGCCGGCAATATGCTCACTTACACCATCACGGTGACCAACACCGGCGAGGCGGACCTGAAGAATCTAGAGATCGGTGACAAGCTCCTCGTGTATACCAATAAGGCCAATGAAATGGGCACTGATGCCAGCAAATTGGCGATCTCTGCGGACAGCAAGAACGTTGCTGACCAGTATGGTATCGAGCTGAATGGCACGACACTGACGCTTCTGCCCAAGGGCATTACGCTGTACCTGACCTATACCTACGAGGTTCAGGCGGCTGACAAGCACCTCACCAATGTGGCGACGGTCTCCAAGGACAGGAACCCGGACGAGCAGGACAACCCGAACAATCCGAATGATCCGAACGGCCCGCACACCGAAACCTCCGAAAAGGTGGACACGATCATCTATACGGATATCGTTGTCACCAAGGCTTGGAAGGACGGCGACGGCGTGATGTCCGCTGACCTGATCGAGCTGCTGACGGACGCGATCACCGCCGAGCTGTACAAGAGCGTCAATGGCGGAGAAGCGCAGTATCAGACGGGCAACGATCAGACCCTCAACAAGGATGACGACTGGACGGCGACCTTTGCCGATCTGCCGCTGAGCGATAACACCGGCGACAATCTCTACACCTACACGGTGAAGGAGAAGAATGTCAGCGAAGATGGCTACATCACGGTGAAGGGCCATGTCTTCAAGGTCGAGATCAGCAACGGGACGAATAACGCGTATAGCTTCACCATCACGAACACGCTCCAGAACGATAAGAATCCGAACGCGCCTGCCAAGGACGCGACTGCGCTGAAGCCGGACGGCAAGACTGAAACGAACGACGAAAAGGTGCAGATCGGCGACAAGATCGAGTACACGATCACCCGCACGAGCCACCTCAGCGTGAAGAGCACAGCGACCTTCACTGACACGCTGCCCAAGGGGCTGACCTATGAGCCCGGAAGCGCAGCGCTGACCATCAAGATCGGAGAGACTGTCCTCAAGCAGGTGAAGCCCTTTGCCAATCCGACGATCAGCGGTCAGACCCTGACTTGGACGGTGGAAGATGTCCCGCCGATGGCGACGGTGACAATCACCTACCAGACGCTGGTCACTGCTGCCGCGATCAATCGCGAGGTGCCGAAGCTGGACAACTCCGTTGAGATCAGCTTTAACAACGATGCCAATGGCGGCTTTGATCCGGCGACGTCGACGGTGCCGATCAAGCAGCCCAAGCTGGCCATCGAGAAGACCGCGGATGTGACAGCGGCCAAGCCGGGCAGCGATATCATCTACACCCTGACGGTAACCAACAGCGGCGAAGGCAAGGCTGTGGACGTGATTGTTGTGGACACGCTGCCTGCGGAAGTGGTGCTGGATGTGACCAGCTACAATCCATCGTCCGCCAATGTGTCGTACGACGCGAAAACAGGCAAGATCACATGGAAGATCCAGGAGATTGCCGCGGGCAACCCCGCAACCACGGTAACGCTGTCCTTCAAAGTGACGCTCAAGCCGGTGGATAAGCAGAATGGGTTCCTGATGAACGGTGACGAGTACGTCAAGTCCATTCTCAATGCGGCGGCGATCACGGACGGCATGCCCAAGGATGAAAAGGGCAAACCGATTGATCCCGACCCGGAGGACGGCGACGATCCTTACACCGACAGCGAGCGGACCGATGTGGCCGACCTGACCATTGACAAGGCTGCGGCGTATCAGGGCAAGACCATTGTGGACAGCGATTACTGCGACGAATACGATCCCGGCAGCATCATCACATACACCATCACAGTGGAAAACGTCGGCAACATCACGCTGACCGATGTGGTGATCACCGACGAAAAGTTCATCGAAGCGGTACGCGACGAGGAAGAGAATGTCATCTTCACCGTCACCGATGCTGATGGCAAGGCAGTGGCGTATGGCTACAATGGCACCGATACGATCACCATCGAGGAGCTCCCGGTGGGCGCGGCGATCACCATCACCTACCGGTATGAGATCAAGAAGGAGGATCTGCTTTCCCCGAACAAGCTGGTGAATACGGCGAATGCCAAGGGCAAGTATGATCCGGATGGCGATGGTCCCATGACCCCCACGGATACCAACGAGCATGAGGACAAGGTTCAGTATCCTGCTGACCCGCGGCCTGAACTGGTGATCGAAAAGAGCGCCGAGGGCATGACGGGCACGGACGAAAGCGGCCAGCCGATGGCGCTCATCGGTGACGTGCTGATCTACACGATCACCGTCGCCAATGAGGGCAATGTGGACCTCGAGAACGTGCGTGTGACTGACGACATGTTTGCCGATGGCAAGGCGGAGCAGGAGAGCATCCGGCTGACCATCGACGGTGAGGAAGCTGAGTTCACATGGGCTGACAAGACGCTTGTCATCGACAAACTGCCTTATCAGAGCGCGGCTGTCATCACCTACACCTACACGGTGGTCGAATCTGACATTCTGGTGGGCGTCATCCCGAACACGGCGACGGCCATCTCGGACGATCCGCGCAAAGAGTCCTCCAAGGAAGGCTCGTATGATCCGCTGGAGGAAGTCACGGACGATGAAGAGGTTCCCACCGTTAAGATGCACAGCGAGCTGATCCTCATCAAGGAAGAGGTCTCCACGCCTGATGAACCGGGCTATGAGGAAGGCGATATCATCACCTTCAAGATCACGGTCTGGAACGATGGCAACGTTGCTCGCAAGCATATCGAGATCACGGAGGACCTGCATGGCGCATACTTCGTGGAGGGCGACGGATATCAGCTGAAGGAAGGCGACAATACGGTCGCGATCATCGACGTGCTGAATCCGGATGAAAAGGTCGAACTGTACGCCGAGTACATGGTTACGCAGGAGGATCTGATCCATCGCGTCGTGTGGAACGTCGTGATGGCCAGTCAGCCCGGTTCGACGCCGGCCCCGGACCCCGATCACTCGAATCCTCCCACGCCTGTGCCGACGCCCGGCCCGGGTGAGACCGCGACGCCTTTGCCCACGGCAAACGCGAAGGTTACCCCGGCGCTGCCTCATGGCAATCTGGTCGTGGACAAGAAGGCCATCGGCGTGCTGAACGAGAAGACCGGCGAGTATGAAACCAAGCCTGAGGGCTATGCGCTGGGTGATGTGATCCGCTATGCGATCACCGTCTGGAACGAGGGTAACGTCGACGTGTACGACGTGATCATCACGGATGTGCTGGAGGGCGCTTACTTCGTGGAGGGAGACGGCTACAGCCTGAACAAGGACGGCAATGCGGTCATCCCGATGCTTGAGCGCCACGGCAGCAAGGAGTCGAAGAGCGTGACGGTGTACGCGGAGTACAAGGTCACGGAGGCTGACATCCTGAACGGCACGGTGCACAACGATGCGATGGCTAACGGCACGGCTAACACGCCGACCCCGACGCCCGGCCCGAATGGCGAGACCCCTGCGCCTACCGCGACGCTTGAACCCGGCACGACGCCTGTGCCGACGGTTCCTGTGACGCCGGGCGATGACGATGACGACAACGATACCGAGGACAAGAACCCCAGTCTGGCTGTGATCAAGACCGTTGTGAGCGAGCCTGCCGACGCGGAAGGCTATGCGCTGGGCGAGGAAATCCAGTACAGCATCACGGTGACCAACACGGGCAACCTGACCCTGACAGACGTCGAAGTCGTGGACGAGAAGACAGGCGATACATGGACGATTCCGTCGTTGGCTCCGGGCGAGAGCAAGACCTTCGAGACCACCTATACGGTGACGGAGGCGGACGTCCTTGCCGGCAGCGTGCTGAACGTGGCAACGGCGAAGGGCAAGAGCCCTGATCCCGAGAACCCCGAGGTGCCTGCTGATCCCAGCGAGGTCGAAACGGACACGGCGAAGAAGAATCCGCATCTGACGATCCTGAAGCTCATCACCAACAAGCCTGCGGACAACGAAGGCTATGCGCTGGGTGAGGAAATCCAGTACAGCATCACGGCGACCAACGACGGCAACCTGACCCTGACGGACGTCGAAGTTGTGGACGAGAAGACGGGCGACAAGTGGACGATTCCGTCGCTGGCTCCGGGCGAGAGCAAGACCTTCGAGACCACCTATACGGTGACGGAGGCGGACGTCCTTGCCGGCAGCGTGCTGAACGTGGCAACGGCGAAGGGCAAGAGCCCTGATCCCGAGAACCCCGAGGTGCCTGCTGATCCCAGCGAGGTCGAAACGGACACGGCGAAGAAGAATCCGCATCTGACGATCCTGAAGCTCATCACCAACAAGCCTGCGGACAACGAAGGCTATGCGCTGGGTGAGGAAATCCAGTACAGCATCACGGTGACCAACGATGGCAACCTGCCCCTGACAGACGTCGAAGTCGTGGACGAGAAAACGGGCGACAAGTGGACGATTCCGTCGCTGGCGCCGGGTGAAAGCAAGACCTTCGAGGCTTCCTATGTGGTGACGGAGGCGGACGTCCTTGCCGGCAGCGTGCTGAACGTGGCGACGGCGAAGGGCAAGAGCTCCGATCCTGAGACCCCCGAGGTACCTGCTGATCCCAGCGAGGTCGAAACGGACACGGTGGAGAGGGAGCCGCATCTGATGCTCACGAAGATCGTCACCAACCAGCCTGCCGATAGCGAAGGCTACGCGCTGGGCGAGACGGTCGCGTATCAGATCACGGTGACCAACGACGGCAACCTGACGATCACCGACATTGTGGTGACGGACAAGCTGACGGGTGACCAGTGGAAGATTGCTTCTCTGGCTCCGGGCGAGAGCAAGACCTTCGAGACCACCTACACGGTGACGGAGGCGGACGTTATCGCTGGCAGCGTGCTGAATGTTGCGACGGCGAAGGGCAAGAGTCCCGATCCTGAGAACCCCGATGTGCCGACTGAACCGGGCGAGGTTGAAGTGCCGACGGATAGCAGCAGGTCCCACCTGAAGCTGGAGAAGAAGGCTGTCAACGTTCCGGCCAGCGGCAAGTATCGCCTTGGCGATACAATCGTCTATCAGATCACGGTGACCAACGACGGCAACCTGACCCTGACGGATGTCGTGGTGAAAGACAGGCTGACGGGCGATACATGGACAGTGCCGATTCTTGAACCCGGCCAGAGCGAGACCTTCACGACCAAGTATGTGGTCACCGCGGCGGACGTCAAGGCTGGCAGTGTACTGAACGTGGCAACGGCGAAGGGCAACAGTCCTGACCCGAACGAGCCTGAAGGCCCCTTCGATTCCTCAACGGTCAAGAACCTGACAGAGTCCAGCGGCAAGCCGACCTATGAGCTGACGAAGACGGCGACGAATATCCCGGATCGCGGCTACTACCTGAAGGGCGAGCAAGTGGAGTTCACCGTGAAGGTGAAGAACACCGGCAACGTGGAGATCATCAGCTTCGTGCTGACGGATCAGCTGGAGGGTACGACCGTTGTGCCCGGTGCAGGTTACTCGGTGAAGTCGGAGCGGGAGGCGCTGATCACGCGTCTGGCCCCCGGGGCGAGCGTGAACGTGCATCTGATCTACACCATCAAGGATGTGGATGTGAAGCGCGGCAGCGTGCGGAACGTTGTGACCGGCATAGGCGCCGCGCCCGACGGCACACCGGCTGAGGGCAATGTGGCAGAGGTAACGGTCCCGACCGACGACACGGTATACACCGTCGTGGTGCATTACTACTACCTCTCGGACGGCTCCACGGCAGCGCCGGATCAGAGCATGACTGGCCTGCATCCCGGTGAGTTCTACGAGTTCTTCAGCCCGGACATCGAGGGCTTCTGGACGCTGACCGAGATTGTGTCGGGTACGATGCCTGCGCACAATGTGGAGATCACGGTTTTCTATATTGGCACTGACATCATGCGTCCGGATGACGTAGTGGAAGAGGACGGCATGGTGCACCCGACGCTCGTGGTGGTCAACGAGTATGGCACGCCGCTGAGCGTGGGTGGTTCGACAAGGAACGTGGGCGATTGCTTCGAGTAATCGCCGGGCAGGGGGAGACGGCTGCCGGGTTCACAGCTGGCAGCCTCCCTCCCTGTGGGCTGGAAAGGATGATGAACGTGAAGAGGATACTGTCGATCCTCCTTGTGATGTGCATGACACTCGGCTGCGTGACGGCCATGGCTGATGAAGCGGGAGTACCCGCGCAGGCCGAGGCGTCCAACACGCTGGTCGTGGGCAGCACAACGGCCCTGAGCGGGAATTTCTTCTCGGAGATGTTCGGCAACAACGCTTCCGACCTGGATGTGCGCACGCTGCTGCACGGCTACAACCTGATGCAGTGGCAGGGTGAACTTGGTTCCTACGGCATCAACCGCTCCGTGGTGAGCGGCGTCATCGCCATGGATGAGCCGGATGGCAGCCGCACCTATACAGTGACGCTGTACTCGGACCTGAAATATTCCGACGGCACGCCGATCACGGCGGAGGACTACGCGTTCACCATGCTGCTGAGCATGGCGCCGGAAATGAAGGAAATCGGTGCGCAGACGGTCTATTCGGACTACATGGTCGGCGCTGACGAGTATGTCACTGGCGAGACGAATGTGCTGACGGGCCTGCGCCTTCTCAACAGCACGACGCTGGCGTTCAAGACCAAGGCGTCCTATAAGCCTTTCTTCTACGAGCTGGCGCTGCTGGACTACAATCCGTTCCCGATCCATATCATCGCGCCCGGGTGCGAGGTGGTCGACAACGGAGAGGGCATCCAGATTCAGAATATTGACAAGACGATCGAGGAGCCGATTTTCACGGCGGAGCTGCTGAGGGAGACGATTCTCGATCCGGAGACGGGCTATCTGTCCCATCCTGCGGCGGTGAGCGGCGCGTACATGCTGGACAGCTATGATCCGGAAACCCATGTCGCGGAATTCTCGATCAACCCGTACTTTAACGGCGACTTCCTTGGCCGCCGGCCTGTCATTGAGCATCTGGTATACCGGCTGGTCACGCCGGACACGATGGTCGACCTGCTGGTGAGCGGCGAGGTGGGCCTGCTGAACAAGTGCACTTCGGCGGAGACGATCGACCAGGGCTTCGCGGCGCTGCAGGAGAACGATCTGAACTATCTGGTCTATCCTCGCAGCGGCTACAGCTTTGTGAGCTTCAACTGCGAAAAGCCCGTCGTGAACAATCAGACAGTGCGTCAGGCCATTGCGTATTGCATGGATGAGGAGGAGCTGGTACAGGAGTACGTTGAGGACTACGGCGTGCACGTCATCGGCTACTACGGCATCGGCCAGTGGATGTATCCGCTGATCTCGGGCGAGCAGGAACCGCCGGTTCCGGTGCCGCCGTCTGACGCGAATGAGGAAGAGATTCAGGCTTACCATGAGGTGCTGGAGGCTTGGCAGAATCTGAGCCTGTCTGGCGTGAAGACCTATGCGCTGAATGTGTCGAAGGCCATTGAGCTGCTGGAGGGCGACGGCTGGACGCTGAACCGGAGCGGCGAGGCGTTTGATCCCGAAACGGATGTCGTGCGCTGCAAGCTGGAAGACGGCGAGCTGCTGGCTCTGGATCTGAAGATGATCTATCCTGAGGGCAACAAGATCGGCGACATGTTTGAGAAGACCTTCCTGTCCAATCTGGAGCAGGCAGGCATCAAGGTGACGCTGGAAGCCCGTCCCATGACGGCGCTGCTGGATGTCTACTATCGCAATGTCGAGCGCGACTGCGACATGATCTATCTGGCAACCAACTTTGCGACGGTGTTCGATCCGTCCTACACATTCAACCCGGCAGACGCCTATCAGGGCTCTGCGAACCGCTCGGCCATCGCTGATGAAGCGTTGTATCAGTGCACGGTGAATATGCGCATGACGGAGCCCGGCGATGTGCTGACCTATCTGCAGAAGTGGATTGCTTTCCAGATTCGCTGGTCGGAGGTGCTGCCTGCGATTCCGGTGTACTCGAACATGTATCACGACTTCTATACGAGCAGACTGAAGGACTATCAGGTCAAAGCTGGCCTCACTTGGGGCGACGCGATCATCGGCTCGTACTTGCTTGATACGACAGAGTCTCAGGAGGATGCAGAGGCTGCTGAATGAGCTGGTCGGTAATCCGACTCGCGGATAATGCGCCGAAACAGTATATCAGAAAGGACGGTATGACCTGTATGGTCATACCGTCCTTTGCTTAGGGTGATTCTTCTCAAATGTGAGTCAGAAGTCATTCAGCAGGAGCATTTCCTAAGGAACAAACAGTAAACAGCGATGAAGGCTGTTTGAAAGAGGATTCAGCTGGTAATGGAGGCTCAAAAAGAGCCTTATCTAAAACCACTTCAGATAAGGCTGCCGTTGGTCGGGCAGTGTATGGGGCGGTCGCCAGAACAGGCGCCCAAGCCGCCATGCGGTTTGACATGAACTACTTTGCATTGCAAAACAGAAACTTTCTGTCCTCAAAGCGGTTGTTGCCGTCTGTATAGCTATCTATGACGCCTTTCCAGAACTGATAGGCCGTCTCGCTGCCGAATGCGGGGGAAACCTCCCACTCGCCGCGGAAGCGATCAAAGCATGCCGTGGCGGCTCTCCTCCCGATGCCGTTTCGGCGATACTTGGGAATGACCATGAATTCGGCGATCATATAGCCCGGATATCCCTCGCGGGTTTTGACCATGACGAAGCCCAGCAGCTTGTCCGTCTCCTGCTCACGGATGATATAAGCCCAGCGGTCGGCGTCTGTGAAATACAGCTCAAACCACGGATAGTCAAAGATTGCTTCACCGTTCATCTCGTTGAGATCCGTGGCGCTTTCCTCAAAAAGCGAATACTGAAGCAACCGGAACAGCGTGTCCTTTTCATGGGGTTTTACAGGATCGAGCCTGATGTCCACAGAGACTCTCCTTTACAGTTTTACCGTTTGACCGTGACGACTTCTTTGCCGCGGCTGAGGGCGGGATTGCCCAGCGCGTCGACGGCGCCAAGGGTGCGGGTGATGACGATGGTATCGTCGTCCTTGGCCTCGATGGCGCAGTGACCGTATTTGAGCACCTCCGAATCCCGGCGGTGGCTGAGCTTTGCCGCGATATAGCTCTGCAGCTCTTTGTCCTCATGTCCCCACGGGAAGGGACGGCGACAGAACGGGTCGGCGCATCCGGTGAGACCGGCCTCGTCGCCATAATAGATGGTCGGGCAGCCGGGCAGCGCGCAGAGAATGTCGACGCACTTGCGCAGGCGATTGACAGCAAGACTGTACTCATCCGGGGTCAGGCGAATGGTGCTCTGTTCTGCTCTGGTGAGATTCGCGCCATCCCGGCCGCAGAGCACGTTCAGCACGCGGGAACGGTCATGACTGCCGATCAGGTTCATCAGGGCATAACGGAATTGTGCCGGATAGACCTCTTCCTGATGCCTGACCAGCCGGGCCAGCGCATGGGCTGTGGTTTGGCCGGTGATGAAGCTCAGAATAGCCTCGCGCAGGGGATAGTTCATGACGCTGTCAAGGGTGTCGCCTGTGCAGTAGCAGCGCGTCTCTCCGTAGGCGACCTTGTTGCTTGCGTCTTCCCAGACCTCGCCGAGCACCACTGCATCCGGCTTGGCCTTCTTGGCTGCCACGCGCAGCTTGCGCAGGAAATCCATCGACAGCTCGTCGGCTACATCCAGTCGCCATCCGCAGGCGCCCGCATGAATCCAGCGGGGCACGACGCCGTCCTTGGCCTTGAAAATGAAATGCTGGTAATCCGGGTTATCCTTGCGGCATTCGGGCAGGGTGGTAAAGTTCCACCAGCAGCGGTAATCATCCGGGAATTGCCGGAAGGTGTACCAAGTGTAATAGGGCGAATTGGCCCCCTGATACGCGCCGACGCTGTTGTAATTGCCATAGCGGTTGAAGTAGACGCTGTCGTCGCCGGTGTGAGAGAACACGCCGTCCAGCATGACGCGCATGCCCAGCTTCTCCGCCTCGGCGCAGAGGGCCTTGAACTCCTCCTCCGTACCCAGCAGCGGGTCGATCTTGGTGTAATCGCCCGTGTCATAGCGATGGTTGGAGTTCGCCTGAAAGATGGGATTCAGGTAGAGAATGTCAATGCCGAGGCTCTTGAGATAGGGGAGCTTCTCCTGAATGCCCGTGAGAGTACCACCGAAAAAGTCGATGGGCTCATAGGAGCCGCTGCGAGGATTGGTGTACAGCATCACGTCCTCGTTCCAGCTCTTGTGCATCAGCCGGTTCGTGCGCTTGTCGACCGAAGCCGTCGCAGCACGCCGGAAGCGGTCAGGGAAAATCTGATAGATGTTCGCTCCGTGCATGTAGGACGGCGTGCGATAGCTCTCCTGATAGACGGTGATCTGGAAGGACTCGGGATCGCCCTGCTCATATATCGCGCCTTCGCCGCCCAGCTTGTCGTAAGCGTTGCCATAGCGGATGGTGCGTCCGTCCCGGCGATAGACGATAAAGGAGTACCAGAACAGCCCGGAGTGCCGGGGCAGACGAAGCCCCAGCTCCCAGACGTTCTCCTCGGTCAGCATCATGGTATAGCAGAGTTCCTCATCCATCCATGTGCGCAGGACGACGCTCGTAGCCTCGTCGCAGATCAGTCGGATGGTGACCTCGCTGCCCTCCGGCAGAGGACCGGCAGGCTCACGGAAGAAGAGCTTGTGCGAATCGTGGAGAAGCATCGGTGTATCAGTCCTGTCATGCGAAAATATGGGATTCCATGTTTTCAGGAAAGCCCGGGCGCTGGTATCGTCCGGGCTTGTTGAATCGCTGTATATATGTTGAGAAAACGCAACTTACTGTCCCAAGCCGCAATCCGAGGGGTCGCGAAGCGCCTTTCAGTCTTTCCGCTCGAGGGGCTGGAGGTGCCAGATGGTGTCGTTGTACTCGCGGATGGTGCGGTCAGAGGAGAAGATGCCGGACATGGCGGTGTTGATGACGGCCATCTTGTTCCACTTGTCCTTGTCGGCATAGTCGGCGTCCACACGGCGCTGGGCCATGGAGTAGGAGCCGAAGTCCTTGAGCACGAAGTACGGGTCAGCCATGGAGTTCCAGTCGCCCATGAGCAGGGAGTGATAGAGATCCTGCAGGGCGCTGGGCGCTTCGGGCAGGAGCGTGCCGTCGATCATCTGGGTCAGCGCCTGACGAATCTCCTGATTGGTCTCATAGATGGACATGGGGTTGTAGTTGTTCTCGCGGTACATGTCCAGCACGGTGTCAGAGCGCATGCCGAAGATATAGATGTTGTCCATGCCGACCTGCTCGGAAATCTCGACGTTCGCGCCGTCCATGGTGCCGATGGTCACCGCGCCGTTCATCATGTACTTCATGTTGCCGGTGCCGCTGGCCTCCTTGGAGGCGGTGGAGAGCTGCTCAGACAGCTCGGTGGCGGGGATCAGCACCTGCGCGCTGGAGACGTCGTAGTTCTCGAGGAAGACGACCTGCAGCATCGTCCGGGCCCGGGGATGCTTGTCGATCAGGCGGGCAAGCGCGTTGATGAAGCGGATGATGGACTTCGCGCGATTGTAGCCGGGCGCGGCCTTGGAGCCGAAGATGAAGCAGCGGGGCTCCATGGTGTAGGTCGGGTCGTTGACAATGCGGTTGTAGAGCACCAGAATGTGCAGAGCGTTGAGCATCTGCCGCTTGTACTCATGCAAGCGCTTGGACTGGGCGTCGAACATGAAGCTGGTGTCCACGTCGATGTCCTGCTTGTTCTTGAGGTAGTTGGCCAGACGCTGCTTGTTCGCTAACTTGATCTTGGCGAACTTCTCGCGGAAGGCCTTGTCATCAGCGAAGGGAGCCAGCTCGGAGAGCAGCTCGGTGTTCTTGATCCACTTGTCGCCGATGGCTTCGCAGATCAGATCGCTCAGCTTCGGATTGCACGCCATGAGCCAGCGGCGGTGCGTGATGCCGTTGGTGATGGCGGAGAACTTCTCGGGCATGACAAGATAGAAGTCATGGAAGGTCTCGGCCTTGAGGATATCGCCATGGAGCTGGCTGACGCCGTTGGTGGAAGAGCTCATAGCCACGCAGAGATTGGCCATGTGGATGTAGCCGTAGCTGATGATGGCCATCTTGCCCACGCGCTCGGCCTCGCCGGGGAAGTAGTTCCACAGGCGCGCGCAGAGGCGGCGGTTCATCTCGACGAGAATCTGATAGATGCGGGGCAGCAGCGTGCGCACCATGTCCTCGGGCCACTTTTCGAGGGCCTCGGCCATGATGGTGTGGTTGGTATAGGCGACCGTCTTGCTGACGATGGCCTGCGCCTCATCCCAGCCAAGGCCATACTCATCCATCAGCAGGCGCATGAGCTCGGGTATGGCAAGGCCGGGATGCGTATCGTTGATGTGGATGACGACCTGATCCGGCAGTTTCTGCCAGTTGTTGCCGTGGAGCTTGCGGAAGTCCTTCAGGGCGTACTGCAGCGTCGCGCTGGTGAAGAAATACTGCTGCTTGAGCCGCAGGAGCTTGCCCTCATAGTGGTTGTCCTCGGGATAGAGGATGTTCGAGATGGCCTCCACCAGCTCACGCTCGGCAGCCGCCTGAATGTACTGGCCCTGACCGAAGGCACCAAGATCGACGCGCTTGGGGCTGCGGGCAGACCATAGGCGCAGGCTGTTGACCGTGGAGGTGTCATAGCCGACGATGGGCATGTCATAGGGGACAGCCTCGACGGTATTATAGTCCTTGTGAACGAAGGAGAGACGGCCGTTTTCCTCGACGGTCTCGATGTAGCCGTTGAAGTGCACCTCGCAGGCGTCCTCCATCACGGCCATTTCCCAGACGTTGCCGTTGCCCAGCCAATAGTCGGGCAGCTCGACCTGCTGGCCGTCAATGATCTTCTGCCGGAACAGACCGTATTCATAGCGGATGGAGCAGCCCATGGTGGGCAGGTCGAGAGAGGCGAGGGAGTCCATAAAGCACGCCGCGAGACGGCCCAGACCGCCGTTGCCCAGCGCGGGTTCCGGCTCCTCCTGCAGCACATCGTCAATATTGATGCCCAGCTCGTCAAGGGCTTCCTGATATTCCTTGGTGGAGACGAGGTTCAGGATGTTGCAGTAGAGGCTGCGGCCCATCAGGAACTCCACGGAGAGGTAATACAGGCGCTTGGACTTCGAGGTCTTGCGCTCCTCCCGGGAGATCATCCACTTCTGCATGATCTGGTCGCGGACGGTGGATGCCAGCGCACGGTAGATCTGCGCACTGGAGGCCTCCTGAATGGTGCGGCCGTTGTAGCGCTGCAGCTTGCCGACAATGGAAGCTTTGATGGATTCCTTGTCAAACGAGGTCGTAGGCATGGGGATTCCTCCTTCTGTGATACGGCTATGAGAGTTCCGCTCCGGTGGAGCGAAAACGTTTCCGCGAAAACGCGGCCTGACATAGTCAGACATGGTATAGTATACGACACTTTTGCCTTTATGACAAGCGGAAATTTTACATCGGCAGGAAAACCTGCCGCTTCACAGGCCGCTTGAATACTGCGGAGGCTTGTGGTATACTTGCTCCATCGCTGAAACGCAAAGGAGAATGGTATGTCCTCGCTCGCATCTATGGGATTTGGAAAGACGATGGAAAGGAAGCTCCTGTCGGTCGGAATTCGCTCGGCGGAGGAATTGAGGCAGATGGGCAGCAGACAGGCGGCTTTTCGCCTTAAGGAGCAATATCCCAACACCTGCGTCGTTATTCTGTATTATCTGGAAGCCGCGATTCAGGGTGTTGAGATCAGCCGGCTGAACGACGCGTGCAAAGCGGAATTGAAAGCCTATTTCAGGCAATTGTGAGCGCAAGATAAAAGAGCCTGTTCCACAAGCAGGCTCTTTCATTTACGCCTTTTCATTCGGTCCGGTGCCGACAATACCCTGACCATAGCGTTCCCGGACGCGATCAATGGCCTTTTCCAGTCGGAGCTGGCGCGGGTCGTCGGGGGCGACCTCCTCAAGGAAGGAAAGCTGTGCCGGAACCGCGTCGTTCTCCGGGCACAGGCTGCCCGCTGTGACGCTCAGAAGCCGCACGGGAGCTCTCTCGGGCCAGCTCGCGTCCAGCAGCGCACAAGCCTCCCGGTAGAGCTGGCGGGTCAGATTGGTCGGCAGGGGCAGCGTCTTCTGCCGGGAGATCACCTTGAACTGCGGGTCTTTGATCTGGATGGTCACCGTGTGGCACTTGAGTCCTTGCTGACGCAGCCGCGTCCCGACCGATTCACACAGGGGCTTCAGTCCTGCGTGGCAGGCCTCCCGGCCGATCAGATCATGGGAGAAGGTCGTGCTGTTGCCGATGGACTTGATAGGCTCCGATTCACCCCAGCGCCTCACCGGGCTGTCGTCGAGGCCCCGGGCCATCCGCCACAGAGATTCGCCTTGCTTGCCGAGATACTGGACGAGCAGCTCAGGCGAGCAATCCGCCAGTGCGCCGATGGTGCCGATGCCGTGCCGCCGCAGCGTTTCCGCCGCCGCATGGCCCACGAACAGCAGATCGGACACGGGCAGGGGATAGAGCAAACTGCTGGCATTCTCCCGGGTGACGAGGGTGGTGGCGTCAGGCTTCTTGTAGTCGCTGCCCATCTTGGCCCATGACTTGTTATCGCTTACGCCCACGGAGATTGTGATGCCCAGCTCCTCGCGCACACGCCTGCGCAGCATGTCCGCGATGGCGGCGCCGTCTCCGAACAGCGCGCGCGAACCCGTCACGTCCAGCCAGCTCTCGTCCACGGAGAAGGGCTCTACCTGATCGGTCACATCCAGATAGATGGCGTTGACGCGCGCCGACATGGCGCTGTACTTCTCCCGATGCGGCGGCAGCAAAACAAGGCCCGGACACTTTTTCCGGGCCTGCCAGATGGTCTCCGCTGTTTTGACGCCGTAGCCCTTGGCGATCTGGTTCTTCGCCAGAATGATGCCATGCCGTCCTTCCGGGTCGCCTGCCACCGCGACAGGCTTGTCCATGAGGTCAGGGCGTTCCAGCAGCTCCACCGAGGCGTAGAAGTTGTTGCAGTCGCAGTGCAGGATGGTGCGGTCAGCCATCGTCGTCCTCATCGCGGCGCTCAAAGGAAGCGGCTATGTTCGCCGGATCAAAGCGCGGATCGAAGGCCAGACTGCGCAGGGCTTCCCGGCTGACGACAGTGTTCGTGCCCAGACAGTCCGAGCAGCGGTAACCGCACTCCGGGCAGACGCAGCCCAGCCGCTCGCTTTCGGTCTGGGTCATGTAGACGCCGCATTCCTTGCAGGAACAACGCATGGCACAGCGCCTCCTTTCAATGGAAAATCATTCAAAATCCTTCAGGTAAGCGGCCACAGAGCGGCTCATTTCCACCGCGAAATCGGACGTGTATTTCCGCTGGCAGAAGGCCGCCATGTAGTCGTCAAAGCCCTTGTCGCCTGCGCGGGCGGCGAACATCTCCCGCAGCTCCTGACCGTCCATGTCCCGGTATGCGTTCTCGTGAACGATGTGCTCCATGGCGCAGCGGTCGGGCTTGCGGCGGCTTTGCTGCTGCTCCGTGGGGTAGCCGAACACCAGCATGACCACAGGAACAACATACTTCGGAAGATTCAGCAGGGCCTGATGCGTTTCGCGCTGCTCAAGGATATCGCCGATGTAGCAGGAGCCGATGCCGAGGCTCTCCGCCGCGACGACGGCGTTCTGGGCAGCGATCGCAGCGTCGGTGGTCGCCAGCAGTAAGTCGCCGGCGCCGGGCCTGCGGGGCGACTGCCCGGCCTCGAGATAAGCGGACATCCACTTGCGGCAGTCGGCGCAGAAGATCAGCACCAGCGGTGCAGCGGCGATAAAGGGCTGATTGTCGCAGGAGACGGCCAGCTGATCCTTGAGCTGCTGATCTGTCACGTCGATAATCGTATAGAGCTGCTGATTGCCCGCGGTGGGCGCTTGACAGGCGGACTCCAGAATGGCCCGCTTTTCCTCCGGGGAGACAGGCTTGTCCAGATAGGCCCGCACGGATTTTCTGGCGTGCAGCGAGGCGATAATTTCGTTCATGTCGATCTCCTTAGGCGATATGATGTTCGCATTATACCACAGAATAGCAGGATTGTCAAAAAGCGGGAAAGCACCTGTATGCGCTCTCCCGCTGCGTTTGTTGCTTTTTTTACCGGCGAATGACCGTACCGCCCAGATCACGGATAACAGCCGAACATTTGTTCAGAGATGCCTCAACCTCATCATTTCCAGTACCGGCAACGATAAGGTTCACGGTCTCCCTGCGGCCGCTGAGGCAGTCGTAAAGCGCGTCCGCGTTGCAGCCGTAATGATCGGGGAGAGTCAGCAGCCGTTTCAGAGCCTGGTGCAGGTCAAGAGGCGATTCATAATCGGACGGGAAAAGGAACAGCGTATTCATCAGTTCGCGCTGACCGTGCCTTTCTCGGCGTTCAGCGTGACCACCGCGCCGGATTTGAGGATGCCCGTGGCATGGGACGCGCCGACGATGACCGGAATGTCGAGGCTCATCGCCGCAATCACGCCGTGACCGTTAGGATCGGGGTCTTCCAGAATCAGACCCGCGGCCTTGCGCAGGATCGGGAACATATCCTTGGTGGTCTGCTTGCAGACGATGATGTCGCCCTCGTCGAAATCATGAGCGTCGGCGGCATAGTCGTTGATGACGCACAGAGGCGCGACGGTGGACTTGCCGTGCATGCCCTTGCCGCTGACCAGCAGGTGGCCCACGACGTGCACCTTCATCAGGTTGGTGGTGCCGGAGAAGCCCAGCGGCACGCCGGCCGTCAGCACGACCAGCTCGCCGTCGCGCACGATGCCCTCCTTGACCGCCGCGTCAACGGCATGCTCGAACAGCTCGTCGGTGTTGCTTTCAGTGCCGATCATCAGCGGGACAGTGCCCCAGGAGAGGGACATCTGCCGCCAGACAACGGGCCGCGTGGTGCAGCAGACGATGGTGCAGGCAGGACGATAGCGGGAGAGAATACGCGCCGTGGAGCCGGACATGGTCACGGTGATGATGGCGCTGGCGTTCAGGTCGTGAGCAGAGGTCACGGTAGAGTGGCTGATCGCGCTGGTGACGTCGGAGGAAATCGCGCCCTCGGGCCGGGTAAAGCGGCGGATGTAGTCGATGTCCTGCTCGGCGCGCAGGGCGATCCTGACCATGGTCTTGACGGCCTCCACCGGATACGCGCCCACAGCGGTCTCGCCGGAGAGCATGATGGCGCTGGTGCCGTCGTAGATCGCGTTGGCTACGTCGGTGGATTCAGCGCGGGTCGGGCGGGGATTCTTGATCATGGATTCCAGCATCTGCGTGGCAGTGATGACGGGCTTGCCGGCAAACACGGCCTTCTGAATGAGTTTCTTCTGCAGAGAGGGCACTTCCTCCAGCGGCACCTCAACGCCCAGATCGCCGCGGGCGACCATGATGCCGTCGGCTACGCGGAGAATCTCCTCGATGTTCTCGACGCCTTCCATGTTCTCGATCTTCGCGATGATATTGATGGCTTCACCGCCATGCTCCTCGAGGATATGGCGAATCTGCACGATATCATCAGCGCAGCGGGTGAAGGACGCGGCAATAAAGTCGTAGCCGTTTTCTGCGGCGAAGATGATGTCACTGCGATCCTTCTCAGAGATGAAGGGCATGGACAGATGGACATTGGGCAGGTTGACGCCCTTGTTGTCGGAGACGGGGCCGCCGTTGAGCACCTTGCAGACGACGTCGGTATCGGTGATGCTCTCGACCACCATGCCGATCAGACCGTCGTCGATCAGCACGCGCCCGCCGACGGACACGTCCTTGGGCAGGTCGGCGTAGGTGACGGAAACCTGCTTCTCGTCGCCGTCTACGTCCTTGGTGGTGAGGGTGAAGATCTGACCCTCCGTGAGGGTCACCTTGCCGTCCTTGAAGGACTTGACGCGGATTTCAGGCCCCTTCGTGTCCAGCATGGTCGCCACGGGCAGGCCCAGCTCGTCGCGGATACGGCAGACTTCCTTAAAATACGCCAGATGGGACTCGTGAGAGCCGTGGGAGAAGTTAAAGCGGGCCACGTTCATGCCGGCCTGCATCAGCGGCTCGACCAGTCCCTTTTCAAACAGATTCGGGCCCATCGTGCAGACGATCTTCGTTTTGCGGATAATCTTGCTCATTGCGGCTCATCCTCCCGAATGTTGTATCATATGGGGAATAGTTACCCATATCATACACTATTTTGCAGGAAATGTACAGAGGTATTCCGCATTTTTGAGCATCAGCCGAAGGCTTGCCGGATTTCGGTGACGCCCCGACAGTCTTCGACCCAATTCTCCACATATCCGCAGCCGCAGCAGACGTAGCGCGCTACAGGGACGCGCTTCACCCATGCGCATTTCGTGATGCAGATGCTGTTGGCCAGATAGCGGTGGGCGGTGTCGGGCACGCGGACGATATCGTCAGAGCCGCATTTGGGGCAGCGATTCGTGTTTTTCATGCGTACTTCCTTCCATAAAAGCGGCAGGACAGCAGCATGGACAGGCTGTTGAGCAGGACGACGGAGACGGTCACAAGGAGGAAAAGCTGCAGGGGCGTGAACGTCATGTTTTCAAGGCTCCTTGCCAGCGGAGCAGCCAGCACTGAAAAGGCAGAGATTCCGATCGCGACGCCGACGAGCAGTACAAGCCGTCCCTTTTCCGCACCGAAGCGGAAGATCAGCGGCAGGGTGACAGCCATGAATACCGTCGTGACCATGGCGTAGAGCAGCATCAGGAGGTAATCCTGCGCCTGCAGCGACTCTCCGCCGAAGACGCCGATGGCTGCGCGGGCCAGCATGGACAGCACCATGGCCAGCGCGACAGCGACATACCCCAGCACATACTTGCTCAGCACAATCTGCCGGGGCTGGTAGGGCATCATGGCGGCGTAGGCATCCCATTTGGAGCGCTCGTCATAGGCGACGGCGGTGACAGGCAGCATCGCGCAGTAGACCATCACGAAGGTGCCCATGTTGAGGCCCGGTATGCAGGCGAAAATCAGCATGAAGAACAGAAGGAAACGGATCGTCTTGGAGAGGGTCATGAGATCCTTGATCAGCAGCGCTTTCATTTACTTGCCCTCCTTGACCAGAAACAGCAGAATATCCTCCAGCGAGGCGTGTTCGGTTCGGATGCTGGCGGGTAGCATGCTCCGCTCGACCAGCGCTTCGACACAGTAGGGTGTTTCACGCCTGCCATGGATGGCGGTTTGGGGCAGCGCCGCAAACTCCTCCTGCGACAGCTTGACAATGGCGTACTCCTCCAGCAGACGGTCCTTCTCCTCGCAGAGCAGCAGCTTACCGCGGTGGAGGCAGGCGATGTAGTCGCAGATCTTCTCAAGGTCGCTGACAATGTGCGAGGAGATCAGCACCGCGTGGTCGTCCTCGCGGGCAAAGTCGTTGAAGACGGTGAGAATTTCATCCCGGACGACAGGGTCGAGGCCGCCGGTGGGCTCATCGAGAACGAGCAGCCGAGGTGCGTGGGAGAGCGCCACGGCAATGGAGAGCTTCATCTTCATGCCACGGGAGAACTCGTGGAAGCGCTGCTTCTCCGGCAGACTGAAAGCTGTCAGCCAGCGCTGATAGGCAGCGTCGTCCCATTGGCGATAGGTCGCCGCCATGACGCGCCCGATATCCCGGGGCGTGAGTACCTCTGGGAAGAAGGCCTCGTCAAGCACGACGCCGATATGCTCTTTCAGATCATGGAAGGCGACGTCGCGATTGTCGACGTTCAGCACTGTCACGGAGCCGCTGTCTGGTCTGGCCGCGCCCATGATGAGCCGGATCAGGGTGGTTTTGCCTGCGCCGTTCTCGCCGACAAGGCCCATGATGCACCCGGCGGGCAGGGTCAGGGAAACGCGGTCAACGGTGAATTTGGGATATGCCTTGGTGACATTCTTCACTTCAATGGCATTCATGGTCTGGATTCCTCCTCCAGCAGTCGAAGCATGTCGGTCAGCTCGCCGACAGTCAGGCGGCATGGCGCGGCGAGGCGGAGAATCTCCTGCATATGGGCTTCGATCTCCTTGAGATGCGCTTCCCGCAGCAAATTCCCGTTCTGCTCCGCGACAAAACAGCCCTTTCCGGCGACGGTGTGAACGCAGCCCTGAGCTTCCAGCTCGTCATAGGCGCGCTTGGTGGTGATGACGCTGATGCGCAGGTCTTTAGCCAGCGCACGGATGGAAGGGAGCATGTCGCCGGGCTGCAGTTCACCGGCGAGAATGCTGTCCCTGATCTGCGCGGCGATCTGCTCGTAGATCGGCCTGCCGTCAGCGTTGCTGATGATGAGATTCATGGGAGGACCTCCAACTGTTCATATATGACATATACAGTATACACAGATAGAGACGGCGTGTCAATAGTATTTTTGTGCATGAAAAAACGTGCCCCGGAGGGCACGCGTCTCATTCATCGGGTGTCAGCATGTTTTCCAGCAGCGCCTTGCCGTGAGTATCCGGGTCGCGAACCTCCCGCAGCAGCGCGTCATAGTAGGCCATGGCGATGGCTCTGCGCTCCTGTGCCAGCCGTGCGCCCTCCGCCGTGTAGAAGCGGTCGTAGAGCTTCGCCAGCTTGAAGCGATACTCATGGAAGAAGGAAGGCTCGTCGCTCAGGGCGCCGTCGGAGATGCACCCATCCGCAAGCCGCGTGTAGATGGGTCTGCCGGTGGCGCCGGAATACATCATGGTCCGCGCGATGCCGACAGCTCCCGTGGCGTCCAGCTTATCGGCATCAAAGAGAATCTTCGCCTCGATGCTCTCCGGCGGACGGCTTTTGCGGAAGCGGTGAGTCTCGATGCAGCCACGGACATGGGCGGCAAAAGCCTCGTCATAGCCCTGCGAGATCAGGAAACGGCAGGCTTTTTCTCCGCCGACCAGCGCATGGTCGAGGGCAGGGGTTTCAAACTGCTCCTTTCGCCCGATATCGTGCAGCAGGCAGGCGGCAACGAGCACGTCGAGGTTGGCGTCAGGTTCTGTCTTCGCGATCTCCAGCGCGCCGTAGAGCACCCGATAAACATGCTCCCGGTCGTGAGCGCTGTCCTTCATACAGTCGAGCATGAAGCGCTCGATCTGCGCATAGTCTGTTCGTTTCATGCGGCGCCTTTCTTGAAAAGGAAAGGGGATGCGCACAGGCATCCCCTTGGGTCGGATACATAGATAGCTTACATCTCGTTGACCAGATCGTAGAGATCACGGCGGAAGTTCTTCTTGGCCTTGAGCGCATCCTCGATGGGCGTGTAGAAGACCTTGCCCTCCTTGACGCCAATGACCTGATTGCTGACGCCGTCCCGCAGGAGTCGCACGGCCAGATTGCCAGCCTCAAAGGCGAAGGCGCTGTCCTTGGCCACGGGGAGCGCGCCGCGCTGGGTATAGCCGACGACGGTGGAGCGCACCTCGACCATGCCGCACATGCGCTTCATGGTGGAGGCGAAACGGTTGGCGCTCATGGGCTCGCCCTCGAAGCACTCCTTGCCGTGGCTGGTCAGGAAGTGATACATGTCGAAGGGCGCCATGGATTCCCAGCAGCCCTCAGCCAGCACGATGGTGGCGCGGGTGTTGCCCTTGGCTATCTGACGGTTGAGCTTGGCAGCGACTTCCTCGACGCTCCACGGCACCTCGGGCACCACGACAATCTCAGAGCCGGTGGCGCAGGCGGCCTTCAAGGCGATATCGCCGCAGTGGCGGCCCATGCACTCGACCACATGGGGCCTGTCATGGGAGCGGGAAGTGGCGCGGATAGAACGGATGGCCTCAGTGCAGACCTGCACGGCGGTCTCATAGCCGAGGGTCATCTCGGTATAAGCAAGGTCATTGTCGATGGTGCCGGGGATGCCGATGCAGGGGATGCCCATCTCACACAGGAGCCTTGCGCCTTGGAAGGAACCGTCGCCGCCGATGACGACCAGACCGTCAATCTCCATGGCCCGCAGGGTGGAGACGGCCACCTCGCGCCACATGGGGTCGAGGAACTCAAGGCAGCGAGCGGTACGCAGATAGGTGCCGGGCTGGTCAGCGATATCCAGCACGGTGTCGAGCTGCAGCTCCTGCAGGTCGTCGCCAAGGCTGGTCGATTTGCGCAGCAGGCCGTTATAGCCACGCTTGATGCCCACCAGAGGCATGCCATACTTCGCGGCGCTCCGGGCAATGGACATGACAGCGGCATTCATGCCGGGCGCGTCGCCGCCGGAGGTGAGTACGCCGATCTTTCTCATGATGAGGTCTCTCCTTTATAGCCAAGAATCATAGGTGCATTCCATTCCTTAGTATAGCACAGGTTCGCCCGGGAGAAAAGGGAAAATTTCGCATTATGGGGGGGATTTTCTGTGCTTTTCATGTCCTGCCGGACGGGAGGGCTTGCAATTCCTGCCAAAGGCGGTATAATGGAGACATCAAGAATCCAACATAAAGGAGACGAATGACCATGTATCGTACAAACGCGTGGAACATTCTCGGTGAGGAAGAAACCGCCCGCATGGAGGCCTTTGCCGCGGCTTATCGGGACTTCCTCGACAAGGGCAAGACGGAGCGCGAGTGCGTGACCGAGTCCGTCCGGTTGGCGAAGGCGAAGGGCTTCACCGATATGATGACGCTCATCGCGCAGGGTGGCGGCCTCAAGCCGGGCGACCGGGTGTACCGCGACTGGATGGGCAAGTCGATCCTGCTGTTCGTGATCGGCAGCGGGGATATCACGGCGGGCATGAACATCCTCGGCGCGCACATCGACTCGCCCCGGGTGGACGTCAAGCAGAATCCCGTTTATGAGGACGAGGGCTTCGGCTATCTGGACACGCACTATTACGGCGGCATCAAAAAGTATCAGTGGGTGACCCAGCCCATGGCGCTCCACGGCGTGTGGGTGAAGAAGGATGGCACCAAGGTGGAGGTCGCTGTCGGCGAGGACGCGGACGATCCGGTGTTCTGCTTCTCTGACCTGCTGATCCATCTCTCGCAGGATCAGATGTCCCAGCCCGCGAACAAGGTGATCGACGGCGAGGCGCTGAACCTCATCATCGGTCATCGGCCGACCACCGGCGAGGAGAAGGACGCGGTCAAGACGGGCCTGCTGAACCTCCTCAAGGACAAGTACGGCATCGAGGAAGAGGATTTCCTGTCCGCGGAGCTGGAGATCGTCCCGGCGGGCAAGTGCCGCGAGCTGGGCTTCGACCGCAGCATGCTGCTGGGCTACGGCCATGACGACCGCGTCTGCGCGTATCCTTCCATGGCGGCGGTGCTGGATTATGAAGGCACCCCGGAGCGCACGCTGTGCGCGGTGCTGACCGACAAGGAGGAGATCGGCAGCGTCGGCGCAACGGGCATGAACAGCCTGTATTTTGAGAATACTGTTGCCGAGCTGATTGCCGCGCTGGGCGTGAATGATCCGCTGGCTCTGCGCCGCGCGTTGCAGAACAGCCTGATGCTCTCCAGCGACGTCTCCGCGGGCTTTGACCCCAACTTTGCTGGTGTGTTTGAGCGCAAGAACGCTGCGTTCCTCGGCAAGGGCGTGTGCTTCAACAAGTACACTGGCCGGGGCGGCAAGTCTGGCGCCAGCGACGCGAATCCTGAGTTCATCGCTCAGCTCCGGCGCATCCTCGACGACGCGGGCGTGGCGTGGCAGACCAGTGAGATCGGCAAGGTTGACGCGGGCGGCGGCGGAACCATCGCTTTCACCTGCGCCAAGTATGGCATGAACGTCATCGACTGCGGCGTGCCGGTGCTGAGCATGCACGCGCCCTATGAGATCGTCAGCAAGGCCGACCTGTGGCAGGAATACCGCTGCTACTGCGAGTTCCTCAAGGCGGCTAAGTAACGGAACCATCCTCCCGCGGGCCCTGTCGTCCGCGGGATTTTTTGAAAGGAGTATGAAGCATGAAACCATTCGGCTGGGCCTATTTGGGCTGCGGCGGCATTGCCCACACCACGGCGCGGGAGCTGGTCAAGGCGGGCGCGGGGCGCATCGTCGCGGCATGGAACCGCACGCCGGAAAAGGCGGATGCTTTTGTGGCGGAGTTTGGCGGAAAGGCCTACGCCACGGCGAGAGAAGCGATTCTCGCGCCGGAGGTCGAGGGCGTGTACATCGCCGTTAATCCCAACATGCACGCGGAGCTGATCCGGCTGTGCGTCCGGCATCATAAGCCTGTGCTGTGCGAGAAGCCTTTTACGGTCAACGTGCAGGAAGCGGAGGATGTGCTGGCCTTTGCGCGTACGGAAGGGGTCTATGTTTCCGAGGCTATGTGGACATGGCACAACAAGGTGGCGCAGACTGTCCGCGGTTGGCTGCAGAGCGGCAGGATCGGCGAGGTGAAGCGGGTTTATTGCAGCTTTTCCCCGAACCTCTACGACACTCATCCGCGACTTCGCGACCCGGAGATGATTGGCGGCGCGCTGCTGGATATCGGCGTATACAACATCCGTTATTGCTATGAGCTCTTTGGCATGCCGGAGAGCATCGAGTGCACGGACAGCCTGATGAGGGGCGGCGTGGATTCCCACGAGACGGTGTATATGCGCTATCCGGGCTTTACGGCAAAGCTGGACATCGGCATTGACGTCGGCCTGCCGGAAACCTGTGAAATCGAAGGAACGAAGGGCGTCATCCGCGTGCCGGACTTCCACATGGCCAGCGCCGCGGTGCTGGAGAGCGACCGTCCCGAGCACTTCGAGGATCCGTCGCTGCATTACGCCGTGCAGTTCGAGCGGGTGGGCGAGGAGATTCGCGGCGGCCTGACGAGCGGCGGGAATATCACGGCCCAGAGCACCATCGACGTGATGAAGCTGATGGACGAGTGCCGCAGGCAGATGGACTTCCGCTATTCTTACGAGATGTAAAACAGTGCACAGAAAAACACCCGGAGGATTGTCATCCGGGCGTTTTTTTGTTGGGTGCGCGTCAGAACAGCGGGAGCATCATGAAAATGGTCAGTATCTCCGGCGGCAGGAGGCGGAACAGCTTCACGGCCAGTTCGCCGGCCGATTCGTTCAGCGCATCAGCAATTGTCCGCTCGTCCTCCGCAGAGGTATCCGTAATGTCAATGACCAGAAGGCCGTCTCTCTCCATGTCCGGCATATCCTCGGCGTAGGAGAACGTCAGGCTGGAAGTCATCAGCTGCTGATCGGCGAGTTTGACGGACAGCGTAATGTCGCCGAAGTCCGGGGTATCCACGACGGTCAGCACTGCCTCGACGGGTGTGTTCTGCGTTGCGGCGCCGATGGCTTTGGTCCGCAGGGACAGGGCGCTGTCGCTCGCTTCCACATACAGCTCGGTTGACAGAAGCAGATTGTCTTCGTTGCTGGAAGCGGCATAGTAACCGGCTTTGTTTGTGTCGCGCCAGAACTTCGCGAGCAGGTTCGGCCCATCGGTGGGATCGTCCGTCTGGGTCAGCGCCAGATAGCAGTTGATGCCATGGATGCCATAGCCCAGTACCATGTTCGTGACATTCTCATCGCCGCCCATGGATATGGTAGCGATCAGTCGGTCCTTTTCATAGATCAGCAGGGAGATGCCCACGAGCTCCGGATCATCGCTGCCGTCGTCCACGATACGGAGCACATAACGGTACTGGTTGCGCAGGGAGGCGTCATGCACGCGCTTGTAGAGAAAATCGGTCAGACCGTCGGGGTCGTCAAACTGCGTCAGTCCGTAGTAGGTCAGCAGCGCGGCAAGATTGTCGGACAGCTCAGCCGTGACGATGGATTCAAGAAGAACGGCGATATCCCGCTCGTCAAAGCGGTATGTCCAGCTCCTCTTTCCCCCCGAATAGGCGTCGCCCGCAAAGGCACCGTATTCAATCGACGCGTCGATTGAAGCCTCCCAGACGTCAGCGAAGAGGGTGTACCGCTTACATAAATCTATCCACGGCTGGTTTTCCCATGCCTGTTCAGCAGCTGCCTGCGCATCGTTCAGCGCCGGGTCAATGGGCATGGTCAGCAGCATATCCTTGAGGATGTTGGTGGCGCATAGCGCAGCGTCTTCCGTGGACTGACCGTCGAATTCGATCAATTCCTCATCCTGATAGGACATGACGAGCTTGAGCCGATCTCCGGATTCGTTGACATAAAACGTTGCGGATAACCCGCTCAGCATCTCAGCAAGCGCGGCGATCTGTCTGGCGGAGAGGAACGGCGTATCGCTGCCGAGAGATTCTTCCGACAGATCAAGCAGCATGGACAGGCCGTCTGCCGATACGTCTGCCGTCCAGTTTATGGCATAGGTTTCCGCCAGAGCGCAGCAGGGGAGCATCAGCGCCAGCAGACAGGCGAGCAGTCGTCTCATATAGTAGCGCTCCTTACTGTGCCGGCGGCACGAGGGTTGGTTCGGCAGAAGATTCCGTCTCCGTTTCGGTTTCAGGCTCTGCGGTGGTCTGTTCCGTCAAGGAGGTCATGGTCAGCGCCGCGTTGCGGGAGAATCCGGCAAGCAGCTCCGCCACGCGCTCCGGCGTCAGCTCCAGCAGCAGTTCGCCGTCAGTGGTGGGCAGGTCGCTGAGCACCCAAGGACTTGTCGTCCGCAGCGCCATGGCCATGTCCAGCGACAGGGACGGGAGCTGCGCGGAGAGCGTCGCTTCCAGCGTGGTGGGGTCATTGAGGTGCTCGCGGCTGTAGAAGTGGGTGCTGAGCGAGATTACGATATCCTCAAACTCGGCATAGGTCGCGCGGGCCGGATCGTTCTGAGCCAGATGGGACAGGTCGGGTTTGGCGGTCAGGCTCCAGTTGGTGATCTCATGGGCGCGGCCTTCCGCCTCATCCGTGTAGGATGAGAACTGCTTGATCAGCGAGAAGGAAGCCGAAATGGGCGTGCCCTCTGCGGGCAGGTAGCGGAAGATGCCGTCCCAAGTGGTGCGGTCGCTCATGACGGCGGTTTCCTTCGTGATCAGCGTGACGGACTGTTCAGGGCCCGTGAGCGTCAGCGTGGTCTCGCGGTCAGTCATTGCGCAGGTCAGGGTCGACCAGCCGTTTTGATTATCCGGCAGGGGCATGACAAGCGTGGATTCCAGCACATCGCCGCGGGTGGACAGCACCCGCGTCATGGTCAGCTCGCCCTGCAGGGGAAGAGCGTCGATCACCGCGTCGTAGAAATAGCTGATAGCGGGGTTCATGTAAGCGGCCTGCTGCGCCTCGGAGAGAAGCGGAAGAACGAGGTCCATCAGCGCACTGTCCTGCAGGAACTGGCGCATCAGGTCCTTCATGGCAGACTTGAGCGCATCGGCGGGAATGGTGTAGCGCAGGGTCATGCTGGAGGTGCCGTTGTCCGTCTGCGTGATGCTGGGCTCCGACGCGAAATCGGTCAGCCACTGCTCAAGGGCGGCTTCATAGGGCTCCAGCACAGGCGCCCAATCGGATTCCCATTTCTCGTCAGGAACGCTCAGCAGCGCCCGAACAACGGAGTAGTAGGTCGGGTTTCCGTCCTCGCTGCCAAAGAGCGCGTCCATAAGGCCGCTGCCGGCAGGCAGGGAAAGCATGGTGTCGGGAAGCAGATCAGAGCGCAGATAAATGTGCTCGCCATCGCCGTACACCTGCGTCAGGGCGCGCTGCTGATCCTGATCGTCAAGGGCATAGAGCTGGCCCTGAAACTGATTGTCCTTGACAATGTAGCGAATCTGCAGATCAGAGCCGGTGAAGGGCAGCAGCAGATCCAGCCATTCGGAACCGCCTGCGACAGCCAGCGTAACGGCTCCCTTGACGCCGCTGCCGGACGAAATCTGCCGGTTGATCTTTTCGGGCAGCGTGTAGCTTGCCGCCAGCGCCGTGGAGCAGGTCAGAAGCAGGCAAAGAAGCAGGCAAAGGATACGAATCGACTTCCTCATGATGGAAGCACCTCCTTAATCGGATTGGGCTGCGGAGATGATGGCCTGAACGGTTTCCTCCGGCAAATCCATAAACAGATAATCCAGATCCTCCCGGGGCAGAAGCGCCAGCCGCCGGATAAAGGCGGAGGAGATGGCGCTCGTCACCTGATCGCGGGCTGCTTCCTGCGAAGCGGCGTCCAGCAGGGAGAGGTTGACGGTTTCCTGACGCATCTGCCAGCTTGTGTAGCCGGTGCGCCGCATATCCAGCGTGATGATGGCCTGATCGAGCGTTGTTTTCCCCAACAGGCTCGAGACGGTCAGCGTGCCCTCCATGGCAGGGATATTGCTGTCGCCGGTGAACAGCAGATTGGGCTCAAAGGTGTAGCCGGTCGCCTTGTCCGCGCCGGGGAGCTGCTGAGAGATGGTCGCCGAGCCGGTCACGCGGGTGCCGGAGCCTTCGTCCTCGGAGGTCAGCTTGTACTCGCCGGTCAGGATGGTCTTCTGCTTATTCTCGGTGCGGGTATAGCTGAGATTGCCGCTCAGCACCATTTGGCCGCTCTTGTTGGGCGCGATGGCGCAGTTCCAAGTCAGCCGGTTGTTGTCGCTGCCGCGCAGGGCAGGAGAGGTCAGGGTCACCTCATCACGGTAGGCCGTGTCATCGCGCCGGAGCCGCCATGTGAACGTCACGTCGCGCAGATGATCCTCGTCGACGCCGCAGTTTCCTGTCCACTCAATGCGCAGAGGGGCGTCGTCTGCGTCACGGTACACGCGCAGGGTCTGCTTGCCTGAGAAGACGAGCCCGGAGATCAGCTCCTTGAGCCGCCCCTCGGGACACAGACCAGCCAGAAGAGCAGACAAGCCTTCTGTCTCGCTCTTGGGAATCGTGTAGTCCTGCTTGAGTCGGGCCGTGCCCATGTTTTTGATCTCAGTTTTGATCTTGCTTTCGCCGGTGCGGTAGGATGCGAGTCCCTCGCCGATGGCGTTCAGAAGCTCGTATCCTTCCTCCAGCCACGCGGATTCAGAGCCGTCGATGCCGAAGATGCTCAGGGGCTCCGGAGACATGCCAAGCAGCAGGGAAAGCGGGTCGGCACCCGCGTAGGTGGTGTTCGGCAGGACAGAGAATTGCGCCATGCCGCCCTGTGCGGTCTCCTGCAGGCCCAGACTCAGTGCTTCCTCGCCGTCCACCAGCACGGCGACGGTGCTCTGCGTCTCGTCGATGAGCGGCTGCCAAGTGATGTGCAGGGCCAGATGCTTCATCAGATTGGTGAGCTGTGGCAGTCTGTCCTCGCCAAAGGGCGCGTATGCCGTGACCTCTGCCGACAGCGTCAGCTCCAGCGGCATGGTTTCCAGATCCCGGAGCGAGATCATGGGCAGGAAGGCTACCTCAGCCAGTGCTGGCGCGGCCAGCGTCAGGCAGCAGACCATCGCCAGCAGGCCCAGCAGAATGCGGCGCATAAGACATACCTTCTTTCAGGGATTCGACATTGTTTCCTTCATATATAATTGCAGCGTTTCCTTCGCTTCATTAGGGTCAAGGATGGCGTTGATTCGGTTGCGCATCTGTGCCGCGCCGCGCAGACCGTGGATATACCATCCGACATGCTTGCGCATCTCGTTGACGGCGACGCGCTCCGGCTTCCATGAGAGCAGCATGTCGTAGTGCCGCAGGGCGGTATCAATGCGCTCCTGAATGGTCGGTTCGCAGACCGTTTCTCCGTCCAGCACGGCCTTGATCTGTCGGAACAGCCACGGATTGCCCAGCGCACCGCGACCGATCAGCAGACCGTCCACACCGCTGTCACGCAGCTTCCGTACGCCGTCCTCCGCGGTGAAGATATCGCCGTTGCCATAGACCGGGATACTCACAGCCTGCTTGACCTCGGCGATCATGCCCCAATCGGCGGAGCCGGAATACTGCTGCATCCGTGTTCTGCCATGAACCGCCAGCTCCGTAACGCCAGCGTCCTCGCACATCTTCGCCAGCTCGACGACGTTTTTGTGCTGGTCGTCCCAGCCAAGCCGCATCTTGACCGACACGGGAAGATGGCTGGCCTTAACCACCGCGCGGACGATCTTTTCCGCGTTTTCGGGGTTGCGCATCATGCCGCTGCCCTCGCCGGATGAGGCGACCTTGTGGGCCGGACAGCCCATGTTGATGTCAATGCCGTCGTAGCGGCCAAGGCTTGACAGCTCTTCAGCGGCGCGGGCCATCAGATCGGCTTCCTTGCCGAAAATCTGAAGTATCAGCTTCGGTTCGCCGGGACGGCGTTCCAGCAGGGAAACGGTCGCGGGATGGTTTCGCGGCGCGTAGAGGTAACCCATGGCGCTGACCATCTCCGTATAGGCCACATCGCAGCCCTGCTCAAAGCACAGGAGACGGAAGGGCCAGTCGGTAATGCCGGCCATTGGGGCCAGACGGATGGTCGTCATGCCTGCTTCCCCCGGGGGAAGACCGCGATGCGGCTGGGCGTGTCCGCATAGGGCTGCAGCTCAGCGGTAAAGGTTTCGCCTTCGGTCTCCGGCAAAACCGGGAGATCGACGGGCACAGCGTCCTTTCGGTTCCATACGGGTACGCGGCGAAGCGGCACGGTCACATGGCCGTCCTCGAGCGACGGTTCCCCGCAGAGCGCGGCGTTCCATGCGCTTTCAGCGGTGGCGGGCATGGCCATGAGCTTGTTGCCGTGCATGACGCAGGCGGACTGATGATAGCCCTCGACCACCCGCAGTCCGCAGCCAAACCGAACGGCGATGAGGTCGCCGTCCTGCCATGTCCGGTCAAGAGAGATGCTCATGCCAACGCAGTCATCGCCGATGTCGAGGCCGTTCACCGTGACGGCGGCTTCATCCGTCCATCCGGGAACACGCAGACGAATCACAGCCTTGACGGGCTGGCGGGCATGCACGGTTACGGCCCAGCTGCCATCCCGGCCCGCGACATTCAGGCGGATCACGCCCTGCTCCGTCGGCACGGTATAGCGTCCCGGAACGTAGAGGTTTACGGACAGTCCGTCTGGCTTCATGGTGACGGCGCTGCTGATGGCGGCGGCATACCCGCGGCACAGGCGGTTCAGGGCGCGCAGCTGCGCGCCCTCGCTGATATGGTAGCAGTCGGCGGTTCCGCAGTCCGCGTCCAGGCCATTCACCCGCTGGAATGCAACAGGATTGCCGTCGGCAACGCAAGCGGGCAGGCCGTTGTGCAGCAGCGTGTCCAGCGCGTCAAAGGCCCAGTTCTCCCGCAGCGCCGCAAAGGCCTCCGCCCACGCGCCGAGGGAAGCCGCGTCCACCGCGCAGGAGGGAGACGCGCCGCCGAGGGTCTCGTCCGCCGTGATGCCGCCGCAGACAGCGCCGTGATAGCGGCTGATCTTCTCCCAGCCAGCCTTCGGCGCGGAGAGCTCCGTGCCGCTGCCGCTGAACTGGCCGCTCATCAGGGAGCAGCGAAGTCCGTCGCCAAGGGTCTCGCCGTGACAGGTCAGATACTGCCGCGTGTAGAAGCCGGACTCGCGGTCTTCCTCGGATCGCATGCCCTGCGCCAGCTCATCCCACGCGATAATGCGCTTCATGGGCCGCTGAACGGAGAAGGTATGCAGCGCGCCGCTCCAGTCCATGGCCTCGGCCCGCAGACGCTCGCAGAGATGCAGCAGCGGCTTCTTGCCAGTGACGCGGTAGAGCCCCAGCAGCAGCTCCATCAGGTCGGCAGGGGAGACGCGAACAGCCTGATCCGCCAGCACGATATCCCAGTGCTCGCAGGCCCAGCCGCACCAGAGCGCCAGCTTTTCCAGCAGCGGACGCTTGGCCTCATGCTCATACATGGCCCACGCGGCGCGCAGCAAAGCCACCTGTTCGGTGACAGAACCCGGCAGCGAACCGTCCTCCGCCTGATGGGCCAGCGCGTCGCTGATCCAGCGGACAACGGGCTCCTCCATGGGGTGCGCTTCTACAATGCAGGCCAGACGGAACACGCCCTCCCACAGCGCGGGATGACCAACGGCGTCGCCCGTCATGGCGTAAAGCGCCGACAGTCTGGGCAGAGAGACGCGAGCCTGTCCGGGGCGCAAAGCCAGCGCGTTCAGGGACAGGAGAGGGGATTTATCGAAGATTGGTTTCAGCGCCAAGTTGACTTCCTCCATTGCTAAACAATGTACATATCATACCAGCATCTATTATAGCGCACTTTTTCCTTCTCTGCAATGCGTTGCATGTAAAAATACGGTCAAGTTTGATGGTGGATTTTTCAAGGAATGAGCAAGTTTTCCGAAAATACCCGTTTACAAACGCAGCTTTTTCTGGTACAATATCGTGTGGGTCTGTGAACCGCCTGCGCGGGCGACCGATCACTCCGACGGCGCGCTGCGTGGGACGGCGATTACCCCAGAAAGATTTGAGGAGGAAACCACCATGACCAAGTCCGAGATCATCGCTGCCTATGCCCAGCACGAGGGCGACACCGGCTCCCCTGAGGTGCAGGTTGCGCTGCTCACCGAGCGCATCAACCACCTGAACGAGCACCTCAAGAGCAACAAGAACGACCATCACTCCAACCGTGGTCTGCTGCTGATGGTCGGCCGTCGCCGCGGCCTGCTGGAGTATCTCAAGAAGACCGACATCATGCGCTATCGTGCGCTGATTGCCAAGCTCAACCTGCGTAAGTAAGAGCTGGTCTTCGCGGGCAGTCCCGCAGATGATTCGGCGGCTTTCCGCTCAGGTACAGCAAGATGAGCCGCCGGGACAGGACAAGCTCCTTCTCGGCGGCTTTTCTCGAAGGCCTGACGGAGGCGCGGAAGTGCAGCAGTCGGGGATGTTATCCCTTGAAAATCCCATCGGGGGTTTTCATATGATAGCATCTCCGGCGAACCCAAAGGGAACACGAGGTTCCCGCGACGATTCAAAGGAGAGACAACATGGAATCCAAGAAGTATTCAATGGAGCTGGCGGGTCTTCCGCTGACGCTCGAATTCGGCAAGTACTGCGAGCAGGCTGCTGGCAGTGTCTGGGTGCACCTTGGCGACACCGTCGTCATGGTCAATGCCACCATGGCCCCGACGCCCCGTCCCGGCGTGGACTTCTTCCCTCTGGCGGTTGACGTGGAGGAGAAGCAGTATTCCGTGGGCAAGATTCCCGGCGGCTTCATCAAGCGTGAAGGCCGTCCCACCGAGAAGGCGACCCTGACCTGCCGCCTGATCGACC
The DNA here is from genome assembly GCA_022510815.1 of Christensenellaceae bacterium. Taxonomy (GTDB): domain Bacteria; phylum Bacillota; class Clostridia; order Christensenellales; family Aristaeellaceae; genus UBA11524. Next base: position 118,775 of record JAFLST010000001.1, on the reverse strand, counting down.
GGCCCCTGCGCCCGCTCTTCCCCAAGGGCATGCGCAACGACGTGCAGGTGGTTGCGACCATCCTGTCCGTGGATAAGGACATCCCGCCGGAAATCCCGGCCATGATCGGCTCCTCCATCGCGTTGTCCGTCAGCGAGATTCCGTGGAACGGCCCCACCGGTTCCGTGGTTGTGGGCCGCGTGAACGGCGAGTTCGTGCTGCTGCCCAATGAGGAGCAGCGTCAGGCTTCCGACCTGCATCTGACCGTCTCCGGCACCCGCGACGCGGTGCTGATGGTCGAGGCTGGCGCGAAGGAAGTCTCCGAGGAGGTCATGCTCGACGCGATCATGTTCGCGCACGAGGAGATCAAGAAGATCATCGCCTTCGAGGACCAGATCATCGCCGAGATCGGCAAGCAGAAGCTCGAAGTGCCGCTGGTCGTGACCGGCGACGACGTGAAGGCGGCTGTCCGCGAATTCGCTTATGACAAGTGCGTCTGGGTGTTCGACACCTTCGATCGCGAGGAGCGTCAGAGCCGTGAGGCGCAGGTCAAGCAGGAGACCCTCGAGGCGCTGGGCGCGCAGTTTGAGGGCCGCGAGAGCGAAATCGGCGACGCGCTGTACTACCTGAACAAGGAAATCATGCGCAAGAAGATTCTCGAGCAGGGTGTCCGTCCCGACGGCCGAAAGGTCACCGAGGTCCGCCCGATCTGGTGTGAGGTCGGCGTTCTGCCGCGCACCCATGGTTCTGCCGTGTTCACCCGCGGCCAGACGCAGGCCCTGACTGTCACCACGCTGGGCTCCACCAGCGAGGGTCAGATCCTCGATGGCCTGTCCAATGAGGACTTCAAGCGCTATATCCATCATTACAACATGCCGCCCTATGCGACTGGCGAGGCTGGCCGCATGAAGAGCCCCGGTCGCCGCGAGATCGGTCACGGCGCGCTGGCTGAGCGTGCCCTCGAGCCCGTGGTGCCCTCTGAGGAAGAATTCCCCTATGCGCTGCGTCTGGTCAGCGAGATTCTCTCCTCTAACGGCTCCTCTTCGATGGCTTCCGTCTGCGGCTCGACCCTGTCCCTGATGGACGCTGGCGTGCCGATTCACGCGCCTGTTGCGGGCGTGGCTATGGGCCTGATCAAGGACGCCGAGACCGGCAAGGTCTGCGTGCTGACCGACATTCAGGGCCTCGAGGACTTCCTCGGCGACATGGACTTCAAGGTCGCTGGCTCCATGAACGGCATCACCGCCATCCAGATGGATATTAAGATCGCGGGCATCGACCGCGACATCCTGAAGCAGGCGCTGGCGCAGGCTCTGCAGGGCCGTCTGCACATTCTGGGCATCATGCTCGAGTGCCTCGGCCAGCCGCGCGAGGAGCTCTCCAAGTGGGCGCCCAAGATCGTCCGCTTTACCATCAACCCCGAGAAGATTCGCGAGGTTATCGGACCCGGCGGCAAGATGATCAACAAGATCATTGCCGAAACCGGCGTCAAGATTGATATCGAGGACGACGGTCGTGTGTTCATTTCCACGCCCGACGCCGATGCCGCCGCGAAGGCCCGCAAGATCATTGAGGGCATCGCCAAGGACATTGAGGTCGGCGAGGTTTACAGCGGCAAGGTCGTGCGCATCATGAACTTCGGCGCGTTCGTCGAGCTGCTGCCTGGCAAGGACGGCATGATTCACATCTCCAAGCTGGCTAACCACCGCGTGGAGAAGGTTGAGGACGTGGTCAAGATCGGCGACGAGCTGGAAGTCAAGGTCAGCGAAATCGACGCGCAGGGCCGCGTGAACCTCATCCGCAACGACATTGTTTACGAGAATACCGCGCCTCGCAAGCCTGCTGAGGGTGGATTCCGCAGCCGTCCCCCGCGCCGCGACGGCCGGAATTGACGCGAGTGTCGGGGAGCGCTGCTCCCCGACGCCCCTCGGCAAGGGCTTTTCCTTGCATTCAGCGAAGGGCTGTCGCCCTCTCTGCACCCATCTCACGATCAAGTCGAGTGCCTTCGGTCATGCTTGATTCCGTGAGCATATTCACGCGCATATTGTCTGGCCGAAGGCTGGCGACTGCATCGCGTGAAGGGAGCCGAGAGGGCGATAGCCCTTCGTGAGGTACAGGGGCAAGGCTCCTGTCAGGGGTATCGGGAGCGAAGCCCATGACATAAGAAAGGATGAACATGGGAAGCATAGTGGAAAACATCATAGGGATGGATGGATCTATGCACGACGAATGGACCTTGAGCAATGGCCTGCGGGTGGTCGGTGAGCGGCTGCCGTATCTGCGGACGGTGTCGATGGGCGTGTGGCTGCACGTCGGGTCGATGTTTGAACTGCCCGAGGAGAACGGATTGAGCCATTTTATGGAGCACATGGTGTTCAAGGGCACCGGCAAGCGCACGGCACGGCAGATTGCCGAGGAGATGGACGCGGTTGGCGGGCAGCTCAACGCCTTTACGGGCAAGGACTGCACCTGCTTCTACGCCAAGGTTATCGACGAGGACGTGGCGCTGGCCGCGGATATTCTCGCGGATCTGGTGACGAACGCCACGCTGGATGAGACTGAACTGGAGAAAGAGCGCGGAGTCATTCTGGAAGAGATCGCCATGGACGAAGACTCACCGGAAGACCTTGTGCATGATCTGCTGAGCAAGGCTATGTTCGGTGATCAGAGCCTCGGCATGCCGATTCTCGGCCCGGCGGAGCTGATCTCCGGGTATACGCGGCAGAATCTGGTTGATTACCGGGCCAAGCACTATTCGCCGGAACGGACCGTCATTGCTCTGGCGGGCAATTACGACCCGGAGCGCGTCAAGGCGCTGCTGGAGCAGGTGTTCGGCGGCTGGAAGGCGGAGATCGGGCAGCTTATCGTGCCGCAGGAAAGGCCGCTGACGGGACAGCACTGCCTTCGGGAGAAGGACACTGAGCAGATGCACATCTGTCTGGGTTTTCCCGGAGCGAGCTACGGCAGCGAGGACATCTATCCGCAGGCGGCGCTGAACAACCTGCTGGGCGGAGCGATGTCGTCGAGGCTGTTCCAGCGGATCCGCGAGGATTTGGGCATGGCGTACTCCATCTACACTTATCCGAACACCTATCAGGGGTGCGGCACCTTCGCCGTGTATGCGGGCGTATCCCCGAAGAACGCCGAGCGGGTGATGGAGGAAGTCCGCCGGGAACTGGACAAGCTGCTGAAGGACGGCATTCTCGAGAAGGAATACCGCGACGCCAAGCAGCAGCTCCGGTGCGGCTATCTGATGGGCCTTGAAAGCCCCGGAAGCCGCATGCAAGCCATGGGGCGGATGACGCTGCTGCTGGGTCGGCCCAGCGAGCCGCAGGAGACCATCGAGAAGATCGAAGCGGTGACCATGAACAAGGTGATGGACTGCGCCCGCCGTGTCCTGACCGAAGCACCATGCATCGCGATTGTGGGCCGCGGCGCCGAGACGCTGCGTCTGTGAGGCTGGTATGAACGAAAGAATACTGGCGCTGGATATCGGCGACGCGCGAATCGGTGTGGCGGTCAGCGACCCTGCGCGGATCATCGCATCGCCGGTGGAAGTCATTCACCGGGTCGGCTGGGGGCCGGATGTGCGGCGCGTCTGTGAGCTGTGCGACCAGTACGAGACTACGCTGGTGCTCTCCGGCTGGCCGCTGAATATGGACGGCACCTCGGGCTTTCAGTCGGAGAAGGTGCGGCAGTTCTGCGAGCAGCTCGAGAAGGCCGGATTGACCGTGTTTTATCAGGACGAGCGGCTGACCACCGTCACCGCGGAGCACGCGCTGCTGGAGGACGACATGCACCGCCGGGAACGCCGCCAGACGGTGGATAAGGTGGCTGCGGCGGTCATCCTGCAGCAGTGGCTGGACAGTCAGAAAAGCGTCCAGAGAACCGGACGTTATTATTTGAACTACATGAAGGAGGAAACGACCATGGAGGAAAGCAACATCATTGAACTGATCGACGACGAAACGGGCGAGTCTGTCTCTTTCGAGCATCTGGCGACCATTGAGCATGAGGGCGCGTATTACATCGCGCTGACCGAGGTCTCGGAGGATGAGGCGGAGGAGTGCGAGGTCATCATCATGAAGATCGATCAGGACGAAGACGGCAACGAGTGCTACGTTCAGGTCGATGATGAGGACGAGCAGCAGGCCGTATTCGACAAGTTTGTCGAGCTGATGGACGAGGAAGTGGACGAGTGACATGCCTGATCTGAATGACGCGGTGGTCACGCTGACGGCTCCCGACGGCACGGAACTGCTGTTCCGCTACGGCGCGACCATCCTCTATGCTGAGCAGCCCTATGTGGTGCTTCTGGAAATGGAAAACACCCCGGACGGCGAGGAGCAGATTCTCGTCACGCGTTTTCATGAGGATGGCGAAAGCATGTCCTTTGAGGTCGTGGAGGAAGGGGACATCATCGAGCATGTCTTTGACAAGTATGTTCAGATGACGACACAGGACGCCCTCGGGAATCTGCAGGACGCGGAATAACAGGATGCCAGCAATTCCCTGACGGCATCGGCGTTTGTGTTTCGTTTTATACGCGAAGGACGGAAGGAGGAGGTACGAGGTGAAAAAGCTGTGCGCACTGATTCTATGCCTTCTGCTGTGCGCGCCGACGGCTTTGGCGGAGACACTGCAGGATTGCCATCGCTTCACGCTCACCCGGGAGGATACGACGCAATCCAACAAGAGCGTCATCCGGATGTGGCAGATCGACACCTACAACCAGAGCGTCAATGCGGAGCTGATGGGCATCGCGTACGCCTATGCCGAGCGCATCGGCCCGACGCTAAAAAAGGCGAAGAACTCGACCTCGCAGAATTCCCGTCTGGATGTGGCCATTCGCGCCAGCCGCACGGGGCTTCGCTGGATGTCCTTTCTGGTGCAGGCGAGAACAACCTACCACCGCGATCTGATCGGGCAGGAGATTACCAGCCGCACCTACGACATGATCTCCGGCTACCGCATTCAGATGACGGATATCTTCGCCGAGCGGAATGAGCAGGCGTGGAGCATCCTTCGCGACGCTGTGACGCGCGGGGTCACGGAGAGCTTCCCGGATGCTGAACCTGACGCGGAGGCACTGGCCAGACTGACGTCGGATGAAGGAATGCGCAATCTTGACTTCACGCTTCACGGGTTCTCGATGGTGCTGCATATTCCGGCGGGCGAGGTGTATCCGGGCAAGCAGACGCTGATCGAGGTCACGCTGATGTACCCGGAAATCCGTCCTTACATGACGCTGGAAGCGCAGGAGCAGACGGACAACCTGACCTACTACAAGACGGTGGCGCTGACTTTTGACGACGGCCCGCACCGCACCAACACGACCAAGGTGCTCAATAGCCTGCTGGAATGCGGCGAGCGGGGGACATTCTTCGTCATCGGCAACCGCATCAGCGAATATGCTGATCTGGTGCAGCGGGAGAATGACGAGGGCCATGCGGTCGCGTCCCATAACTGGACGCATAATTCGGTAGCCAAGATGTCGGCCAGCACCATGCGCGCCATGGTCGACAAGGTGAACAAGCAGATGGTCGCGGCCATCGGCATTCCTACCCGTTATGACCGCGTGCCCTACGGCCTGTATCCCGATATGATCTCCGCGAAGGTCGGCTGGCCGCTGATCCAGTGGTCCGTGGATACCTATGACTGGCGCGGGCGCTCCGTCACGACCATCATGAACAACATCCGCAGTCAGTTCACCGATGGGGATATCGTGCTGATGCACGATATCAAGGATAATACGCCTAACCTGACGACCACGCTGATCCAGTGGCTGCAGGAGCAGGGGTACATGATGCTGACCATTGATGAGCTCTTTGCCAAGGATGGCGTCACGCTGGAGCCGGATACGGTATACTTCCGCTGCGAGGATGGCGTAACCACCATCAAGTCTCGGGAATAACGGCGGTGTAACAATTCTTAAATCATTTTGGATGAGTTGACAGGAAACCGTAAGGAATGCTATAATGGCATTGTACTAAGCAACTATACCTTTGGAGGTTGGTTTACCATGAAGAAGCTGCTCTGTCTCATGCTTATTGCGGCAATGCTGCTGACCTCTGCGGTCGCGCTGGCCGATACGCAGATTAACCCGCAGGAAAACCGCGGCATTACGCCTCAGGCTGCTGCGGAAAACGAGGTTGAAGAAGGCATCAGCCCTACCACGGGCCTGACGCTCTCCACGCTGAATGTGCCCGAAGGCTTCACCGGTATGGCCGCCACGGGCCGTTATCTGCCCATGATGGTGCAGATCGGCAATGACAACGGCGGTGTTGGCAGCCGCGCTCCTTGGGGCGCCAGCTATGTGGACGTGGTCTACGAAATGCCGCTGCACAAGAACGGCGCGACCCGTCTGAGCTTCATTTACAACGACCTGGTTCCCGATTCTGTCGGCTATATCCGCTCGGCGCGTGTGGCCCATGCGTGGCTGCGCGAGGAGTGGGGCGCCGGTTTCCTGTTCTATGGTCAGCAGGAATATGAAGGCACCAACGTTCTTGATGAGTTCAAGAATATGGGCCATCAGTATCTGGCGGACGGTTATTTCTTCAGCGGCATCGTCGGTGAAGGCAAGCCTTGGAAGAAGTATTACACTTCTCGCAGCGGCAAGGTTCGTCCGTACCATGTCAATGCGAACGTTGCGGCCATGTATGCGCTGATTCCTGAGGACTATGCGCCGTCTAACCACGCTTTCAAGTTTACGGATGATGTTCCGGCTGAGGGCGACACCGCGCAGAGCATCAAGGTCTCGTGGCACAGCGGCGGCAGCGACTCCACCTATGGCTCCAAGCTGATCTATGATGTTGATTCCAACACCTATCTGCGCTACATGCGCCGTGATAACGATGCGCTGGAGCCTTGGGTTGATGAGGACACCAAGGAGCAGATCGCCTTTGCCAACGTGATCGTGCAGTTCACGAATGTCAGCTATCACAATGGCGTTGACGCGCCTGTGGTTGAGGTCATCGGCAAGAGCGGCAAGAATTATGTGCCTGTTGAAGGCAATGCGGACTTCTTCATGTGCGGCAAGCACATTGTCGGCTACTGGAAGCATGACAGCGTGACCTCCCGCACTGTGTTCTATGGCCCCGACGGCGAGGAGATCAGCCTCCAGCGCGGCAAGACGCTGATTCTGCTGTTCCCCAATGATGGCCAGAATGGCAGCGCGATCACTTATTCGGAGTCTGCGCAGTAATCAGATCAATCAAAAACGGGCGCTTCGCGGATAGCGAGGCGCTCGCTTTTTCATGTGAACTTGCAGGTGAGGGGAGTTACTCGTCCCAGTTGGTGACAGTCTCCTGAGCGAGGCGAAGAAGCTCGCGGAGCTTGGTCTTCGTCTGATCGGAAAGCCCTTCGGGCATGTACTGGTTGTAGCCGGTCAGGCTTGCGCGGAGCAGATATTCGGGTGCAACATTGAGCTCATTGCAAAGCGCGACGAGGGTCTCAAGACTTGCCACCCGAGTGCCGCGCTCGATGTGCCCGAGGAAGGAAGCAGAAATTCCAACCCTCTCCGCAAGAGTCTCCTGCGTGAGGGACTGATGACGCCGTACAGATCGAATTCGGGAACCAAAATCCTTATAATCCATCGTCATACCTCTGATATAATTGTTCTCATTGTCGCTATCATTCTAATGGAAATAATTCTGCCGGAACACTGTCTGTAAGAATTAACCCTACGAATAGAAGCATTCTTCAAAAATTTGTGCGCCGCGCGCCTAAACGCGTAAAAATTTTCTCTGAGGGCTGTACTTTTCTGCCGAGACATGATATAATATCTCTTGAAGCCCAACCTGGTATGCAAGGTTTCTGCCCTCCTTTGGCTGTCACCAGACCCAATGTCAGGGACCCAAGAAGCATTGACATAAGGATCGGTCTGGGTGACATTTTTTGAGGAGGTTTTCCACCATGTACGAGGACAAGACCCTGACCTGCCGTGACTGCGGCAACGAGTTCGTTTTCTCTGCTTCTGAGCAGGCTTTCTTCGCTGAGAAGGGCTTCCAGAACCAGCCCTCCCGTTGCCCGGCGTGCCGCGCTGCCCGCCGCGCTCAGAACGGCAACGGCGCTGCCCCCCGTCAGATGTACGAAGTGATCTGCGACGGCTGCGGCAAGACCACTCAGGTGCCCTTCCAGCCCCGTGGCGATCGTCCCGTGTACTGCCGCGAGTGCTTCGAGGCCCAGCGCGCCAGCCGCTTCTAAGAAGCATCACAAAAATGACCTCCGTCTTCGGAGGTCATTTTTCTTTTGCGACATATACGAGCGGCAACAGCCGGTTGCTTGACGGTTGGCGTGCGGTCGTGTTATGCTCATCACGAGGTGATCGCATGGAAGTCAAGGACATTCTCCTGAGGCTGCGGACGCAGAAGCATCTTTCGCAGAGTGAATTAGCCGAGCAGGTTCATGTTACCCGTCAGGCGGTGTCGCGGTGGGAAACGGGTGAGACTACACCGAATCCGGACACGCTCAAACTGCTGTCGCTGCTGTTTGATGTGTCGATCAATACGCTGCTGGGTTCGCCGCGCAAACTGATCTGCCAGTGCTGCGGCATGCCGCTGGACGATTCCTCTGTGAGTCATGAGCCGGATGGCGCCATCAACGAGGAATACTGCCGCTGGTGCTATGTGGATGGCAAGTTTATCTATGCAAATCTGACGGAGCTGACTGACTTCCTCGTCGGTCACATGGCCAATGAGAACTGGCCTGAAGATGAGGTTCGCGTGTTTTTGAATGATCAGCTTCCCAAACTCGCCCATTGGCGGCATGCGCCATAAGCTGCAATAAGAAAAGACTGCTCACACGAGGAGCAGTCTTTTGCGATGCAGTGATTCATTTCAGCATGTTCTTCTTGAGCATCAGTACAAAGGCGGCAAGTGACAGAACACCTGCCAGCCCCAGTACGGCCCAGAATCCCCATGAGGCATTGGCGAAGGGAACGGCGACATTCATACCCCAGAAGGAGGAGATGATGGTCGGTACGGAGAGCCCGGCGGTCAAAGCGGCCAGAATCTTCATGGTGATGTTCAGGTTATTGGAGATGATGGAGGCAAAGGCATCCATGGTGCCGCTCATAATATCGCGGTAGATCGAGCACATCTCCATGGCCTGCTTGTTCTCGATGATGACGTCCTCCAGCAGGTCAGTATCCTCAGGGAACTGCTTGAGGATGCTCGTCTGGCGCATCAGGCGTTCCATGACCAGCTCATTGCCTTTGAGGGATGTGGAGAAGAAGACCAGAGACTTCTCCAGCTTCATCATCTGCAAAAGCTCCTGATTGCGGGAAGATTTCTCCAGCTTCTCCTGCACATGCATGGACGCTTTGTCGATCAGCTTCAGGTAGGTGAGGAAGCGGCTGGCATTGCGGTGTAGAATCTGCAGGATAAACCGGGTGCGCTTGAAGGTCCAGAAATTGCGGATGCGCTCCTCAATGAAGTCATTGATGATGGGCGTGTCGCGGGTACAGACGGTGATGATGACATCGTCCACCAGCACAATGCCAAGAGGCGTAGTGGAATAGACATAGCCCGAGCCCTCGGTGTCAACATAAGGAATGTCGACGATGATAAGGGTCTGGTTTTTGTCGGTATCCATGTCGATGCGGGCGCTTTCCTCTTCATCCAGCGCGGCAGGCAGGAAGGTCGGGTCCAGTGCAAAACGGGTGGTCAGGCCATCGACTTCTTCCTTGGTGGGGTTCTGCAGGTGTACCCAGCAGCCCTTTTCCAGCGTCGAGCACTCAATGAGATGGTCATCGACGGTCTTGAAAACTCTTCTCATGGCGCAGGTCTCCTTTCGTCGTGAAGGTCGGCCTGAACCCTGTGCGCGTTAGAAAAAGCAGCGCAAAAAAGGAGCGCAGGCCAGCGGGGTTAAGTGAACAGTGGCAGGATATGGGTCGCCGTCCATTCGTTGGCCAGCTCCTTTCTGATCAGAATGCGGGAGCGAAAATACCACTCCCATCATACCCAGTTCAGTCATAAAAGTCAACCGCTGTTCTGTGGGAAGAGACTGAAAATTTCCGACACTCAACGGCCTGTAAACTATACATCGGTCGCTTTTTGGCGATAAAACCGACCTGCGGTCTTCATGGACGGCGGTCGGAATTTTTTGAGAAGCCAAAAACCTGCAAAATCGCGTGTTTCGACATTTCGTGCTGGAATTTCACCAGAAATGGCATTGACAATGTTGGGTAGAACACTATATAATGGTTCCTGCCGCCATGAGGACATACAACATGTAGTCCTGTGGCTGATGAGGAACTACAATCTGTGCCGGCATAACACTCTTCGCGCGCCGGCCCGGAGATTGGGGAAACTGTCGGTGGCAGATCCGTAGCGCGGTTTCCTCCTGTTCTTTTGCGCCGTTTTGCGGCGCGGAGACGAAAACCGGCACCACTGAATATTGAGTAGGGAGAGATTTTCATGAGCATTTTGAAAATCCGCAAGCGCGATGGCCGGGAGGTACCCTTCGATCAGGACAAGATTGAACACGCGATTTTTTCCGCCTTTCAGGGCTCTGGCAGCGCCAAGGGACATGAGACTGCGCAGGCACTGACGGAAAAGGTTGTGCAGGAGCTGGAGGACGACGAGTACATCTCTGCCACACCGACAGTTGAGCAGGTGCAGGACGTTGTTGAGCGCGTGCTGATTGAGAAGGGCTTTGTCCGTTCGGCCAAGGCGTACATTCTCTATCGCGCTGAGCGCAGCCGCGTCCGCGAAATGAACACCCGCCTCATGCGCACCTTTGAGGACATCGTCTTCAAGGACGCCATTGATTCCGATATCAAGCGCGAAAACGCCAACATCAACGGCGACACCGCCATGGGCAGCATGCTCAAGTTCGGCTCCGAGGGCGCCAAGCAGTTCTATGAGAAATATGTGATGGACCCCCGCTTTGCCGACGCGCATCGGGAGGGCGACATCCATATCCATGACATGGATTTCTACACTCTGACCACCACCTGCTGCCAGATTGAGCTGTCCACACTGTTCAAGGACGGCTTCTCCACGGGCCACGGCTACCTGCGTGAGCCGCAGGACATTACCAGCTATGCCGCGCTGGCCTGCATCGCCATTCAGGCGAACCAGAACGATCAGCATGGCGGCCAGTCCATTGTCGACTTTGATTACGGCATGGCTCCCGGCGTCAAGAAGACCTTCATCAAGCGGTATCGCATGAACGTTGCCCGGGCGCTGGAGCTGCTGATCAACGATGCGGATTCCGATGCTCATGCGAAGGATGCCGTGGCAGCGGTCATCGCGGCCGGGAAGGTTCCGAGCCTCGAGGAGCAGCCGGAGAACCGCGCCGCTATGCGCGAGGAGCTGCTCAAGATCACGAACGATGAGACGCAGACCGACCGCATTCTCGATTTCGCTCAGCGCCGCAGCGCCGAGGAGACGGACAAGGCGACCTTCCAAGCCATGGAAGCCCTTGTTCATAACCTGAACACCATGAACAGCCGCGCCGGCGCGCAGGTGCCCTTCTCCTCCATTAACTATGGTACGGACACCTCTCCTGAGGGCCGTCTGGTCATGAAGAATCTCCTCCATGCCACCGAGGACGGTCTGGGCGGCGGCGAGACGCCGATCTTCCCGATTCAGATCTTCCGCGTCAAGGACGGCATCTCTTATAATCCCGGAGATCCGAACTATGATCTGTACCGGCTGGCTATCCGTACCAGCGCCAAGCGTCTGTTCCCGAACTTCAGCTTCCTTGACGCGCCCTTCAACCTGCAGTATTACAAGCCCGGCCATCCCGAGACGGAGATCGCGTACATGGGCTGCCGTACCCGCGTGATGGGCAATGTGTATGATCCTTCCCGCGAGATTGCGCCCCGCCGCGGCAATCTGTCCTTCACCTCCATCAACCTGCCCCGCATCGCCATCAAGGCCAACGGTGACATCCAGTGGTTCTTCGAGGAGCTGGAGCGCAAGATGCAGCTGGTCACCGAGCAGCTTGACGAGCGCTTTGCCATCATCAGCCGCAAAAAGGTCATGAATTTCCCATTCCTGATGGGTCAGGGCGTGTGGATCGACTCGGAGAATCTCGACTGGAACGACACCATCGGCGAGGTGCTCAAGCATGGCACGCTGACCATCGGTTTCATCGGTCTGGCGGAAGCGCTCAAGGCTCTGCGCGGCGCGCATCACGGCGAGAGCGAGGAGAGCCAGAATCTGGGCCTCGAGATCATCAGCACCATGCGCGCGTTCACGGACAAGCTCGCCCGGGAGCGCAAGCTGAATTACAGCCTGATTGCCACGCCTGCAGAGGGACTGTCCGGCCGCTTTGTCCGGCTTGACCGTGAGCGCTTCGGCAGCATTCCCGGCGTGACCGACCGCGAGTACTACACCAACAGCTTCCATGTCCCGGTCTACTACTCCTGCAGCGCCTTCCACAAGCTGTCCATTGAAGCGCCCTATCATGCGCTGACCAATGGCGGTCATATCTCCTATGTGGAGATGGACGGCGACCCGCTCAAGAATCTCGACGCCTTTGAGAAGGTCGTGCGCTTCATGCATGATCAGGGCATCGGCTATGGCTCCATCAACCATCCGGTGGATCGTGACCCGATTTGCGGGTATAACGGCATCATTGACGATGAGTGCCCCTGCTGCCACCGCGCTGAAAACGGACGGCCCTTCGAGCGCATCCGCCGCATCACGGGCTATCTCGTTGGCACCCTTGACCGCTTCAACAACGGCAAGCGAGCTGAGGAACGCGACCGCGTAAAGCACGGGATTGACTGACAGCCTGGCAGTGGCTCTGCCCCTTGCGCCCCGCAAGGGCTTTCAGCCTTCTCGACACCCTTGCGGTGCAGCTTGATGCCTTCGGACAGATGCGACCGTGAGAAATGCAATCAAAGGCTCCTCTCAAGCAGGGGAGCCTTCCTTATTCAATTGGAGGATGAGCATGGATATCCGCATTTATGGGCTGGTAGAAGACTCCATTGTTGATGGTCCGGGGTATCGGCTGGCTGTTTTTACGCAGGGCTGTCCGCACGGGTGCCCGGGGTGCCACAATCCGGAATCGCATGATTTTTCGGGTGGTCGGCTGATGGATACGGCGGAGATCATCAGTCGCTATGGGGGAAATCCGCTAATGGACGGGATCACCCTATCGGGCGGGGATCCGCTTTGCCAGCCGGAGGCTTGTCTGGAGCTTGCCCGGGCGGCTCATGAGCAGGGCCTTTCGGTCTGGTGCTACACGGGATATGTCTGGGAGGTCCTGCAGAAAGAAGCTGATCCGGCGCGCATGGCGCTATTGCGGGAGGTGGACGTGCTGGTGGACGGGCCGTTCCTGCTCTCAGAGCGATCACTGGCGCTGCAGTTCTGCGGGAGCCGGAATCAGCGGCTGATCGACGTGCCTAAGACGCTGGCGGCAGGGGAGATCGCGCTCTGGTCTCCGCCGGACTGGGATGTTCGGTAAGCGCAATATTTTCCGAAATAATGAAAAACATCGTTGACAAACAGTTTGGCATGTGCTATAATGTCTAACTGTCAGCGATAGTGGTTATCGCCACAGCGCTGACGGCAATGCCCTTGGAGGTTACGGCCCGTGGCTGTGCGCCTGTAGCTCAGTTGGATAGAGCAACGGCCTTCTAAGCCGTGGGTCGGGGGTTCGAGCCCCTCCAGGCGCGCTTACATGGTGGGTATAGCGTAGTTGGTTAACGCGTCAGATTGTGGCTCTGAAGACCGTGGGTTCGAGTCCCACTACTCACCCCAGTTTTTCTTCATCGGTCTGCTGCTTTCAGCGGTCGGGCGCCAAATCCTGCGATGGGGTGTAGCCAAGTGGTAAGGCACGGGACTTTGACTCCCGCATTCGCAGGTTCGAGCCCTGCCACCCCAGCATGTATGACCCATTAGCTCAGTTGGCAGAGCACTTGACTTTTAATCAAGGTGTCTGGAGTTCGAATCTCCAATGGGTCACTCCCATCTGCCTTCAGTAGCGGGCAGATGCGCGGGCGTGGCGGAATGGCAGACGCGCCAGACTTAGGATCTGGTGCCGAGAGGCGTAAGAGTTCGAGTCTCTTCGTCCGCATGGTTTCCTTCAAACACCCTACGCATGAACGTGGATGTGCGGTAGTAGCTCAGTGGTAGAGTGCCACCTTGCCAAGGTGGATGTCGCGGGTCCGAATCCCGTCTACCGCTCCACATGCGGGTGTAGCTCAATGGTAGAGCTCCAGCCTTCCAAGCTGGTCACGTGGGTTCGATTCCCATCACCCGCTCCAGTTTGAAGGCAACCGGCAAAAGCGTCGTCTCTGTCAATGGAGACGGCGCTTTTGCTTTGCATAAGCAGAATGTAATGCCAGATGTCGCCCTCGCTGCCAGCGCCCGGCACTTGCATTTTTCGTCATCATGCTGTATACTGTATCAGAGGAAGTGTGCGCTTCCATCGAGAGGAGGAAAACCTCTATGAAGCTCATTATTGCGATCGTTCAGGATGAAGATTCGTCCCGGCTCATCAGCCACTTGATGAACGACGGCTTTAGCGCCACCAAGCTGGCGACAACGGGTGGATTTCTCCGCGCAGGCAACACGACGCTGCTGATCGGTGTGGAGGATGACAAGCTGCAGAACGTGATGAACATCATCGAGAAGGTCTGCCGCTCCCGCAAGCAGATTGCTGCTCAGCCGCCGACGATCAGCGGTGTTTCCGGCGTGTATTCGCCCTATCCCATTGAGGTAATGGTCGGCGGCGCGACGGTGTTTGTGCTGACGGTCGATCAGTTCGTAAAGCTGTAAGGCGAAAGGAAGAAGGGCTGTGCCGGAGGAGATGCGTGAGCCTGCAGCGCCCGTTCTGCGTGATTTTGCCGGGCAGGGCGCTGTTTATGATGGGCTGATGCGGACGCTGAAGGATGGCAGCTTTGTCCACGCCTACCTGATCAGCGGCCTCGCGGGCATGGGCAAGCGCACTCTGGCGAAGCTGATGGCGCAGTATCTGCTCTGCGAGCATGCGGATGGGGACAAGCCTTGCGGGGAGTGTCCTGCTTGCGTGCGAGTGCGGGATGACAACCATCCGGATGTGCTGATCGTGCAGCCGGGCAAGCCCATCAGCTCACAGGTCGAGGCAGGACGCAAAACCATCCCGGTCGAGGATATTCGCGCAGTCATCGAGATGACAGCACGCCACACCTTCGAGGGCGGACGGCGGATTGTGATGATTCAGCAGGCGGACAAGCTGACCCCCGCGGCGCAGAACGCGCTGCTCAAGACCCTCGAGGAGCCGCAGGAGGGCACGGTTTTCCTGCTTACGACCGACGCGCCGGAGCTGCTCCTGCCGACCATCATCAGCCGCTGCAGGGCGCTCAAGCTGCATCCATGGCCGGATGAGGTTGTGCTGGGAGCGCTCAGGAGCCACGGTGTGCCGGAGGATCGGGCAAGGGAAGCGCTGCAGGTGTGCGGCGGGTCTATCGGCCGCGCGATTGATTCGGCGGCTGATGAGGCATATTGGCAGCGTCGCCGCGATGTCATGAAGGACTTTTTCGCGATTCCGGGCCGAAGCGATATCCTGCGGGTGTCGACGGCATGGCGGGAGCGCAAGGATGCGTCTGACGAGCTGCTCGATGATATCGAGGACATGGTGCGGACGCTGATGCTGGTTCGCCTCGGCCAGCGTGATGAGTCGGCGCTCGCGGATTATCCGGAGGCGTGGCAGCGCATGGCGAAGCAGGCGGAGCTGGAGGCTTTCGCGAAGCTGATGGACGCGGTGGCCGACGCCAGACGGTTCCGGGCAAATCAGGTGACATGGCAGGCGGTAGCGGAGAAGCTGCTGCTGAGCCTGATGGAGGAAAGAAGCAAATGGTGAATGTCATAGGCGTTCGCTTTCAGAACGCTGGAAAGCTCTATTTTTTCGATCCGGGCGCTTATTGGCCCACGCCGGGTGACTTTGTTGTTGTGGAGACGGCGCGGGGCATTGAGTTCGGCGAGGTGGTCACGGGCATCCGCGAGATGAACGACGAGCAGCTTACTGCGCCGCTGAAGAAGGTGGTGCGCGTGGCGACGGCCGATGATGTGCAGCATGCCCGTGATAACAAGGCTGCCGAGAAGGAAGCCTATGCTATCTGCCAGCGGAAGATTGCTGAGCACCGGCTGGACATGAAGCTGGTCAGCGTCGAGTATACCTTCGATAACAGCAAAATTTTGTTCTATTTCACCGCCAATGGACGCGTGGACTTCCGCAGTCTGGTGAAGGATCTGGCCTCCGTATTCCGCACCCGCATCGAGCTGCGTCAGATCGGCGTGCGTGACGAGGCAAAGATGCTGGGCGGTTTGGGGCCCTGCGGTCGGCCCATCTGCTGCGGCGCGTTTCTTGGAGACTTCCAGCCCGTGTCCATCAAGATGGCCAAAGAGCAGAACCTGTCGCTGAATCCCAACAAGATCAGCGGCGTTTGCGGGCGTCTGATGTGCTGTCTCAAATACGAGCAGGACAATTACGAGCAGACCCGCAAGCGCATGCCCAAGGTCGGCAAGGAAGTCGTCACGCCGGACGGCCCCGGCGTGGTGTGGGATCTGAACATCATCAAGGAAACCGTCCGCGTGCGCATCCAGAAGGGCGATTCCAGCGAACTGCGGGATTATCCCGTGGAAGACGTGCAGCGACCGGGCGCACCAGCCCAGCAGCCGCGTGCGGAGCAATCTGCGGAAGAAGAACAGCCCGTGCCGGAAGCGGGCGCTGTGGAAGCTGCGGAGACCGTCGAGATCACAGCAGCTGAAGAACAGTCGGCTCGCAAGCCCGCGCGGCATAAGAACCAGGAAGGCCGTCAGCGGTCTCAGGGGCAGGGTAAACGCGGTGAAGGAGCCAAGCTGGGCAATCCTGTTCGCCGGGAGAATCCAAACCGCAAGCCTGCGCATCAGCCTGTCGCGGAGGAGAAGCAGTCAGAAGCGGAGACTGCGCCTCTTGCCGCCAAGAAGGCGCAAGCACACGCTCAGAAGCCCGCTGCTCAAGCTGAAACATCTGGCGCTTCCAATGGGAATCAGTGGAAGGAAGCGCTTGAGCGGGCCAAGCGCGCTGCACAGAGCGACGCCGACGGAAAAGCGCCCGAATCTAAGCCTGCGAATGCGGAAAGCGGCAACGGCGCTGAATGAGCTTCACAGGATCGGAAATGAATTTTTATGCCGAGTGAATCAGTCGGGAATAGTCATTTCTAACTGAATAGCACGCTGGAAACATAGGATTGGCAACGTTTCTGGCACTTGAACGGCTTTTGACCCTGCTGGATGGAAACAGGCGAAAATTGCATAAAACCCTTGCAATTTTCATCCGCTGGTGGTATGATAGTCTCATCAACACGAGACTGTTGATATTCTTTCAAGGAGGTGCAATTCCATGGCTTACAAGATCACCGCTGAGTGCATCAGCTGCGGCGCTTGCGCTGATGGCTGCCCCGTCTCCGCGATTGCTGAGGGCGACGGCAAGTACGAGATCAACGCGGACGCTTGCATTGATTGCGGCGCTTGCGCTGACGCCTGCCCCGTGGGCGCTCCCGTGCAGGAGTAATCCCCAAAGGCTCAAAGAAGTCCTCCGGCTGCTATACCGGAGGGCTTTTTATGTCGGAGTCGTTGACAGGCCAATCAGAGCAGGCTATACTGGAAGATGACAGGCAGGGACAGCCTGCCGGATAAGGAGGAACATCATGCGCAAGAATTTCGGCCCGAAGACATGGCTCTATCCGATGCCGGTGTTGATGATCGCGTCCTACGACGAAAACGGCGTGCCTGACGCCATGAATGCCGCTTGGGGCGGCACGTCTGACACCAATCAGATCAGCATGTGCCTGAGCGAGGAGCACAAGACGGTCAAAAATATTCTGGCCCGCAAGGCCTTCACGGTCAGCATGGCCGATGCTGACCACGTCGTGGCCTGCGACTACTTGGGCATCGTTTCCGCCAACAAGGTTCCCGATAAGCTTGCCCGGTGCGGGTTCCATGTCACGAAGAGCGAGCTGGTGGACGCGCCCATCATCAACGAGCTGCCCATGGCGATCGAGTGCAAGCTGGTCAGCTATGACGCGTCTACGGGCTGCATGATCGGCGAAGTCGTCAACGTCAGTGCGGACGAGCGTGTCCTCGGTGAGAACGGCAAGATCGACCCTGCCAAGCTCCGACCCATCACCTTTGATCCGGTGAACAACGCCTACCTCGTCTTGGGTGAAAAGGTCGGCAATGCCTTCAAAGACGGCCTCAGCATCCAATGACGCGCGTCTTTGCGTCCGATTTTGACCGCACGCTGTACTTCATGGGCGAGCCGGAGGAGGTAAAGCCAGCCGATCTTGCCGCCGTCGAGGCCTATCAGCGGCAGGGCGGTCTGTTCGGCGTGTGCACGGGGCGCTCGCTCAAGGGCGTAACGTTAGCTATTGGGGAGCGTGTGCGGTTTGATTTTTATATCCTCGTCAGCGGAGCGCTGATCCTTGACGGCGCGATGAACGTGATTCACAAGCGCTGCATCAGCCGTCCTCTGCTGAGGGAGCTCTGTGAGCGCTGCTGCGGCTATGAGATGGTCATTCAGGCTAACGATACCGTCTATACCTTCGACCGACCGCATCCGCTGCAGACGAAAATCACCACCCTCGACGATATCGAAGGCGGCGATTTGTATGGCGTGTCCATCGCTACAGACTCGTTTGAATCGGCGCGGCGGCTCACCCGGGAGTTCAATACTGTGTATGCCGATACGCTGACGGCCCATCAAAACTATGCCGACGTTGACGTTGCGCCAAAGGATTGCTCCAAGGGGCATGCGATCGAGTTCATCCGCAGTCACCTTGCAGCGGATCGGATCGGCTGCATTGGCGACGGGCACAACGACATGCCTATGATTGAAAAAGCAGACATGCCCTTTACCTTTTCCTACGCACCGGCGGAGGTCAGGCAAAGGGCGTGCCATGTTGTTGGCAGCGTCGCGGAAGCGCTGCGGATTTTTCAGTCATCGGGCTGAGAAGCAAGGGATGGCGGCTGTTCATCGAAAAAGAACTGCGGGTTCAGCCCTTGATCGAGCCACAGGTCAAGCTGTTCCTCCCGCAGGATTACGGGCATCCTGTCATGAAAGTCCGCGATAACTCCCTCCGCAGGGCGTGTCAGCACCGTAAATACGGGCAGGGGAGCGTCCGGCTCAAAGCGGTATAGACCAGCCAGATACATCATCGGCCTGCCTTCCGGCCAGAACCGGAACTTGGCGGGCTTTTTCAGTCTGTGATCCCATTCAAAGAAGGAAGCCGCAGGGATGACGCAGCGCCTGTCTCGCAGGCTTTCCCGGAACATGGCGCGCGATGATGCTGTCTCGCTGCGGGCGTTGAAGACCAGCCGCTTCTCCAGACGGAAGCCCCAGCGCATGATGAAAAGCGAGGTCTGCCTGTTCCGGTTCGGCGCAAGCACCGCGGCATTGTCACCGGGGCATATTTCGCCTCGCTTGAGAACAAAATCGGGATGACGGACGCGACGGGCCAGCTCCGCGCGATTGAGCAGCGCCAGAAGCTCCTCGGGGCCGTCCGCCTCGGGAATCCAGAACCGGCCGCACATCAGCGGATCAGCGCGGTCGTGAACCACGTCTTGTAGCAGGAACCGGGGTCGAGCATGGTCGCATAGGCCTTGTCCTCAAAGCGGCCGCTTTCCGTTTCCTTGCCGGGAAGGCCATGCCATGGCTCGAGGCAGACATAGGCCGCTTTGTCGCTGGGCTTGGTCCAGACGGCCAGAACCTCCATCTTGGGGAAGGAGAAGTGCAGGCCTTTGCCCGAGATGCGGTGAACCAGTCGCACGCTGCGGCTCTTGAGGCCGTCGAAGATCAACGCGTCATGATCGAACAGCTCGCGCTTCAGCGGCAGGATGCGGGCGTTATGGAAATCCGGCAGGTGTCCATAACCAACGATCAGCTTGCCATCGGGGGCCTGAGCGAGCAAACCGTCTTCAATCTCAGCGAACTCGATCTGATAATCAGAGAAGGAAGCGCCCTCCTCCATGGGAAGGCTGAACCCAGGATGCCCGCCGACGCAGAAGGGCATGACGCGGTCGGACTTGTTCTCCACAAGGAAGGTCGTGGTATAGCCGTCCTCGACCAGCGTGTAAGTGACGTGGAAGATGAAGTCGAAGGGGTACATGCGGCGCATATCTTCAGTGGGTGTCAGGATGAGCTCTACGAAGTCGTCGCCTTGCTTGGCGATGGTGAACTCCGCATTGCGAACAAAGCCATGCTTGGTCATGGGATAGGGCTTGCCGTCGATGGTCACCGTGTCGTCGCGAAGGGAGCCGCAGACCGGGAAGAGCACCGGCGCGTGGGAGCCCCACACCTCGGGATCGCCTGACCAGAGCACCTCTCGGCCATCATGCCCCTTGAAGGAGACGATCTGGGCGCCTTTGCGGTCGATCAGTGCCGTGGACTCGCCGTAGCGAAGCTGGATTTCTGCCATGAAGATTCCTCCGTTTACAGTCGATGAAGCAGGTTGAAATCACGGGGAAGCGACGCGTCGACCCAGAAGGCGCCATAGGCCATATTCTCGCCAACAGGAAGGCCCGAAGCATTTTTGACGACATAGGTGATTTCGCTGCCGGGAATCACCTCGATCACATGATCGCGAACCTTCTCCGACGCGCTCTCGCTGTAGCTGTCAATGGCCAGCACCTGACGAATGCCGTCCTGCTCCCGGGCAGCGACCAGCGTCACGATGTGCCCGACCCGCAGATTGCACATTGCCACGCCCTGCTCGTGCAGCAGCATGTCATAGAGCGTGTCAAGATCGTTGCGAAGGCCGTCTTCCTCATAGCGGAAGCCGAGCTTTGCCGCCTCTACGGTTGCCTGCAGCGCGTGCAGCAGGGCAGGACGGTCGGTGCCGTCGTCGCCGCGTCCGCCGTTTTGACAGGAGAAGTCTGCCCAGAATTCCGGATTTTCTTCCCGTCCAGTCAGCCATTGCGCGCAGTGACAGAGCGAAAAGATGCCGCAGCCAGCATTCGACAGCGTTGAGCCGTTGTTGTCCCACTGATAAAGATGCGTCCAGTCGCGGCTGCGCTGGTTAAAAAAGGCGATGCTCCGCCCGAGCAGATCAAAGGTCTTGCGCTTGCCCGTCATGATCGTCTCTCCTTTGCGTGTCTTTGGTCGTTGTCATCAAGATTCTCCTCACGCGGTGTGTTTTCCTGCATACTTAGGTAGCAGGCCAGCGTCAAGGAGGAGATAGAAAATGAAAGCACCAGCCACCGTATCGCCCTTTACTGCCCGCAGCAGTCAGGAACAGAAGGAGCAGTGGATCTGGTGGCAATGCCAGCAGACCGCCGCCACGCCCACTGAAACTCGCCCAATCGACGCAAAAACCGACTCGGTGCCGGAATTGCAGCTTCCGAACGCGCAACAGGAAAAACCGACCGAGACTCAAGCGCAGCGGCAGCCAACCCGTCACAGCCAGTATGACGCGGTGATCCGCCGCATGCAGAATGCCACGCGGCAGGTGAAGGGCTATACATCCGTCAAGGGCTGAGTTTCCACGATGAGGCAGCGCTCGTCCGGCAGGGAGAATGCGGCGTGATAAGCCCTCTCCAGCGGAATCCATCTCTGTTGGAAGGCTCGTAAGCTCTCTTTACCCTCCCGGGCGAGCAGCCGCCGAAGCTGCTCCTCTTCACCGATGGTCAGGAAGACCTGAATATCCGCCAGTTCAGCAATCTGCGGAAGAAGGGAATAGCTGCCTTCCAGAATCGTAAGAGGCCTTGGAGGAACCGAAACAGGATCACCGAAACGATCATCCGCGCACAGGTAAGGGCGGTAGCTGCCATGACCAGACCTGCGCCACGGCAGCAGCAGCTCGGACAGCAGACGCTCAGCGTCCGCGTTGCCTCCGGGCCGTGCCAGTCGCTCAGGCGTCTTCAAGGAATGCGGAGTGTAGAAGTCGTCCATGGGAATGCAGGCCGCATCTGTGATCTGAACAAGCTGCCGCGCCAAGGTGGTTTTGCCGCTGCCGCAAGGGCCGTCGATGCACAGAAGCACCTGCGGTTTTTCCTGCATGGCCCGGGAAGCTGCTGAAAGCATAGGGAGCAGCTGTTCCATTTCACGACTGATCACGCGATAAGCAGGGGCATAAGCCTGACGGTAGGCTTCAGAATGACTGGGGAGCCAGTCGGGCTCATCCACAAGCCTTTGGGCAAGGGCAATCAGTACCTCGCTCGAAAAACCGACGTTGGTCTTTTTCAAATTCAGTATCTCTTGAAAAGCAGACTTTCGGTCGGCAAAAACATCGGTCGGTTTGCTGGAAAGCTGCATCATGCGGGCAATCCACAGCGGGGTAATTCCTTCCGCCATGGCTTTGCGCAGGTTCAGGCGACAGTATTTGCTGCCCAGCGGCTCCGTAAGTGGTTCGTTTGGCTCGGGCAGAAGCGATGCTTCTTCCTTTTCAATATATGCGACAACGTCGGCTTCATCGCCAAGCAGATGCCCGCAGCCGCAGTGAGCCTGAAAGATGAGCTTGACCATGTCCAGTGCGGTCATGGCGGGATGCGCCGAAAGATGCCAGTCTACATACGATGATCGCATGTTTCCTCCATGCAAAAGCGCGCTGCGATGTGGCAGCGCGTTTGATTGAATTACAGATGCTTTTTCAGGATGTCAAGGCCTTTTTTCAGGGTTTCAAAGTCAATGTTGAGAGGCGGAAGCAGGCGCAACTTCTCATGGGCGGTGAGCACCATAAGGCCGTCCTTCAGGCATGCGGCGGCGATTTCTCCGGCAGGCTTGTCCACAGCAATGCCGAGCATCAGGCCCATGCCGGATACGCCCTTGCAGCCCGGCACGCCCTCAAGCTCTCTGCGGATGAAGCTTTCGCGCTCACGGACACCCCGCAGCAGCTCGTCGTCAATCCGGGAGAGCACGTTGAGCGCACCAGCCGCGCAGATCGGGTTGCCGCCGAAGGTTGAGCCGTGGTCTCCCTTGCCAAGCACATGCTCAGCCTTCGCGCCGATCATGCACGCGCCCATGGGCAGACCGCCAGCAAGGCCCTTGGCGGTGGTGACCACATCCGGCGTTATGCCGAACTGCTGGAAGGCATACAGCGTGCCGGTGCGGCCATTGCCCGTCTGAACTTCGTCGATCATGAACAGTGCGTCATGCTCGCGACACTTCTGTTCGACATACTGTACATAGTCTTTGTCCAGACAGTTAACGCCGCCCTCGCCCTGAACCAGCTCCACCAGCACACCGCAGACGTCGTCGGTGGCCAGCGCCGCGTCCAGCTCGGCCTTATCGTTTGCCGCGACATAGCGGAAGCCCTCAGGGAAAGGACCAAAGTTCTTGTGGAACACATCTTGTCCGGTGGCGGCCAGCGTGGCGATGGTGCGCCCGTGGAAGCTGTTCTTCAGGGTGACGATCACAGGGCGCTTGCCATCGTAGCGGTCATTTCCGTACTTACGGGCTACCTTCAGCGCGCACTCGTTGGCCTCCGCGCCGGAATTGCCAAAGAAGACCTTCTTCATGCCCGTGCGACGGCAGAGCTCCTCCGCCAGCTTTGCCTGCGGGGAGGTGAAGTAGAGGTTCGAGGTATGGCCGAGGGTGGTCATCTGGGCCGTGACGGCGGCGATCCACTCCGGATCACAGGCGCCGAAGCAGGTCACCGCGATGCCCGAGCCGAGGTCGATGTACTCCTTGCCGTCCTCATCCCAGTAGGTCGCGCCGGAAGCCCTGCTCAGCGCCGCGTCAAAGCGACCGTAGGTGCCCGCGATATAGGTCTGGTCAAGCTGCTTGGTGCTCATGGGTCAGATCTCCTTCCGGAACATGGTGCCCGCGCCTTCGTCGGTCAGGGTCTCAATGAGCAGCGCGTGGGGGACGCGGCCGTCGATGATGAACACCTTGCGAACGCCCTCGCGCACGGCCTTGGTACAGCAGTCCACCTTGGGGATCATGCCGCCTGAGATGATACCCTCTTCCTTGAGCTTTTCAACGCCTTTCAGGTCGATGCGCCGGATGAGGGTCGAGGGATCGTTCTGATCGCGCAGCAGGCCGATGGTATCGGTCATAGAGATGAGGCTCTCCGCATGGAGCGCCGCTGCGATGGCCGCCGCCGCCGTGTCCGCGTTGATGTTGTAGACATGACCCGTATCGTCGCAGCCGATGGTCGACACGACGGGGATATATCCCTTTTCCAGCAGATCGTTGAGGGGTTCGGGATTGATCCGCTCGATCTCACCCACATAGCCCAGCCGCTCGTCCAGCATGCGCGCCTCGATCAGTCCGCCGTCCATGCCGCTGATGCCCATGGCCTTGCCGCCGAGCATGTCCAGCTTGGCGACGAGAGACTTGTTGATCTTGCCAGCAAGCACCATCTGCACGATCTCGCTGGTCTCTTCATCCGTGACGCGCAGGCCGTCGACAAACTCCGATTTCTTGCCAACGCGCTTGAGCATCTCGGAGATCTCCGGCCCGCCGCCGTGAACCAGCACAACCTTCACGCCGATGAGGTTCATCAGCACCATGTCGCGCATCACGTCATGCTTGAGCTCTTCGTTGATCATCGCGTTTCCACCGTACTTGACCACGATGATCTTGCCGTTGTACTTCTGAATGTAGGGCAGCGCTTCCACCAGCACCTGTGCGCGCTGGGCGTTGTTCATCTCGTTCATGGTGTTCCTCCGTCAGGTGCGATAGTCGCCGTTGATCTTCACATAGTCGTAGGTCAGGTCGCAGCCCCAAGCAGTGGCGGACGCGTCGCCGTCGCGCAGCGTGATAAGCACGTCGATTTCGTCCTCCAGCAGGATTTCCTTGGCTTTTTCCTCGGAGAAGTCGACAGACGCGCCGTTCTGGCAGACGGTGATCATACCCTTGGTTGAGCGGAAAGCCACGTCCACGGCCTGCACGTCGATCTCCGCGCCGGAATAGCCCAGCGCGCACAGCACGCGGCCCCAGTTGGCGTCCGAGCCGAAGATGGCGGCCTTGAGCAGACTCGAGCACACCACCGACTTGGCGGCAAGCTTGGCGTCCTTGATCGTCTTGCCGCCGGTGACGATGCAGGTCAGCAGCCGGGTCGCGCCCTCGCCGTCCTTTGCGATCGCGCGGCACAGGGTGGTTGTGACCTCCTTGAGCGCTGCGCAGAAGGCGGCATAGTCCTCGTTCTCCTCGGTGATGGGCGCGTTGCCCGCCAGACCATTGGCCATGATGCTGACCATGTCGTTGGTGGACGTATCGCCGTCGATGGAGATCATGTTGAAGCTGTCCTGGGCGTCGGCGGAGAGTGCCTTCTGGAGCAGGGCAGGGGAAATCGCCGCATCGCAGGTCAGGAAGACCAGCATGGTTGCCATGTTGGGGTGGATCATACCGCTTCCCTTGGCGATGCCGCCCAGATGGCAGGTGACGCCGCCCGCCGTGAAGCTGACCGCGACCTCCTTGAGCCGGGTATCGGTGGTCATAATGCCCTCGGCGGCTTCATTGCTGCCGTGATCGGAGAGCGAACTGACCAGCGGCCCCATGCCAGACGCGATGGGGTCAATCGGCAGGGGCTGGCCGATGACGCCGGTGGACGCGACGATCACGTCCTCCGGCTTGATGCCCGCGGCTTGCCCCGCCAGCTCACACATCTTCCACGCGATCTCCTCGCCGTCCGCGTTGCAGGTGTTGGCGTTGCCGCTGTTGCAGATCATCGCCTGCGCAATGCCGTTGGCGATGTTGCGCTTGGTGACGAGGATGGGCGCGCCCTTGACGAGATTCTGGGTGTAGACCGCCGCCGCCGAAGCGGGCACCTCGCTGACGATCATGCTCAGGTCACGCTTGGTGCGGTTCTTGCGAATGCCGCAGTGAACGCCGCCAGCCTTGAATCCCTTCGCGGCACAGACGCCGCCGGAAATATGCTCCATGGATGTTCCCTCCGTATCGGTTGATTGTAAGTTTATGCAAGATTCAGCCCGGCGGTTTCGTCCTGACCGGTCATCAGGTTCAGGCACTGCAGCGCCGCGCCCGAGGAACCCTTGCCCAGATTGTCGAACAGAGCGACAAGCTGCAGACGGTCATCGTTGCCCAGCACCATCAGCCGCATGCCGTCGTGACCGCTCATGGCGTTGGAAGCGACGAAGCCGCCCATGGCCGTGGCGTCCTCCGTGTCCGGCACCTGAACAACAGGGGAGCCGGCATAGTGCGCTTTCAGGCAGGCAAGCACCTCGTCCATCGGATGGGCGCATCGGAGCTGACCGCGGAACAGGGGCACCGTGACTTCCATGCCGCTGTAGAAGTCAGCGACAATGGGCGCGAAAATCGGCGCGACGTCCAGGCCCGGGACGTGCTGCATCTCCGACAGGTGCTTGTGCGCCTGCGTGAGACCGTACTGCCGGGGGCTATCGAGGTCGGGCGTGCGATCCTGTGCCTCATACTGGGCGATCATCTTCTTGCCGCCGCCGCTGTAGCCCGTCAGCGAGAAGCAGGAAAGTACCGCGCTTGCAGGCAGGAGCCCCGCTGCGATCAGGGGTGTCACCAGCGCGATAAAACCGCTGGCGTGGCAGCCCGGCACAGCGACGCGGTTCCCCTCGATGACAGCCGTCCGGTGTCCGTCGGAGAGCTCCGGGAAGCCGTAAGCCCAGCCGCTCGCCACGCGATGAGCCGTCGAGGTGTCCAGAATGCGAGCTTTGCTTCCTTCAGCCAGCGACACGGATTCCTTCGCCGCCGCGTCGGGCAGGCACAGAATGGCGATGTCGGCCTCATGCAGGCACTCCCTGCGGGCCGCGGAATCCTTGCGCTTCTCCTCGGGCAGGGTCAGCAGGGTCAAATCGCTTCGACCGCCGAGACGCTCGAAAATGCGCAGGCCCGTCGTGCCCTCCTTGCCGTCAATAAATACCTTCAGCAATGCGCTGCCTCCTCACTTATGCGGAGAAACCGCATAAATATGCGTCTATTATACACGCGTGTAACGGAATGTCAAGCCTGATATGGAAAAACTTCGGTCTTGACCGTCGCATATTATACGACAAACGGCGGCAAATTGCTACTGCTTTTTGAAATCCATGTAAAATAAGTGAAAAATCCTTTCTTGCCGCGGACAATTCGGGCGAAAGGGTTGCTTTTTGGCCAAAAAAATGGCATTATAGTAAGGATGAAAATGGATGAGGCAGGTGCGCGCATGCTGGAAATCAACTGGTACCCGGGACACATGGCGAAAGCGAAGCGGCTGCTGGCGGAACAGCTCCGGCGGGTGGACGTAGTGATCGAGCTGTGCGACGCGCGGCTGCCCTATTCGAGCAGGAACCCTGATCTGGATAAGCTCATCGCGGGCAAGAAGCGAGTGCTGCTGCTCAACAAGGCCGATCTGGCGGATTCCGGCGCGACCTCGGCGTGGCTGCAGTTCTTCCGGGCGCAGGGCATTGACGCTGCTCCCTATAACGCGGCCTCCGGCAAGGCCAAGGATGCGCTGGCTGTCATCGACCGCGCGGCGAAGGAGACCGTCGAACGGGCGGCGCAGAAGGGCGTTCGCAAGACGGTGCGGGCGATGGTGGTCGGCGTGCCGAACGTGGGCAAGAGCACCTTTACCAACAGGCTCCACGGCGGCAGCATCGCCAAGACGGGCGACCGTCCCGGCGTGACGAGAGCCAATCAGTGGGTGCGCATCTCACCCTACCTCGAGCTGCTGGATACGCCCGGTCTGCTCTGGCCGCGGCTCGACGATCAGCTTGCGGCCCGGCGGCTTTGCTACATCGGCACGGTCAAGGATGATGTGGTCGATCTGCCGATGCTGACCATTCACCTGCTGCAGGATCTGCTGGCCGTCAAGCCTGAGGCTGTCATGGAGCGCTTCCGCTTCGACGATCCCGATCTGACGGGCGAGGCGCTGCTGGAGGCGGTGTGCCGTGGACGCGGTTTCCTGATGAAAGGCGGCGTATGCGACTATGACCGCTGCTGCGCTGTGGTGCTTGATGAGTTCCGCGCGGGCAAGCTGGGCCGCATGACCCTCGAGATGCCGCAGAAGGAGCGCCGCCGTCTGACCATCCCCGGCGCAGCCTCAAAGGAGGAAAACCATGGCGAAGATTGACCGGGCCGAGCGAGTCCGTCAGCTGGCGGCTTATGACGCGGAGCATGCGGGGCTGATCGTCGCGGGCATGGATGAGGCTGGGCGCGGGCCGCTGGCGGGCAATGTGGTCGCCGCATGTGTGGTGATGCCGCCGGAGCCGCTGCTCCTCTGGGTGGACGACAGCAAGAAGCTCTCCGAATCCCGGCGGGAAAAGGTTTTTCAGGAGATCATGGACACGGCGCTCTATGTGGGCGTCGGGCAGGCCATGCCCCGGGAGATCGACGAAATGAATATCCTGCAGGCAACGAAAAAGGCCATGCGCATCGCTGCCTCGCAGGTGCCTGCCGAGGTGTTTCTGATCGACGCGGTAAAGGAGCTCGGACTTGACGGCAGGGAAGTGCCGATCATCAAAGGCGACGCAACCTCTTATGCGATCGCCGCGGCGAGCATTGTCGCCAAGGTGACCCGTGACAGGCAGCTGCTTGAGCTGGACAGACTATACCCCGAATACGGCTTTGCCCGCAACAAGGGCTACGGCACGGCTGAGCACATCGCGGCCCTGAAACGGCTGGGGCCCTGCCCGGAGCACCGGCGGTCGTTCATCGGGCATTTCTGGCCATGAGCCGCTATCAGACAGGACTGTCCGGCGAGCATCGGGCTGAAAAGTATCTCTGTGAACAGGGGATGCGCTGCGAGGCCCGGCGTTATCGGGGCGCGGACGGCGAGATTGATCTGGTGATGCTCGATGGCGACGCGGTCGTCTTTGTCGAGGTCAAGAGCAGGCCGGGCAAGCCCATGGGATCAGGTCTTCTGGCGGTCACGCCGGATAAGCAGCGCCGCATGACCAACGCGGCAACGGCTTTTCTGGTGGAGTATGGGTGGCTTGACCGGCCCGCCCGGTTTGACGTGGTGGAAATCAGCGCGGACGGCATCCTGCATGTGCCGAACGCTTTTATCTCTCGGAAATGAGGTGTCATCATCATGCGATCCTGCAAATGGCTGTGGATAACGCTATTGCTGCTTCTGCTGGCCTTTCCGGCGCTGGCGGAGGATTCGGATAACCTGCTTGTGAACGGCAGCTTTGAGACGCTCAACGGGCAGGGGCTGCCCTCCGGATGGTATACCGACGCGTATGTCCATCAGGACGGCTATACCCTGTGGAGCGTTTCGGAGGACGCGCGGACGGGCGAGCATAGCGCCATGATTCAGAACTTTGGCGACAATGACGCGCGCTTTGCCCAGCGGGTTGAGGTGGAGCCGAATTCGCTGTACTGCTTCTCCGGCTATATCAAGGTGCTCGACATGACCGACTACGGCCGAGGCGCCAACCTGTCCATTGACGGGCTGTATGTGTTCTCCAAGAGCCTCAACAATGCCACGGACGACTGGGTGTATCTGGAGCTCTATGGCCGCACGGGCCCCGACCAGTACGAGGTGACGCTGTTTGCCCGGGTCGGCGGCTACAGCGGCGAGAGTATCGGCACCGCCCGCTTCGACGATCTGTCCCTGAAGAAGGTTCAGGTTGTTCCGGGAAACGCCACGGAGGAGCGCTGGTATCAGGAGTCGGTGGCGCAGCAGGGAACCGCTGGTGATGATGAGGAAGAGGAGGCGTCTCCCTTCTGGCCGTGGCTGCTGGTGATCTCCGCGGCTTATCTGCTGCTGGGCGTCTGGATGGTGACCTGCTGCCTGCAGCGGAAACCGCATACCTTCAAGGAGCCGAAGCGGGCGCCGGCATTTCTGGTGGTCGGCCTGCTGATCGCCACAGTCGTGCGTTTTGCGGTGGCGACGATGGTCGAGGGCTATCAGGTGGACGTGGGCTGCTTCACCTCGTGGGGCGGCACCATCACGCAGGTTGGCCCGACGATGTTCTATCAGACGGTGTCCTTCTGCGATTATACCCCCGGCTATCTCTACGGCCTGTGGCTGAATCACGCGGCGCTGCGGCCCCTGACGCGGGCCATTGCGGGCCTCTTCCAGGCGAGCGTGACGACGACCTTCGCGCATAAGATCATCCCCATGCTCTGTGATATCGCGATGGCGTATCTGCTGTACCGCTTTGCCCGGAAGAAGCTTGACCGCCAGCAGGCGGGCGTACTGGGGCTGCTGTTCGCGCTGAACCCTGCGATGGCGCTCAACAGTGCGGGCTGGTGCCAGATTGACAGCGTGCTCTGCCTGTGCCTGATGCTGGTGGCGTGGCTGGCCATCGAGCGCAACTGGGCCGCTGTGCTGCCTGTCTATGTGCTCTCGGCGCTCATCAAGCCGCAGGCGCTCATGCTCGGGCCGCTGGGTCTGCTGGCGATTATCGTGAGCGTCGTTCAGGAATCAAGGGGCAAGGACAGGGTTAAGTTTGTCAAGACGGTGCTCTCGCTGCTCATCGGCCTCGGCATCTCCGCGGCGGTGGCGGCAGTCATTATCATTCCGTTCTGCATCCATCAGGAGAGCTGGAAATGGCTGTTTGAGCTCTACGGCAAGACGCTCAGCTCCTATCCTTATGCCACGGTCAACACCGCCAACCTGTACTATCTGCTCGACGCCAACTGGGTCGCGATCAGCGCGCAGAGCACATGGCAGGCGATGGCTTGCTTTGCGGTCATGGCAGCGGTTTGGTGCGGCTGGCTGACATATCGGCAGCGCAAGCTCCGCTATGGTCTGCTTGAGCCTGCGGTCATGGCGGCTTTTGCCGTCGCCTATCTGGTGATGATTCCCTTGAAGGTCAGCTGGACGGTGGTGGGCACAACCGCGATGGCGATGTCCTTCGCCATCGTGCTGGGCTGTTACATCCGTTCCGGCAAGCTGGAAAACCTGCCCCTGTGCGGCGCGGTGCTGTTCATCCTGCTCTATGTGCTGGGCATCAAGATGCATGAGCGCTATCTGTTCCCGGCGCTGATTCTGCTGGCCATGGCTTATGCCGTGCGCCGCGACTTCCGCGTCATCGTGCTGCTGGCGGTGACGAGCTGCACCCTGCTCATCAATGAGGGCATCATTCTGGATAACTCCCTCCGCCTTGGCTCCTCCATGGGTCACCTGAACAACGATACGCTGACGCTCAATGATCTGGTTTCTCTGGTGAACGTCGCCGCAGCGCTGCTGTCGGTCTATACCTGCCATAGCCTGTGCGTCTGCGATCAGGAGGCTCGCTGGAAAATCCCGGAGAGCTCCCCGCGCAGCGCCGACACATGGAAGGCCGATCCGTCGCTGAACCTCAAGCGGCTGGACTGGGTACTGATGCTTTCCGTCACGCTGGTTTATGCCGTGATCACCCTTACCACGCTTGGCTCGACGAAGGCGCCGCAGAATCCGTGGAAGTCCACAACCAATAATGAAGCGGTCATCATTGACCTTGGTCAGCACTACGACGACGCGCGCATGCTGTACTTCTGTCAGGTCAGCTACAAGGATTTCACTGTGGCTGTCAGCGACGACGGCGTGAACTGGTCGGAGGACTATGACGCCCAAATGGCGCAGGGGCTGTGCTTCCGCTGGAAATATCTCACGCCCTTCCTTGGCACCTATGATAAGAACGGCAGCAAGCAGTACAGCGGAACCCCGCGGGAGCTCTCGGGCCGCTATGTGAAAATCACTGCCCAGCAGGTCGGCCTTGTCATGAACGAGGTCATCTTCCGCGACGCGGCAGGGGAAACCATCCCGGCGACGGTGCTCCGGGCGGAGAATGCCAACGAAACCTCGCCGAACTTCTCCGATCCCGCTGCGCTTTTTGACGAGCAAAACACCCTTGATGGCGAACCAAGCTGGTGGAACAGCACCTACTTCGACGAGATCTACCATGCCCGCACGGCCTACGAGCACCTGCATGCCATGGCGACCTACGAGACCAGCCATCCGCCGCTGGGCAAGGTCATCATGAGCTGGGGCGTGGCGATCTTCGGCATGACGCCCTTCGGCTGGCGGTTTGCGGGCGCCTTAGCGGGCATCCTGATGCTTC
Source organism: Christensenellaceae bacterium (assembly GCA_022510815.1). Taxonomy (GTDB): domain Bacteria; phylum Bacillota; class Clostridia; order Christensenellales; family Aristaeellaceae; genus UBA11524. Next base: position 86,913 of record JAFLST010000001.1, on the reverse strand, counting down.
CGCTGATGTACGCGATGGGCAAGCAGCTCACCAAGCGCACCTCCATCGGCTTCGCGGCCATGGCGATGATGGCCCTTGACTGCATGCACTTCACCCAGACGCGCATCGCGACCATCGACAGCTTCCCGGTGCTGTTTATCATTCTGAGCTGGCTGTTCATGCTGCGGTTCATGCAGAGGGACATCATCAATGAGCCGATGAAAAAGGTGCTGCCCGATCTGGCCCTGAGCGGCCTGTTCATGGGCTGCGGCATCGCCAGCAAGTGGATCGGCATCTACTCCGGGGCCGGTCTGGCAATCATGTATTTCTGGACGTGCCTGCGTCATCAGTCACTCAAGGACAAGAGAACCCTGAACGCCCTGTTCTGCCTGATTCTCATGTGCCTGCTGCTCGGCCTCGACGGATATCTTGTGGTGACCGGTCGCATCGGCAAGGTGCTGTGCGGTGTTTTGGGCACTGGGATTGTCGCGGTATATTTCCTGCTCTACAGGTCGACAGAGTTGCTGCGGGGCGATAAGGCGTTCAGGCGTATGCTTCATCTCTGCCTGTGGTGCCTGCTGTTCTTCGTGGCTGTGCCGGGCGTCATCTATCTGCTGTCCTATATCCCGTACTTTGCTTACGCTTATAAGGAGAATATCTTCGACTTCTTCCGGCTGGTCGTTGACGCCCAGAAGGGGATGTTCAACTATCATTCCACTCCCGGTTTGGGCATGGATCATCCCTTCTACTCTCCGTGGTACGAATGGCCGCTTATCAAGCGCCCAATGTACTACGCGTCGCCCAGCTTTGTTCCGGAGGGCTGGTCCTATGCCATCTGGTGCTTCGGCAACCCGGCTGTCTGGCTGGTGGGTCTGGCTGGCATCGCCGCGACGGCCTTCGTCTGGGCAAAGCGCCATGTCTATACCATCCGCGGAAGCGAGCGGGGAATGCAGCTGAAGAGCACTTCGTGGAGCGTTGCACCGGCGTTTGTGCTGATCGGCCTTCTGGCGCAGTTCCTGCCTTGGGTGCTTGTGCCCCGCGGAACATACATCTACCATTACTTCGCCAGCGTGCCCTTCCTGATTCTGGGCGTGTCGCTGCTGCTGCACTGGATTGAGGAACGGTATCCGACGGTGGGCCGGGCGATCCTGATCGCTTACCTGCTGGTCTGCCTTGGCTTCTTCGTCGCTTACTTCCCCTATGCCAGCGGCCTGCTCACGCCCACGAAGTGGCTCAACTTCATGAAGTCGTTCCTGCGCATCTATTACTGATCCCCTATACGAAGGAAGTGATTGCATGCTGGCCCGGACACTGGGTTATGGCCTGAGCGGCGTGAGCGGCTTTGCGGTTCATGTGGAGGTTTACGCTGCCGGCGGTCTGCCCGTGCTGGAGATCATCGGCCTGCCGGACGCCTCCGTCAAGGAAAGCCGAGACCGGGTCAGCGCTGCGATCGTCAATTCGGGTTTCTCCATGCCCATCGCGCGGGTGACGGTTAATCTCGCGCCCGCTGACATGCGCAAGGAAGGCCCGGCCTTTGATTTGCCGATTGCCGTAGCGGTGCTGATGGCTTCCGGGCAGCTCGAGGACATGGATCTGACGCAAATCCTGCTGCTGGGCGAGCTGTCGCTGGACGGCACGCTGCAGCCTGTGCGCGGGGCTCTGCCCATGGTGATCAGTGCCAGTGAGGCGGGCATCGGAGACGTCATTCTTCCCGCGGGCAATGCGGAGGAGGTCGCCTGCATTCAGGGCATCCGCGTGCATCCGGCGAAGTCGTTGCGGGCTGTGATTGCGCATTTGAAGGGCCGCGAGCCCATTGCCGCGCAGCCGCAGCATGCATACAGGGAAATCCTGCAGTCAGCGCATCCGCTGGTCGATATGAGTCAGGTACATGGTCAGCTCGGCGCAAAGCGTGCTCTTGAAATTGCCGCGGCAGGCGGACATAACATGCTGATGATCGGCGTGCCCGGCTCCGGCAAAACCATGCTGGCCCGCTGCCTGCCCGGCATCCTGCCGCCGATGACCTTCGAGGAGGCGCTCGAAACCACGCGCATCCAATCCATCGCGGGCAAGCTCATGCCCGGCAGCGGCCTGATGGTCACGCGACCTTTCTGCACGCCTCACCATAGCGCGTCGGTGGCGAGCCTGATCGGCGGCGGAGCCAATGCTCGGCCCGGCGAGGTGTCGCTGGCGCACAACGGCGTGCTGTTCCTTGACGAGCTGCCGGAGTTCAGTAGAAACGCGCTCGAAGCCCTGCGCCAGCCGCTGGAGGACGGCGTCGTCTCCGTCACCCGTGTGCGGAATCAGGCGCAGTATCAGTCCAGTTTCATGCTGGTGGCCAGCATGAATCCGTGCCCGTGCGGCTATTACGGCAGCAAGCAGCGGGCCTGCCGGTGCGGTCAGCATGAGATTCGTCGCTATCTTGACCGGGTGTCCGGGCCGCTGCTGGATCGCATCGACATCCAGATCGAGGTAGATGCGGTGCCTGTCAAGGAGATCAGCGTCGGCGGCGCGGCGGAATCCTCTGCGGAGGTAGGTCAGCGGGTGCGCAGGGCAAGGGAAATTCAGCAGCAGCGCTATCATCTCGACGGCATTCATTGCAACGCACAGCTTGACGCACGGCTCTCGAAGCGCTACTGCGCGCTGACTGATGAAGCCGCGCAGGTGCTGCATATGGCGGTTGATCGCATGGGCATGAGCATGCGCGCCTATGGCCGGGTTCTCAAGGTGGCCCGCACCATTGCTGATCTGGCAGGCGAGGAGCACATCGCCACGCCGCATATTGCCGAGGCGATTCAGTATCGCGAACTGGATGGCAAATACTGGCGTTGACGGACGCAACTGAAAATAACACGATTCATGAAAAATGTCAGCCATGCGTGCTGGCGTTTTTTCGTTGAAGCGTCTACAATGAAGCAGTGAGGTGATTTGCGTGATTCATGAGAATCTTCAGTATCTTCGGAAAAAGTTCCACTTTTCTCAGGAGGAGGTGGCGGAGAGAATTGGCGTGTCGCGGCAGGCAGTGGCAAAGTGGGAGTCCGGCGAGACGGTTCCAGACTTGACGAACACCGTTGCGCTGGCCGGGCTCTACGATGTGACGCTGGATGATCTGGTTCACCACCGCGCGCAGGATGCGCAGGGGATGCCCATTCCGCCTAAAGGGAAGCACATCTTCGGCGCGGTGACCGTTGGCGACAAGGGGCAGATCGTCATTCCCGTGAAGGCGCGGAAGATTTTCCAGATCCAGCCAGGAGACGCGCTGGTCGTGCTGGGCGACGAGGATCAGGGCCTCGCGCTGATGAAGCAGGACGCCATGCTGGCCATGCTGGAAGCCATTCGCAGGCAGGAGGGATCGTTCGAGTGAGCATTCTTGAGGTAAGCGGCCTGTGCAAGGCATACCCGTCCTTTCGGCTGGAGGATGTATCCTTTGAGCTGCCCGAGGGAAAGATCACGGGGTTCATCGGCCGCAACGGCGCTGGCAAGACCACCACGCTTAAGTCACTGCTGGGCTTTGTTCACCCGGACGCGGGCAGCGTCCGCTTCTTCGGCATGGACTGGTCGGCGAACGAGCAGCGCATCAAGCAGATGATCGGCTATGTCTCGGGCGGCGTGAGCTTCTACCGGTCGAAACGGCTGCGGGTCATTACAGCCGTGACGCGCTCCTTCTATCCTGACTGGGATGACGCCATGTACCGCGCCTGCATGGAGCGGTTCGGCCTTGATGAGAACAAAACGCCCGCACAGCTCTCCGAGGGGATGAAGGTCAAGTATGCCATGGCTTTGGCGCTGTCCCATCGGGCAAAGCTGCTGATTCTGGACGAGCCCACCAGCGGCCTTGATCCTGTCTCCCGGGACGAGCTGCTGGATATCCTTCTTGCGCTCCAGCGGGAGGGCGTGACAATCCTGTTCTCCACCCATATCACCAGCGATCTGGAAAAGTGCGCCGACGACATTCTCTATATCCGGCAAGGTCGCATTCTGGCCCATGATGATATCAGGCGCTTCACGGATAGCTATCGTTTCGTGACGCTGACGGAGGAGCAGCACGCGCGGGCCGACAGATCGCTGCTCGTAGGCGAGAAGCAGGGCAAGGCTGACTGGCGGTCGATCATCCGGACGCAAGACATGCCGCGGCTTGGCCTGCCCTGTCAGAAAGCAGATCTGGAGACCATCATGGTTCATCTGGAGAAGGAGGCGTGACCATGGGCAAACTGCTGAAAAAGGAGCTGCGGCTGGCGCTGCATCCAACCGCGCCGATTTTCCTGCTGCTCTCGACAATGCTGCTGATTCCCAACTACCCCTATCTGGTGATATTCTTCTATACGGGTCTGGCGGTGTTTTTCACCTGCCTGACGGGGCGGGAGAATCACGATGTGGATTTCACGCTGTTGCTGCCCGTTGCCAAGCGGGATGTGGTCAGGGCGAGGATGCTGCTGGTCGCGCTGTTGGAGATCGCGCAGTTGCTCGTTGCCGTTCCCTTCGCATGGATGCGGCAGGTGCTGATCCAGGCGCCCAACGCCGCCGGCATGGACGCAAACGTCGCGCTGATGGCCTTCGCGCTGGTGCAGATGGGATTGTTCAACGCGGTGTTTTTCCGCGTCTATTACAAGGATGTCCGAAAGGTCGGCACATCATTTCTCTGGTCCAGCGCCGTGACCTTTCTGTACATCATGGTCGTGGAAGCCACAGCGCACGCGGTTCCTTTTGTCCGCGATGCGCTCGACACGCCTGACCCGGCGCACATGGCGGAGAAGCTGTCCATGCTGCTCATCGGCGCTGCGCTGTTCACGCTGATGACATGGCTGACCTGCCGCAGGGCACAGGGGCATTTTGAAGAGCAGGACTTATAAACACAGCCCGCCTGACAGATGGGTCAGGCGGACTTTTTCATTTGAATGATTGCCATTCATGGGCGCAGATGATATAATAAGGCATCCGCTTGCAAGGAGGCATAAAAATGATTTACAAGCATTTTATGGGAATGCAGATTTCTGCGCTGGGCATGGGCGCGATGCGGCTTCCGGTGATTGACGGCGATGACAGCCGCGTGGATCAGGCTGCAGTGAACGCGATGGTCGACGAAGCCATGGCGCAGGGCGTCAACTACTATGACACCGCGTGGGGCTATCATGGCGGTCATTCCGAAATCGCCATGGGGAAGGCATTGAGCCGCCATCCGAGGGATACCTATTATCTGGCGGACAAGTTCCCGGGCTATGACCTTGCCAACATGGACAAGGTGCAGGAGATCTTCGAGCAGCAGCTCGAAAAGTGCGGCGTGGATTACTTCGATTTCTATCTCATCCACAATGTCTGCGAGATGAACATCAACGAGTATCTCGATCCGAAGCACGGCATTATCCCATATCTGCTCGAGCAGAAGGAAGCCGGGCGTATCCGCAATCTCGGCTTCTCGGCTCATGGCAGCGTGGAGGTCATGCGGCGATTCCTCGACGCTTACGGCGAGCACATGACCTTCTGCCAGATTCAGCTCAACTGGATCGACTGGGAATTCCAAGACGCAAAGGGGAAGGTGGCCCTGCTCCGCGAGCACGGTCTGCCCATCTGGGTTATGGAGCCTCTGCGGGGCGGCAAGCTCTGCCAGCTCACCGAAGCTGATGTGGCGACGCTCAAGGCGCTGCGTCCTGACGAGGGCGTCCCCGCGTGGTCCTTCCGCTACCTGCAGAGCATTCCGGATGTGGTGGTGACGCTCTCGGGCATGTCCAACATGGAGCAGCTCAAGGACAACCTGCACACCTTTGCCGAGGACAAGCCCCTCAGCGAAAAGGAACAGGATGCGCTCAGCGCCATCGCGAAGGGCATGATGACGGGCGTTCCCTGCACGGCCTGCCATTACTGCACTTCTCATTGCCCGCAGGGGCTGGACATTCCCGAGCTGCTCAAGCTGTACAATGAGCACAGCTTCACGGGCGGCGGTTTCATCGCTCCCATGGCGCTGATGGCCGTTCCTGCCGACAAGCAACCTGCCGCCTGCCTGTCCTGCCGGAGCTGCGAGGCCGTCTGCCCCCAGCAGATCAGAATTTCCGAGGCGCTGTCGGATTTCGTGACCAAGCTCAACGGCTGATTGTATCTAAGCGCGCAGGCCCGCCGGACAGGCGGGTCTGTTTCTTCTTTTGGGGATTATAATTGGTATAAAAAATATGGCGGATGACTTGCGGACAGCAGCATATATTTGGTATAATATCCATGATTACCATTGGACTTGAGCGGGAGGGAGCGCTTTGCTCGAGAGAATCGACCCGACGGTCAAACGAATGACTTGCTATATCGCCGCCTGTGCGCTGGTGCTCAGCGCGCTGATGGAGGCGGTGTATCTCGTCATCGGCGCATGGAACATGACGGTTTTGTGGGGGAATCTGCTGGGCGCGGCTGTCGCGGTGCTCAACTTTTTCCTCATGGGCCTGACCATTCAGCGCAGCCTCGGTCTCTCTGAGGAGGACGCCAAGAAGTTCATTCGCGTGTCCCAGTCGCTCAGGATGCTGATGATTCTTGTGGTCTGTGCCATCGGCGCGGCGATCCCAGCGGTTTTCGATCTGTTGGCGGTGGTTTTGCCGCAGTTCTTCCCGAGGATCGGCACGATGCTCTGGCCGAAGTTCGAGAAGAACAAACAGACCAACGAATAAGCCTCGTTTTCACTGACCATGCCGAAAGGAGGTGAGAAACGATGAAAAAGAAGCTGTCCTTCCGCACGGTGGATATCCTCCTCATTTTGCTGATGGTTGTGCCGCTGGCGGCGGGCATGCTGCTCAAAGTGCTGACGGAACCTGCCTCGGAGGGCTTGACCATCGCGGGCGCGCGGATTTTCTTCACGGTGCCGATGCCGCTTCAGAACATGCCGATCACAGAATCCCAGATCAACACATGGCTGGTGATGCTGTCTATCCTTGGCCTGTGCCTGTTCCTGACTCACGGCATCGCGTCCGATAAGCGAACGGCCCGACAGATGATCGCCGAGTGGGCGGTGGAGCAGTGCGAGAAGCTGGTCAAGCAGAACATGGAGCATGATGTCTTTGCCGGATACGGCCCCTTTGTGGCGGCGATCATGGCGCTGTCCGTCTGCTCGAGCCTGCTGACGCTCATCGGGCTGTACCCGCCAACCTCGGACCTGAACATCGTGGGCGGCTGGGCGCTGCTGGTCTTCATCCTCATCATGAAGAACAAGCTCAAGGCCGGCCCGGTGCACTACCTCAAGAGCCTCGTCGATCCGATCCCCGTCATGGCCCCGATGAACATTATCGGCGAGTTCGCGACGCCCATCTCGATGAGCTTCCGTCACTACGGCAACGTCCTTTCCGGCTCGGTCATCTCCGCGCTGGTGGCATGGGCGCTGGGGAATCTCACCAGCAAGCTGCTGGGCTGGCTGCCGGGTTTTCTGGGAGAAATCCCGTTCCTGCAGATCGGTCTTCCGGCGGTGCTGTCGCTGTACTTTGACCTGTTCAGCGGCTGCATGCAGGCGTTCATCTTCGCCATGCTGACAATGCTCTATGTCTCCGGCGGCTATCCGGCGGAGGAACTCATGAATCGTCTCTCCAAGAAGGCAAAACCCAATCCCGCTCAATAATCCATACAAGAATTACGGAGGTAATGCAACATGTTGGAACTGGCCATTGGTATCATTCTTGGCTGCTGTGCTCTGGGCGCCGGCTGCGCGATGATCGCCGGTATCGGCCCCGGTATCGGCGAAGGTAATGCCGTTGCGAAGGCCTGCGAGGCTATCGGCCGTCAGCCTGAGTCCCGCGGCGCTGTCACCACGACGATGATCATGGGCTGCGCTATCGCTGAGACCACCGGTCTTTACGCCCTGATTATCGCCATCCTGCTGATCTTCCTTGCCCCGAACCAGCTCGTGAACGTTCTGCTGCGGGCGCTCGGTCGCTAAAGTGAGGGATGAGCATGCAATCGTTGGAAGTCATTTCTGTCAACCTTTGGCTGATGCTCATTTCGCTGGCGAACCTCGGCATTTTCTACTGGATCATCAAGCGCTTCCTGTATAAGCCTGTCATGAACGTCATCGCCAAGCGGCGCGAGGCCATCGAGGCGGAATACCGTGAGGCGGAGGAAGCCAGAACGTCCGCAGCCCTGAGCCGCGAGAGCTACGAGAAGAAGCTCGCGGGCGCGCAGGCTGAGGCTGACGGCATGATTCAGTCCGCGACCCTGACAGCCAACCGCCGCGGCGACCGCATTGTCGAGGACGCTCGGGAGCGGGCGGACGGCATCATCCGTCAGGCACAGGTCGAGGCTGAGCTGGAGAAGAAGAAGGCGCAGGAGACCATCCGGCGCGAGATTGCTGACGTTTCGACTGCCCTGACCGAAAAGCTCCTTGGACGCGAACTGACCGACGGCGACCACCGCGGCATGATCGATTCGTTCCTGAACGAGATAGGTGAGTAACATGACGGAAACGAGTAGAGGATACGCTTCCGCCCTGTTTGACTTGGCGGTCGACAGCCATATCGAAGACCTGACCCAGAAGGCGCTTCACGAAGTGAAAACTGTTCTTTGCGGCACGCCTGACGCGCTGGCGACATTGGCCTCTCCGGCCATCCCGATGAAGGAGCGCCTCGCGATGCTTGAGCAGGTTTGGGGAGAGACGCTTCCCGGGGATGTCATGGGCTTTCTGCAGGTGCTCTGCCGCAATGGGCACATCCGCGAGCTTGGCGACTGCGTGACAGCCTTTGACGATCTGCTGGATACCGCGCGGAAGCTTTCGACAGCCACCGTTGTCAGTGCTGTAGAGCTCACAGACGCGGAGAAGGACACACTGCAGAAGCGTCTCGAACAGCGGCTTGGCCGCACCATCCGACTGGAGTGCTCGGTGGATCCGTCGCTGCTCGGCGGTCTGATCGTCGAGGTCGACGGCAGGGTCATGGACGGCAGCCTCAAGCACCGGCTGCATGAAATCAAGGAAGTGATGAATGGATGAGCAACAAGCCTGAGGAAATCAGCAGCATTCTGAAAGAGCAAATTAAGAACTACAAGTCGAAGGTCGAGATGGCGGAGACCGGCACGGTCATCACTGTCGGCGACGGCATCGCACGGGTGTACGGCCTTCGCTCCTGCATGGCCAATGAGTTGCTGCGCTTTGAGGACGGCAGCTTCGGCATGGCCCAGAACCTTGAGGAGGAGACCGTCTCCGTCGCGATCCTGTCCGACAAGCAGTCGATCAGCGAAGGCAGCACGGTGTACCGCACCAATCGCCCCCTGTCTGTACCCGTTGGCGAGGCGCTGCTGGGCCGCGTTGTGAACGCGCTTGGCGAGCCCATTGACGGCAAGGGACCTGCGGACTGCTATGAGACACGGCCCATTGAGTCCAACGCGCCGGGCATCATCCAGCGCAAGAGCGTCTCCGTGCCGCTGCAGACGGGCATCAAGGCCATCGACAGCATGATCCCCATCGGCCGCGGCCAGCGCGAGCTGATCATCGGCGACCGCCAGACGGCCAAGTCGACCATCGCCATCGACACCATCATCAACCAGAAGGGCAAGGACGTGCTGTGCGTGTACGTCGCCATCGGCCAGAAGCGCACCACCGTCGTGCAGACCGCCAACGAGCTGGAGAGGGCTGGGGCCATGCCCTACACGATCATCGTGTCGGCCTCTGCGGCAGAAAGCGCGCCCCTGCAGTACATCGCGCCCTATGCGGGCTGTGCCATGGCGGAGTATTTCCGTGAGCAGGGCAAGGACGTGCTGATCGTCTACGACGACCTGTCCAAGCACGCTGTGGCCTACCGCGCGCTGTCCCTGCTGATCCGCCGTCCTCCGGGACGCGAAGCCTATCCGGGCGACGTCTTCTACCTGCACTCCCGTCTGCTGGAGCGTTCGGCCTGTGTTGCCCCTGAGTATGGCGGCGGCTCCATCACGGCGCTGCCCATCATCGAGACGCAGGCGGGCGACGTGTCGGCCTACATTCCGACCAACGTTATTTCCATCACCGACGGCCAGATCTTCCTGGAAACCGAGCTGTTCCACTCCGGCGTCATGCCGCCGATCAACCCCGGCATCTCCGTCAGCCGCGTGGGCGGCAGCGCGCAGCTCAAGGCCATGAAGAAGGTCTCCGGCGAGCTGAAGCTGCTTTATTCGCAGTATCTGGAGCTCAAGTCCTTCGCGCAGTTCGGCTCTGACCTTGACGCGGACACCAAGGCGCGTCTGGCGCTGGGCGAGCGCATCGTTGAGGTGCTCAAGCAGAAGAAGTCCAGTCCTGTCCGAGTGGGCTGTCAGGTAGCCATTGTGTACGCGGTGACCCACGGCTATCTCAATGACGTGCCCGTCGACAAGGTGCAGGATTACGAGCAGCGGCTCTACGACCTCCTCGAGGCCAAGTATGACAAGCTGCTGAACCGCTTTGAATCGAACTATTTTGACGACGAGGACGTGAAGGAGCTGGAGGAAGCGCTCGCAGCGATGCGGAGGTGACGGAATGGGAGCCAATACAAAGGCCCTGAAAAGCCGTATTCGCAGCGTTGACTCAACCCTGCATCTGACCCGCGCTATGGGGCTGGTGGCCTCCTCGAAGATCCGCCGCGCTACCGAGGCCATGAACAATGGTCGGCAGTACGCGCACGCCTTCGGTGATGTGGTCGATCTGCTGACCGCCTGTCCCGAGAGCGCCCGCAGCCCTTACATGCAGCCCCGTGAGACTCAGCGCACCCGCCTGATCGTCATTGCGGGCGACAGAGGTCTGGCTGGCGGCTACAACGCCAACGTGTTCCGCCTGACGGATAGCCTTGAAAAGGATGCGATCATCCCCATCGGCAAGCGCGCCTGCGACCGGTATCACGGTGAGTTTCACTCCTCGGAGCATTATCCCACTGCCGAGGCGGCCAAGCTGGCCCGGACGCTGTGTGAGGACTATCTGAAGGGCGAGTATGACAGGCTTGGCATCGTGTCGACGCGCTACGAGTCCATGATGACGCAGGTGGCCGAGGTGACATGGGTGCTGCCCATAGAAAAGCGCGAGCATGAGGGAAGCGTCGGCGTGGTCTTTGAGCCGGATGAGCAGACCATCCTCAATAGCACGGTGCCGGACTATGTGGCTGGCATGATCATGCGGGCCATCCGCGAGAGCTTCGCCTGCGAGGTTGCCGCAAGGCGCATGGCCATGGACTCCGCGGGCAAGAATGCTCAGACCATGATTGACAATCTGCAGCTGCAGTACAACCGGGCGCGTCAGGGCGCGATCACGCAGGAGATCACTGAGATCGTGGCTGGCAGCGGCCAATAACATGACAGCAGCGAAACAACTCGCTGTCTGCAAAACCTGAATCACATCGACTGGGGTTTCCCGGTCGGGCGGGGAGTTTCACGGAGACAAAGCGGCGCTTTGCGGCGAGAAACATCCCTCATCGCAACTCGCGGAAGCGGTTCTGCCGCTTTTGCGATATGAAAAGGAGGAATTCCTTTTGGCAGAGAAACATACCGGCCTTGTGGCGCAGGTTATGGGCCCTGTGGTTGACGTCAAGTTTGATGACGCCGCCCTGCCGCCCATCAACAACGCCCTGACCGTCATGATCGGCGACCGGAAGCTGACCTGCGAGGTGGCCCAGCACATCGGCGATAACGCGGTGCGCTGCATTGCCATGGCCTCGACGGACGGCCTTCGCCGCGGCGCGGAAGTTGTGGACACCGGCGCTGCCATCAGCGTACCTGTCGGCAGCGAGACGCTGGGACGCATCTTCAACGTTTTGGGCGACGTGGTCGACGACGGCCCTGAAATCATCACCGAGGAGCGCTGGGACATTCACCGTCCGGCGCCGGCATATGACGAACTGTCCACCTCCACGGAGATCCTCGAGACGGGCATCAAGGTCATCGACCTCATGTGCCCCTACTCCAAGGGCGGCAAGATCGGCCTGTTCGGCGGCGCTGGCGTCGGCAAGACCGTGCTCATCATGGAGCTCATCAATAACATCGCCAAGCAGCATAACGGCCTGTCTGTTTTCACCGGCGTTGGCGAGCGCACCCGCGAGGGCAACGACCTCTACAACGAGATGAAGGAATCCGGGGTGCTCAAGAACACCGCGCTGGTCTACGGCCAGATGAATGAGCCTCCGGGAGCTCGTATGCGCGTGGGCCTGTCCGGCCTGACCATGGCGGAATACTTCCGCGACAAGGAAGGTCAGGACGTGCTGCTGTTCATCGACAACATCTTCCGCTTCACGCAGGCCGGTTCCGAAGTGTCCGCGCTGCTGGGCCGCATGCCCTCCGCCGTGGGCTACCAGCCGACGCTGGCCAACGAGATGGGCATCCTGCAGGAGCGCATCACCTCGACCCGCAAGGGTTCCATCACCTCCGTGCAGGCTGTCTACGTTCCCGCCGACGACCTGACTGACCCAGCTCCCGCCACGACCTTTACGCACCTTGACGCGACGACGGTGCTTTCCCGTACCATCGCTTCGCAGGGCATTTATCCGGCCGTTGATCCGCTGGAATCCACCAGCCGCATTCTGTCGCCGGATATCGTGGGTGAGGAGCACTATCAGGTGGCCCGTGAGGTGCAGCGCATCCTGCAGCGGTACAACGAGCTGATGGATATCATTGCCATCATGGGCATGGACGAGCTCTCTGACAGCGACAAGCTGCTGGTGGGCCGCGCGAGAAAGCTGCAGCGCTTCCTGTCCCAGCCGTTCTTCGTGTCCGAGAAGTTCACGGGCCTGCCGGGCGTGTATGTGCCTGTCTCCGAGACCATCCGCGGCTTCCGCGAGATCATCGAAGGCCGGCATGACGATCTGCCTGAGTCCGCCTTCCTGTTTGCCAGTACCATTGATGACGCGGTGGCCAAGGCAAAGAAGGTGCGGGCATGAAAACCTTCCTGCTGACCATCTCTTCGCCGGACGGATGTCTGTTCACTGGGCAGGTCACACGCATTACCCTGCGCGGCGCGGAAGGCGATCTGGCTGTCATGGCCGGGCATGTACCGTTCATCACCTCGGTGCAGGCAGGGGATTGTCTGGTGCATCTTGAGGACGGGACAGCGAAAAATGCGAAGACAGAAGGCGGTCTGCTGACTGTCACCCATGAGGCTGTCACCCTGCTGACTGCGGCGTTTGCGTGGGAATAAGCATCCAAGTTAACAGAAGGACCTTTCATCATGAAGGGTCCTTTTTATTTGCTTATGATAGAACTTTAGTCTGTATAAACCGACAGTCGGTTTGAACAAACCGAAGTTTGCTTCGCCTGCTGGGTATGAGACGCTTTCGCTTCGTGCATACTGATCCCAGTTTCGCATGAAAGGAGCGTGACAGGCTCATGAATCCGAGAAAGGCGGCAATCATCGGCTGCGGCCATGTGGGGGCGTCCATTGCCTTTGCGCTGATGCAGCGAGCGCTGTTTTCCGAAATGGTGCTGATCGACACAGATCGGCGGCGCGCGGAAGGCGAAGCCCTCGACCTGTCCCACGGACTGCCTTACACGGCGGCCATGGACGTCTACGCGGGAGATTATGACGATCTCGAGGACGCGGCCATCGCTATCATCACGGCTGGCGTGTCGCAGAAGCCCGGCGAATCCCGGCTTGACCTGACCCGCCGCAACGTCGTCATCCTTGAGGAGATCATCCACAGCATCTGTCGGACGGAGTTTGAGGGCATTCTGCTGATCGTCTCCAACCCGGTCGATGTGCTGACATGGGAGGCCCAGCGCATTTCTGGCTTCCCGGCGCATCGGGTGATCGGCAGCGGCACGGTGCTCGACACAGGGAGGCTCAAGTACCTGCTGGGCAAGAACCTCAACGTCGATCCGCGCAGCGTGCATGCCTTCGTCATCGGCGAGCATGGCGACAGCGAGCTGACCGTCTGGAGCAGCGCAAACGTGTCCGGCATTGATCTGGAGAACTTCTGCGCCCTGCGAAGCGAGACGGAAAGCGGCTGTGCTCAGACCCAGATCGACCGGGATGTGCGTGAGTCTGCGCAGGATATCATCAGCCGCAAGGGCGCAACTTACTATGGCATCGCCATGGCCACGGCGCGCATCTGTGAATCCATCGTTAAGGACGAACAGGCCGTGCTGCCTGTATCGACCATCCTGCATGGGGAATACGGACTCTCCGGTCTTTCGCTGAGCGTTCCAGCGGTGATCGGCGTCAGCGGCGTGGAGACAGTGCTCGAAATTCCGCTCAGCCAGCAGGAAAACGAAGCGCTGGTCTTCTCGGCCAAACGGCTGCTGGAGGTCATTTCCTCATTGGACACGGTAATGGTCTGACGAGCTGTCCGGCAATTGACGATTGACTTGCGGCGTGTTTCCCCGTATACTTGATGCAAACGACAAAACAGGGAGTGCTGTGACATGATTCGCAAGATCATTGAGATTGACCGGGAGAAGTGCAACGGCTGCGGCCTGTGCGCCAAGGCCTGCAAGGAAGCCGCCATTATCATACAGGACGGAAAGGCTGTTCTGCTTCGGGATGATTACTGCGACGGGCTGGGCAATTGTCTGCCGGCGTGCCCGATGGACGCGATCTCCTTTGTGGAGCGGGAAGCCGCGGCTTACAACGAGGCGGCCGTACAGGCGCACATTGCCCGACAGGCGTCAGGCGGGTGCCCCGGCAGTCGTGCTCGAGTGATGCCGCGCTCTGCCAGCGCCCATGGCGAATCTGTTTCATCCTGCCTCCGGCAATGGCCTGTTCAGATTAAGCTGGTTTCTCCGGCTGCGCCTTACTTCCGAGGGGTCGATCTGCTCATCGCGGCGGACTGCACGGCCTACGCGTACGGCGATTTTCATCGGGATTTCATCGACGGCAAGGTCACGCTCATTGGCTGTCCCAAGCTTGACGAGATTGACTATGCCGATAAGCTGACCGAGATACTGTCCCGGAACGACGTCGCGTCCGTCACGGTGACGCGGATGGAAGTGCCCTGCTGCGGCGGCATCGAACGCGCGGCACGGGAAGCCATCCTGCGCGGCGGCAAGGATATCCCATGCCGTGTTGTTGTCATCGGCACCGACGGACGCATCCTATCATCAACATGAAGGAGTGTTTGACATGAAGTTTGCTGTGAACGAAACCTGTATTGCCTGCGGTCTGTGCACCGGTATTTGCCCTGAAATCTTCTCGCTGGACAGCGGCGACGAGATTGCTCAGGCCAAGAGCGAGGATGTGGATGGCGAGGTTGGCGACAAGGGGCTTGAAGCCATGGAATCCTGCCCAGTCAGCGCCATCGAGACCGTCTGACGAATGCCTCTTGATAAAAGCGATTGGCTCGTATACCATTGGTTTCACGAACCCGATGAGGGAGTAGTTCACGCATGATAAGCGTGACAGGTCAACACGCATGGCCTTTACGGTCTGGCCTGTCTTGATGGACGAGACTCATGTGCGGCACCAAGGATGCTGCATATGGGTCTCGTCATTTTTGATGCTGAAAGGAGCACCGATATGAAACCCTACCTTCAATCAGCCGATGAAGCAATTGCAGCGCTTCGCTCCGACAAAAACGGCCTGTCAGCGCAGGAAGCAGCCGCTCGTCTTGAGCAGCATGGCCCCAACCGCCTTGCCGAGGGAAAGAAGGATAGCATCGCAGCACGATTCCTCAAGCAGCTGGCCGATCCGATGATCATTGTACTGCTGGCCGCGGCGGCTGTTTCTGGCGTAACGGCGGTCTATGGCGGCGAATCTCTGGCCGATGTGTTTATCATTCTCTTCGTTGTGCTGCTCAACGCGGTGCTTGGCGTGGTACAGGAAAGCAAGGCTGAGGCAGCCATCGACGCGCTCAAAAGCATGAGTGCCGCCAGCAGCCGCGTCCTGCGGGATGGAAAAACGACTGTCGTCAAGTCAGAAGAGCTTGTGCCGGGCGACGTGATTCATCTGGAAGCGGGTGACGCCGTTCCGGCGGATGGACGGATCATCGAGAGCGCGTCCCTGCAGGTTGAGGAAGCCGCGCTGACAGGGGAGTCGGTTCCGTCGCATAAGGAAGCCGATGTACTGACGGGCGAAGCCTCCCTCGGGGACAGGAAGAACATGGTCTACATGGGTTCCACGGTTGCGTATGGTCGGGCAAGCGTGCTGATTACAGACACAGGCATGCGGACGGAGATGGGCAAGATCGCCGATGCGCTGACGCAGGCGGAGGATGAAAAAACGCCGCTGCAAGTGCGTTTGTCCGCCCTTTCCAGAACGCTCACATGGCTGGTTCTGGCTATCTGCGCGGTCATGTTCGGCCTTGGGGTATTCCGAGCGGGTTCGCTGACGCTGGAAGGCACAATCGATACCTTCATGATGGCGGTCAGTCTTGCCGTAGCCGCGATTCCCGAGGGGCTTGCGGCTGTGGTGACAATCGTGCTCTCCATTGGCGTGACCAAAATGAGCAGGCGCAATGCGGTCATTCGCCGCCTGACCGCCGTGGAGACGCTGGGCTGCGCGCAGATCATCTGCTCGGATAAGACGGGCACCCTGACCCAGAACAGGATGACGGTTGTGGAAACCTACGGTTCGGACAAAGCGTTTCTGGCCCGGGGCATGGCGCTGTGCACGGATGCGGAGCTGGATGAGCAGCGCCGTCCTGTGGGCGAGCCGACCGAATGCGCTCTGGTACAGTTTGCGGATCAGCAGGGCATGGGCAAGGACGAGCTGCTGCGAGAGACCCCGCGCGTGGCGGAAGCGCCCTTTGACTCCATGCGCAAGATGATGTCCACGCTGCACAAGACTGACACCGGTGTGACGCAGTACACCAAGGGGGCCCCAGACGAGGTGCTGGCCCGCTGCAGCGCCATCCTCACCGATCAGGGCGAACGCGAGATGACCGATGATGACCGCAAGGCAATCATGGCGGAGAACAAGCGCATGGCGGACAACGCGCTGCGTGTGCTGGCGCTGGCTTATGCTGTCTATCCTGAGACGCCAATGGATACCGCGCCGGAGAGCATCGAGAAGGAGCTGACCTTTGTCGGCCTGACGGGCATGATCGACCCCGTGCGGCCCGAGGTGAAGGATGCCGTAGCGCTGTGCAAAACAGCAGGCATCAGGCCCGTGATGATCACCGGCGACCACATTGACACGGCCGTGGCCATTGCGAAGGAACTGGGTATCCTGACGGATCCGACGCAGGCCATTCTCGGAAGCGCGCTGGACGGCATGAGCGACGCCGAGCTGGACGAGCGCATTGAGCAGTACGCCGTTTATGCGCGGGTGCAGCCGGAACACAAGGTGCGCATCGTTGATGCTTGGCAGCGCAAGGGAAAGATCACCGCT
This sequence comes from Christensenellaceae bacterium, assembly GCA_022510815.1. GTDB lineage: Bacteria > Bacillota > Clostridia > Christensenellales > Aristaeellaceae > UBA11524. Next base: position 69,734 of record JAFLST010000001.1, on the reverse strand, counting down.
ATGACCGGCGACGGCGTGAACGACGCGCCTTCCATCAAGTCGGCGGACATCGGCGTAGGCATGGGTATCACGGGAACGGATGTGACCAAGAACGTCGCGGATATGATTCTTGCTGACGACAACTTCGCGACCATTGTCTCGGCGGTCGAGGAAGGACGGCGCATCTATGCCAACATCCGCAAAGCGATTCAGTTCCTGCTTTCCTCAAATCTCAGCGAGGTCGTCTGCGTGTTCACCGCGACCATGCTGGGCTTCACCATTCTCAAGCCCGCGCATATTCTGTGGATCAACCTGATTACCGACTCGCTTCCTGCCTTGGCGCTGGGCATGGAACCGGGGGAAGCAACCGCTATGAAACAGCCGCCACGCGACGCTAAAGCTGGCATCTTCTCCGGCGGTGTAGGCTTTGACATTGGCTATCAAGGCGCGCTTGTGGCCCTGCTGACGCTGGCGGCGTATCTGATCGGTCACTACATGGAGACTGGGATTTGGCGATTCACAAACGACGCTAACGGCATGACCATGGCCTTCCTGACCCTGTCTATGGCGGAGATTGCCCAATCCTTCAACGTTCGCTCTCGGCGCGACAGCATCTTCCGGCTGGAGAGGCATAACCTGTGGCTATGGGGAGGCGCGGCGGCGGCGCTGGCGCTGACGACGGCGGTGATCTATGTTCCGGCGTTGTCCAAGCTATTCGGATTTTCGACGATCACACTGGCGGAATATGGCGTCGCGCTGGTACTGGCGCTGTGTATCGTGCCGCTGGTTGAGACGGTCAAATGGATGCAGCGAAAGGTCAAGAATTGAAAACCGACCGGATTTCAGTTAAAAGCTTGACGAACCGACCGATATGCACTATACTAAAGAACAGAAACGGAAGGGGTTGACGAATATGCGAAAGGGCGAGGAAACTCGGCAGGAGATGCTTGCGGTGGCGGAGCGCCTGTTCTGCACCAAGGGCTATGAAGCGACCAGCGTGCAGGACATTTTGAACGTCCTGCACATCAGCAAGGGCGGGTTTTACCATCACTTCAACAGCAAGGAGGAAGTGCTGAATACCCTGTGCCGCATGCGGGCGGAACGCGCTGGCGAGCGGGCGGACAGTCTTTTGCAGAGCGTGACTGCGCCCATGGAGCGGCTGAATATTCTCCTGCATGGTTTCATGCCGCTGCGCCGGGAGGAAATCCCCTTCATGAACATGCTGCTGCCCTTGCTTCGCACCCCCGAGGGCCGTACAATGGGCCTGTGCTATCAGGAGGCGCTGAAGGATGTGTTTCTGCCGCTGGTTGAGCGGGAGATCAGCGCGGCGCAGGAGCAGCAGATCGTTTATCCGCCGGTGACTGATGTTGCCGGAATCATCCTGCACCTGATCAACAGCTGCTGGCTGGATGTGGCGCTGGGTCTGCTGGAGGACGCGAAGAAGGCGCAGATGCATGACACGGTCACGCTGCTGAGCGTGCTCAATCGGTATCGCCGCAGCGTCGAGGTGCTGCTGGACGCGCCCTTCGGCAGCGTGGAGATTCTGCGCATTGACGAGTGGGATGAGGTCGCGACGCGGCTGGCCAGAACGCTCATGCTGCCAATGTAACGCAAAGGGGCCGTTCGCATGGAATACCGCAGGGCAACGCTTGGCGATCTGGAAAGCCTGTGGAACGCCAACATTGCCGCGAATCCTGATGATCCGCGCTGGCCGCGGTGGAAAGCCGAATACATCAGCTATCACTTGGATGGAAAAGCCGCAACCTTCGCCGTTGTTGATCACGGCAGCCCTGTCGGAGAGGGAACGCTGCTCTTTTCACCGGAATGCGGCGCTGTCGGCGGCAGGACAGAACTGGCTGACGGCGCTTCGACAGCTAATGTGAACGCGCTGCGCATCCGCAAGGAATACGAGGGACAGGGACACATATCGGCGCTGGTTCGTCTGATGGAGCAGCACGCCCGTGAGCATGGCATCAAGCGCCTGACCATTGGCGTGGAAGCGCGGGAGGCCCGGAATCTGGCGATCTATCTCCACTGGGGCTACAGAGAGTTCATCACCGCTGCCACGGAAGACGGCGAGCTGGTGCTGTATTACGCCAAGGAACTGAATGAATGAGCAAGCGTGCCGCTCCGGCTGGGAACGGCACGCTCGTTTTTCTTGGATGATTTCAGCGCTTCCGTGCGCCTTTTTTATTTCCGACAGGTCTTGAGCAATGACTGGTCGCAGGACGCGCGTTCGTGGCGGAACGGCTCTTGGCTCGCGGCGGTCGATCATCTCGCTCCAGCGTGACAAGGCAGTTCTTGCCGAAGCCGATCAAGTCGTCACGACCGGCGATGCGCAGAGCCTTGCGGACAAGGGGGCGATTGCGCGGCTCGCGGTACTGCATCAGCGCGCGCTGCATAGCCTTGTCCTCGGGGGAACGGGCGACGAAAACCGGGTCCATGGTTCGCGGGTCAAGCCCGGTATAGAACATGCAGGTCGAGAGCGTGCCCGGCGTGGGATAAAAATCCTGCACCTGATCGGGGTAGAAGCCGGTATCGCGAAGATAGCATGCCAGCTCGATGGCAGCGTTCAGATCGGCGCCGGGATGGCTGCTCATCAGGTAGGGGATCAGGTACTGCTTGAGACCAAGCTTCTCGTTCATGGTCTGATAGCGCTGCACAAATCGGTCGTACAGATCTCGCCCCGGCTTGCCCATGCGGGAGAGCACATAGGGGCAGACGTGTTCAGGAGCGACCTTGAGCTGACCTGAGACATGGTGCAGACAGAGCTCCCGCAGGAAGGTCGGGTCCTTATCGGCCATGATATAGTCGTAGCGAAGGCCGGAGCGGACAAAAACCTTCTTCACCTTCGGGAGCGCCCGCAGCTTGCGCAGAATGGACACGAACTCGCTGTGATCGACATCAAGATGGGGGCATGGCTTCGGATACAGACACTGCCGGTGTTTGCACGCGCCGCGCTTGAGCTGATCCTGACAGGCAGGCCGGCGGAAATTGGCCGTAGGGCCGCCGACATCGTGAATGTAGCCTTTGAAGCCGGGCAGGGTGGTCAGTAGCTTTGCCTCCCGCAGGATGCTCTCCTCGCTGCGTGACTGAATGATGCGTCCCTGATGAAAGGTGATCGCGCAAAAGCTGCACGCGCCAAAGCATCCACGGGTCGCGGCGATGGAGAACTCCACCTCCTGCAGCGCGGGAATACCGCCGTCCTTGTCATACATCGGATGCCAGCGGCGGGTGTAGGGCAAATCATAGACCTCGTCAAGCTGCTTCCGGCTCAGCGGCAGGGGCGGCGCGTTTTGAATGAGATAGCGGTCGGTGTCCTGCTGCTGGCACAGGCGCTTGCCGCGGATGGCGTCCTGCTCGTCGTACTGAATGCGGAACGCCTCGGCATAGCAGCGCTTGTCGGCGCAGACCTCCCGGTGTCCGGGAAGCTGCACGCAGTTCGGGTCAGGGGTTTTGTTCATGTAGCATATGCCGCGGATATGAGGCAGCTCGGCGGGATTTGCGCCATCCGCCAGCCAGTTAGCGCATTCGATGATGCTCGTCTCGCCCATGCCGTACATCAGCAGCGTCGCGCCGGAGTCAACGAGAATGGAGTGGCGCACCTTGTCGTCCCAGTAATCATAATGAGAGAAACGCCTCAGGCTCGCCTCCACACCGCCGATCAGGATGGGCACATCGCGGTAGGCTTGCCGGATACGGTTGCAGTAGACAATCGTGGCACGGTCAGGGCGCATGCCGCTTTTGTTGCCTGGCGCGTAAGCGTCCTCATGGCGGCGCTTCTTCGCGACGGTATAGTGATTGACCATGCTGTCAATTACGCCCGCTGTGACCAGAAAGCCCAGACGGGGCCTGCCGAAGCACGTGAAGGCAGAGGCGTCCTGCCATGGAGGCAGGCACAGCATGGCAACGCGGTAACCGGCTTTTTCCAGCACGCGGCTGATGATGGCAAGACCAAAGGACGGGTGATCCACATAGGCATCCCCGCAGACGTACACAAAGTCCGGCGCGTCCCATCCCAGCGCCTTGCATTCCGCCATGGTGACGGGCAGAAAGCGGTTGTTCATACCATCGCCTCGATTCGCTGCAATCACGCTTTATTGTAGAAGAATTGCGGCAGGATGTCAAGGAAGGTCTTGCGGGAGCCTGTCGAAACATGCTATAATAAGTCAAAGAAACCGGACGAAAGGGGAATACACCATGAGCAACATTCCGACGCCCCACATTACCGCGAAAGAGGGCGATTTTGCCCGTACCGTGCTGATGCCCGGCGATCCGCTGCGTTCCAAGTTCATCGCTGAGAGTTTTCTTACCGACGCGAAGCTGATCAATAATACCCGCGGCGTGCAGGGTTATACTGGTCTGTACAAGGGCAAGCGCGTGTCCGTCATGGCTTCGGGCATGGGCATGCCGTCCATCGGCATCTACTCTTACGAGCTGTTCAACTTCTATGGTGTGGAGAATATCATCCGCATCGGTTCAGCGGGTATGCTGTCTCAGAAGCTCAAGGTGCGCGATATCGTCGCGGGCATGAGCGCTTACACGAACTCCAACTTCGGCGCACAGTTCGGTTTTAATGGCTGCACGGCGCCCTGCTGCTCTTGGGAGCTGCTCAAGGCGGCCATGGAAGCGGGTGAAAAGCTCGGTCAGGTGCCCGTGCCCGGTGCGCTGTATTCCTCGGATACTTTCTATGATGAGTCGAAGCCCCTCGGTGCGCTGCAGAAGCTGGGCGTGCTGGCCGTGGAGATGGAAGCCGCGGCGCTCTATCTGAACGCTGCCCGGTCTGGCAAGAACGCGCTGGCCCTGTGCACCATCTCGGACAATCCCTTCACCGGTGAGGAGCTGGACGCGGAGGCCCGGCAGAACACCTTCACCAAGATGATGGAGATCGCGCTGGAAATCGCATAACCGACCGATGTTTCACATGTAACACGCAAAACCGACCATTGCAAAAACAGACCGTAGTCGCCACCAAGCAACCGCGGTCTGTTTTTATGTATCGTCGAGCCATTCCTTTTTGAGCTGGGCCTTGATCTGCATTTCTCTTCGGCTGACCTGAACCTGCGTCATGCTGAGCCGCCGGGCCGTCTCCGTCTGTGATAGACCGTAGCGGTATCGCAGCAGCAGTAGCTTCCGGTCGCGGTCGGGCAGGCGCGAGACCATGTCGCGCAGAAGCAGGCGGTTCATCCAGTCGTCCCGGTCGGGGAGCAGGTCCGCCATCTGGGCGCCGTTGGGTGACGCAGCGTCGATGGAGGTGACGCTGATCTCCTCCATAGACAGCACCAGCTCAGCCGGGTCGACCTTCAGCATCTTGGCGATTTCCTGCACCGTGGGTTCCCGCCCCAGATGCGCCGTCAGCGTGCTTTCCGCCCGTCGGATGCGGCTGCGCAGCTCGCGGTCACGCCGTGGAACGTGCACAGGCATATCCAGCCGGCTGAGCATCCTCATCTCGCCGAGAATCATTGCCGCGGCATAGGTGGAGAAAGCCGTGCCGAGGCTTGCGTCATATCGGGCCAGCGCCTTCATCAGCCCGACGCAGCCCTGCTGATACAGCTCCTCGCGCTCCCTGTTCTGCCACGGAAAGCGCCGTACCATCGCGGCCACCAGCGGCAGGTGGTTCTCCGCCAGCGCCTTGCGCTCCTGTACAGAGACGCTTTGTTCGGTCACGGCATGCCTCCTGCGTGGATGCGCTTCTTCATGCGCACCAGCGTCCCTTGACCGGGCGCGGACTCGACCTCCAGATCATCCATGAAGGTCTGCATGACCGCGAAGCCCATGCCGCTGCGCTCCTGCTCGGGCCGGGTGGTAAAGAAGGGCTCCATGGCCTGATCCACATCGGAAATGCCCTTGCCCTCGTCCGATACCTCCACGATCATGGTGCCACGGTCGTCCACCGAGCAGCGCATGGTCACCATGCCGCGGGTTCCCTCATATCCATGCACGATGGCGTTGGTTACCGCCTCCGACACAGCCGTCTTCAGGTCAGCGATCTCGCTGACGGTCGGGGAGAGCTGCACCGCGAAAGCGGCGATGACCACCCGGGCGAAGGACTCATTCTCGGGTACGCTGAGGAACTGGGTTTCCATTTCATTGCGATGACTCATATGTACGCCTCCTGCTGATAACGGTTTGGCTGTGCCTGCCGGGGAGACGGATCGTCGAGGTTGACGATGACCCGATCCATGCCGGACATATGAAAGATGCGCGCGACGTGCCTGTTCATATGCACCACGGCGACCTGCCCGCCGCGCTCCCGCATCTGTCTGTAGCGGCCCAGCACCACGCCGATCCCGGAGGAATCCATGAACTGCAGGGCCGTGAAATCCAGTATCAGCGTGCGGACGGACAGGTCGGCAATGAGCGCGTCCAGCTCCCGGCGAACCGTCTGCGCGCAGCAGTGATCCAGCTCGCCCGCCATCCGCACCATCAGCCGGTCGCCGTCCCTGATGAATTGAAGCATGAGCCTGCCTCCTCGATTGAATTGCCGTGAAGCTATTCAACCCTGTACACGCCTTGTCCTTTGACGAAAGCTGTCTGCTTTTGCGGCCCGGTCGAGAATCGCTCGACAAACTTTGCAAAGCAATAAAAAAACCGGATTTCTCCGGTTATGGTGTCGAATATTGCCCGCCTTTATGTATCAATTTTCATGAAAATCACGCCCGCTGCCATAAGCGCCACACCCACGATACGCTGCCAAGTGAAGGGCAGCTTTTCCGCGCCCATGATGCCGAAGGCGTCGATCAGCGCCGCGACGGTGAGCTGGGCCAGCAGGATGGTCGAGATGGCGATGGTCGGGGAGAGCCCCGCGATGGAGAGCATGACCGTCACTGTAATGACCGGGGCCAGCACACCGCCGAGATAGGCGTACCACGGCGAGCCCGGGAATTGCTGCAGGTTGCCCTTGCCGAAAAAGAGCGCCGCCGCCAGCGCCAGCAGAAAGCCCGTCAGCTGTACCCACGCATTGGTCTCCAGCACGCCGATCCGGTCGCCCAGCCGCGTATTCATAACCCCTTGAATGCTCATGGCCGCACCGGCGATCAGCGCATAAAGAAAGCCCAGCATCGCTGTATCCCTCCTCAGTTCAGCTGGGAATATCATGCGCGGATGACTGGGCCTCTATGCGGCGTCAGGGGTGTTTTTTCACGGCGAGGGCGTCGACGCGGTCGTGGATCGACTGCATCCGCTGATCCAGCGCGGCAATGTCCACCGCGGCCTGCTTGAGCTCGGCGGAAATCTCCTCCGGCACGCTGTCCGCGGCCTTGTAGCGCAGGGAATGCTCCAGCGATGCCCAGAAATCCATGGCGATGGTGCGTATTTGTACCTCAACAGGCACCATCACGCGGCCTTCCGCCAGAAACACGGGCACCTCGACAATCATGTGCAGGCTGCGGTAGCCGTTTTCCTTGGGCGTCTGGATGTAGTCGCGAACCCGGACAAGATGCACGTCGTCCTGCCCGGTGAGCAGATTCGCCACGGTGTACACGTCCTGCACATAGGAGCAGATGACCCGGATACCAGCGATATCGGTCAGGTTTTCCACGGCGGAAGCTATGTTCAGCTCGAGCTGCTTGCGGCGCAGCTTGTCCATCATGGACTGAATCGACTTCATGCGGCTCTGCATGTGATGAATGGGGTTGCGCTGGTGCCGCATCTGGAACTCGTCATCGAGGATTTCCAGCTTGGTCTGCACCTCGCGGATCGCGGCCTGATAGCGGCACTGCACTGAGAAAAAATCGTCCACCATGCGCCTGAATTCCTCAGAAAGCGCGGGGTTGCGTTGTTCCGGCATAAGGAGATCCTCCGTATGTTCAGTCGTTGTTTTCCACGGGGTTCATCGGGAGCATGACGCGGAAGGTGCTGCCGAGGCCGGGCTTGGACTGAACCTTGACCTGTCCGCCCAGCATGTCCAGAATGCGCTTGACGAGGCAAAGGCCCAGCCCCACGCCCTCTCGGCTGCGGGAACCGTCCGCCTGATAGAAGCGGTCGAAGATGCGCGCCATGGTCTCCTCATCCATGCCGATGCCATGATCGGCGACCTCGATCACCGCCTGATCCGTCTTGTATACGCGCACCTCGATGCAGCCGCCCGCTTCGGAGAACTTGACGGCGTTCTGCAGCAGGTTGACCCAGACATGCGTCAAAAGGGCCTCGTCAGACCGGATGGTCACATCCGCCAGATCAAGCTGCCAGTCGATATCACGGGCGCTCCATTCAGGCTCCAGCCGCAGGATGACCTGCCGGAGCTGCTCGTCCAGCCTGAACTCGGACAGGCTGGCGGGGCCCGTCTGCTGCTCGAGGGCGGATAGCCGCAGCAGCGTCTCGGACAGCCGGGAGAGGCGGTCACTCTCCTGCGCGATCAGGCCAACGTATTCCTGCCGCTGCTCCTCGGTCAGCCCGGGCATCTGCAGCAGCCGCGCAAAACCGCGAATTGACGAGATGGGCGTGCGGAACTCATGGGAGACGCTGCTGATGAAGTCCTTCTGCAGATAGGCCGTGCGGGACAGCTCGTCCGCCATGCCGTTGAAGGAGCGCATCAGCTCGCCGATCTCGCCGGGCGCGTTCTCCGGCATACGGACGGTAAAGTCGCCCTGCTGCACGGCGCGGGTTGCCGCCGTCAGCTCCGTGATGGGCTTGGAGAACCGGATCGCCGCCAGCGTCGCCATCGCCGCGAAAACCGCGAGGAAAGAGATCGCCGCAAAGACGATGCGGAAGAAGGCGATCCAGAACAGGTTATACTCATGGGAGAGGCCGATGCGCAGGATGCTGCCATCCCCAAGGCGCACATAGGTCACGGGCAGCTCATGCCAGCTCCGGCTGGCGGTGTGGATCATCCGGTCGTCCAGCACGCTGAGCACCGTGCTGTCCAGCGCACCATTTTCCTCCGCCAGCGAAACAGACAGGTTATCCTGCTGGGCAATCCGCAGCATCTGCTCCAGCGACAGGTCGGTCTTTTGGTCCAACTCCAGCAGATAGAGCGCCATGGTCTGCTCCCGCTCCTCCACTTCGCCCTCGAGGCTCACATGGCTGAAGGCAAGGGAAAGCGCCAGCGCGATAATCGCCGCCAGCGCAGAGGAAATCAGCAGGCCCAGCATCAGCCGCGCCCGGAAGGAATAGGGGTGTATCGCGCGTTTAACCATTTCGTTTCTCCGCTTTGTAGCCAAGGCCGCGCACCGTCACAATGGCGAAGTCCGGGAAGACCTCGCACTTTTCGCGCAGCCGCTTGACATGCACATCAACGGTGCGCTCGTCGCTCTGAGCGTCCATGCCCCAGATCTCGTCCATGAGCTGACGGCGGGTAAAAATCTGCATGGGGCTGGAGAGGAGCTTGAAGAGCAGATAGAACTCCTTTTTGGGGAGCGTCAGCACCGTGCCATCCCGGGAGACAGTCAGGGCGTTGTAGTCCAGCGTGGTCTCGCCGACGGTCAGACGGTGGCTTGTCATCACCTGAGAGCGCCTCAAAAGCGCCTTGACGTGCAGAAGCAGCTCGTCAAGGTCGACGGGCTTGGTCAGATAATCATCCGCGCCGGAGGTAAAGCCAGCGCGCTTGTCCTCGATGGTATCCCGGGCCGTCACCAGCATGATGGGCAGCAGCGGATAGGCCGAGCGCAGCTCACGGGTCAGCTCCCAGCCGTCCATCACGGGCATCATCACGTCGGCGATCACCAGATCGGGCAGCACGCGCTCGATGGCTTCCATGGCCTTTTCGCCGTTTGCCGCGGGGATCGTCTGGTAACCGTTCATGCCGAGAAAAGCGCACATCATGCGCTGCAGCGGCAGATCATCTTCAACGACCATCACTGTGAACATGCGAAAAGACCTCCTTTGCCATACAGATTTTATCGTACACGTTTTTTGATAACATGTCAATCAGTATCGAAAAGCGGATGATGGCGATTGTTACATGGAACGAAGCGCGTCAATGGGGTTCAGGCGGGAAGCCTTGCGCGCCGGAGCCCAGCCAAAGAGGATGCCGACGCTGGCGGAAAAGCCGAAGGCCAGCATGATCGCGCCGGGTGACATGGCGAAGGTCATGTCGATGAAGTAGGCGATGACCGCCGAGAGCACGTTGCCGATGACGATGCCGATAAAGCCGCCCATCAGCGAGAGCATAACGGATTCCATCAGGAACTGAATCTGAATCAGCCGCGGCCTTGCTCCAAGAGCCTTGCGCAGGCCGATTTCCGTTGTGCGCTCGGACACGGAGACCAGCATCATGTTCATGATGCCGATGCCGCCGACCAGCAGCGCGATCGACGCGATGCCAACGAGCATGGTGGTCATCATGCCAGTGATGGTGGACATGGTTTCCAGCAGGCTGTCAAGGTTGATGACCCGATATGCGCCGTCCCGGTAGTTGAAGGCCGCATTGAGCACCTCCTCCACCTCGGCGATGGTCTCGTCGGCCAGATCGGTGTCGGACAGGTAGAGCGTCAGGGAATTGACCGACTGCGCACCAGTCAGACGCAGGGCCGCCTCATAGGGGATGATGGCGGTGCCGTTGGTTTCCGCGCCGTACATGGCCGACATGGCGCTCATCACGTCAGAGCTGTCGTCCGCGGTCAAGCCCACGACAGTGAAGGTATGCCCGTGGAGGATGATCTCCTTGCCGATGGGGTTTTCTCCGGGGAAGAGCGCGGTACGCAGGTCGCTGTCGATGACGCACACGCGGCTGTGCCGGTCCATGTCCATCAGCGTCAGGCCCCGCCCGGAGCCGATCATGCTGCTGTCCACGGCAAAATAGGCGGCGCTGCGGCCTTCGACGGACACATCCTCCACCATCAGGCCGGGAATCGCCGCATAGGTGGTCAGATTGACCGTCGGATCAACGCCGGAGAGGTTGTCGAGGGCCGCGATGCGGTCCACGTCGGTCTGGCTCAGGCCACGCTTGAGGGGCGTGCCTGTCACCGAGACGCTGACCTTGCCCGCGCCGAGGGCAGCGAATTGGCTGGTGATCTCGCCTGTCGCGCCTTCCACCGTGGTAATCAGCGCGATGATCGCCGTTACGCCGATGATGATGCCCAGCATGGTCAGGAAGGTGCGCATCTTGTTGGCGCAGATATTCTGCCATGACATGCGCAGGGATTCCTTAAGCATCCTCCGCCACCCCCTCGGTCAGATTGCCGTCCAGTATGCGCACGATGCGCTTGGCATGCCGGGCAATGCCGATATCGTGGGTAATCATGATGATGGTGCGGCCTTCCTCGTTGAGGTCATGGAACAGGTTCATGACCTGATGGCCCGTGGCCTGATCCAGCGCGCCGGTGGGCTCGTCGGCCAGCAGGATGGTCGGGTTGTTGGCCAGTGCCCGGGCGATGGCCACGCGCTGCTGCTGTCCGCCGGAGAGCTGATTGGGATAGTGGTGCAGCTTGTCGTGCAGACTCACGCGCTCCAGCATCTGCCGGGCACGCTTTGTGCGCTCCCGGGCCGGGACGCCGCTGTAGATCAGCGGCAGCTCCACGTTCTGCATCGCATCCTGCCGGGGAAGCAGCTGGAAGGACTGAAAGATGAAGCCGATCTCCCGGCTGCGCACCTTGGACAGCTCATCCTCGTCCAGCGCGCTCATGTCGCGGCCATGGAGGATATAGCTGCCCTTCGTGGGCGTATCAAGGCAGCCGATGATGTTCATCAGCGTCGACTTGCCGGAGCCGGAGGGGCCCAGCACGGCCACGAACTCGCCTTCGCTCACGTCCAGATCAATGCCGCGGAGCACCGTCTGCAGCTCATCGCCCATGCGGTACTGCTTGACGATGCCGCGCATGGAAAGAATCACGTCGCTCATGGCATCCTCCGTCAGCGTCTCATCATCATGGGCATCATGGGGAAGTCAAAGGACGGAGGAACCAGCACTGTCTCGCCGCTGCGCACTCCGTCGGTGATCTCCACAATCGTGCCGTTGTTGATGCCCAGCGACACCGGCTGCATGGCGACCTTTCCGTCGCTGTCATACATATAGACGAAGGGCTCGTCGTTGTCGTCGTACTGGATGGCGTTCATGGAGACAGTCGTGACATTCTGGGCGCTCTGGCGGGGGACAAGCACCTCCACGGTTAGGCCCATGGCAAGGGTGCCGTCCTGCGGGAGGGTGATCTCCGTCTGATAATAGGCCAGATCGCCGGAGACGGTCGCCTCCTGCGCGATGCGGGTGATCTCGCCCTCGACCACCGCGCCGGTGGACAGCACGTTCACCGACACGGGCATGCCTTTCTTCAATGCGGACACGTCGTATTCGTCCACGCGGATGATGATCTTCGGGTGCGCGTAATCAGCCACGCGGAACAGCGCGTCGCCCGCCCGGAAATCATCGCCCGCGTCGATATAAAGGTCGGATACGGTGCCGCTGCGGGGGGATTTGACCCGGGTGCCGTTTTCATAAACCACCACGTTGGTGTTGTCGGTGACCTCATCGCCCTCTTCAACCAGCCACTGGCGGACGGAGCCACTGGCCGTGGCGGCATAAATCTCCGCGCCGTCCGGCTCGATGTTGCCGGAGAAGGTGTAAAAGGTCTCGATATTCATGGTACGGGCCGTCTCCTCCGTAAAATTCACGCGCTGCTCCCGGAGGAAGAAAAACCACACCGCCGCCGCGGCCGCCACCAGCAGCATAAGCCAGATCAGGCGCTTGCGAAGCTTCTTTTTCATCATAAAACCCTCCCTTGGTTTCTATCGGTCGCCAGTTTATAAGATGGATATGAACTGCAAATGAAATTCAATTGCGCGCAAGAAAAAGCGGCAGGAATTTCTTCGCTGCCGTTTTTCAGCCAGTGACTGTTACACATATTCCGTGTAACGACGGTGTGTCCGGAAACCCATGGACTCATAACACCTGAGCGCGCCCTCAGCGAATTCCCACACGTTCAGCCCGATGCGGATTTGTCAGCTTCAACAGCCAAACGCGTTTGCGTCTTTCTGCCTTTTTAGGCTTGTTCGTCAGTAGGCCATGCCTCGAAGGAGTCTTCCTCCAGCAGCGCCTCGAATCGTCCGTCGGTGACGCGGGTGAGCGTGTCCAGCACGTCAGCCGCATCCGTTTCCCGCACGAGAAGCGTGAAGGTCACCGCTGTGGTGAACTCGCTGGACAGGAGCTGAACAGGCAGGGACTTCATCGCGTGCTGCACCTTGTCCCACAGGGGATAGCCGACCTCGCAGAGGTATCGTTGGGACGGCTCCATGACCACCACCTGCGCCGCCTTGAGCGCGATGACCGCCCCCTGCGTGTAGGCCCGCACCAGACCGCCCGCGCCCAGCAGCACGCCGCCGAAATAGCGGGTCACCACCACGCAGCAGTTCACCACACCCTGCGCCTTGAGCACCTCCATCATGGGAAGGCCCGCGGTGCCGCCCGGCTCGCCGTCGTCGGAGTAGCGCATGATGCCGGCGTTCCGTCCGATCACATAGGCATAGCAGTTATGGGTCGCATCCTTGTACTGGGTTTTGATCTTTTGAAGGAAAGCCAGCGCTTCAGCTTCCGTCTCACAAGGGCAGGCATGACCGATGAATCGGCTCTTGTTGATGATAACCTCGTCGCTGGCTTCCTGTCTCAGGGTCTTGTAGGGAGCGCTCATCCGAGGATCAGACGGCAGAAACCCTTCTTGCCTTTCTTGAGCATCAGGCCGTCGCCGATCATCTCCGCGGTGACAGCCGCGCCGAAGTCGGTGACCTTCTCATCGCCGAGGGACACGGCGCCAGCCTTCACCTGATTGCGCGCGTCGCTCTGGCTCTTGCACAGGCCGGACTTGACCAGCAGGGTCGTCACACGGGCGTCCTCGGCAAGCTGCTCCGCTGTCACAGTGAAGGAGGGAACATCCGCGCCGTTTCCGCCGCCAGCAAAGAGCGCCAGTGCCGCGTCAGCAGCCTTCCGGGCTTCTTCTTCGCCGTGCACCAGCTTCGTGACCTCGTAAGCCAGCACCTTTTTGGCCTCGTTGATCTCGCTGCCCTCCAGCGCGCCCAGACGGCGAACCTCGTCCATCGGCAGGAAGGTCAGAAGCGCCAGACACTTCTCGACGTCCTTGTCGTCGACGTTCCGCCAGTACTGGTAGAACTGGTAGGGCGTGGTCTTGTTGGCGTCAAGCCACAGCGCGCCCGCTTCGGTCTTGCCCATCTTGCGGCCGTCGTGGGTCAGCAGAAGCTGGAAAGTGCAGGCAAAAGCCTTCTCGTTGTCCTTGCGCCGCACGAGGTCCGCGCCGCCGAGCATGTTGCTCCACTGGTCGTTGCCGCCCATCTGCAGACGGCAGCCGTAGCGGTGGAACAGCTCGAGGAAGTCGTAGGACTGCATGAGCATGTAGGTGAACTCGAGGAAGGAGAGGCCGTTATCCGTGGCCATGCGGGCCTTGTAGCAATCGGCGGTCAGCATCTTGTTGACGGAGAACATCGCGCCGATGTCCCGCATGAACTCGATGAAGTTGAGATGCCGCAGCCAGTCGGCGTTGTTGGCAATGATGGCCTTGCCCTCGGAGAAATCGAGGAACCGGGACATCTGCTGCTTGATGTGGGCGACGTTGCTGTCGATGGTCTCGGTGGTCATCATCTTGCGCATGTCGGTCTTGCCGGAGGGGTCGCCGATCATCGCGGTGCCGCCGCCCATCAGCGCGATGGGCTTGTGACCGGCCTTCTGCATGTGGGCCATGGCCATGATCGGGATGTAGTGACCGATGTGCAGCGAGTCCGCCGTGGGGTCAAAGCCGATGTAGAAGGTGGTCGGCTCCTTGAGCTGCTCGTACAGCTCGTCTTCAAAGGTCATCTGCGCAATGAAACCGCGGTCCTTGAGAATGTCCAGAATATGCTCCGCCATGGGTATCCTGCTCCTTTCGTTTGTGGGAAATCACTTGATCGCTTTCTCGAAGATGTCTTTGAGAACGGCCATGCCCTCGTGAATCTGCTCCACCGTGGAATTGGAGAAATTCAGCCGAAGGGTATTCTCATGTCCGCCGCCCGCAAAGAAGTGGGTGCCCGGCACATAGGCGACGCGCCGCTCGACCGCCTGATCGAGCAGCGCCTTGGAATCAATGCCCTCGGGCAGCTCCACCCAGATGAAAAGCCCTCCTTCGGGCCGGGTATATCGCGTCCCGGTGGGGAAGCCGGCAAGATCGCCGAGCATCGCCTTCAGCTGCTGCTGATAGCTGGCGCAGATGGCCTTGATGTGCCCCGGCAGCAGGTTTTTCCGCAGGTACTGGTCGACGATAGCCTGATTGAGATTCGCCGTATGCACGTCTGACGACTGCTTGCCGATGGTGCACTTGCGGAGGATGCGCGAATCGCCCGCCATGTACCCGACGCGCAGGCCGGGGGAGATGATCTTGGAGAAGGAACCGAGGAAGACCACCCAGCCCTCCTTGTCATAGGACTTGATGGACGGCAGGGGAGTCCCGCTGTAGCGCAAATCCCGGTAAGGATCGTCCTCGGCAACGACCATGCCATACTTCGCGGCCAATTCGGCGATGGGCTTGCGCCTGTCAGCCGCCAGCGTCTTGCCGGTGGGGTTCTGGAAGGTCGGGATGGTGTAGAGCAGCTTCGGACGGTATTTAATGATGGCCTCCTCCAGCTTGTCGATCATCAGGCCGTTTTCGTCGCTCTCGACGGGCACAAGCTCCGCCTGATACAGCCGCATGCACTGGAGATTGCCGAGGAAGGACGGGTCCTCCACCAGAATGCGGTCGCCGGGATCAATCAGCGCCTTGCAGAGCAAATCCATCGCCTGCGTAGAGCCCGTGACCGGCAGCACGGCGGGAATCTCGCAGCCGATCTGCTGTTGGGCATAGGCTTTGAGGCTCTCCAGCAAGGGAGCATAGCCTTCCGTCGCGCCGTACTGCAGGATGGCCTTGCCGTCCTTTGCCAGCACCTCCTGCGCGATCTCCGCGACCTGTTTGTCCGGAAGAGCTGACAAAGCCGGGTTGCCGCCGGCGAAGGAAATCATCCCCGGCTTGGCGATCATCTTGAAGATCTCGCGGATGGCCGATCCGCTGATGGTATCGAACCGCCGCGCGAACCTGATGGCATCCAGTTCCATGATGTTCCTCCTTGAGAAAGTCTGAAGCAAAGAAAAACGCCTTCTCGGATTCATCATCCGGGAAGGCGGCATACTCTGCCACGGTACCACTTCCACTTTGACTGCCTGCGCAGTCCTCAACGGGGACGCATTCATCCCACCCGCGCTGTAACCGGCGCACCGGATGCCGCCTACTCACATGACATGCGTTCAGCGGATGGCTCGGGGCTGTACTTCACCGTTTTTCGGCCTGCTTCCTTGCACCGACCGGAAGCTCTCTGAAAGCCGGGTGATGGACGGCTACTCGTCCCCTCATCGCCTTGATAATGGCATTATACCCACGGCGGCAGGCCTTGTCAAGCGGAAAATGGCAGCGTAGGGATAATTTGATATTCAAAACAAAAAATACTTGCTAAATCCTCGTAAATCCTGTATACTAAGAGCGACCCTGCTTATGGGCGCTTTTGGCGCGGGTTCACAGCAGCTGTCATGAGTGCCCTGAATGAAGGAGGTACACCACCATGGATTGTAAGATCAAAAACGACCTCGGCACGATCTTCATCAGTGAAGACGTCTTGCTCAAAGTAGTCGGCTATGCGGCGCTGGAGTGCTACGGCATCGTGGCCATGTCCTCCAAGCGGGCCAAGGACGGCTTCGTGGAGTGGCTGGGCCGGGAAAACCTGACCCGCGGCGTGCAGATCCGTTCCGTCGGCGACATGCTGGACGTGGATCTGTTCATCATTGTGGAATACGGCATTTCCATCGCGGAGGTCTGCAAGACCATCGTCGAAACCGTGCGCTACAAGCTCGAGAGCATGACTGGCGTGTCCGTGCGCAAGGTCAACATTTCGGTGGAGGGCATCCGCGTCTGACGCAGATCGAAACCGCCTGAAACGGAGGAGAACATCCTTGATACAGCATAAAGTGATCGACGGGCTGCTGCTGCGCGATATGGTGCTTGCCGGAGCCGCCCTGCTGGAAAAGAACCGCGAAGCCGTCGACGCGCTGAACGTCTTTCCAGTCCCCGACGGCGACACGGGCACGAATATGTCGCTGACCATGCAGTCGGCCACCAAGGAAGTCAACAGCAAGGAGTTCCTGCGTGCTGACGAGGCCGCCGCTGCCATTGCCAAAGGTGCGCTCAGGGGCGCTCGCGGCAACTCTGGCGTCATTACCTCGCAGCTTCTGCGCGGGTTCTCCACGGCGCTCAAGGGCGTCGAAAAAATCACGCCCGTGCAGTTCGCCAATGCCCTCAAGGCCGGCGCTGACAAGGCCTACAAGGCCGTGATGAAGCCCAAGGAGGGCACCATCCTGACCGTCGCGCGGGTCATCGCCGAGGACGCGCTCAAGCAGGTCGAGAAAGCGCCGGATGATTACGACGCGCTGTTCAATGTGATCCTGAAGAGCGGCGAGGCGATTCTCAAGCGCACGCCGGAGATGCTGCCTGTGCTCAAATCCGCCGGTGTTGTTGACTCGGGCGGACGCGGCCTGCTGCTGATTTACACGGGCTACGCGGCTTGTCTGCGCGGCGAGGAGATTGAGGACCCTGCGGCGCTGATGGCTGGTGACGGCGCGATTGCCGGCCCGGACATGCACGACCTGTCCGGCGATATCCACTTTGCCTACTGCACAGAGTTCGCTATCCAGAATTTCCGCGAGGACTGCACCGAGGGCGACGTGGATTCCTTCCGCCGCCGCCTCAACCGCATCGGCGACTGCGTGCAGGTGACGGGCGATATGACGAAGACCTCCGTCCATGTCCACACCAACAATCCCGGCAATGCCATCGAGTATGGTCTGGAGCTGGGCGAGCTGGTGGAGCTCAAGATCGACAATCTGCTTGAGATGAAGCGCGCTTGGGAGAAGGAGAACGCCCCCGAGCAGCCGGACGAGCCTGCCGCGCCGGTGGAACCCGCTAAGCCCTTCGGCATGGTGGCGGTGTCGCTGGGCGAGGGCTTCAGCAATATATTCCGCGACCTGACCGTCGATCACATTGTCGAGGGCGGCCAGACCATGAACCCCTCCATTGACGATATTCTCTCTGCCATCAACGCTGTCAACGCCCAGTGCGTATTCGTCTTCCCGAATAACGGCAACGTCATTCTCGCGGCGCAGCAGGCGGCGGAGCTGGCGGAGAAGGAAGTCCATGTGATCCCGACCAAGAACGTCGCCATGGGCATCGCGGCGGCTGTGGCCTTCCAGCCGGAGATCAGCGGCGAGGAGAATGCCCAGCGCATGGCCGAGGCCGCTCAGCATGTCAAGACCGGCACGGTGACCTATGCCGTGCGTGACAGCGAGTTCAACGGCGTGCAGATGCACAAGGGCGACATCATCGGCATGCACAACGGTCAGATTGAGTATTCCGGCGACAGCATCCACGACGTGGTCATGGAGATGATGAAGGCCGTGGTGGAGCCGGGCGACGAGCTCATCACCGTATATTATGGCGCGGACACCACCGAGGAGGATGCGCAGGCCATGACCGCAGACATCGCCGCGGCCTATCCGAACTGCGACGTTGAGTGTCTGCTGGGCGGCCAGCCGCTGTACTACTATCTCATCTCTGTGGAGTGACGCATGCAACTTTCTGACCTGAAAGGCGTCGGCCCGACACGGCTGACCGCTTTGCGCGCAGTGGGCATCAGCTCATTGCGCGATTTGTTATACTGCCTGCCTGTTCGCTATGAGGACAGGACGCGGGTGACACCCTGCGCGATGGCTCACGCTGGCGAAGTGCTCGTCATGGGTGTTGTGCGGGACGCGCCGAAGCTCTCGCGCTTCAACGGTCTGACCCGCGTGACAGCCTCCCTGTGGGATGACAGCGGCAGGCTGGCACTGGTCTGGTACAATCAGCCGTGGATGATGCAGCAGCTTCCGGTGGGGCAGAGCGTGATGCTCTACGGCCGCGTGGTGGAGAAAAACAACCGCCGCACCCTGCAGAACCCTCAGAGGGTAACAGAGCCGTCCATTCAGCCGGTGTACAGAGCGGTGAAGGGGCTTCCGGCCAAGACCTTTCGTGAGATGATGCAGACCGCGCTCTCGCAGGTGGATGACTGCTGCCCGGAGACCCTGCCAAGAAGTCTGCGCCTGCGCCATGGCCTGTGCGAACTGAACTTCGCGATCAGGCAGGCCCACTTCCCGGACAATTTAGAGGCGCTCAGGCAGGCCCGGCACAGGCTGGCCTTCGAGCAGATGCTGATGTATCAGGCCGCGCTGGGGATGATGCGCCATCATCGGGAGGACGGCATGCCGCTGCCCATCGCGGCAGACGCCGCGGATGCTTTCTGGTCTCACATGCCCTTTCTGCCGACAGCAGCGCAGAAACGGGTACTTGAGGAAGTGACTGCCGACATGCGCCGCAACCGCGCCATGAGCCGCCTGATTCAGGGCGACGTGGGCTGCGGCAAGACGGCGCTGGCGTTCGGAGCGATTGCATTGACCTGCCAGGCTGGATATCAGGCAGCCATGATGGCTCCGACGGAGATTCTGGCAAGGCAGCACTACGAATCGGCCAAGGCCATGCTGGAGCCCATGGGAATCTCCTGCGGGCTTCTGATCGGCTCCATGAAAGCCAAGGAGAAAAGGCAGACCCATGCTGCCTGCGCGGACGGCACATGGCAGGCAGTGTTCGGCACCCATGCGCTGATCAGCGAGGGCGTTGAGTACAGCAAGCTCGGATTGGTCGTCACCGATGAACAGCACAGGTTCGGGGTTATGCAGCGCTCGACGCTCCAGCAGAAGGGCGCCGACGGCGACAGAGCCCCTCATGTGCTGGTCATGTCCGCCACACCGATCCCGCGAACGCTGGCGCTGATCCTTTATGGCGACCTCGACATATCTGTGGTGGATGAGCTGCCCCCGGGGCGCACGCCCGTCAGCACCCGCGTGGTGCCCGAGGAGAAGCGTTCCGGCATGTACGGCTTTCTGCGGCAGGAGATCGCGCAGGGCAGACAGGCCTATGTCGTCTGTCCATTGGTGGAGGACAGCGAAGCCCTTGAAGACGTCCGCTCTGCCAAGGCGACTTATGATGCGCTGGTCTCCGGCGAGCTGCGTGGTCTGCGGGTTGGCCTGACGTGGGGAAATCAAAAGGCCGATGAGAAGGCGGCGGTACTGGCGGAGTTCTCCGCTGGCCATCTGGACGTGCTGGTTTCGACGACAGTCATTGAGGTGGGCGTCAATGTGCCGAATGCCAGCGTGATGGTCATCGAGAACGCCGAGCGTTATGGATTGTCGCAGCTTCATCAGCTTCGCGGACGCGTGGGGCGCGGCAGTGCGCAGAGCTGGTGCTTCCTGTTGGCTGAGGCAAATGATCGCCTGCGGATTCTCACTCAGACCAATGACGGCTTTCTTGTCGCACAGAAGGACCTTGAATTGCGCGGTCCCGGTGATCTGATGGGAACGCGGCAGTCCGGCGAAATGATGGGCGACTTCCTGCTGGACGGCGATGTGAAGCTGCTGGAGGAAGCCAGCAAGTGCATGAAGCGTCTTCGTGAAGACCCGTCTCTGGCGGAGGAGAGGCAGGCTGTCGAGGCCGAGGCCCTGCGCAGCTACAGCGACAAATTGGCAAATGTTGCCCTCAATTGATCGAAAACGCTTGAAAATAACAGAAATTGTGATACGATAGGGAACGCAGAATCAGCGGAAAGGAAGTTTTCCCATGGAACTGGCATGCTTTGAAAACCGGGAGCTGTCATGGCTGAGATTCAATGAGCGGGTGCTGGAGGAGGCCGAGGACGAGCGGGTGCCGCTGTGCGAACGGCTGACCTTCCTGTCCATCTTCCAGAGCAATCTTGACGAGTTCTTCATGGTGCGCATCGGCAGCCTGCATGATCAGATGCTGCTGGACAAGGAATCCCGGGAGAACAAGACCCATATGACCCCCGGCGAGCAGATCGATGCGGCGCTGTCCCGGATTCGGGAGCTGTGCCGCCGCCGTGACGCCACCTACGCCGCGGTGCTGGAGAAGCTCCGGGAGCAGGGGATTTCCATCGTCAACTTCCGAAACATCAGCTCGGAATCCAGCAGTTATCTGAAGGAAATGTTTCAGCGGGAATTCATGCCGTTGCTCTCGACCTATATCGTCGGCAAGAAGCAGACGTTCCCTTTCCTGCGCAACAAGGAGATCTATGCCATCGCCGTGCTGGCCAACCGCACGGAAAAGAAGCAGAAGATCGGCATCGTGCCCTGCGCGGGCGACGTGTTCCCCCGGCTGATTGAAATTCCCGAACGCAAGGGCTGCTTCATTCTGGCGGAGGATCTGATCCTTCACTGCCTGCCTTCGCTGTTCCCGGGATACCGTGTCGTCTCCAAGACGCTGGCCCGCATCACCCGCAACGCCGATATCGACGCTGACAGCATCTATGACGAGGACCTGAATTACCGCGACCACATGGCCGAGGTGGTTCGTCTGCGCCAGAAGCTGTGCCCGGTTCGTCTCGAGCTGTCCCGACAGATCGGCGCAGACATTATTTCCCGGCTGTGCGGGCTGCTCAAGCTGGATGTTCAGCGCGTCTATGAGTATGATACGCCGCTGGATGTGTCTTTCCTGTTCCGCATTGAGGATACCCTGCGCAGCCACGCGGAGCTGTTCTACGCGCCACGCCATCCGCAGCAGACGCCGGATATTGTTGAGAGCAGGCCCGTGATCGATCAGGTGCTGGAAAAGGATGTGCTGCTGCATTATCCTTACCAGTCCATCCGGCCTTTCCTGCGCATGCTTTCCGAGGCTGCCCATGACCCGACCGTTGTTTCCATCCGCATGACGCTCTACCGGCTGGCACGGGACTCCAAGGTGGTTGAGGCGCTGGTGGAGGCTGCGGAGAACGGCAAGCAGGTGGACGTGCTGGTGGAGCTCAAGGCCCGCTTTGACGAGGAGAACAACATTGTCTGGAGCCGTCGGTTGGAGCGCGCTGGTTGCCACGTTATCTATGGCGTAGAAAAGCTCAAGGTGCACAGCAAGCTCTGCCTGATTACCCGCAAGACCGAGGAAGGCATCCAGTACATCACGCAGATTGGTACCGGCAACTACAACGAGAAGACCAGCCGCCTGTACACCGACCTGTCGCTGATGACGGCAGACCGCCAGATCGGCGAGGAGGCCGCGCAGGTTTTTCAGGCGCTGATGCTGGGCGAGACGGTCGATCATATGGCCACGCTGATGGTTGCGCCCCACTGCCTGCAAGGGAAGCTGATCGACCTGATCGACGGCGAGATTCACAAGGCGCGAAACGGCGAAGCAGGTCATATCCGCCTCAAGGTGAACTCCCTGACCGACAAGACGCTCATGGATAAGCTGATCGAAGCGAGTCAGGCGGGAGTGGCGATTGACATGGTGGTTCGGGGCATCTGCTGCCTGCGCGGCGGCGTGCCGGGGCTGACGGACAACATTCACATCATCAGCATTGTTGGGCGTTTTCTGGAGCACAGCCGCATCTATATTTTCGGTGATGGCGATGACGCCCGCTGCTATATTGCGTCCGCTGACTGGATGACCCGCAACACCCTGCGCCGCGTCGAGGTGGCTGTTCCCATTCTCGTGCCAGCCATCAAGGAACGGATTGAGAAAATCTTTGACATTCTCTGGAATGATAACGTTCAGGCCCGTGATCAGATGCCGGATGGCGCGTATGTCCGCCGTTTCCCCGGCACGAAGCCCGCGCTCTCCAGCCAGAACTGGCTCTATGACGACGCTTACAGACGCGCGGCGGAACGCGGACAATAACCGCCTATTGAAAAGCGCTTTCCGGGTTGGAAAGCGCTTTAATCATCCATCAGTTCAACAAGAATCGTGTTCTGCACATCCATGCCGCGGCGTGTCAGCCGACACCAGCCGTTCTGCCACATGATGAGCTTTCTTTGGACAAGCGAGCGCAGCCGATCGCCATAGCATGCTTCCATCGTCATGCCGTGCATGGCGGCAAAAGCGGCTTCTGAAACGCCTTGCGTCGTGCGCAGACCAAGCATCATCGTCTCAAATCGAGCCTCCTCAAGCGATACAGGAACGCATGATCGCCTGTGCCAGTCTCCGTGTTCGGCCATGTCCATGTATTCCTGCAGATCGGAAGGATTGGACAAGCGAAGATAAGCAGTGCTTGCGTCTCCGGGAACACAGGACGCCGCCGAAGCGCCAAGCCCAATGTATGGCACCTGTCGCCAATAGCCAAGATTGTGGCGGCACGCATGCCCGGGCAAAGCGAAATTGCTGATCTCATACTGCTCATAGCCGTATTCAGCGAGCACCCGCAGCGTGTCGTCATACATGCGGCGCTCATCATCCTCATCGGGCATGGAGAGCCGGCCCGCGTCCAGATCATCCTTGAGCGGCGTGCCATCCTCTGGAATCAGCCCATAGCAGGACATATGTTCAGGCTGCAGGGAAAGCGCACGCCCAATGGTCTCCCTCCACATGGCAGGCGACTGACCGGGTAGGCCGAACATCAGGTCAAGGTTCAGGTTTGTGATGCCCGAATGCCTCGCCAGCTTCACCGAATCGCGCACCTGCGAAAAGTCATGGATTCGTCCAAGGGTGCGCAGAAGCTCAGGCTGATAGGCCTGCATGCCCAGCGACAAACGGTTGACGCCGCCGTCAGCAGCCGCGCTCAGCCAGTCCTCCGTCAGCGTCCCGGGATTGGCCTCGGAGGTGAATTCGATGCCAGCCGGAATACGAAAATGCTCCCGCAGCCCCATCAGCAGCTTCGTCATCAGTGAAGCGGGAAGCAGCGACGGCGTACCTCCGCCGATGAACACCGTTTCAATAGCCGGACGACCATATTGCGTCGACAGCGCAGCCGCTTCCGTCAGCAGCGCGTCCACATAGCGCGGCATCAGCGATTCACAGCCGGGCCACGATGGAAAGTCGCAGTAGCGGCACTTCCGAAGGCAGAAGGGAAGATGAATGTAGAGTTCCATCGTATCACCATAAAAAAGTTCGTGCAATTTCGCGTGAGATCGTGTACAATAGAGAAAACGCGAAGGAGGCATGTTTGATGGACGTCTTCGTTGAATTCTTGGATCAGGTTGTCCATTATGTCGCGGAAATCGGCATCGTGCTGGTGGAGATGGCAGGCATCTGCGTGCTGCTCATCACCGCGGTGCAGGGCTTTGTAAGCTATTTCAAGCAGGATCCGCACATCCGGCTCAAGCTGGCGCAGGGCATTGCGCTGGCGCTGGAGTTCAAGCTGGGCGGCGAGGTGCTGCGCACGGTCATCGTTCGCGAATGGACAGAGCTGGCCATCCTCGGCGCGGTGATTGCCCTTCGCGGCGTGCTGACGCTGCTGCTCCATTGGGAAATCAAGATTGAGGAGGAGCGCCATTCGCTTCCGGTGGCTCATCCGCAGGAAAAAAAGAAGTAAGCCGATTCAACGCTTGGGAAAGGCGGCGCAGACATTCTCCATGGCCGCGTTAAGGACAGCAACCTGTTCCTTGACAGCATAGGCCACGGTGGATGCTGTGCCGCCTTTATGATGCCGCATATAACAGATGCACAGGCTGCTTCGGTCGACCATGTATCGGTTGCGCACCTGCATGCAGCCGTCATAGTAGAAGGGCGAGAGAACGCGGATATCGTCCGCGGCATAGAGGATCCGCTCATACCGGGCAACATCCTGCTCTGGCCAGTGGTTCATCTGATCGCTGCAGGGGATGACAAGCACGAGCCGAATCCCGGCGTGATCATTCTGCAGCGCCAAAACGCGCTCAGCAGCCAGCATATCAAACCCCAGCGCACCGCCACAGAAAAAGTCGCGATATCCATGGCGGTAGCACAGCTCCAGCAGCGCATCGAGACGACTGACTAATGCGGGCATTTCGCTGGCAGCAATATAGCGATGCCCTGTAAAACAAACCGACTGTCGGTTCTGACCGACTAAAGTCAATACATCGGTGACGTGCCCGCGAGTGATCAGATTAGAGGGCTCGCGCAAGCGGGAAGTCTGATATGCCTGAAAATGACGTATGCCTTTGCTGCAGCGCAGTTTCCGCATGGTCACGAATCCATTTTAAGCACGGCAAGGAAGGCTTCGCTGGGCACCTGAACCGTGCCGAACTGCCGCATACGCTTTTTGCCTTCCTTCTGCTTTTCGAGCAGCTTCTTTTTGCGGGTGATGTCGCCGCCGTAGCACTTTGCCAGCACGTCCTTGCGCATGGCCTTGACCGTCTCCCGGGCGATGACCTTGCCGCCGATGGCCGCCTGAATCGGAATCTCGAACATCTGCCGCGGGATCACTTCCTTAAGCTTCTCGCAGATACCCCGGCCTCGGTTGTACGCCTTGTCACGGTGCACAATGATGGAGAACGCGTCGCAGATATCGCCGTTGAGCAAAATGTCCAGCTTGACCAGCTCGCTCTCGCGGTAGTCCTTCAGCTCGTAGTCAAAGGAGGCATATCCACGGCTGCGGGACTTGATCTGATCGAAGAAGTCGAAAATGATCTCGTTGAGCGGAATGTCATAGTTAAGCTTCACGCGGCTGCCCTCGTACTGCATGTCAATGAACACTCCGCGCTTGTCCTGACACAGCTCCATCAGGGTGCCGACGGAATCCTGCGGGGTGTAGATTGTCGCGTGGACGAAAGGCTCTTCCATCATGCGAATCTCGCCGATGGGCGGCAGGTTGGTCGGGTTGTCGATCATGTGCACGCTGCCATCCGTCTTGGTGATGCGATAGATGACGCTCGGGGCCGTGGTGACGAGATTCAAATCCCATTCGCGCTCCAGCCGCGTGGTGATGATGTCCATGTGGAGCAGGCCGAGGAAACCGCAGCGGAAGCCGTAACCCAGCGCCGCGGAGGTCTCCGGGTCAAAGGTGAGGGAAGCGTCGTTCATGCGGAGCTTGTCCAGCGCGTCCCGCAGGGCCGGATAGTCCGCGCCATCGGCAGGATATACGCCGCAGTAAACCATCGGAGTGACCTGCCGATAGCCGGGAAGGGGCTCAGCAGCAGGCCGGTTCGCATCGGTGATGGTGTCGCCCACGCGGGTCTCCCGCACGTCCTTGATCGACGCGGCTACATAGCCAACATCACCCGGCCCCAGTTCATCGCAGGGCTGATATCCCGGCGCGAAGGTGCCAACCTCGACCACGTCAAATTCGCTCTTTTCCGCCATCATGCGCATGCGCATGCCAGCGCGGATGGTGCCTTGCTTGATGCGCACGAAGCAGATCGCGCCACGGTAGTTATCATAGAAAGCGTCAAAAATCAGCGCCTGCAGGGGAGCCTCCGCGTCGCCCGTGGGAGACGGGACATGCTGCACAATGGCTTCCAGCACGTCCCCGATGTTCAGGCCCGTCTTGGCAGAGACGCAGGGCGCATAAGAGGCGTCCAGACCGATGACGTCCTCAATCTCCTGCCGCACCACCTCCGGCTGAGCGGAGGGTAGGTCAATCTTGTTGATGACCGGGATGGTCTCGAGGTCGTGCTCCAGCGCCATATAGACGTTGGCCAGCGTCTGGGCCTCGATACCCTGCGTCGCGTCGACCACCAGCAGCGCGCCCTCGCAGGCCGCCAGCGCCCGGCTGACCTCATAGGTGAAGTCCACATGGCCGGGAGTGTCAATCAGGTTCAGGATATAGGTTTCACCGTCCTGCGCCTTGTAGTTCATGCGCACGGCCTTGCTCTTAATGGTGATGCCGCGCTCACGCTCCAGCTCCATGCTGTCGAGAATCTGCTCGACCATCTCCCGCTGCTGGAAGACGCCGGTCTTCTCCAGAATGCGGTCAGCCAGCGTCGACTTTCCGTGGTCGATGTGGGCGATGATGCAGAAATTGCGGATTTTGCTCAGTCTGTCAGACACGAACGGTTCCCTCCAAAAAAGTCCGCGATGCGGCGGACAAATGACCATATCAGTTCTATGATACTGTATTTTCAAAAGATTTTCAAGCCCTATGCCGTGGAAGACGGTTAAAACCGTTTGCCCGGAATACGCATAAAAAATCATGATTGGCTATGAAACCAATTCGCTCGCAGAAGCCACGGACCTCGTCCGTCTGCACCAGCCACTTCGTGTCCGGGAAACGCTCACGGCACCTTCTGACCAGCTCACGCCCGATGCGCTGCCGCTGATAATCCGGCAGCACAGCCAGATCGAGGATGATGGAACGGAAGCGACCATCTCTGAGCACACGGACGCATCCAACCAGCCGGTCGTCGTCCCAAACCGTCACAACATGGCTGCTGTTCCGGAAGCCTACGTCGAAGTTCGCGAGCACCTCGCGGGCTATCTCATCCGCCTGAGCCCAGCCGACGGCAAGGAACAGCTCTTACATACGCCGGCAGGGGACGGCCTTGCGTGTATCATAGGTAAGATTCATGATCTTTTCTCATTAGCGAAGCTATCGCCACTCAATGAGGGCATCCAACGGAAGGCGCGGACGGGGCAGCGGCTGTTCCGCCGCGTATCCGAGGGTCATGACGGCTGCCAGCTCATGCTCCGACGCAAGCCACGCAGTCAGCTCGTCGTAGGCGAAATAGACGTCGCATATCCACAGGCTCCCCAAGCCCAGCGAAGCCGCCGCCAACGACATGTTTTCCAAGCACGCGCCTATGGACTGCATGTCGCACCGCTCGTAGACGCGTCCTTCAGCATCCGGGATATCATGCAGGGAAGCACCGTCCGGTTCAAGGAGAAAGATCACCGCAGGCGCCTGCTCCATGATGCGCATGGTCCGCACGGCGCCCTGAATCATCGGCGCGCTGCCCGGCAGCAGCGGAGCATTGGCTTCTCGCTGCAATCCCTGCGCCATGACCGCCAGCATTTCCTGTTTGCTTTCGCCCTGCGCAATCACAAAGCGCCACGGCTGACGGTTTTTTGCCGACGGAGCGAGCGAACCCGCTTGAATGACTTTCTCAATCAAGTCACGGGAGACAGGCCGATCCTGATATTTTCGGATGCTTCGCCGCTCCTGAATGGTCTGCATCATTGCCGTTTACTCCTTGGGCAGATAGACCGACGCGCTGGCCCCGAGCAGGGCGTTTCGGGTATCCTGCAGCGAGACATGCACCGTGTAGTAAGCGGCGTTTTGCCGGGTCACGCCCAGCGCGGAGATCTCCGTGACGGTGCCATAGAGCACGGTCGCTTCGTCCGTGTCCAGCGTAATGGGCAGCCGGTCGCCCACCCGCAGCCCGTGCAGATCAATCTCGTCCGCCTCCGCCACGACTTCCAGCTCGTCCGTCAGGTACAGCCGCGCCAGCATCTGCCCCTTCCAGACCTGCTGTCCGGGAGAGACGGTCACCATGGCCACCACCGCGTCCTGCGGAGCTGTGATGATCGGGCTTGCTCCGGGCTCGGCGTCGGCAGACATCAGGGTCATCACAGGCGCGTTTGCCTCAACCTTGGTTCCGTCAGCGGCCAGCAGCTCATAGATCCGGCCCACGCCCGTGAGCGAGACTGGATTGCGCCGGGTGACTGTGCCGCGTCCCACATTGTCACGGCTCTCGTAGCGGTTGTTGCGGTAGAGATTGAAGGATTCGCCGATATCAAAATCGCCCTCAAGGATATCCACCACATAGCTGCTGCCGTCAACGCGGATCACCTTGCCCCAGCCTTCCTCCCGAGCCGAGCCGGAGGAACGGAAATACAGCGTCTCTCCCACATAGAGGATGTGGTTCTCCTTGGTGTTATACGCGTTGGCCGTTGATGCGACAATCTGGGTCGGGATGGCAGTCTCCAGCGAAGCCAGCGCGCCGTAATGGCTCATGACGCCCGTCGCGTCGTCTCCTTGAGCGGCAAAGAGCGTTACCGTACCTGCCTCCGGAGCGTAGACCGTGGTCAGCAGCATGGAGAACAGCTCGTCTCCGGCAGTCACGCGATCCCCTGCAGCCAGATCAAAGGTGCCAAGCGTGCCGGAATAAGGGGCTGTGACGTCCAGGAAGCGCACAGCCGTCACCGTGCCGTTGGCGATGGCATAGCCAGTGAGGTCCTCCGCAGCCATGGCGGAGGAGGTGAATACCAGCAAAACAGTCAGCAGAGCAAACAGCTTTTTCATCGGAAAATCCGTCCTTTCGTCACTCGACGCTCTTGAGGGCTTCCACCATGTCAATGGATCGCACCTTGCGCGTGAGGAGGAGTTCAATCATGCAGGTGAACACAAAGGTGATAGCACAGGCCAGCAGGATCGAAGCGGGCGAGACGCGCGCTACGAAGACCATGGTTTCATACTCGCACATCTTGAGGATTGTGCCCGTCAGCCAGATGCCCGGAACGATACCAAGCAGCACGCCGAGGATGGCGGTGATGTTGTTCTCCCGGATCATCAGGCCCCGAATCTCCTTCTGGTGGTATCCGAGCACCTTGAGCGTGGCATAGTCGCGGGTTCGCTCGGTGAAGCTCATCAGGCCCATGTTGTAGCAGATGATAAAGGCCAAGCCCAGCGCCGCGCCGCTGAGGATGGAAAAGGCCACGGCGGTGGAGTCCATGATGCGCATGGTATCCTGACACTGCTGTTCGGGGTATTTGAGCAACGACACCTCGTCCATCTCGTCGATGCGGTGCAGCGCCATGGCGTCCGGGTTGCGCAGCAGCAGCGCGGTCGGGGAGAAGGCGCCCTTGCGGTACTTCTCCCATGCCGTCTGGGAGAGGAACAGTCCCTGCCCGATGTTGGTGTCCGCATATCCCCTGAGCACCATTTCGACGGGTTCCGTGTCGCCCGTCAGCCATATGGTCAGGCTGTCGCCGAAGCAAACGCCCAGCACGTCGGCCAGCTTGCGGCTGATGACTGCGCCGTCCTTCGGCATATCGAGTCTCGTATTGCCTTCGCCCAGACAGATCGTTTGCTGATCGTCCGCCATCACGGTAAGCAGCCCGGAGCGGCTGCTTGTATCGCTGTTGATGCTGACGGAAAGCTCCATCACGCCGTCCACCACTTCCGCCGTTAAACGGCCCCTGTAGCTGTCCAGCGTGCCAGACAGGCTCTGATCGAGATCAACGCGCAGGTCGTACTGCAGCGTTCCCTCGTAATACTGCCGGATGAACCACTCGATGGATTCCGACAGGCCGAAGGTGCAGATAATCAGCATGTTGCAGCACAGCACGCCCACCAGTGTCAGGACTGTTCGGCCTTTGCTGCGCATCAGGTTGCGGACGATCATCTTGGTGTTGAAGGAGAATCGCCGCCACACAGGGCCAATCCGCTCCAGCAGAATGCGCGTGCCGGATTTGGGCGGCTTGGGGCGCAGCAGGCTGGCGGTGGTCTCCCGGGCTGCCTTGCGGTAGGTATGCAGGCAAATGAAGACCGACAGCGCCACAGACAGCGCCGTGATGATCCACGCGGCGGGCGAGATGGGCGCGTGAAGCTGCCATGGGAAGCGCAGGTTCGTCGCGACAATCCGCCAGATGACATAAGGAATGGTATACTGCCCGGTAAACAGGCCGATCACAGAGCCGATCAGCGATGGCACGAGCGCGTAGGAGAGATAATGAGTCCGGATCTGATGATCCCGATAACCCAGCGCCTTGAGGGTGCCCATCTGGATGCGCTGGCCCTCCATCATGCGGGTCAGCGTGGACACGACAATCATTGCCGCCACGATGAACACCAGCACAGGGAACAGGTAGGTCATATTCTTGAACATGCTGATGTAGTTCCGGGCCGAGGCTGTCGACTTGTGCGTGCCCTGTGTCATCAGCAGCGCGCCGGGCGCAATCTCCCGCACCTGATCGAGGATATCGTCGGTGGTTACGCCCTCCTGCAACCGCACCAGCACCTCGGTAAAGGGAAGATTCGGCACCGCCTTCGCCGAGATATACATAAAACCGTAATGCTCCGGGTCAGGCGTCACGTCCTTGGCGGTGAGCATGTACTCAGCGGACAGGATGATGCCCCGGATGGCGAAGGTCTGCCGCAGTCCGCCAATGTCGAGGGTGATGTTATCGCCGACGGTCAGTCCGTGCGCCTGAGCGAACTGCTCTTCAAGCAGGCATCCGCGCAGGTCAGAGGCGTGGAGAAGCTCGCCTTCCCGCAGCAGCGGCGTATTGATCTCCATGTCCCCGTCAAAGGCGTCCACCTGCACGGACACGCTGTCGCCCAGATCAGGCGCGTCCAGCTCGATCGACACGCGGGCCTGTGTTCCGTCCACGCCGGGTATATGCGCCAGCTGCAGAAGCTGGCTTCGGGTAAAGGAAGCGCTCTTGATCCACGCATCTGCCAGATGCCCCTGCTCGAAATGAGACTCGATGGACAGATCCAGCATCCGCCATGTCGCGTCCAGCCCGCTGAATACCCATGTGCCCAGCGCGCAGAGCAGCAGCATCGCAAGGAACTGCATCAGGCTGCGTCCCATGTCGCGGAAGAGCTTCTTGGTCAGCGTGCCGCGCCGCCTGACAACGGCTGTGGAAGCGCTGTGCTGACGAATTACCATGTGATGTCCTCCACGCGGGCAGGATGCTCGTTGCGCGTCATCTCCGATACGGAGCCGTTGCGCATGCGGATCACCCGGTCGCCCAGCGGGGCGATGCTGGCGTTATGGGTGATGATGACGACGGTCGTCTTGAAATCGCGGCACAGCCGGGTCAGCAGTTCAAGCACCTGCGCGCCCGTCTTGCTGTCCAGCGCACCCGTTGGCTCGTCGCACAAAAGGAGCGCCGGGTTCTTGCACAGCGCCCGAGCGATGGAAACCCGCTGCTGCTCACCGCCGGAGAGCTGAGCAGGGAAGTTATTCATGCGATGGGAGAGGCCCACCTGCTCCATGACCTCCCGCGGATCAAGGGCATTGGGACAGACCTGCTGAGCCAGCTCGACGTTCTCGAGAGCCGTCAGGTTGGGCATCAGGTTATAGAACTGGAACACGAAGCCCACGTCCAGACGGCGGTATTCCGTGAGCTGGCGCGAGCGCATGCCGGTGATCTCCTTGCCGCCCACCATGATGCGGCCGCTGGTGGCCTTATCCATGCCGCCCAGCAGATTGAGCACAGTCGTCTTGCCTGCGCCGCTGGGGCCCAGCACGACGCAGAACTCGCCCTGCTCGATCGCGAAATTCACATGATCCGCCGCGTGCACGACACCCGTGCCTGCCGGATAATCCTTGCATACATCTTCAAAGGTGATATAGCTCATGGTCAACACCGCCTGACAAGTCCTTCATATGCCATGATAAGCATAGCATTACAGAGTGAAGCCAATATGAACAACCAGAGAAATATCAACTGTTGTTGATCTTGAGTTGATGTTGAGTTGTTATTCCTCCCTTATGATACACCTGATGCCAACGGGCAGAAAGAAGGAAGTGCCGCCGTGAAACAGGAGATTTCAACCGTCGTCAACAAGGAAAGCGTGCTGACGATCCCCAATCTATTGACCCTGATTCGACTGCTGCTGATCGGGCCCATCGTCTGGGCCTTTGCCGGGCTGCACGACAGTGCGCTCATGGCCGTGCTGCTGACGGTCTCCGGGGCAACGGATATCCTCGACGGCTGGATCGCCCGGCATTTCCACATGATCAGCGCCTTTGGCAAAGCCGTCGATCCTCTCGCGGACAAGCTGACCCAGTTCGCCGTGCTGGTCTGTCTGGCGACGAGATACCGGGTGATGCGGCTGCCGCTGGCAATGCTGGTCATCAAGGAGGCAGCCTCCGGGCTGATGGGATGGATGGTCTTCCGGCGCACGGGAGAGGTGCTCGGCGCTCAGTGGCATGGCAAGCTGGTGACCTGCATGCTCTACGCGCTGATGATCGCGCACATCCTCTGGCAGGAGATGCCAGCATACCTGTCGAATACCCTGACCAGCCTGTGCATGGCGATGATGGCGCTGTCCTTCACGCTCTATGCCATGCGAAACATTCGCGCGATTCAGGGAGGTAAACGCTCATGACCATGCGTCCATCCTTGCTCGAGAAGCTGCAGCGCAAGCTGAGCCGGTATGCCATACGCAACCTGATGCTCTACATCGTCATCGGTATGACGGCGGTCTTCGTGATCGACATGGTGGTGGCCCCTGTGACGGGTTTCAGCGCCAGCAGGTGGCTGATGTTCAGCCGCTCCGCCATTCTCCGCGGGCAGATCTGGCGGCTGATCACGTTCATCTTCATCCCGCCGGAATCCAGTCCGCTGTTCATCATCTTCTCGCTATACTTCTATTGGATCATCGGCACCGGGCTGCAAAACCAGTGGGGGAGCTTCCGCTTTAACCTGTTCTATCTCTGCGGCATCATCGGGTCGGTAATCGCCGGGTTCATCATGGGCGCGACCACAAACACCTATCTCAACATGTCGCTGTTCCTTGCCTTCGCGCTGATCTATCCGGACTTCGAGCTCCTGATCTTCTTCATGCTGCCCGTTAAGATGAAGTGGCTGGCGCTGATCGACGCGGCGCTGCTTCTGCTGATGCTGCTGACGGGCTCGTGGGCGGACCGGCTGGCGCTGGTGATGTCCATGGCGAACCTTGCGCTGTTCTTCTGGCGGGACGGCTATCAGACCATCAAGAACGCTTACCGCCGTTATCAGTGGAAGAAGAACTGGCGGAGATGAGGAGGTCGCTGCGCCCATGTTTCGTATTCTGATCGTCGAGGACGACGCGGAGCTCCGGCAGCTCTTTCAGCATGTGCTGACCAGAAACGGCTATGACGCCTCGGGCGTTTCCGACGGCAGAAAGGCCCTCGACGCGCTGGCCGCCGACTACTATGATATGATCATCTCCGATATTATGATGCCTGTGATGGACGGCTACGAGCTGGTACGCTCCATGCGGGAAAGCGGCATCAACATCCCCGTCATGATGATCACCGCCAAGGACGCCTTTGACGATATGCGCATGGGCTTCCTCTCCGGCACCGATGACTACATGGTCAAGCCCATCAACGTCAACGAGATGGTGCTTCGGGTCGGCGCGCTGCTCAGGCGGGCGCAGATGCTCTCGGAGCGCAGGCAGGTCATCGGCGGCACGACGCTGGAATGCGATTCGCTGACCGTCATCCGAAGCGGCAAGAGTACCGTGCTGCCGCAAAAGGAGTTTATGCTGCTCTACAAGATGGCTTCCTATCCGGGGAAGATTTTCACCCGCCAGCAGCTCATGGATGAGATCTGGGGTTATGAGAGCGAAACGGACAGTCACACGGTGGACGTGCATATCGGCCGCCTGCGCGACCGGTTCCGGGACAGCACTGATTTCCGCATCGTCACCATGCGCGGCGTAGGCTACAAGGTGGTCAAGCTATGAGCGCCG
Organism: Christensenellaceae bacterium; assembly: GCA_022510815.1. Taxonomy (GTDB): domain Bacteria; phylum Bacillota; class Clostridia; order Christensenellales; family Aristaeellaceae; genus UBA11524. The sequence goes on along the minus strand of JAFLST010000001.1, from coordinate 35,630 downwards.
GAAAGAATCGAAAAGAAGGCAGGCTGGATATCCGGCTATTGTTTATCATCGTCACCATGCTGGAGATCCTCGGCACGGTGGCGCTTTCCATGCTACTGGCATGGCTGCTGGAATACTTCCTGCATACCCGCATTCAGGTGCATCCGCTGCTGTGGCTGCTGCTGTTCAGCATCGTGATCGGCGTAACGGTCTCCATCGTCGTGAACATCCTGCTTTTGCTGCCCATCGTCAAGCTGAACCGCGCGATGCGCAAGGTGGCCGGGGGCGACTTCACCATTCGGCTCCATACCGGCAGCCATATCACTGAAATTCGCGATACCTACCGCAATTTCAACCTGATGGTGAAGGAACTCGGCGCGACGGAGACGCTGCAATCAGACTTTGTCTCGAACGTCTCTCATGAGTTCAAAACGCCCATCAATGCCATCGAGGGATACGCGACCCTGCTGCAGGGAACTCATGCCGATGCTCAGCAGCAGGAGTACATCGAACGGATTCTGCTCAATACCCGCCGTCTGTCGACGCTGGTGGGCAACATCCTGCTGCTCTCGAAGGTCAGCAATCACGCCATACCAGTGGCAAAGACCGCGTACCGGCTTGACGAGCAGGTGCGACAGGCCATTCTGCTGCTGGAGCCCCGCTGGGCGGAAAAGGACATTGACTTCGACGTGGAGCTGGAAGAAATCACTTGGACAGGCAACGAGAGTCTGATGCTTCATGTCTGGAGCAACCTGCTGCTCAACGCGATCAAGTTTGACCCGCCGCAGGGGAGCATCGTCCTGCGGCTGAACAGGAAGGACGGGCAGATCGTCTTCACCATTCAGGATACCGGCCCCGGCATCCCTGAGGAGGAAAAGACGCACATCTTCAACCGCTTCTATCAGCTTGACAGCTCCCACAAGCAGGAGGGCAACGGTCTTGGGCTGGCGCTCTGCAAGCAGATTCTTGACTCCTGCGGCGGCGCAATCCAAGTGGAAAACGTCCCTGAAGGCGGGTGTCGCTTCACCGTTTCGCTGCCGGACGAGGCCTGACGCCATCATCTTGCACGCGTTTTTTCCTGCCGCATAGACTGCTCGTGTGGGGAATGACTCCTCACGTCGAGCAAGGAGGAAGAAACACATGCCCACCAGCTTTACCAATCAGGCAACCCTGTCATACAACAATCTGGTCACCAACTCCAACGTTGTGACCGGCACCCTGCAGGATGTCCTGTCCGTCAGCAAATCCGCCATCTCCGGTGACTACCGGCAGGGCGATACGGTGACGTACGCCGTCAGCGTGATCAACTCCGGCAGCACTGCGTTCAGCAACCTGACGCTCACGGACAACCTCGGCGCTTATGCCTCCGGCACCACGGCGGGCACGGTCACGCCCCTGACCTTTATTCCCGGCTCTGTCGTCCTGTATGTGAACGGCACGCGTCAGGCCACCGCGCCCGCCGCGTCCGGCTCGCCCCTGACCATTACGGGCATTAACGTTCCCGCCGGCGGCAACATTCTGCTGCTTTATTCCGCCAACGCCAATCAGTTCGCGCCGCAGGGCTCCACGGGCAATATCGTGAACACCGTGACGCTCTCCGGCACGGGCATCTCCACGCCTATCACGGCTACGGCCACCACCGACGCCAACGCCACGGCGCGCCTTTCCGTCATCAAGTCCCTGAATCCCACGACCGTCGTGGAGAATCAGCCGCTGACCTACACCTTCACGATCCAGAACACCGGCGCCACGGCAACCACCACGGCTGATAACCTGATCCTGACCGATGTGTTTGATCCTGCCCTGAATATCACCAGCGTCACTCTCAACGGCGTCGCGCTGACGCAGGGCACCGATTATAACTACAACGCCATGACCGGCACCTTCAGCACTGTGGCCAACAGGATCACCGTTCCCGCGGCGACCTACACCCAGAACGCCACGACCGGTGCGTGGACCATCACGCCCGGCACGGCGATTCTTCAGGTCACGGGTACGCTCTGATCCCTTTCCACACAACAAAGCGGGCCTGCCATCCGGCAGGCCTTTTTACATCCAGCTAATTGACAGCAGGAAAAAAGCGCACTATAATGAAGCAATAACGCACTGACCAAAGGAGCGAGCCTCGTGCTGAAACGTGTCTGGATGCTGATGCTGCTGATTTGCCTGTCCGTTCTGCCTGCGCTGGCGGAAGAAGCGCCCGGAGAGACGGTGCTTTTTGCGGGCGCTTCATCCGGCGATGCTGTCAACGCGAACATCCAGTTTGTTTTTACCGCCCATGTCGGCGGCGAGTGGGACGCGGCGCAGATGAACAAGGGGTGCGCCTTTCAGGTGACCTATACGGGGCCTGAAGACGCGATATTTCTGGCACTGTCCAGCCATTCGGGCGCGCGGCAGTGGGCGCGCCTCGATCCCGATGAAACAGCAGATGCTGACGACGGATGCTGGATCGCAACCTTCTCATGGGCCAACATCGTCAGCTCATGGGGCACCAATTTCGCGCGGCTCGATCAGCTGAATGTGTTCTCCAAGACCGACGATAAGGTCACCGTGACCCGTATTGTCTATATACCGGGTGAGGGGGAGCCCGCGGACACCTCCGACGGGCGCTGGAGCAGGCCGGACACAGGTATCGCCTTCATCGGAGACAGCATCTGCCAGAACGCCCAGCTCCTTTACGGCGACTGGAATGAGCTGCTCGGTCGTGCAGATTGCTCCAACTACGGCATCGGCGGTCAGACCACAACCCATTGTCTGGCGCGCATTGATGAGCTCTGCGGCCGCAGCTACGATCAGGTCGTGTTCATCTGCGGCATTAACGAGCTCGGCCGGAGCGACTATCAGACAGGCATAGCCGCCAACTTCGCGGCTATGATTCAGGCATTGCAGGAAAGCAACCCGGACATTCAGGCGGTTATCATGAGCGTGCTGCCCACCACCGAAGCATTCTACTACGGTATGCAGGGCAGAATTGTTCAGGTGAACGCCTCCCTTGAGGCGCTGGCTGAGGAAACGGCGAATGTGACGTTTGTCAACTGCTATGATGACTTCCTTGATCCTGACCGCGGCTATGCCAAGCCGGAACTCCTGTCCGACGGTCTGCACCCCAATGCCGACGGCTACGCGATCATGGCGAAGCATCTCGCTGCCGTGCTGGTGCCGGAGAAGAAGTGAAATCATCAGCGAAACCGTCATTGCTTTTTTCCTGAAACTGTGGTAGCATGATGAATCGTGAGGCGCGAGCGCGTCTCCGCGACCAGCCGGGAGGGACTGCCGTGCGCTATTCGAGAGAGGACGGGTGCCGCGCATGGCTGGCCTATGGCGATATCTCTCCAGAGCCGATGGCCGTTCTGCTTCGCGAGTATGGAAGCTGCGAGGCGGTCTACGACGCTTTCCTCCTGAAAGGCCGCGCGGTACTTGAGCCTTATGCGGGCCCGGCCCAGCTTGATCTGCTCGCCAGTCAATCCGCGCCGAACGCCATGCACGCGATGATGCTCGCCATGCAAAAGCTGGACATGGGCATCCTGACCCTCGATGACGAGCGCTATCCGGACACTCTGCGGAACATAGCGGATCCGCCCATGACGCTGTTTTATCGCGGCGCCCCGGGCTGTCTGACCGAGCGCTGTGTGACGGTGATCGGCGCGCGAAAGGCGTCCCTTGCCAGCGTCAGCGCGACCCAAGGGATTACGAGGGCTTTGAGCGCAAGCGGCGTTCATATCGTCAGCGGCATGGCGATGGGCATTGATACAGCGGCAATGCAGGGCGGACTCGAGGGCGGAAGTCCTGTCATCGGCGTGCTGGGCTGCGGCCTCGACGTCGATTATCCCGTCGAGAACGGAGCGCTCAAGGAGCGGATCGTCGCTTCCGGCGGGGTGCTGCTAAGCGAATATCCGCCCGGTACGCCCGCGCTGCCATGGCATTTCCCGGTGCGCAACCGCATCATGTCCGGCCTGAGCAGGGCTGTGCTGATGATGGAAGGCCGCATCCGGTCGGGAAGCATGACCACCGTGCAGCACGCCCTCGATCAGGGCAGGGAGGTTTACGCTTATCCCGGCGAGGCAGGCACCGAATGGGCGGAGGGCGCTCACAGGCTGCTTCGAGAAGGCGCGAATTACTTCACCTCCGCTGAGGATATCCTTGAGGATATGGGCTGGCTTTCAAGCAAGCCGACGGAACCCCGGAAAAAGGAGCTCCCGCCCATGAGTCCCGAGCAGAACAAGGTTTACGCGCTGCTTCTCCGGGGCGAGATGTCCTACGATCAGCTTGCTGCGTCGTCAGGGCTGGATACGCCCTCGCTCTCCGGCGCACTGACCATGCTGCAGATCATGGGACTCGTGCGGTCCCTGCCTGGCAAAGCGTATAAAGCGGTCTAATGCCGCTTGATTCCGATATAATGGAGGCATTTCTTTCATGGCTGCAACCAAACAGAAACTGATCATTCTCGAGTCACCCGCCAAGGCGCGGACCATCAGCAAGTTCCTTGGCAAAGGGTACAAGGTGGAGGCGTGTCAGGGGCATGTCTGCGACCTGCCCAAATCGCAGCTCGGCGTGGACGTTGACAACGACTTCGCGCTGAAATACATCACCATCCGCGGGCGCGGCGACATCCTGACCCGCATCCGCAAGGAAGCGAAGACCGCCTCGCAAGTCATTCTCGCGACTGACCCGGACCGCGAAGGCGAAGCGATTTCATGGCATCTGGGGCATATTCTGGGCATTGACACCAGCAAGCCCTGCCGCATTGAGTTCCACGAGGTGACCAAGAAGGCTGTCAAGGAAGCCCTGACTCATCCGCGTCCCCTCGACATGGGGCTGGTGGACGCGCAGCAGGCCCGGCGCGTGCTGGACCGTCTGGTCGGCTACAAGATTAGCCCGCTGCTCTGGGCGAAGGTCAAGAAGGGTCTCTCCGCCGGCCGCGTGCAGTCCGTGGCGACGCGGATGGTCGTGATGCGTGAGCAGGACATTGAGGCGTTCATCCCGGAGGAATACTGGGATATCGCCGCGCAGCTTCAGTTCAAGCCCGCCTCTGGACGCAAGCAGAGCTTTCAGGCGCGTCTGAGCACGCTGGACGGTCAGAAGGCCGAGCTGCCGAATGCCGTCGAGGCGGAAGACGCCGCCAGACGTATCCGGGAAGCGCAGTTCACCGTTTCCTCTGTCAAGCGCAGCGAGCGCCGCAAGATGCCTGCCGCGCCCTTCACCACCTCCAGCCTGCAGCAGGAGGCCAACCGCAAGCTGGGCTTCACCACTGCCCGGACCATGCAGGTCGTGCAGCAGCTCTACGAGGGCGTCGATCTGGAGGGCGAGGGCACGCAGGGCCTTGTCACCTACATCCGTACCGACAGCGTCCGCATTTCCGACGACGCGCTGGCCGCCCTGCGCTCCTACATTCCCGAGCGCTTCGGCGAGGAATTTCTGCCTGAGAAGCCCAATGAATACAAGGGCCGCAAGAATGCGCAGGACGCTCATGAGGCGATCCGCCCCACGGACGTCCGCCGCACGCCGGAATCTATCAAGGCGTCGCTCTCCAAGGAGCAGTTCAATCTCTATCGCCTGATCTACAACCGCTTCCTTGCCAGCCAGATGATGCCTGCCGTCTTCGAGACCGTCACCATTGAGCTGACGGGTAACGGCGTGGGCCTGCGTTTCTACGGCGAGCACAAGAAGTTCCCCGGCTTTACCTCCCTCTATGAAGAGAGCACCGATGAAGCGCCCGATAACGTGGAGACTTCGTCCATGCCGCAGCTTCAGGAGGGCGACACGGTCACTGTCGAGGATGTGATCAGCAACCAGCACTTTACCCAGCCACCGCCCCGCTACAACGAGGCCTCGCTGGTTGATGCGCTGGAAGAGAAGGGCATCGGCCGTCCGTCCACCTTCGCGCCGACGATCACGACCATCATTGCCCGTGGCTATGTCAGCCGTGAAAAGCGCCAGCTCTATCCCACCGAGCTCGGCCGGATGGTCACCAGCATGATGGAGGAATATTTCGCCGACATCGTCGACATGGATTTCACGGCCGACATGGAGGATCAGCTCGACCGGGTTGAAGAGGGCGGCATGGACTGGAAGCAGGTCCTGCGCGACTTCTATCCGCCCTTTGAGAAAACCCTCGCCATCGCAGAGCAGGAGATCGAGAAGGTCGAGGTCAAGGATGAGCCGTCCGACATTCCCTGTGACAAGTGCGGCGCGATGATGGTCTATAAGATGGGCCGCTTCGGCAAGTTCTTGGCATGCCCGAACTTCCCGGACTGCCGCAACACCATGGCTATTGCCACTTATATCGAGGCTCCGTGCCCTGTCTGCGGCGCGCGCCTGATGGAGAAGACCAGCCGCAAGAACCGCAAGTTCTACGGCTGCGAGCGCTATCCAGACTGCGACTTTGTCTCATGGGAGAAACCCGTCACTGACAAATGCCCCCAGTGCGGAGGCTACATGGTCGAGAAGCGCAACCGCAAGGGTGAGGTCTGGCATCTCTGCGCCAATGAGACCTGCCGCTGCCGGATTGAAGTGCCGCAGTCGGAGGAAGAAGAATGACTCCGCGCGCAACAGTCGTCGGCGCTGGACTGGCGGGGTGTGAAGCAGCATGGCAGCTTGCGCGGCAGGGGATTTGGGTCACGCTGATCGAGATGAAACCGGAAAAGATGTCCCCAGCGCATCACAGCCCACTGTTTGCCGAGCTGGTCTGCTCCAACTCCCTGCGCTCGGACAGGCTGACCAACGCCGTCGGCTTGCTCAAGGAGGAGATGCGCCTTTGCGGCTCCCTCATCATGGCGGCGGCGGACGCGGCCCGTGTTCCCGCTGGCGGGGCGCTGGCAGTTGACCGTGAACGTTTTTCCGGCTACATCACCAAGGCGCTCCGGGAGCATCCGCTGGTGACCGTGGAGAGCAGGGAAGTCACCGATATTCCCGGCGGGCCGGTCATCATCGCGACGGGGCCGCTGACCTCCGACGCGCTGTCGGAGCGCATCGCGGAGCTGCCGGGACTGGAGACGCTCAATTTTTATGACGCTGCTGCGCCAATTGTCACGCTGGAGTCGCTGAACATGGAGCGGGTTTTCCGCCAATCGCGCTACGACAGAGGAGACGACTATCTCAACTGTCCCATGAACGAGGAGGAATACAACGCCTTTGTCGACGCGCTGCTCGAAGCGGAAACCGCAGAAGTGCACGGCTTTGAGGAAAACAAGGTCTTCGAGGGCTGCATGCCGGTGGAGTCGATGGCGCGTCGGGGGCGGATGGTGCTGGCCTTCGGGCCGCTGAAGCCGGTCGGTCTGCGTGATCCACGCACCGGTCGCGAGCCTTACGCTGTCGTTCAGCTCAGGCAGGACAACGCCGCAGGGACCCTGTATAACCTCGTTGGCTTCCAGACGCGCCTCAAGTGGCCGGAGCAGCGCCGTGTCTTCGGCATGATCCCCGGTCTCGAGAACGCGGAGTTCGCGCGATATGGCGTAATGCACCGCAATACCTTCCTGCACTCGCCGGGATTCCTGAACGCCCGATTTGAGATGATCTCCCGCCCCCAGTGTTACTTTGCCGGACAGATGACCGGCGTCGAGGGTTATGTGGAAAGCGCTGCCAGCGGTTTGGTATGCGGCATATCGCTGGGCTGTGATCTGCGCGGCATGAGCATGTCCGAACTGCCGGGACTGACCGCCTTGGGTGCCATGGGACGCTATATCTCGACCCCGAACAAGAGCTTCCAGCCCATGAACTGCACCTTCGGCCTGCTGGACAGCCTGCCCGTCGACAAAGAGCACAAGAAGATCAGAAATAAGCAGCAGCGCTATGAGCGCATATCGGAGCGTTCGCTCGCGTTTATGCGGGATTGGAGCCGCGAAATGGGGCTTTCGGACGCAGAAGCGTGACGTCTTCTTTCATCTGTGCTATGATGATAAGCAGGGGAGGCGAACATATGTACAGGGTCTTGAAGATCAGACTGATGTTTCTGCTTGTATTTGCGCTACTGGTATGCCCTCCTGCTCTAGCCGAAGCCTCTGAGACCCGTCTGACCGATTATGTGTCTGCCATGATGAGCGGAACAGATAACGACGCGCTCTACGCGCAGCTCGACGCCGCCATGCAGGCAGCGCTCCCTCGGATAACCTTCGATATCCTCTGGCCTCAGCTTGAGATGCAATGCGGTTCCTTCGTGGCCTATTACGGCGACACGGAGGTTATGGAAATCGACGGCTACACGGTGCTTTCCCAGCTTCTGGACATGTCGGAAACGGACCTGCTGTGTACCCTTACCCTGAATGGTGACGGCAGCGTCGCAGGCTTGTATTTCACATTCGACGAAGTCCCTGAGCCGACTGTGGCTCCGCCCGCAAAGGTGATTGAGGAAAGGGTCAGCATCGGCGAGAACCCGTGGAAGCTGCCCGGCACGCTGCTCATTCCAGAGAGTGACAAGCCCGTACCGGCCGTCGTTCTGGTGCAGGGCTCCGGCTCAACCAATCGCGACGAGCACATCTATGCCGTCAGGCCCTTCCGCGATATCGCCAACGCCTTGTCTGCGCAGGGGATTGCCGTGCTCCGCTACGACAAGCGAACCTACGTCTATGGTGCGAAGATCACCTCATCCTCCAGCTTCCGGGTATTCACTGTGGAGGAAGAGGTCATTCAGGACGCGATCGCCGCGGGCAGGCTGCTGGCCGCAGACAGTCGGATCGATCCGGAGCGCGTTTATATCTTGGGCCATAGCCTCGGGGCCATGCTGGCGCCCCGCATTGTCTCGGAGAGCGGCGATTTGTTCCACGGAATGATTCTTGCATGCGGCACCAACAAGAGCTTTCTGGAGGTGCTCCTGCGTCAGGCCAGAGACGCTGATTATCTTACGGCAAAGCAGCAGACGAAGCTCATCGAGGACGGCGAAGCCATATACGGCATGACCGAGGATGAGACAAAAAAGTCCAAGTTCAACGACCTCTACGCGTACTTTTACTGGGAAATGCTTCAGCACCCCAGTGCCGCCGAGCTGCTGAACGAGCTGGAGAGACCGACGCTCATTATCAACGGCAGCCGCGATATTCAAGTCCTTGAGTCCGAGGGACGTGACGTCTGGCAGCAGGTGCTCGACATGGACGCGCCATGGCTGACCTGCTACTGGACAGACGTCAACCATCTGCTGATGCGCCCGGAGGTCAGCAGCGCTGTATGGGGCACCGTGGGCGAATACAAGGTCGACTGCACGGTTGCCGAGGATATCACCGATCAGATGGCAGCCTTTATCCTGAATACGGAGGAATGACCATGAGCAGCGAATTCAGAGGAACGACGATCTGCGCTGTCCGCAAGAACGGGCAAACCGCCATCGCGGGCGACGGGCAGGTTACCATGGGACAGAGCGTTATCTTCAAGGCCAACGCGCGCAAGGTTCGCCGCCTGTATAACGGACAGGTGGTGATCGGCTTCGCGGGTTCGGTGGCCGACGCCTTCACCCTCTGCGACAAGTTTGAGGAGAAGCTGACCCAATGCGGCGGCAACCTCGAGCGGGCGGCTGTCGCGCTGGCGCAGATGTGGCGCGGCGATCAGGGCATGCGTCAGCTCGAGAGCCAGATGATCGTCGCCGACAAGGATTCTCTGCTTGTGCTCAGCGGCACGGGCGAGGTGATCGACCCCGATGAGGGCGTGGTGGCCATCGGTTCCGGCGGCAACTACGCGCTGGCCGCAGCCCGAGCGCTGGCACAGAATACCGACTTGTCCGCCCATGACATTGCGGAAAAGGCGCTGCACATCGCCGCGTCCATCTGCGTGTTCACCAATGACAACATCGTTGTCGAAGACGTGTAACAGGAGGCAGTCATGGCAGAATTAACGCCCCGGCAGATCGTCCGGGAACTGGATCGCTATATTATCGGTCAGGACGAGGCAAAGAAGTCCGTGGCCATCGCCCTGCGCAACCGCTACCGCCGCTCCATGGTCGACGAGGCCATGCGCGAGGAAATCAGCCCCAAAAACATCCTGATGATCGGTCCCACCGGCGTGGGCAAAACCGAGATCGCTCGCCGTCTGGCAAAGCTGGTAGCAGCGCCTTTCGTGAAGGTGGAAGCCACCAAGTTCACCGAAGTGGGCTATGTGGGCCGTGATGTGGAGAGCATCATCCGTGACCTCGTGGAGAATGCCATTCGCATGGTCAAGGATGAGCACGTCAAGCGCGTGGAACCCAGAGCCCGGGTGCTTGCGGAGGACAGGCTGGTCACGCTGCTGGTCAGTCCGCCCAAGAAGCCCTCTGCCGGCGGCTTCTCACTGGACTATCTGCTGGGCCGCAGCAAGCCCGCAGAGCCTTCACCCGAGGAGGCGGAGAAGCTCACCGGTCAGCGGGAGGATATCCGTCAGCAGCTCATGCGCGGCGAACTGGAGGAGCACGAGCTGGAGATCGAGGTCGAGGAAGCGTCACCATCGCTGGAGGTTGGCGGCAACTCCATCAGCCTCGGGGATATGATGGGCAACATGATGCCAAAGAAAACCAAGATCCGCCGCGTAAAGGTCAAGGAAGCAAGAAAGATTCTCGAGACTGAGGAATCCGACAAGCTGATCGACATGGACGCCGTGCACGAGGAAGCCATCCGCCGCGCAGAACAGAACGGCATCGTGTTCATTGACGAGATTGACAAGATCGCCGGACATCGCGCCGGTTCTGGTCCCGATGTGAGCCGCGAGGGTGTGCAGCGGGACATTCTGCCCATCGTCGAGGGAAGCACCATCAACACCAAGTACGGCCCTGTCAAGACGGACTTCATGCTGTTCATTGCGGCGGGCGCGTTCCATGTGGCGAAGGTCAGCGACCTGATTCCCGAGCTGCAGGGTCGTTTCCCCGTGCATGTGCAGCTCAAATCCCTGACCCGCGAGGATTTCCAGCGAATTCTGACCCAGCCGGATAACGCGCTCACCCTGCAGTACAAGGCGCTGCTGGCCGTGGACAAGGTGCTGCTGAACTTCGAGGACAGCGCCATTGAGGCCATCGCCGAAGCTGCTTATACCGCCAACGAGACCGCTGAGGATATCGGCGCTCGCCGCCTGCACGCGGTCTTTGAGCAGCTTCTGGAGGATATCGCCTTCAACGCCGGAGACGAGAACATGCCGCCGGTGGAGCTTAACATCAACGGCGAGTATGTTCGCAGCCATCTCTCCGGGGAGAACAAGCCGACAGATATGCGCAAGTATATCCTATAAGGAGTATCGCCTCCATGGTGCAATGGAAGGAGATCAAGACCGAAGAGGAGCTTCAAAGCGCGCTTGAGCTGTGCTATCGCATCTTGGGCGAACACCTGCGTGAGCATGAGCTGTACAGCCGCGAGGCGTGGCAAAAACGGCTGGCAGACGGTCTTCAGCCGCTGGTCTGCGCGAAGCAGGACGGTCATATTGTCTCTGCTGTACTGGGACGTGCCGAAAACGCAGACAGTCTTGTCATCGGATTTGTCGCCTGTGATGAATCCCACCGTGGGCAGGGCATTACCAGCAGGCTCATGCGTTACTTTGAGGAGCTGGCGCGAGGGATGGGCTTCAAGGCCATCACCCTCGGTTCCCAGGCAGACGAGTTCTATGAGCAATGCGGCTATCATGTGATTGCCGAGATGCACGGTCAGAACATCTACCAGAAGCTTCTATAACACTTAATTTGCCGTCCGGAATTACTGAAAAGCCTTTCCAGACGGCTTTTTTCATGTTATAATAGCAGCATGGAAGGGGAGTCGAGCGTATGAAGCGAGTCGGACTGATCGGCGCGGGCAACATGGGCAGCGCCATTCTGCGGGGCATGCTGGCAGCGGATTATCTGCGGCCAACGGACGTCGCTGTCTGTGATGTCAGTCGGCGGAAGCTGGAGGAGCTTTCCCGCGAGCTGCCGAGCGTCACCTATGTGGACAGCGCGCAGGAGCTGACGTCGCTTTGTCAGATGATTATTCTGGCGGTCAAGCCGAATTATCTGCGCGGCGTGATCGACGATATCCGAGGCGCTCTGCATGGCAAAGCGGTGATTTCCATCGCTGCTGGTTGGACCGTCGAGATGCTGGAGGATGCGCTCGAGGGGACGGACGCCACCTGTCTGCGCGTGATGCCCAATACCCCGGCTATGGTCGGCGAGGGCATGACGGCCATCTGCGACAATTCGACTTTCTCCAAGGAGGACTTTGCCTTTGCCAAGGGCATTTTCGACGCCTGTGGGCGCACGGTGATCCTGCCCGAACGGCTCTTTGACGGTGTGATTGCCATCAGCGGCTCAAGCCCGGCATATGTGTTCATGATGATCGAAGCCATGGCGGACGCCGGAGTCAAGGAAGGACTTCCGCGTGCCTGTGCCTATGAAATGGCCGCTCAGGCGCTGCTGGGGAGTGCTCTGATGGTGCTTCAGTCGGGGACGCACCCTGCAAGCCTGAAGGACGCGGTCTGCTCGCCGGGCGGCACAACCATTGAAGCCGTCGAGATGCTGGAACGCCGCGGATTCCGGGCTGCCATCATGGACGCCATGGGAGCATGCGCGGAAAAATCGCGAATCATGTCAAAACAGTAATGTCATTTTTGTGCTAATTGACCATAAAAGGGGAGTGCCACTTTGACGGATACCAGCCCTCGCAAGAAGGTTAACATCTATACAGACGGCGCTTGTTCAGGAAATCCCGGGCCAGGCGGTTGGGGAGCGATCCTGCAGTTCGGGCCGCACCGCAAGGAGATGAGCGGCTACATGGCAGGGACCACAAATAACCGCATGGAGCTGTTCGCGGCAATCAGCGCCTTGGGGGCGCTCAAGGAACCCTGTGATGTTGATCTGTATTCAGACAGCAATTACATGGTTCAGGCTTTCAACGACCACTGGATCGATGGCTGGCAGAAGAGGGGGTGGAAGACTTCTTCCGGAACGCCGGTCGAGAATCAGGATCTATGGTTCATTTTGCTGGCTCAATCGAAAAAGCATCACATTCGGTTTATCAAAGTAAAAGGTCATTCGGATCATCCCGAGAACAACCGCTGCGATGAGCTGGCCCGTGGGGCCATTGACGAATACCGTCGGATCAACGCCGAATCCGGAGACGCAGAATGACCATGGGGAAGACCGGTATTTGCCTGTCGACCTCTCTATAACTATTCGCTAAACCACAGTTTCACGAAAAGTTATAGACATGGAAAACTGTTTTTCCACTGAAACAACCACGATTCCGCCCCAAATGACCAAAGGAGCACGTCATGGCTGAAGCATCCACATCGTATCGCGAACAAGTTGACGCCAAAAGAATTCTGCAGATTCGTGAAATCACACGCGAGCTTCCGCAAGCTTGCGGCGATTTTTTGCGCAATATCGCTGTAACAACGGGCACCTTCACGCGCCTCGCCTATGCCATCGACATGCGGACGTTTTTTCATTTTTTGCAGACAGAACGCTATGCCTTTGCCCAGAAGCCGCTCTACGCCATGACCGATGAAGACCTCGCCCGGGTCACCCAATCCGACCTGACGGCTTACATTGAATATCTGACTTACTATTTGAAGGAAGACGAAGACGGCGAAAATCCCGGCAAGGCGCTTGTCAACCACGATCTGGCCATCAAGCGCAAGCTCTGCTCCATACGCTCCTTCTATGAGTTCCTGTTCAAAAATCAGCGCATCCCAGCCAATGTGACGACGCTCGTGCCGCTGCCGAAAATCCACGAAAAGCCCATTCTGCGCCTGACCCAGCAAGAGATGACGCGCATGCTGGCCCAAGCTGAAACTGGCGAAGGACTCACAAAGCATCAGCAGCACTATCAAAAATTGACAGCAAAGCGCGATTACGCCTTGCTGTCGCTGTTCCTTGGAACCGGCATCCGTGTATCCGAATGCGTTGGCATCAACATTTCCGACGTCAATTTGGAAGACAATGCCTTCCTCGTCACGCGCAAGGGCGGCAATCAGGTGGTGCTGTATTTCCCACCGGAAGTCGCCACCGCGCTGGCTGACTACATGGAGGAGCGCAAGTTAGTGGAAGCGTTGCCGGGCCACGAGGACGCGCTGTTCCTGTCAATGCAGAAGCGCCGCATGACCCAGCGGGCCGTGCAGCTTCTTGTCAAAAAATATGCCGCCATCGCAGCGCCGCTCAAGCCAAGGATCAGCCCGCACAAGCTGCGCAGCACCTTCGCCACGAACCTGTATAACGCGACCGGCGACATCTATCTCGTCGCGGATGTGCTGGGGCACTCCTCCGTGGACACAACCCGCAAGCATTACGCTGATATGACGGACGCACGCCGCCGCATGGCCGCGGACTATGTCAAGCTTCCCGACCGCGAAGCCGGCTCCCCTTCCGCTGCCGACGATGCTCAGGAAGACGGCTGATTGCCTTCTTCCAGCTCGTTTTCCAGCATGATGCCGTCGATCAGGACGCTCCTGAACTCGCCTTCTCCCATGCACTTCATGCAGTTATCACAGAGCTTTTCCGGGTCAAGATCGCACCGGTCGCATTCGCCGCAGCCGCTGCACACCCGATCATACATGACGCATTGCCGGACCATGGTCATCCCTCCATGACATTATTATAGCACAAGCGGACAACCAGCGCAAGAATTGCGAACGACTGTTTGACTTTTCCGTTCCATGTATGTTATAATATTACCATTCTGACGAGAAAAGGCGGCGATGGTATGCAGCGACCCCGCGGAGATAATCAGCAGCGCATTCTGGATTTTATTAAGGCTGAAATTCAATCAAAGGGCTATCCGCCGTCCGTGCGCGAGATTGCCACGGCGGTAGGCCTCAAATCGACTTCGACGGTTCACGGCCACCTGCAGCGGCTCGAGAAGCGCGGGCTGCTCCATCGTGACGCCATGAAGCCCCGGGCCATGGAGGTTACCAATGATCCCAACTTTATCCGCAACAGCTCGACGGCCGTGCCTGTTGTAGGCCGCGTCACAGCGGGCCAGCCCATCCTCGCAGAGGAGAATCTCGAAGAATATGTTGCCATCCCTGAGGTTATGCTGGGTGATGGCGAGCATTTTATCCTGCTGGTCCGCGGCGAAAGCATGATCGAGGCGGGCATTCTGGACGGCGATTACATCGTGGTGCGCAAGCAGCAGGACGCGCTCAACGGCGAGATCGTCGTGGCCATGATCGACGATTCTGCGACGGTCAAGCGCTTCTACAAGGAAAACGGACACTTCCGCCTGCAGCCGGAGAATCATACCATGGAACCGATCCTGACCGATGAAGTCACCATCCTTGGCAAGGTTATCTCGCTGTACCGCCTTGTCAAATAATCTGGAGGGGCTTTCATGTCCGAGCAAGCGAAATCCAAGCAGCACCGCATCACCATCCCGCGCTACACCCTCGGCGAGGAGTTGACGAACAGCATCTCCCACGGCATCGGCGCAGGGCTTGGCATAGCGGCGCTGGTTCTTTGCATCGTCAAGAGCGCCATTGCACATGACGGGTATAAACTGGCGTCCAGCATCGTTTTCGGGCTCACGGTAACGCTGTTGTATCTGATGAGCTGTCTTTATCATGCGCTCAAGGTCAACAAGGCCAAACGGGTTTTCCGTGTCATGGATCACTGCACCATCTTCCTGCTGATTGCGGGCACCTATACGCCCTTCACGCTGGTGACTTTGCGCGGCGCTTTGGGTTGGTCGCTTTTCGGGATTGTGTGGGGTGTGGCGATCCTCGGCATTGTCCTCAACGCCGTAAACCTGAAAAAGTACGCCAAGCTGTCTGTGCTCTGCTATCTCGGCATGGGCTGGGTCATTCTCTTCGCGTTCAGACGATTGGCTGATGCGCTGAATCCCGTCGGGCTGTACCTGCTCATTGCGGGAGGCATCGCCTACACAGTCGGCGCCATCCTCTACGCCATCGGCTCCAAAAGAAAGTATTTTCATTCTGTTTTCCATTTTTTCTGCGTTATCGGCACGGTGCTGCACTTTTTTGCCATCTATCTCTATGTGCTCTAATCGGAGGAAGTCCAAAGATGTCTCATGCATCCAATCAATGGCCCAGCGATCAACATGAACGCTATGCCCTGCTTGTCAAACAGGCTGCAGCGCTGACAGAAGGCTGTCCCCTGCCTCTGCCAGCGCTTTCCAATGCTGCGGCTCTGCTGTGGGAGGCTCTGGAGGATATCAACTGGGCCGGGTTCTACCTGACCAAGGGCGACGCGCTCTATCTTGGGCCTTTTCAGGGCAAGACCGCTTGCACGATCATCCCATTTGGCCGCGGCGTCTGCGGCACGGCGGCGGCAAGCCGTGAGATTCAGGTGGTCGAGGATGTTCATCTGTTTCCCGGACATATCGCCTGCGACAGCGCTTCCCGGTCGGAGATCGTGCTGCCGCTGATCGTTGATGATACGATCGTCGGTGTGCTGGATATCGACAGCCCCAGCCTGAGGCGCTTCGACACACAGGATGCAGAGGGGCTTTCCGGCATCTGCAGGGTGCTGACCGAGCAGGTCGATTGGAGCCATGGTCTGCTATGAAGAAGCTGCTGATTGGCACGACGAATCCGAGCAAGTATGGGAGCATGCTCCAGCAGCTCGAAGGCATTGACGTGGCGAGCATCTCGCCAGCTGAACTGGGCATTCAGGTCGACAGCGCTGAGGATGCGCGTACCGCCGAAGGCAACGCTCTGGAAAAGGCGCGGGCGTGGCATCAGACAACCGGACTGCCCGTGCTGACCGAGGATTCCGGGCTTGTGTTTCTTGATCTGCCGCCGGATCATCCCGACCAGCCGAGCGTGCATGTGCGCCGCGCCGCCGGGCATGTGATGACCGATGACGAGATGTTCGACTGGTTCACTGCGCTGGCCCATAGGCATGGCGGAAAGCTGCGGGCCGCATGGCAGGACGCATGGTGCCTGATGATCGACGAGGATCATTGTTTCACATACGCTGACAGCGTGGACGAGCTGGGACCGTGGTCCTTCTGGATGATGGATCATCCTGTCCACGATCTAATTCAGCCCGGATGGCCGCTCGAGCGCATCATTATCCGCAGCGAAGAAAGCGCTGTTGCCCGGAAATGGGGGCGCGAGCGCCTGCGAAAGTGGCTGAAAGAAAATATTGCTTCTCTCTGAAAAAGGTTAATATTTCTCTTGACAACTATATCGTCGTCCGATATAATAAATATATCGGATGGCGATATATCGTTTTCCGATAGAAAGGAAGGTCTATGGAGACCATCGCACTGACGGAGGCGGTCTACTATATCCTGCTGTCCCTCGATAAGCCGCTGCACGGATATGGCATCATGCAGAACGCGGAAAGCCTGAGCCATGGGCGTGTCAGACTGGCAGCTGGGACGCTCTACGGCGCGCTGAACACACTGCTGGAGCGCGGCTGGATCGAGACCGCCGGGCAGGAAGCATCCGCCCGCAAAAAGGAATACGTCATTACGCCGCTGGGACGCGCAATCGTTCTCAAGGAGCTGGAACGGCTGCATGAACTCACCCGCAACGGAGACCTGCTGACAGGAGGCTGGAAACATGACCCGCAAGACGATAAATAAGCTGCTTTTCATTTGGGACTGGGAGGAAGAAGAGCGCTGGCTCAACGAGATGTCCGCGCAGGGATGGCAGTTCGTCAAGTACAGCTTCCCTTTTCGCTACACCTTTGAACAGGGCGAGCCCAGCGCGTATCAGTACCGGCTTCAGGCCATGAACCGCAGGTTTGGTTCCAAGGAGGGGCAGGATTATCTTGCTTTCCTGCGGGACGCGAACATTGAGCTGGTCGAAAGCTACCTGTTCTGGGCTTATCTGCGCAAGTCAACCGCTGACGGAAAGCCCTTTGAGCTCTTTTCGGACATCGAGTCAAAAATGAAGCATTTAAACCGGTTCAGGCTAATTCCCCTGCTCTGTCTCATCCTGCTGTGCGTGAATCTGATTTGGGGCGCGCCAACGCTCATCCATTACGGCGGATTCTTCGGCATGGCGTTGGTAACGCTTGAGGTTTTTCTGAGCGCGCTGATGATCTACGGTCTGACGCGCATGAGCGTAAAATACGCGGAGCTTGAGAAGCAGCGACAGCTTCACGAATAGGTAATGTACCCCATGGTAGCAGATTTTTTACAGGCGGCATTTCCGTGGATCTGCATCGGTGTTGCCGTAGCGGTGGCGTGTGCCATTGGCAGCAGGCGCGCAAACAAGGATAAGGATTATTGATCTGTGAACCAATAAAAGGCGATATGATGGGAAGGATCATACCGCCTTTTAATATGGGATACTCCCCTTTTGCCTCTACGTCGCATTGGACATGGGCAAAATCATGGTAACATAAGAAATGAGATTGTACCCTGCATGAGTCAGGATGCAGCAAAACAGCGATCCGGTCCGCAGATAGAGCAATCCCAGCGCAATGCCGCAGACAAAAGCGGAAAGCATCTGCACCATGTTGAAGTGGAGCAGCGCGAACAGCAGCGAAGACACAAGCAAAGCAATGAGATGCCCGTATCTCACCGAAAGCCCCTGAAGCAGATAACCGCGCATCAGGATTTCTTCTATCATCGGCGCAAGGATACAAACCTGAAGCAGGCTGATAAACGGGGCTTTTCTCAGTGTCTGAAGTGTTTTCTAGTAGCTTTTCTCACTTGCCGGAAAGGCCTTCTCAAATATGGGATCCAATCCCCTGTCGCAAACGAAATAAAGGAGTACCGCGCAGCCTGACGCCACCAACATAGTCACCAACGAAATGTTCCTGAATATGTTGATTTCAAAATTGTTTTCCTTGGTTAGGCAACACAGAAACGCAACGATACTCCCAATGATTGCTGCAATATTCAGGTATTTCTCATACGTCGGGATCATCCTTCTCCAAACAGCAACGTCGAGAAAAGTATACAGCAACATAAAGCCCAACCAGATCAGCACCCATAGAATGCCATTGACAATTGATATTCCGTTTTCCATTTCAGTCACGAATGATAGCCGACGCTTGCCAGAAAGCGCCTCATGCCATCCAAACCGTTTTCGTCGAGCTTGTAGACGCCGGAATCCGCCAGCACCTGCGCGCAGACCTTCGTCACCTCACTGCGCAGGAGCGCTTCCGCCGCTTCATCATCCTTGCACAAGCCATGCTCTGCGACGATCTGCTCCAGCCAGTCATAATGCTTCGCTGAAGGATCGCTTTCCGCAGGACGCTCCATCGCTTTGCGGCCCGTCAGATAGTCGTGCAGCAGCGCCAGCTCCGTCTTGAGCCGCCCCGGCAGGATGAACAGGCCCATGACCTCGATCAGGCCGATGTTTTCCTTCTTGATGTGGTGCAGCGGCGCATGAGGATGGAAGATGCCCAGCGGATGCTCGTCGCTGGTGCGGTTGTTGCGCAGGACAAGGTTCAGCTTATAGACGCCTTCCACTTTGCGAAGAATCGGCGTGATGGTGTTGTGGGGCGTTCCATCCGTTTCGGCATAGACATCACAGGCCGGATCACTCCATCCGCGCCATGCGTTCAAGATACGCTCGGCTTCGTCAATCAGCGCCGTTTCATCCGTGCCGGAAAGCTGAACGGTGGACATCGGCCAGTCGAGCACGCAGGCAGACACCGCGGGATTCGCAGCGGTCAGTGCAGCACGAACACCTGCCTTGTCCATCGGGAAATGATACCGTCCGCCTTGGAAATGATCGTGATTCAGGATGGAGCCGCCCACGATCGGCAGATCAGCATTGCTGCCAAGCATGTAATGCGGGAACTGTCCAACGAAGCTGAACAGCCGCTCAAAAGTGCCGCGGTCGATCTTCATCGGAATGTGCTTCTCATTGAAGACGATGCAGTGCTCCGGATAGTAGGCATAGGGCGAATACTGGATATACCACGGCTGGCCCGCCAATGAAAGCGGCACGATGCGGTGATTCTGCCGCGCCGGGAAGTTGCTGCGGCCCGCGTAGCCGGGATTCTCAATGCACAGCATGCACTTCGGATAGCCAACGCTGGGCGCGTTTTTCAGCTTCGCGATCTCCTTGGGGTCTTTCTCCGGCTTGGAGAGGTTGATGGTGATCTCCAGCTCCCCTGCCGGACTGTCCGCAAAGTAGCGCACATTCTGCGCAATGGCGTCCACCTTGATGTAATCGCAGGCGCGGCACATCTCGTAGAAGCGATCAGTGGCCTCCATGGGTTTTCCAGCGGCCACGCTGGCGGCGAAAGCAGCGCGAACCGCGGCAGGCGCAGGGGTCAGCAAACCCATCAAACGCGCGGAAAACAGATCGCGGGCGTATCCCATATCCTCAATGAGGCCCTTTTCAACCGCCAGATCGCAGAGCTTGTTCAGGATACCCGTCGCCGTCGCGGGAACTTCGCTGCCCCATTCGATATTTTCCGCCGGAGCATCCAGCGCCATCGTGTCCAGCAGCAAATTGCGGAAGTACTGCCTGTCGATCGCCTCGATCAGCGCCTTTTTCGCAGCAAAGTCAAGCAGCTCCTCGATGGCGGCAGTTGCTTTTTCAGGATAACCCATACGCGTTCCTCGCTTTCCCGGCAGCGCCGGAGTTCTGATATCAGGATAGCCTGCCCGGATTATGATATTCTGATCTGCCTTCCGTTCAGCTCCTCAGGCTCATGGAAGGATGGCAGCAGCTCATGAATGCAGGCTCGCACATCGCCGTGCTGTTCCAGACATTCCTGAAGACGCGACAGCATTCGCTCAACCTGCTCCCATTCCACCTGCTCAGGCTTGGCGACAAAGATTTTTTCCTTGCTGGTCGCCGTATCATTCTCCTCATCCCGCAGGAGCTCCTCGTAGAGCTTTTCACCGGGACGCAGGCCAGTATAGACGATCTCCACGGGCGGCGCGGCAGGATCGGCATAGAGCCGGATCATCTTCTCGGCCAGATCCTTCATCTTAACGGGCTTACCCATATCCAGCACGAACAACTCGCCGCCCTTGGCGATGGAAGCCGCCTGCAGCACAAGACTGGCTGCTTCGGGAATGGTCATGAAATAGCGGATGATCTCCGGGTGAGTCAGCGTGATGGGCCCGCCAGCGCGAATCTGATGCTCCCACTTGGGCACGACGCTGCCGTGAGAGCCCAGCACATTGCCGAAGCGCACCGCCGTGAACTGGGTCTTCTCCTTCTTCTGAAGCGCCTCAATGATGATCTCCGCCAGCCGCTTGGACGCGCCCATGATATTGGTCGGGTTCACAGCCTTGTCCGTAGAGATCATGACAAAACGCTTCACATTGTGCTCCACGGCACAGCTCGCAACATTGTAAGTGCCGAAGACGTTGTTCTTGATGGCCTGCTCCGGGCTGTCCTCCATGAGCGGAACATGCTTGTGCGCAGCGGCATGGATGACAATCTCCGGGCGGAACTCGTCAAAGACCTGACGGAGCGTTTCCGTATCGCGAATGGAGCCGATCCGCAGGAAGACGGTGTTGCGCACCATGGCGCCGTACTTTTCTTCCAGCTCGGTATACAGATCGTAGATATAATTCTCGCTGATATCATAGAGCACAAGCTGGCTCGGAACGAACTCCATGAGCTGTCTGCACAGCTCCGAGCCAATGGAACCGCCGCCGCCCGTAACCAGCACGCGCCTCCCGGCGAAGGCCTCCCGAACCTCCGTCATGTCCAGATGCGTCTCAGCACGGCCCAGCAGGTCGGCAATATTGACGTCGCGGACCTTGCCAGCCGACGAGCCTGTCATCTCCTGCGGCGCGGCGTACATGCGCACCCGGCAGCCGGTTTCTGTGCATAGGTGAACCAGCGGCGCGAGATCCTGCTGCGGCGTGGCGATAGCGATGATGATCTCGTCGATAGCATACTGCTGGGCGTAGTCCTTTACCCGATCAGTACCCATGACCACCGGGACACGGTTAATACGCGTATTCCGCTTGGCAGGATCATCATCCACCGCCAGCATCACCTGTACTTCGCCGTACCGTCCCGCCTGCGCCTCACGAATCACCTGCGCGCCGGCCCAGCCCGCGCCAACGATCATCATCCGCCGTCCGCGCTTCCGGCTGAAAGGCCGTCCCGCATGACCGCTCTGGCTCATCACGCGAACGCCGAACCGGCTTGCGCCCAGCATCAGCATCATCAGCAGCCACTGAATCAGATAGATCGGCCTTGGCATCAGGAAGATGTTGCTGGCCCGGTACAAGGTATAGACAGCAAGGGAGAAAAGGTACGTCGCGCCGGTGCCAAAAAGCGTGCCCGTAGCAATCTGAGCGAGCGTGTCCACGCTGGCATAGCGCATCAGGCTGCGATACAGCCCGACAAGATATAAACTTGTAACCGTGAACACGCACAAAACCGGCAGCGTATACCAGACCTGCCGCAGCTGTTCCGGCGGCCGCATGTCGTAATACACCTGCAGCGCCAGAATCATCGACAGACAGGCCAGCAGCACATCCAGCGGCAGCAGGAGCGCCTGCGGATTTCTCCTGCGAGGTTTGGATGAGTTGAGGCTCATGTGAAACAGCTCCCATCAAGATAACTCGCTTCATTATATCATGCTTCGCGCTCTATTTCAACGAATGCGCGTTCTTTGTCGTAAACTTTCTCCGCCCTTTCGATGACAAGCGCAGGGAATTGTGCTATAATAGATGCCAGTTCATTGGAAGGGAGCGCGCACGCATGAGTCTTCTCCAAGCCGCGATTCTGGGCCTTGTGCAGGGTCTGGGCGAATTCCTGCCGATCTCCTCCAGCGGTCATCTGCTGCTGGGGCGCATCTTCATGGGTCTGAACGACAATACAGCTGCCTATAAAATGATGGATATCCTGCTGCATGTCGGAACACTGATTCCAGTGCTGATCGTCTTCTGGAAGGATTGGTGGGCGATCCTGAAAAACCCCTTCCGCTCCAAGACACTGCTGCTTCTGTTCATCGCTTCCCTGCCCGCGCTGGCGGTGAAGGTTGTTTTTGATGACTTCATTGACGCGGCGGACACAGGCTGGCTGCTGGGCGTTTGCTTCCTGTTCACGGGCTTCCTGCTGCTGATGGCCGAATATGTCAGCAGCAGACAGCGGGAACGGAAAGAACAGCCGGGCTTTCTGAACGCCATCGTGATGGGCTTGATGCAGGGATTGGCGCTGCTGCCGGGTGTGAGCCGGAGCGGTTCTACCCTGACAGGCGGCCTGTTCACAGGCCTTAACCGCAAGAGCGCCGCGAAGTTTTCCTTCATGATGAGCGCTCCCGCCATCGTCGGCAGCCTGCTCATTGAAGGCTACGGCGCTTATAAGGACGGCCTCTTTGAATACCTTGCCATCGTTCCGACCATTGTTGGCATCGTCTTCGCGGCAGTCAGCGGCTATCTGGCTATCCGATTCATGCTCCGGCTGATCAGCCGCGTGACCCTCAACTGGTTCGCGCTCTACGTCGCGCTGCTGGGCGTATTTATTCTCGTGATGCAGTTCATCGCCTATCCCGGCGTACCTGCCTTCGAGTATCCCAACATGGCTTCTATGGCGTTCGGCGCGCTGATGTAACGCCTCGAGGTTCTCCCTGTACAAACCGCTGATGAAATGCTATAATATTGAGACATTGGAAAGGAGGGCTGTGCCATGCCGCGTTTGCTGCGTTTGATTTGCGTGCTGCTGGCATTGTGCTGCCCTCTGGCCGCGCTGGCTGAGGACACTCCTCAGGCGACGATTGACCCCAATGCCGCGCCCTATGACGCGGAGCACCCGGAGGACCTGAGCCCCGACCAGCTTGCAGCCGTATCGGCAATCCTGATCGAGCAGAACAGCGGCATGGTCATCTTTGAGAAAAACGCCGATCAGCTCATGTTCCCCGCCTCGACCACGAAGATCATGACCGCCCTTTTGTGCATTCTGAGCGGCAATCTCGATGATACCACCACCGTCAGCGCCAACGCCATCTACAGCACCCCGGAGGGCTCCTCCAAGTTAGGTGTGCGCGAGGGCGAGGAGCTCAACGTGCGCGACCTGCTTTACGGCACCATGATCACCTCCGGCAACGACGGCGCCAACGTCATCGCCGAATACATCTCCGGGTCGATCTCGGCCTTCGTGGACCTGATGAATCAGGCCGCGAGCGTCTACGGCATGACCAACACGCATTTTTCCAATCCACATGGCTTTCAGGATGAATATCACTATACGACCGTCCGGGACATGGCTGTTCTGGCCCGCGAAGCCATGAAGAATGACGTCTTCCGCGATATCGCGCAGACGACCAGCTACAACATGCCCCGCACCAATCAGCAGCGCTCTCGCACGGTTTCGCTGAGCCGGGATATACGCGTCGCCGATTACAGTAATTATTACCCCTACGCAACAGGCATCAAAACGGGCACTACCAGCAACGCGGGCTACTGCTTTGTCGGTTCTGCCACCAAGGATGGCGTCGACCTCATTTCCGTGGTGTTCTACTCAGGCTACTACGACCGCTGGCGCGACACCAAGAAGCTCTTTGAGTACGGCTTCTCGCAGTACGTCAGCGTCACGCCGATCGACCTTTACAACATGAACCCCATCTGGGTGCAGACGAGCGGCTATTCCCTGAACGACGCCAATATGGGCAAGCTGGACCTGACCTGCGTCCCGGTCAATGCCTCCGCAACGGCAGAAATCGTCGCAACGCAGGCAGAGGTTGACATGATGGCAAGCAACCTGCGCGATACGGTGCTGATCGACTATACGCGGGACTTCGTTGCGCCAATCAGCGCGGGCGAGGTCGTCGGCACCATGACCTACTTCCCGGAAAACCAGAGTCCCGTCGTCTATAACCTGATCGCCAGCCGCACCGTGTCCAAGCGCGAGAACACCCCCAAGACCCTCGATCAGATTGCCGCCGAAACGGAAGCTGACCCCAATCCCTTCCCGCCGCTGTCGATCTGGCTGGTGCTGCTGTTCCTCTCGCCGCTGCTGGCTTATATCGTTGTTGTGCTCATCCTGCGCTTCATCTTCAGGGTGCTGCGCAAGCGTCAGGCCAAGCTGCCCAGAAACAGCCGCCGGTATGTGAAATAAAAGAAGCCATCCCATCTGGGATGGCTTTTCATTTGGTATCTGCTGTTCACACCGTCGCGGCCTTCTTTGCCTTCTTCGGCTCCGCTTTGATCTCACCGGCCTTCGTCAGGGCAATCTTGGTGATGACGGGGCCAGTCAGCTCATAGATCAGCGTTCCGGAGAGCACCACCGCATTGATCACCGCGCTGTACTCGGGCAGAGCCGTCGCGGACATACGCGCCATGCCAATCGCCACACCGGCTTGAGGAATCAGCGTTAATCCAAGATAACGCACGATGTTCCTGTCGCAGCGTTCCACCGCCGCGCCCATGGTGCCGCCCAGTGTTTTGCCAACGGCACGGGAAAGCACATAAGCGATGCCTACCACGCCGACAGTCGGCAGAACCGCCAGATCGAGGTTCGCGCCGGAGAGCACAAAGAATATCAGGAACAGCGGCGGCGTGAAGCGGTCGCACTGCTCCAGCATGACATTGCTCTGATGATACAGGTTGACCATCGCCGCGCCCAGCATCATGCACACCAGCAGGCTGGAAAGCCCCCACAGGCTGCTCAGGCCAACGGCGAGGAACACGAACATGAGCGTCAGTGCCAGCTTATTGCCACGGGAATGGAAGAAGCGAAGCACCAGCACCAAGCACAGTCCCAGAAGCAGGCCAAGCAGCAAGCTGCCGCCAATCTCCATGAGCGGCTTCACCAGCAGAGTCATCGCGCTCAGCTCCGCGCCGCTGATGATGGTGCGGGCAATCGCCATCATGATCGCGTAGAGCATCAGGCCCAGCGCGTCGTCCATGGCCACAACAGGGAGCAGCATCTTGGTCACGGGGCCATGAGCGCGGTACTGACGCACAACCATCAGCGTAGCCGCAGGGGCCGTCGCAGCGGCAATCGCGCCCAGCGCCAGACACAGAGGCATCGGCTGACCCAGCAGGCACAGCGTCACAAACACGCACAGCGACGCCGTGCAGCCCTCAAAGGCCGTGATGACAATGGGCTTCATGCCGATTTCCTTCAGGTAGGACAGCTTAAACTCCGCGCCGATGGAATAAGCGATGAATCCCAGCGCCACGTCCGAGAGAATCGCCAGACTGGCATTCAGGTCGGTTGTCAGCACGTTCAGTCCATAAGGGCCGATGACCAGTCCCGCAATCAGATAGGCCGTCACATGCGGCAGCTTGATGAGATTGATAAAGCGCGTGAACAAAAGACCAACGCCAATGGCGATGGCCAAGGCAAGCAGCGTATTCATAGCGATTTCTTCACGCCCTCCACAAACGTCGTCGGCAAGGCGAAGGCGATGCCCGTATCCGGTTTATCCAGCCCGCCGGTCACCTCGTTGACGATATCCATCATCTTCGGGATCTCGTGGGAATCCAGCAGCGTGAACATCGTCTTCGACCTGCGGCGCTCAGGGCTGAAATAGTGCCGCAAAAGGCCCAGCATGGGCATGTCGATGTTGTGATCGCCGTCGAGCACACGCATCATTCCCGTGGAGTCGAGAATGGTCGCGCCGCCGATATGCTGCTCCAGCATCTTCTCAAGAATGGGTTCCAGATACTCTTCCCGGTTGAGCACCAGCACGAACATCTGCATGGCGCGTCGTCCTCCTTTGTCTTGAATCCCGATCATTGTAGCACTTTTCCCGCGAATGTCAATGAGAAAAACTGTCCGTTTCCGCATGATTTTCTCATGAATTTCTCATGATTTCCTGACGCTTTTCTCAAGCAAAGACGCCTTCGATGTGGTATGATAGCCTTGTCAAGCTTGACAGGCACAGAAAGGAGAACCATCCATGGCCAGCTACACCATCGAGGATATCGAACTCATCCGCCGCAAGAGCGGTATCAGCTATCAGGAGGCCGTCGCGCTGCTGGATTACCACAACGGCAATGTCGCCCGCGCGCTGGTTGATCTGGAGCGCAACGGCCGCATCAAGCCCGAGACGTCCCGGAAGGTCGAATCCGAAGCGGTCGACAACAGCAAGAAAGGATTCATGAATCTCATGACAAGATTGTACCAGTTCCGCCTGAAGGTGAAAAAGGGCTCCGTTACCATCCTGAATCTGTCGTTGCTTTTCAGCCTGCTTGCGCTCATCATCAGCCCACATCTGGTCATCATCGGCGCGATCCTGATGCTGATCCTCGGCTACCATGTGTCCTTTGACAAGCACGACGCGGATTTCGCGTCAGACAATCTGGAGCGCATGGTGCGCAACGCCGGCGACAATGTCAAGGGCACTGTCAGCGATTTCACCCGCGGGTTCGAGGAGGCCTTCAACGGCAGCTCTCCCAAACCCCAGCAGGAACCTGCCGCTGAACAGACGGCCGAGCCCGCATCCGCCGCGCCCGAGCGCAGCTACTACACCTCTAACCCTGCCGCCACGACGCAGCATCATGCATATCGGCCTGACAATCCCGTGCCGACCATTCAGGTGCCTGTGCAGGTGGAAAGTCAGGACGGCAGCGTGCAGCTTGACAGCGATCAGGACGGTTATCATTCCGCGACCATCGAATGAACGCTCATCCTACCTTCCCTTTTCGGAATGGACGTAATCGCCCATTCCACTTTTCTTGTTTTTGTGGTATCATAGCAGCACTGACTGCCAAGGAGGAATTGCGCCATGAGCCGCATTTTAATCGTAGAGGACGAAAAGAAGATCGCCCGCTTTCTGGAGCTGGAACTGGAGCATGAGGGATATGAGGTCGCCACAGCGGAGGACGGACGCACAGGGCTGGAGAAAGCGCTGTCATGGAAGCCCGACCTGATGATTCTCGACCTGATGCTCCCCGAGCTCAGCGGCATCGAGGTCTGCCGCCGCCTGCGCCACGAAAGCGACCTGCCTATCATCATGCTCACCGCCAAGGACGACGTGTCCGACAAGGTGATGGGGCTGGACATGGGCGCGGATGATTACATGACCAAACCTTTCGCTATTGAGGAGCTGCTGGCCCGCATCCGCGTGGGGCTGAAGAAGCGCCGCGTGTCGGAGAGCTATTATCCGTCCTTTACGCCCGTTATCACCTGCGGCGACCTGACCCTTGACGCGGGCAGCTATACCGTCACCTGCAAAGGCACGCCCGTGCTCCTGACCAAGAAGGAGTTTGACCTCCTGCGCTACCTGATGCAGCATAAGGGGCAGGCCATGACCCGTGACTCGCTGCTCACCGACGTGTGGGGCTATGATTATACGGGCGACACCAACGTGGTCGACGTGTACATCCGCTACCTCCGTCACAAGATCGACGAGCCCTTCGGCATCAAGACGCTCTACACGATCCGTGCCGTGGGCTACATGTTCAACTATGAGTAAAAAAGAGAAACGCCAATCGGGCGAGATGCACGGCTTCAACCGGGCGTCCCGCGGACTGCATGGCAAGCTGTCAGGACTGCTGAGCAATTTCCGGCTGTCCCTGACCTTCCGTATTGCCATCCACTACTGCTGGCAGCTCATGCGCACTACCCTGCCCGTAATGCTGCTGGTGACGCTGATCTATGCGGGCACGCAGGCGGTCGGCATGGAAACGAGCCTGAATCGCGTTGTGCAGGTGATGCCGGATGACGGTGCATCCTACAGCCAGCTCATTTTGCAGGATGCTTCCCTGCAGGCTGAGCTGCTTGAGCGCGAATTCCCCTTGAAATGGAATGAACAGCTTTCTTACGTTCTCGGTGAGTCGCTGACCCTGCTGCCCAACCGTCTCTGCCTGGTCTCGCGGCATGTCGCCACCGGGAAAACCGTGCTCATGACCGTCTCTCTGAACGAATGCTGGAAGACATGGGGCTGGCTGATGACTGCGCTGCTCCTGTGCGACCTGATGCGGATGATCTCTTTTATCCGCCGGCGTCAGAAGCTGGATAAGCGAGTGCTCGCTCCCATCCGCGACATCACCGATATGGCCGCGACGCTCTCCGCCAGCAATCTCTCCAACCGCATCAACATTGCAGGCATGAAAAACGAGCTCAAGGATCTGGCAACGGTCATCAACACCATGCTCGACCGCATTGAACGCTCTTACAATAGCCAGAAGCAGTTCGTATCCGACGCGTCCCATGAGCTGCGCACGCCTATCGCTGTGATTCAGGGATACATCCGCATGCTCAAGCGCTGGGGCAAGGACGACAAAACGGTGCTGGAGGAAGCCATCACGGCGATTGATCAGGAGGCCTCCGGCATGAAGGAGCTTGTAGAAAGCCTGCTGTTCCTCGCCCGCCACGACAAGAAGACCCTGCTCATGGAGATGGAGAGCTTCGACCCTGTTGACGTGGTATCGGAGCTGCATCGCGAGGCCGCCATGGTTACGCCGGAGAACACCTTCCTGTTCACGCCTGCCGATCACTGCCTCATCGAAGCGGATCGCGGCATGATGAAGCAGGTCATGCGCATCCTGCTGGACAACGCCGTCAAATACACACCCAAGGGCGGCACGATCACCATGGGCGTGCGCAAAGAGGTCAACGGCTGCACGCTGCTGATGTCCGACAACGGCGCAGGTATCCCCAAGGAGGAGCTGCCGAAAATCTTCGAGCGATTCTATCGCAGCGATTCCGCCCGGAAAGCCGAGAGCAGCGGTCATGGTCTGGGGCTTTCCATTGCGAGAATCATAGTCATCGCTCACGGCGGCAAGCTGCGAGTGCGCAGCAAGGTTGGCGTCGGCACTACCTTCAGCATTTCGCTGCCGGAAAAGCAACCATGCCTTCATGCCGAAGAAAATTCATGAAAATCTCCGCACCCATCCCGGGTAAGGTCATAGTCTGCTTGTGAAGGCTCCCCCGATGGGGCCTCAAAACAAGGAGGCGTGATTCCATGTCGTTCTACTCCTACAAGAACGCGAATCCTTCCTGCTGCCCCGGTACCATTTCTGGCAGCGCCCTCGACGGCCTGCAGGAGAAGATCTGCGTGCAGGTCAAGCGCGTCTACGACAGCGCCCTCAAGCAGCAGCAGCTTGACAACGCGGTCGTGACCATCACCAGCTACGCGCAGGTTACCTCCAGCTCTGGCTGCGGCTGCGGCTGCAACACCGCGACCCAGCCCGATCTCGAGCAGGAAACAACCCAGCCCGTGGCTCCCATCACCTTTGAGAGCTGCCGCAGCTCCACAACGGAAGGCACCATCCGCAACCTGTCGGTGGAGCGCCTGTGCGACCGGCCCTGCTTCGCCCGTGTTCGCGCGACCGTGGATGTGCCGATCGACATTCTGTTCGTCGACAGCCGCTGCGTTGAGTACATCGGCAAGGGCGTCGTCAGCGTGGATCAGGATGTGCTCCTGAGCATCCCCGACGAGTCCATCGTACCCTACACCCTCGAGAGCATGGTCAGCGCGATCTGCGTCTCCGGCACCTATATCGACAACAACCAGTTCCGCATGACCATCTGCGTGACGATTATCCTCAAGGTGCTCGCCGACGTCGAGATCATGATCCCCAGCTACGGCTTCTGCCCGATTCCCCCGGCCGAGGAGTTCGCGGAATCCGTTTGCGACGAGTTCTTCAGTCTGCCGCTGTTCCCGCAGGCCTCGCTGTGCAACGA
>JAFLST010000001.1:0-5158 GCA_022510815.1 Christensenellaceae bacterium | reverse complement strand
GCTTCCTTCACATCAATGGTCGGAACCTTTTCTTCATCCTTGTCAGCTGATTCAGCCGACTGCGCGGAGTCTGCTTCCTGAGGGACAGATTCTCCCTGCTCCTCCTTGGCAGCCCTTGCCTTTTCCGCCTGACGGGCGATGGCGTCGAGCTGCTCATTCACATCTTTGAGCTGATCCAGCGTATCCGTCAGCGCCGCAGGCAGCGTCTCGCCCTTCTGCCACAGCTCATAGACGGCTCCGGCCAGCGCATCCAGCAGCTCCTTGCGCTTATTCTGCAGCGTGAGCTCATCCATCTTGCTGCGCGTTGCGTTGGTTACATGATTAACGGCACTGTTGACGGCATCCATACCCTGCTGAAACAAACCAAGCATGGAACGACGAAAATCTGCCATATCAGTCACTCCTTTTCGAAATTGCGTGTTGCATATGATCTTATGTTCGCCACAGAGGAATGATTTCCTTCCAAGGGGCGAGACAGAACGGAATTTTCCGGCTTCACCAGAACATCATCAGCCGACCCGGCAGCACCGAGAACCGGACCTGATCGACCTGCTGTACCTCGCCGTCCACATTCAGGTGCATGCCGGGCGACGACATTGTCACCTCGCGGCAGCGCTGATGCTTCGTGAATGGAAAGCGCAGCACCCGCCCCATCAGCAGCCCCGGCAGATAGAAGGGAATCATCCACCGCGGCTTATTTTCAACCAGCACGAGATCGAGCAGTCCGTCATCAGGCGCAGCTTCCAGACAGATGGGAATGCCGCCGCCAATGTAGCGCCCGTTTGCCACCGCGCAGAGCAGCACATCCTGCTCCCCTGCCTCGCCGTCAACCGTCCATGAGACATGCACGGGACGATAGCGGAAAATCGCCCGAATAACGCCGATCAGATATGGCCAGATGCCGCGGACAACCTTCTTGGCGTCTTCCATGCACTCCAGCACCGCCACATCGAAGCCGGTGCCGCTGACATTGAGGAACAGCCGGTCGTTGAGCTGTCCCACATCCACCGGGCGTGCCGGATGCGTAAGGATGAATTCCAAGGCCTGCTGCATGCTTCGGGGCGTTCCGATGGTCTTGATGAAATCATTCCCCGTTCCCACTGGAATGATACCCATGGGCACCGCAGAATCAAGCAGACCGCAGGCAACCTCGTAGGCCGTCCCGTCGCCGCCGACGGCAATCACGCCCTCACAGCCCGCCTCCATGGCCGCCGCCTTTGCGAGTTCCGTCGCGTGTCCCGGATATTCCGTCAGCAGTACGCGGCAGCCGACGCCGCGCCTGTGCATCTCCGCTTCAATCGCCGGAAGCGCCTTCCGTGCTCTGCCGCTGCCAGCCGCGGGATTGACAATGAATGCGTACAGGGTCATTCACCGCCTTTATGCATGTTTCTTCTCCATGATACTATCGCATTTTCTGACAATTGTCAAAGGAAAACAAATCGCAGCGAATGAATTTGTTGTGAATTTTTATGCAAAAATCCATTGACAAGGCCGAATCATGCGCGTATAATCCAAATTGTTCTTTTAATCCACTTCAAGGAGGACCTGATTCATGAAGAAGATTGTTGCGCTGTTTCTGGCTGTTCTGATGCTGACGACGGCTTTTGCCGCGATGGCTGAGGAGACTCGTACCTTGGTTATGGCGACCAACGCCTCTTTCCCGCCCTATGAGTTCTATAACGATAACGGCGAGATCGTCGGCATCGACGCCGAAATTGCCGGTGCCATCGCTGCCTATCTGGGCTATGGCTTCCAGATCGAC
Source organism: Christensenellaceae bacterium (assembly GCA_022510815.1). Taxonomy (GTDB): domain Bacteria; phylum Bacillota; class Clostridia; order Christensenellales; family Aristaeellaceae; genus UBA11524. The sequence continues at coordinate 3,396 of JAFLST010000001.1, read as the reverse complement.
GATATGGATTTCGGCGCGATTATCAACGCTGTTGACTCCGGAAAGGCCGATTTTGGTCTGGCTGGCATGACCGTGACCGAGGAGCGTCTGGAGCAGGTCGACTTCTCTGACAGCTACGCTACCGGCGTGCAGGTTGTCATCGTGAAGGAAGACTCCACCATCACCACCGTTGACGACATCTTCGCTGACGGCATCATCGTGGGCGTGCAGGAATCCACCACGGGCGACATCTATATCACGGATGACTTCGACGCCGCTGGCCTTCCCGCCGACAACGTTCAGCGCTATCCCAACGGCAACGAGGCTGTGCTGGCCCTGTCCACCGGCAAGATTGACTGCGTGGTCATCGACAACGAGCCCGCCAAGGCCTATGTCGCCGCTAACCCCGGCCTCAAGATTCTTGAGACCGAGTATGTCATCGAGGATTATGCCGCCTGCTTCAAGAAGGGCAACGAAGAGCTGCTGGAACAGTTCAACGCGGCGCTCAAGGCCCTGACCGAGGACGGCACCATCCCGGCCATCATCGAGAAGTACATCCCTTCCGACGTTGAGGATGCGGCGGAGTAATTTCCCCATCCGCCATAAGGGAGCGGCCGCTGGTCGTTCCCTTCTCTTTTGTCACGAAGCATCCTGAGAGGAGGTTCTTTCGATTGAGCTTTCCGGAAAACATTCTGTCATGGTTCAACGAGATGAAAGCGGAGTTTATCCTCAACTTCGTTGCTGGAAACCGCTGGAAGATGCTGCTCAACGGCTTGGGCAATACCTTCACCATGACGGCGATCGCCCTTGGCATCGGCATTGTCATCGGCATTCTGGTCGCCATTATCCGCAGCACCTATGAGACCCATGGAAAACGCATCCGCAGCGGATTTGGTCGGGCTATTCTGGCCATTGTGAACCGCATCTGCATCATCTATACCACCGTCATCCGCGGCACGCCAATGGTCGTGCAGCTCCTGATTCTGTATTACATCGTCTTCGCGTCCTCCCGCAATGGCCTGATGGTCGCGTCCTTCTCCTTTGGCCTCAACTCCGGCGCGTATGTGTCGGAAATCTTCCGCGGCGGCATCATGTCCATTGAGAAGGGCCAAACGGAAGCCGGACGCAGCCTTGGCCTCAACTATGTGCAGACCATGTGGTACATCATCGCGCCGCAGATGCTCCGCAACGTCCTGCCGACGCTGGCCAACGAGTTCATTACACTGCTCAAGGAGACCTCCGTCGCCGGTTATGTGGCAGTCATGGATTTGACCTTTGCCGGCAACCGCATCCGCGGCGTGACCTTCTCTCCGATGATGCCGCTGATCGCCGTGGCACTGATCTATCTGGTGCTGGTCATGGCGCTGACTTGGCTCACCGGCAAGCTGGAAAGGAGGCTGCGTCAGAGTGATATCCGTTAAGAATCTGCAAAAGAGCTTCGGCGATCTGCATGTCCTCAGAGGCGTGGATCAGGAGATCACGCAGGGCGAGAAGCTGGTGCTGATCGGCCCCTCCGGTTCCGGCAAGACCACCTTCCTGCGCTGCCTGAACCTGCTGGAAGAGCCCACTGGCGGCCAGATCATCTTTGAGGGCACCGATATCACCGACCCCCGGTGCGACATAAACAAGATCCGCCAGCGGATGGGCATGGTGTTCCAGCAATTCAACCTCTTCCCTCACTTAAGCGTGCTGAAGAACATCACCCTTGCGCCGGTCAAGCTCGGCCTGATGTCAAAGCACGAAGCCGAAGAAAAGGCCATGTCCCTGCTGGAGCGCGTGGGACTGCCCGACAAGGCGAAGAACTATCCGCGGCAGCTCTCTGGCGGACAGCAGCAGCGCATTGCCATCGTTCGCGCATTGGCCATGAATCCGGACGTCCTGCTCTTTGACGAGCCCACCAGCGCCCTTGACCCTGAAATGGTCGGGGAGGTGCTGGACGTCATGACGCAGCTTGCCAACGAAGGCATGACCATGGTCGTTGTGACCCACGAGATGGGCTTCGCGCGCTCGGTGGCCGATCATGTGATCTTTATGGACGGCGGCTACATCGTCGAGGAAGGAACGCCTGCTGATGTCTTCGACAATCCGCAGCAGCAGCGCACGCAGGAGTTCCTCAGGAAGGTGCTGAAATGACCAAGCCAGACATCAAGCTCGGGATTTACCGGCACTTCAAGGGCAATCGCTATGAGGTGCTCGATCTGGCACGGCACTCTGAAACGGAGGAATGGATGGTCGTGTACAGGGCGCTCTACGGCGATTTCGGGCTGTGGGTTCGCCCCGCGTCCATGTGGCTGGAGACGGTGGAGCGCGACGGCAAAACCTTTCAGCGATTCATGCTCGAGGAAGAAAATGCATAGGAAAGACCGGGCAGCGTGCTGCCCGGTCTTGCGCTGCGCCGCAGGATATGCTATGATACGTCAGAACAGACGAGAAGGAAGGGATTCCCATGGCGAAATCTTACATTCCAGAGGGCTATGCGCCGCACCTGACGCTCTATCAGACACAGAGCGCCATCAGCCTCATCAAGCGTGCTTTTCAGGATTCACTGGGCAGAACGCTGAATCTCAAGCGCGTGTCGGCGCCTCTCTTTGTGGAGCCGTCCTCCGGCCTAAACGATGACCTGAACGGCGTTGAGCGGCCTGTCAGCTTTGACATCCCCTGCGCAGGTGGTCAGGCGCAGGTCGTGCATTCTCTGGCCAAGTGGAAGCGCATGGCGCTCTACCGCTATGATATCCATCCCGGCAAGGGCATCTACACTGACATGAACGCCATCCGCCGTGATGAGGAGCTGGACAATCTGCATTCTGTCTATGTCGACCAGTGGGACTGGGAAAAGGTCATCACGCCTGAGGCCCGGACACTCTTCACGCTCCATCAGACCGTGCGGGACATCGTTTCCTGCGTGTGCGACACCCAGCTCATCGTGCGCGGCAAGTACCCGCAGTTGTGCGACATGCCGCTGCTCTCCCGAGAGGTGACCTTCATCACTGCGCAGGAGCTGGAGGACATCTACCCGGACAGCACGCCCAAGGAGCGTGAGAACGCCTTTGTGCGCGAGCATGGCACGGTGTTCGTGCAGGGCATCGGCGGCAAACTGAACTCCGGCAAGCCCCATGACGGCCGTGCCCCGGACTATGACGACTGGGACATGAACGGCGATATCTTCTTCTATCACAAGGCGCTGGACTGTGCCATGGAAGTGTCCTCAATGGGCATCCGCGTCAGCCCCGAATCGCTGGACCGTCAGCTCACCCTCGCAGGCTGCGACGAGCGCCGCAAGCTCCCCTTCCACAGGATGCTGCTCGCTGGCGAGCTTCCGCTGACCATGGGCGGCGGTATCGGTCAGTCCCGCCTGTGCATGCTGCTTCTGGGCAAGGCGCACATCGGCGAGGTGCAGTCCTCCATCTGGGATGAGGA